>DATJQO010000079.1:0-36153 GCA_035505695.1 Mycobacterium sp.
GGACTGACCATCGACTACCGCGAAGCCAACGCGCACGCCCTGCCGTTCGGCAATGGCGAGTTCGACGTCGTCATTTCGGCGATCGGCGTGCAGTTCGCCCCCGACCAGCAGCGGGCCGCGACGAACTGGTCCGGGTGTGCCGCCCTGGCGGGACGATCGGCGTGATCAGCTGGACGCCGGAAGGGTTTTTCGGCCGCATGCTTGCCACCATCAGGCCGTATCGGCCGAGCCTGCCCCAAGCCGTACCGCCGGCGGCGTTTTGGGGCGTGAAGGCTATGTCAGCGGTCTGCTCGGTGACCGGGTCGGGCGCATGACAACGGTGCGTGGCCTGCTGAAAGTGGACCGGTTCGACAGCGCCGAGGCCGTGCACTCCTACTTCAAGAACCACTACGGCCCCACCATCGAGGCCTACGCGAACATCGGCCACAACCCGGTGCTGGCCACCGAGTTCGACGACCAACTGGTGGAACTCGCGCAGCAACACCTCACCAACGGCACCATGCATTGGGAGTACCTGCTGGTCGCCGCCGAAAAACGTTGAGCCACACTACAAGTCGATGACGGCGTCCAGGTGGACATCCGGCTCGCCGCCGGCGGCGGTGAACGCCGTCAGGGCGCGCACCAGACCGTGGCGCTCCGCCGGTGGCATCTTCTCGACGATGGCAGCGATTTCGGCGCGCCGGTAGGCGGTGACCTGGCGAACGACCTCGCGTCCACGCTTGGTCAGTGCGGCGAGTAGTTCCCGGCGAGACGTGGGGTGCGGCAATCGGTCGATCAGCCCGGCGGCGACCAGTCGGTCGACCATTCGGCCGGTGGCCGACGGCTGCACCCCGAGCAGGCCGGCCAGCGTGGCCAGGTTGACCGGACCCCGATTGGACAGAATCACCAGGGTCCGGAACTGCGGAATCGTGATGGTTTCGTCGACTTGCCCGATAGAGCGAGCGGAGATGGCCACCAGCAAGCGAGAAGCGGTCAGCAGAGCATCGGTGATTACATCCAGCGACTCGTCGGCTGCCGTGTTGTCCGCTGCCATCTGGCTCCTCCTCCGGATATGCTCCGGCCCTCTCGGCGGCTGAAGAATAGGAAGTCTAACAACGTTCCAATGTCGTAGTCAGGTATAGTTTCGTGCGCATATTATCGCCTGAGGCCACGGTCCGTGACGTTACCCGATGTGCAGCGGATCGATCTGCACCCGGACCGGTTCGTGAGTTTGCCGGGCGGACAGCACACTTACGGCACGCCGCAGTGCGGCGGCCAATGCCAGCCCGTGCTCACGGCGCACGCGCACCAGCATCCTGGTCACCGGTGCGCCGGCGGGGGTTCCCGCCGGACGGCGCACGCCCCCCGGCAAATCGACCGGCCCGAGCAGCTCGGCGCCGTCGGGCAGCCCGGCCGCCTCGAGCAGCGCGGCCACGCCGCCGGCCGTGCCATCGATGGCGGCCATGTGCACGCTCGGCGGTAGGCCCACTTCGGTTCGAGCGGCCAGATCAGCGTCGGCGTGGCCTACCGGATCCCAACGGATGAGGGATTGCACTGTGGGAATTGACGATTCGGCCACCACCAGCACCACGCCGCCGTCGCCGCGGGCACGTACCAGCGCGGCGGCGGTCATCCAGCGCCACAGCGCGTCCTCGGCGGCGCGCAGATCTTGCCGGCCCAGCAGCGCCCAGGTATCCAGCAGCAGCGCGCTTCCATAACCGCCCGGCACCCCGGGCTCGGCTCCCGGGGTGGCGACGACCAGGGCCGGGCCGGCGGCCACCTCCGGCACGATGCCGTCGCCGGACGAGGTGATCACCGCCGTACCGGGAAATGCCCGGCCGAGCTCCTCGGCGGTGCGGCGGGCCCCCACGACCACGGCGCGGACCGCATCGGAGCCACAGCGCACACAGCGTCGCGTCGGCTCCACGCGTCCGCACCACCGGCACACCAGCGCCGGCCCGCCCTCCTGCACCGACAACGGGCCCGTACAGTGCCGGCACCGGGCGATGGTGCGGCAGCGCGCACAGGCCACCGAGGGGACGTACCCGCGCCGCGGCACCTGCACCAGCACCGGTGCTCCGGCCTGCAGCGCGGAGCGGGCGGCGCGCAGTGCGATGGACGGGATGCGCGCGGTGCGCGCGGCCGGGTCGCGTTCGTCGGCGTAACCGGTGTCGTCGAGGGCAACCACCCGCGGGGTGCGGGCGCGCACCACAGGCCGGGCCGCGACGATGTCTTGCGCCCACCCGCTGCGCGCCAAAGCGTGGGCTTCGGCGGTCCGCGCGTAACCGCCGATCAGCGCCGCGCACCGGGCCTGATGCGCGCGCAGCATCGCCACCTCCCGGGCATGCGGATACGGGGCCCGCGGCTCGGCCAGGCTGTCGTCGGCGTCCGCCCACACCATGACCAGACCCAGATCGCTCAGCGGAGCGAACACCGCGCTGCGGGTGCCGATCACCAACCGGGCCGCGCCGCGCAGTGCCGCCAGCCACCGCCGGTAGCGTGCAGCGGGCCCCAGCCCCGCCGACAGCGCCGCCACGCTGCCCTCGTCGATCCGGGTGACCGCGGCCCGCCACAGCACATCCAGGTCGCGCTGGTCGGGCACGATCACCAGGACCGCTCTTCCCGTTCGAATGGTCTGCGCGGCCGCCTCGGCGTATCGGTCCGCCCACGACTCGCCCGGCAGCGCCTGCCAGACGGCCCGGGCGGCCCGGGACTCGGCAAGGGCGGCCAGGAACTGAGCACCCCGCCCGTAGACCTCCCAGCCGGACGGGTCGATCGGCGCGATGACCGGCAACGAGGGCGCCGCAGTCGGTTCCCGCTCCACCCTGGCGTGCCGGGCGGGCACCGCCAGCCGCAACACATCCGGGCGGGTGCCGGCGTAGCGCGCGGCCACCGCATCGACCAGTCGGCGGATTTCGGCGGTGAGTACCGGTTCTGCGGACACCACACGATCCAGCCAGCCCAGTTTGCCGGCGTGGTCGGTGTCGTTGCGGCGTTCCAGCACAAACCCGTCGACGAGCCGGCCGTGGAACCGCACCCGCACCCGCACCCCCGGCTGGGCATCGTCGGACTGCTCGGCCGACACCAAGTAGTCGAACTCGCGGTCCAGGTGCGGCACCGACAGCATCGGCAGCACCCGGGCGATCGGTTCCACCTCAACCGGGGTGCGGGTGCTGGTCACGGCGTCCTTGCTAGGCGCGCTCAACGGCGTCAGCCGGTTCCTCTCGAGCAAAGAAGAACCCCGCCGTGATCAGAATCAGAGCCGCGGCGTACGACCACCAAATCGGCACCGCCAGAGCCTCGTTGTCCAGAACGAAGCGGCCAATGGCGATCATGGAATCGGACACCGCGAAACATACCGCCCCGACCGCGGTCCAGATGGTCGGCAGCTGCGCCACCAGGGCCGCGCAGACCATCGCGGTAAGCACGACGATGTAGGCCACCACCGCCGGCTTGTCCCGGCCCAGGTGCGGCCAGAACCATGCCAGCAGTGCGACCGCCGCGACACACATTCCAATCGCGGCGGCGAGGCGCGGCGTCGACGGCCGGGGCGCCGCCAGTGGAACCAGGGCGCCGAGGAAACACAACTGCGCCAACAGGAATGCCGCTAGCCCCGCCACAAAAGACGGTGCCCACCAAGGGATCGCCAACACGAAGTCACCGGTGGCTGAGAGCAGCAGCGCCGGCATCAGCCAGCGCCGCTCGCGGACGTTTGGATGGCCGACCGCAGCAACGGTCAGCAGCAACGCCATGGACGCCTTGAACAGCGGTTGCAACGCCCAATGACCGGTCAACTCGGTGCCCGGTGGGGAACGCAGCACCAGCACGGTCAAGTACACGCCGTAGCCGATGCCTGCCCACCCGGCCGCGACCCAGGCGCCGGCGACCAGACGAGGTGCGTACGGTAAGTCCATGCCCCGTTTGGACGAAGCAGCCGACGAGGAACCCGGTATCGACCCCATTCTGGTGAAGGTACTGGACGCGGTTCCGTTGCGGCTATCCACCGATGACGGCGTAGACGCAGCGCGGCAGCGGTTTCGTGATCTGTCGCGCCGGCAGCTGCATCCGGAGCTGCGAGTCGAGGATCGCACGATTGACGGTCCGGCAGGTTCTATCCGCATCCGGATCTATTGGCCGCCAAGCCATTGCGGAGAAAGCACTGCGAGTGACGCTGCACCGGTGGTGCTGTATTTCCACGGCGGCGGCTTCGTGGTCGGCGACCTGGACACCCACGACGGCTCGGCTCGCCAGCACGCGGTCGGCGCTGACGCCATGGTGGTATCCGTCGACTACCGGTTGGCGCCCGAGCACCCCTTCCCCGCTGCCGTCGAAGACGCTTGGGCGGCAACGCTTTGGGTCGCTGAGCATGCCGCCGAACTCGGCGGCGATCCGAACCGGATCGCCGCCGCCGGAGATTCGGCCGGCGGCACCATCGCCGCGGTCATGGCCCAGCAGGCACGCGACAGTGCCGATGACGGCGGACCCGACTTGATCTTTCAGTTGTTGTGGTATCCCTCCACGATGTGGGACGCGTCGCTGCCGTCCTTCACCGAAAACGCCGCCGCGCCGATCCTCGACGGCAAGGCCGTCGCGCAGTTCTCTCGTTGGTACGCCGGCGAAGTCGACTTGTCCGACCCGCCGCCGGCCATGGCGCCGGGGCGGGCGAAAGACCTGAGTGGCCTGGCGCCGGCCTACATCGGCGTCGCCGGTCACGACCCGCTTCGCGACGATGGCATCCGGTACGGCGAGCTGCTGGCCGCCGCGGGCGTTGCCGTCGAGGTGCACAACGCCGAGACACTGGTACACGGCTACCTCGGGTATGCCGGCGTGGTGCCCGCGGCCACCGCCGCGCTTGAGCGCGGGCTGGCCGCGTTGCGCAGCGGGCTGCGCGGGTGAACCCGGGCGTACGGTGAAGCCATGACGGAGCCGACCACCGCCCGCCCGGGCATTGACCCGACGTTCAAAAAGTTGCTCGACGCGTTCCCGATGACCTTCACTGCCGCCGACGGCGTCGAGGTCGCGCGCTCCAGGCTCCGGCTGCTCAAGGTGCCGTCCGAAATGCTTCCCGACCTGCGCATCGAGGACAGGACGATCGGTCACGGTGACCTCACCGACATTCCGGTTCGCGTGTATTGGCCCGCTGATCACGCCAGCGTCGACGCACCCCTGCCCGTCGTCGTCTTCTACCATGGCGGCGGATTCTGCCTGGGCGACCTGGAAACCCACGATCCCGTCGCCCGTGCGCACGCCGTCGGCGCCGAGGCCATCGTGGTGTCCGTCGACTACCGGCTGGCCCCCGAACATCCGTTCCCGGCGGGGGTCAACGACTGCTGGGCCGCGTTGCAATGGGTCGCCGCGAACGCCGCCGAGCTGGGCGGTGACCCGAATCGGATCGCCGTGGCCGGCGACTCCGCGGGTGGCAACCTGGCTGCGGTGATGGTGCTGCTCGCCCGCAAGCACGGCGGGCCGGCATTGCGCTTCCAGTTGCTGTGGTACCCGACGGTCACCGCGGATCTGTCGCTGCCGTCGCACACCCTGAACGCTTCCGCGCCGATCCTGAATCGCGACGTCATCGAAGCATTCCTGTCCTGGTATCTGCCCGATCTGGATATCACCGACCCGAAGGCTCTGCCGACCACGCTGGCTCCGGCAAACGCGGACGACTTTTCCGGCCTGCCGCCCGCCTTTATCGGAACCGCGGAACACGACCCGCTGCGCGACGACGGGGCGCGTTACGCCGAGCTGCTGGACGCCGCGGGTGTTCCGGTGGAATTGAGCAACGAGCCAACCCTGGTGCACGGATACATCAGCTTCGCTCTCGGGATACCCGCCGCCGCCGATGCCACCGACCGCGGGCTGGCCGCGCTGAAGACGGCATTGCAGCCCTAGGCAGGCGCTGATGACCCTCACACCCGACTACCACGCCCTGATCGTCGGCGCCGGATTCTCCGGGATCGGCGCCGCCATCAAGCTCGACAAGGCCGGACTGCCCGACTACCTACTGGTGGAAGCCGGCGACGGGGTGGGCGGGACCTGGCACTGGAACACGTATCCCGGTATCGCCGTTGACATTCCGTCGTTCTCCTACCAGTTTTCGTTCGAGCAGAGCGCACACTGGTCGCGGACGTACGCTCCGGGCGGCGAGCTGAAGGCCTATGCCGAACACTGCGTCGACAAATACGGCATCCGATCCCGGATTCGGTTCAACACCAAGGTGCTCACCGCCGAGTTCGACGACGAAAACCACGTGTGGCGAGTCCACACCGATCCCGGCGGCGTCATCACCGCCAGGTTCCTGATCAGCGCCGGCGGCGTGCTCACCGTCCCCAAGCCGCCCGACATCGACGGCGTGGACTCCTTCGCCGGCATCACCATGCACACCGCCCGGTGGGACCACAGTCAAGACTTGGCCGGCAAGCGCGTCGCGGTGATCGGTACCGGCGCCTCGGCTGTCCAGGTCATCCCCGAGATCGGGCCAATTGTCGCGCAGCTCACCGTTTTTCAGCGCACCCCGATCTGGTGCTTCCCCAAGTTCGACGTCCCGCTGCCGGCGCCGGCGCGCTGGGCGATGCGGATTCCCGGCGGCAAAGTCGTCCAGCGCCTGCTCAGCCAGGCCTTCGTCGAGCTGACCTTCCCGGTCGCTGCGCAGTACTTCACGGTCTTTCCGTTCGCCAAAAGGATGCAGTCAGCGGGACTGGCCTATCTGCGCCAACAAGTCCGCGACCCGGCGGTGCGCGAGCAACTCACGCCGCGCTACGCGGTCGGCTGTAAACGACCGGGCTTTCACAACGGCTATTTGGCCACGTTCAACCGGGACAACGTGCGGCTGGTCACCGAGCGGATCGACAAGATCACGCCGTCGGCGGTGGCGACCACCGACGGCGAGAACCACGAGATCGACGCGCTGGTGCTGGCCACCGGCTTCAAGGTAATGGATCCCGACAACGTTCCGACGTTTGCGGTCACCGGAAGCGGCGGTAGATCGTTGAGCCGGTTCTGGGACGAACACCGGTTGCAGGCCTACGAAGGCGTCGCCGTCCCCGGCTTTCCGAATCTGTTCAGCGTGTTCGGCCCGTACGGCTACGTCGGCTCGTCGTATTTCGCGCTGATCGAGGCGCAGACCCATCACATCGTGCGGTGCCTGAAGCGGGCCGGGCGGGACGGCGCGACCCGCGTCGAGGTGACCGAGGAGGCCAACACCCGCTACTTCGCCGAGATGATGCGCAAGCGGCACCGTCAAGTCTTCTGGCAGGACAGTTGCCGGCTGGCCAACAGCTACTACTTCGACAAGAACGGCGACGTGCCGCTACGGCCGGCTACCACCGTCGAGGCCTATTGGCGCAGCCGGCGGTTCCCCCTGGACGATTACCGGTTCAGTCGCTAAACGGCGCGCTGCAGGTCCTCGACCTTGTTCAACTGCTCCCAGGGCAGGTGGACGTCGGTCCGGCCGAAGTGCCCATAGGCGGCGGTCTGCGCGTAGATCGGGCGAAGCAGGTCCAGGTCGCGGATGATGGCGCCGGGGCGCAGGTCGAACACCTCGGGAACGATCTTCTCGATCTTGACCGGGTCGACCGTCGCGGTGCCGAAGGTCTCGACGAACAAGCCAACCGGCGCGGCTTTGCCGATCGCGTAGGCAACCTGCACCTCCACCCGCTGTGCCAGCCCCGCGGCGACGATGTTTTTTGCCACCCAGCGCATCGCGTAGGCCGCTGACCGGTCCACCTTGGACGGATCCTTGCCGGAGAAGGCGCCGCCGCCGTGTCGCGCCCAGCCGCCGTAGGTGTCCACGATGATCTTGCGGCCGGTCAGGCCCGCGTCTCCCATCGGCCCACCGAGCACGAACTTGCCGGTCGGGTTGATCAACAACCGCGTCGACGAGATGTCCAGCGTGTCGTGCCCCAGATCGTCGAGCACGGTGTTGAGCACCTTTTCCCGGATGTCGGGGGTCAGGGTGTTGTCCAGGTCAATGTCGGCCGCGTGCTGGGTGGAGATGACGACGGTGTCCAGCGCGACCGGGACGTCGTCCTCATAGGCGATGGTGACCTGCGTCTTGCCGTCCGGGCGAAGATAGGGCAGCACACCGTTCTTCCGGACTTCGCTCAGCCGCCGCGACAGCCGGTGCGCCAGCGCGATGGGCAGCGGCATCAGTTCCGGGGTGTCGTTGATCGCGTAGCCGAACATCAGGCCCTGGTCACCCGCACCCTGCGCGTCAAGCGGGTCCCCGGTGCCCTCGACGCGCGCCTCGAAGGCGGTGTCGACGCCCTGGGCGATGTCGGGGGATTGCGCACCGATGCCGATGTTCACCCCGCATGACACGCCGTCGAAGCCCTTCTCCGAGGAGTCATAGCCGATGTCCAGGATGCGCGCGCGGACCGTCTTGGTGATGTCGGCGAAGGCTTCCTTCGCCAACGTGGTGACCTCGCCGACCACGTGCACCTGGCCGGTTGTCACCAGCGTCTCGACCGCGACGCGTGAGTGGGGGTCTTGGGCCAGCAGCGAGTCGAGGACCGAGTCGCTGATCGCGTCACAGATCTTGTCGGGGTGTCCCTCGGTTACCGACTCACTGGTAAACAGGCGACCCTTTTCGCTCACAATCCCAATCCTTCCGAATAGTTAGTTAGCCGAATGATATCGGCTGGCGTCGGTCTCCTCAGCACCAGTGCGGGCGCCGCAAGAGAACTGGTTCTTCCTAGCCGCTGCCGCCGTGCAGAAACGTGACGATCGCATCCACGATACGACTGGCCATCAACGTCTTGGAGCCGTGCTGCAGTGCCGACTCGGTACCGTAGGACGCCAGCAGCCAGCCGTCGTTGTTGTCCACCTCGAATGCCCTGCCATCGCCCACCGCGTTGACGACCAACAGATCGCACCCCTTGCTGCGCAGTTTCGCGCGGGCGTGAAACAGCACGTCGCCGTTGGCGTCGCCGGTCTCGGCGGCGAATCCGACGATGGCACGCATGTTCGGCAGCTCGCCGTTGGCGCGCGCCCGTACCGCGCCGGCCAGCACGTCGTCATTGCGCACCAGCTCGATCGTCGGGGGTCCGGCTTGGTCGTACGGGCCCTTTTTGATCTTCGCGGCAGCAACTTGCGCGGGCCGGAAGTCGGCGACCGCCGCCGCCATCACCAGCACGTCCGCTGCGGGCGCATGCTTGGACACCGCGTCGCCGAGTTGCTCCGCCGAGCTGATGTGCACGACCTCGACGCCGGCGGGATCGATCAATCCTGCGGTGTGCCCCGCGATCAGCGTGACCTCGGCACCGCGCTGAGCGGCCACCCGCGCCACCGCGTAGCCTTGCTTGCCCGAGCTGCGATTGCCGATGAAGCGCACCGGGTCGATCGGTTCGCGGGTGCCGCCGGCGGTCACCAGCATCTTGCAGCCGGCAAGGTCGTAGGGAAGCGCGTCATGCCGCTCCAGCAGCAGGTGAGCCAGCGTGGTGATCTCTTCCGCTTCGGGCAGGCGGCCCGATCCGCTGTCGGTGCCGGTGAGCCGCCCGAAGGCCGGTTCCAGCACCACAGCCCCGCGGCGGCGCAGGGTGGCCACGTTGTCCACGGTGGCCGGGTGCAACCACATCTCGGTGTGCATCGCCGGCGCGAACATCACCGGGCATCGGGCCGTGAGTAGGGTGGCCGTCAGCAGATCATCGGCCCGCCCGGCTACCGCCCGCGCGAGCAAGTCTGCGGTGGCCGGCGCCACGACGACCAGGTGGGCCCGCTGGCCGAGCTGAACATGCGGCACCTCGGAAACGTTCTCGAAGACTCCGGTATGCACCGGCTGGCCGGACAGCGCCTCAAAGGTGGCGGCGCCGACGAAGCGCAGCGCGGACTCAGTGGGGATGACCCGGACCAGATGACCGGCCTCAGCGAGCTGACGGACGACGGTGCACGCCTTGTATGCGGCGATACCCCCGGAGACGCCGACGATGACCCGTTTGCGATCCACAGCGCGCCCGGCCCGGTCCTGTTACTCGCCCTCGGTGTGCTCGAGCAGGTCGGCGTGGATTTCCCGCAACGCGATCGACAAGGGCTTCTCCTGCAACCCCGGCTCGACCAGCGGCCCGACGTATTCGAGGATGCCCTCGCCGAGCTGGTTGTAGTAGTCGTTGATCTGGCGGGCCCGCTTGGCGGCGTAAATCACCAGCGCGTACTTGCTCGAAACGCGGTCGAGCAGCTCGTCGATGGGTGGGTTGGTGATGCCCAGCGGGGTGTCGTAGGCGCCCCGTCCTCCCACCGACGGGTCGAACCGATCGGGGACGGCGGCCAGCGGTGCGTCGGACTGCGGAATAGTCACGTAAGTCAATCTCCTTGGCGGGCTAGAGCCCCGAAATTGTGGTTTGGCTCCCGGTCTGGCCAGGCGGATCGTGCCGGCCCGGCGCAGTTTTCACCAGCAACGATACCAATTCCGCGCAGGCAGACTCCAATCGGCTGTTCACCACGACCTCGTCGAAGTCGTCCTGGGCAGCCATTTCGACGCGGGCGGTCTCGAGGCGGCGCCGCATGGCCTCCGGTGTCTCGGTGCCGCGGTCGACGAGTCTGGCCCGCAGGTCCTCCCAGCTGGGCGGCGCCAGAAAGACGGTGATGGCCTCGGGCATCGCTTTCTTGACCGCCCTGGCGCCGGCCAGGTCAACCTCGATGAGCACTGGGAATCCGGCGGCGGCAGCGGCCCGCACCGGCTCGGCCAGGGTACCCGATCGGTGCAGTCCTCCGTGGATCTCGGCCCACTCCAGCAGCGCGCCCTCGTCGATGAGCTGCTGGAAGCGGGCCGGACTGACGAAGTGGTAATCGACGCCGTCGACCTCACCGGGCCGCGGCGCCCTGGTGGTCGCGGAGACGGAAAAATGCAGGTTCGGTATCCGCTCGCGCAGACACCGGACCACTGACGACTTGCCGACCGCTGAGGGACCGGACAGCACGACCACACGCCCCTTACCTGGTGGTTCGGCACGTACGCCGTGCTCGCTGTCCGGTCCCCCGCCGGCGCTCACCGGCACTCCCGAACCGGTGCGCCCACCGGGCGGGCTAGGAGCCGAACTTTTCCAGCAGGGCCTTGCGCTGCCGGTCGCCGAGGCCCCGCAGGCGGCGGGTGGGGGCGATCTCCAGCTCGGTCATGATCTCCTGCGCTTTGACCTTGCCCACCTTGGGCAATGCCTCAAGCAGCGCAGATACCTTCATCTTGCCCAGGACTTCGTCGGTCTCGGCGTCCTTGAGCACCTGACTGAGGTTGGTGCCGCCACGCTTGAGCCGGTCCTTGAGCTCTGCTCGCGCTCGACGTGCGGCGGCCGCCTTCTCCAACGCGGCCGCGCGCTGCTCGTCGGTCAACTGGGGAAGGGCCACGATTCCTCCGTATCTGATCAATCGATCTTCAATCGATCTCTGTGTGTCTCTGCCGGCACTTCAGCCAGCGCAGACGACCGTACTCAGGCCTCCTGACGAAATCTAACCCGCCCCCCTGGTTGGGGGGACAAACTCCCAGCATGAGCCGCGCGCGCGGCCCGACAAAGCGGTCCGCGCCGGGACACCGATGACGGCCGTGCGGGGCACCATCCGCCACCCGCGGTGATCACCGTTCTAGCATCTCTACCAGCGGTTTTAGCCTTCCAGCGGGGCACAACGCGCCGCGCTGAGGCCGCCGCTGATGGCCGCGTCGTGCGGTCGCCAGTCGCGGTGCGAGGGATCACGCATTTCTCGTGGCGTGTCGCGCGTGTCGCGCCTGCGCCGCCAACCGCCGGCGCGGTTGCCTGCCGATTGCTGAACCGGCGTCAGCCAACAGATCGGTTACCATCTAGCGGTGTCGAACCTGCGGATTCGTCAGGCGGCTGAGCTGCTCGGAGTCAGCGACGACACCGTTCGGCGATGGATCAATCAAGGCGCGTTGACGGTCGGTCACGACGCGGCCGGCCGCAAGGTCATCGCCAGCGAGGAACTGGCCCGGTTTGCCCGTAGCAACGCGCCCGCTCCGCCTCCCGACCCGCTGCGCATCGGCAGCTCCGCCCGCAACCGGTTCGTCGGGCTGGTCACCAAGGTGATCAGCGACACGGTGATGACCCAGGTGGAGATGCAGTGCGGGCCCTTCACCGTCGTTTCGCTGATGAGCACCGAGGCTGCCGAGGAGTTGCAACTGCAGGCCGGCAGCGTCGCCGTGGCGGTTGTCAAGGCCACCAACGTCATCGTCGAAACGGCCAGGCCCAGCACGGCCATCGCTTCCGATTAAGGCCGTTTCTGGGCCTCGAACGTGGGCCCTGGGGACGAAATGTGGGGGCGTTTCGGGTACTTAAAGCCCACACTCGGCGCCGGCTACAGCGCCCCCAGGTAGGCGACGGCATCCAGCATCCGTTCGGCGGCCGCCCGCAGTTCCAGCACGCCCGGCCCGGCCCGCAGCACCTCGCGGGCCACCGCGGGCAGCAGCTGGCCGGGCGCCGCGCCGCCCAGCCCCCGTAGCGCCTCGGGACGGCCGCCCTGCACACCGAGCCCGGGCACCAGCACCGGCCCTCCCAGCGCCCTGAGGTCGGGCGCCTCGAGCACGGTCGCACCCACCACCACACCGACGTATCCGGGCCCGGACCCGGTAGCTGACCGATTCACCACCGCCGCCTGGTCGACCACCAGCTGGGCCACGGTACGGCCATCGAACAGGGCACGCTGCACGGTCGCGCCTTCCGGGTTGGAGGTCGCCGCCAGCACGAACACCCCCCGGTCGTGCGCGGCGGCGGCTTCCAGCAGCGGGCGCAACGAACCGAAGCCCAGATACGGCGAGGCCGTCACGGCGTCGGCGGCCAGCGGCGAATCGCCCGCCCAGGCGGACGCGTAGGCGGCCATCGTGGTCCCGATGTCGCCCCGCTTCGCGTCGGCCAATACCAGCACTCCGGCTTTACGCAACGCGGCGATGGTGCGTTCCAGCACCGCGAAACCGGCAGCACCGTAGGCCTCGAAGAACGCCACTTGTGGTTTGACGACGGCGAATCCGGAAAACGCCTCGACGCAGATGTCGCAGAACGCGGCCAGCCCGACGGCGGTGGTGGGCAGGTCCCACGCCCGCAGCAGCTCGGGATGCGGGTCGATGCCCAGACACAGCGGACCCCGCTGTGCTTTGGCCTCGGCCAAGCGGACGCCGAATCCCGTCACGGCGCGCCTTCGTCAGACCCGGCGCCCGGCGCGATCAGGCTGTGCAGTTCCTGCAAGGACCGCACGCCGATGTCGCCGCGGATGCCAGCCTCGATGCCCTGGATGGCCGCCGAGGCGCCCTGCACGGTCGTGACGCAGGGGATGTTGACCGAGACTGCGGCCGAACGGATTTCGTAGCCGTCGACGCGTGGACCGGAGTTGCCGTACGGGGTGTTGATCACCATGTCGACCTGACCGGCCTTGATCGCGTCGACCGCGGACGCTTTCGGGCGGCCCGGTTGCGGCGGCTCGAAATGCTTACGCACTTCGTCGCACGGAATCCCGTTGCGCCGCAAGGTTTCGGCGGTGCCCTCGGTGGCCAGCACGCGGAACCCCAAATCCGCCAGCCGCTTGACCGGGAACACCAGTGACCGCTTGTCGCGGTTGGCGACCGACACGAATATGGTGCCCGCACTGGGCAGCGACCCGTAGGCGGCGGTCTGGCTCTTGGCGAAGGCGCTGCCGAAATCGCGGTCGATGCCCATCACCTCGCCGGTGGACTTCATCTCCGGGCCGAGCAGTGAATCGATGGCCGCACCGTCGGCGCGCCGGAAACGGTGAAACGGCAGCACGGCCTCCTTGACCGCGATGGGGGCCTGGGGCGGCGCGTGCGCGCCGTCGCCGGTGGCAGCGAGCATGCCTTCGCCGCGAAGCTGGGAAATGGTGGCGCCCAACATGATCCGGGAGCACGCTTTGGCCAGCGGGATCGCGGTGGCCTTCGAGACGAACGGCACCGTGCGGCTGGCCCGTGGGTTGGCCTCCAAGACGTAGAGCACGTCGTCTTTCAGCGCGTACTGCACGTTGAGCAGCCCCACCACCCCGATGCCGTGGGCGATCGCCTCGGTCGCGTGGCGCACCTTCTCGATGTCACTGCGGCCCAACGTGACCGGCGGCAGCGCGCACGCCGAGTCACCGGAGTGGATGCCGGCCTCCTCGATGTGCTCCATGATGCCGCCGATGTAGACCTCGGTGCCGTCGCACAGAGCGTCGACGTCGATCTCGACCGCGTCCTCGAGGAAGCGATCGACCAGAACCGGGTGTTCGGGCGAGAGCTCGGTGGCGCGGGTGATGTAGTCCTTCAGGGTCTCTTCGTCGTAGACGATCTCCATGCCGCGACCGCCCAGCACATACGACGGCCGCACCATCACCGGATATCCGATCTCTTCGGCGATCCGGCGGGCTTGGGCGAATGTCGTCGCGGTGCCATACCGCGGAGCCGGCAGGCCCGCCGCGCTGAGCAGGTCGCCGAAGGCACCGCGGTGCTCGGCCAGGTCGATCGCTTCCGGCGGGGTGCCCACGATTGGAATCCCCGCGTCGGCCAGCCGCTGCGCCAACCCGAGCGGGGTTTGACCACCGAGTTGCACGATGACACCCGCCACACCCGGGCCTGCACCGGCCGACTGTTGTTCGGCGTGGAACACCTCCACGACGTCCTCGAACGTCAACGGCTCGAAGTACAGCCGGTCGGCGGTGTCGTAGTCGGTGGACACCGTTTCCGGGTTGCAGTTGACCATGACCGTCTCGAACCCGGCCTGGCTCAAGGTGGTTGCCGCGTGCACGCAGCTGTAATCGAACTCGATGCCCTGGCCGATGCGGTTGGGTCCCGAGCCGAGGATCAGCACCTTGGGCCTCTGATCCTGGGCGGCGACCTCCGTCTCGGCGGCCGGGTCGAGCTCATAGCTGCTGTAGTGATACGGCGTCTTGGCCTCGAACTCCGCCGCGCAGGTGTCCACCGTCTTGTACACCGGGTGAATGCCGAGCCGCTCACGCAGCGACCGCACCCCACTCTCGCCGGCCAATTCCGGTCGCAGCGCGGCGATCTGGCGGTCCGACAGGCCGCTGTGCTTACCGCGCCGCAGCAGGTCCGCGTCGAGCACCGGGGCGGCGACCAGCTCGGCGCGCAGCTTGACCAGCTCGCCGATCTCCGCGACAAACCATGGGTCTACACCGCTGGCCTCGGCCACCCGCTCAACCGAAGCGCCCAGCCGCAGCGCCAGTTCCAGATCGTAGAGCCGGCCCTCGGTGGGGGTCCGCAGCCGGTCGAGCACCTCGTCGACTGTGCCTTCCGGGTCGGGCTTCGTCCAGAAGCCGGCGCGGTCTGCCTCCAGGGACCGCATCACCTTGCCGAGCGCCTCGATGAAGTTGCGGCCCAACGACATCGCCTCCCCCACCGACTTCATCGTGGTCGTCAGGGTGCGATCGGCGCCGGGGAACTTCTCGAACGCGAACCGCGGCGCCTTGACCACGACGTAGTCCAGGGTGGGTTCGAAGCAGGCCGGTGTCTCCTTGGTGATGTCGTTGACGATCTCCTCGAGGGTGTAGCCGATGGCGAGCTTGGCGGCGATCTTGGCGATGGGAAAGCCGGTGGCCTTGGACGCCAGCGCACTTGACCGGGACACCCGCGGGTTCATCTCCACCACGATCAGCCGGCCGTCGCGCGGGTTGACCGCGAACTGGATGTTGCAGCCGCCGGTGTCCACACCGACCTCGCGCAGGATCGCGATGCCCAGGTCGCGCATCCGCTGGTATTCGCGGTCGGTCAGGGTCATCGCCGGCGCGACCGTGACCGAGTCGCCGGTGTGCACGCCCATCGGGTCGACGTTTTCGATCGAGCACACCACCACCACGTTGTCGTGGCCGTCGCGCATCAACTCGAGCTCGAACTCTTTCCAGCCGAAGATCGATTCCTCGATCAGCACGTT
This sequence comes from Mycobacterium sp., assembly GCA_035505695.1. Lineage (GTDB taxonomy): Bacteria > Actinomycetota > Actinomycetes > Mycobacteriales > Mycobacteriaceae > Mycobacterium. Next base: position 15,840 of record DATJQO010000079.1, read on the forward strand.
GGCGCTGGGCGAGGCGGCCAGCCCGGCACCGGCCATCCGGTCGACCTGCTCGGCGGAATGCGCCATCCCCGAACCCAGCCCGCCCATGGTGAAGCTGGGCCGCACCACTACTGGCAGGCCGACTTCCTCGACCGTCTCGCGGACCTCGTCCATGGTGAAACAGACACGGCTGCGAGCGGATTCACCGCCGACCTTGGCGACGATGTCCTTGAACCGCTGGCGGTCCTCACCGCGCTGGATGGCGTCGAAGTCGGCGCCGATCAGCTCGACGCCGTAGCGATCCAGCGCCCCGTTCTCGTACAGCGCGACCGCGGTGTTCAGCGCGGTCTGCCCGCCCAGCGTGGCCAGCAGGGCGTCGATTTTGTTGCCGCGCTCGGCCTGCTTTGCGATCACCCGCTCGACGAACGCCGGGGTGATGGGCTCGACATAGGTGAAGTCGGCGTACTCCGGGTCGGTCATGATGGTGGCCGGGTTGGAGTTGATCAGGCTGACCTGCAGTCCCTCGGCGCGCAGTACACGGCAGGCTTGCGTGCCGGAGTAGTCGAATTCGGCCGCCTGCCCGATCACGATCGGCCCGGAGCCGATCACCAGGACGTGACGCAAGTCGGTGCGACGCGGCACTACCCCTCCCCTGCCATGAGCTCGATGAATTGGTCGAACAGGTACTCCGCATCGTGTGGACCGGCGGCGGCCTCCGGGTGGTACTGGACCGAAAACGCTTTGCCGCTGCTGAGTTTGACGCCTTCCACCACGCCGTCGTTGGCGCAGGTGTGGCTCACTACCGCCCGCCCGAACGGCGTGTCGAACGTCTGGCCCGCCTCCCCTTCCAGGGCGAAGCCGTGGTTTTGTGCGGTCACCGCGACCCGGCCGGTGGCGTGGTCCATGACGGGGATGTTGATGCCGCGGTGGCCGAAGACCATCTTGTAGGTGGACCGGCCGAGCGCCCGGCCCAGGATCTGGTTGCCGAAGCAGATGCCGAACAACGGGATTCCGGCGCCCAGTACCTCACGGGTGACGGCGACGACATGGTCGGCGGTCGCCGGGTCGCCGGGGCCGTTCGACAAGAACACACCGTCCGGCTTGATGTCGGCGATCTGCTCGAAGGTCGCCGACGACGGCAGCACATGGCTGCGGACCCCACGGCGGGCGAAATTGCGCGGGGTGTTGGTCTTGATGCCCAGATCCAGCGCGGCGACGGTAAAGCGCTGCGGCCCTTGTGGTTCCACGATGTAGGCCTCCGGCGTGCTGACCTCGCCGGCCAGGTCGGCGCCCAGCATGGACTGCTGGCCGCGGACCCGCTGCAGCAACTCGGCGGGGTCGGCGAGCGCATCGCCGGAGAACACGCCGGCCTTCATGGAGCCGCGGCTGCGCAGATGCCGCACCACCGCCCGGGTGTCGATGCCGGCGATCCCGACGACGTGCTGGCGGACCAGCTCGTCCTGAAGGGTGCCGGTGGCGCGCCAGCTGGAGGCGCGCGGGGACGGGTCGCGCACCGCGTACCCGGCGACCCAGATCTTGTCGCCGCGGCTTTCGGCGTCCTCGGCGTTCCAGCCGGTGTTGCCGATCTGGGGGGCGGTGGCCACCACGATCTGCCGGTGATAGCTGGGATCGGTCAGCGTCTCCTGATACCCGGACATACCGGTGGAAAACACCGCCTCGCCGAGGGTTTCGCCGACTTTGCCGAAGGGTGTTCCGGTGAAGACGCGCCCGTCTTCGAGTACCAGTAGGGCTTTGTTCACGCGGCCTCCTCATGGGACTCGAGCCACGCGGCGTAGTCATCGCGGTGGTTTGCCCGAAACCCGATGTCGATCGCGACCCCTGATGGCAGCCGCCAGCGGATCGCCAATATGCCAATTCGGGCCCCAGCCCTACCTGGCATTCGACGCTCCCTGCGAACACCCTCGATCGAGGCTTGTGGAATCCAAAGGGGCTGAGCGCGAATGCGATCCACCATGATCCCCTCGGAATAGCGGGTCAGCACCGCCTTGCTGCGGTAGCCCAGATCGTCGACCGCGATCCGCTCGCTCCAGTCCGGCGCCATCATGGCACCGCAATAGTGGCCGCGGGTGGTGATGAGCGCGGTGCCGACCTGTTCTGGCACGTCGGGCAGCTCACCGATCAGCTCCTGTTGCCGCTCCGAGCGGTGCCGCCAGCTTCGCATCATCAGCTGGATGACCACCGCGATCACCACCACCAGCACCGCCGCAAATATCAGCGAGCCCACCAGCGTGCCGGAATTCATGTCGGGCACTTCCCGTCCCGGGCGGTGACCTTGCCCCGCAGCAGCGTCGCCGTCACGGTGGCGGGCAGGGCCATCGACTCGTATGGCGTGTTGGCCGACCGGCTGGCCAGATCCGACCCGGCGACGGTCCACGTGGCGTCGGGGTCCACCACCGTCAGGTTGGCCGGTTCCCCCACCTCCAGCGGCCGGCCGTGGTCGGGCAATCCGGCGATGCGCGCAGGATTTTCACTCATCACCCTCGCGACGTCGCGCCAGGTCAACAGTCCGGGCTCGACCATCGTCTGCACCACGACCGAGAGCGCCGTCTGCAACCCCAGCATGCCGGGACGCGCCGCGGAGAACTCCACGCACTTTTCGTGCTCGGCGTGCGGGGCATGGTCGGTGGCGACGCAGTCGATGACACCGTCGGCCAACGCCTGACGCAACGCCAGCGCGTCGGCGGCTTCCCGCAATGGCGGGTTGACCCGGTTCACCCCGTCGTAGCTGGCCAGCCTGCTGTCGTCCAGCAGCAGATGATGCGGGGTGACCTCCGCGGTGATCGCAATGCCTTGCGCCTTGGCCCATTTCAGTATCTCGACGGTGCCCGCGGTCGACGCGTGGCAGATGTGCACCCTGGCGCCGGCGTCGCGTGCCAGCAGAGCGTCCCGGGCCACGATGGATTCCTCGGCTGCCCGCGGCCATCCCGACAGCCCCAACCGCGCGGCGGTGGGTCCCTCGTGGGCGACGGCGCCGACGGTCAGCCGGGGCTCCTCGGCGTGCTGGGCGATGAGCACCCCCAAGCCGGTGGCGTACTCAAGGGCGCGGCGCATCACCAGCGGGTCGTGCACACAGCTGCCGTCGTCGGAGAACATCCGCACCTGCGCCGCTCCGGCCGCCATCATGCCCATCTCGGTCAGTTCGGTACCGGCCAGTCCCAGGGTGACGGCGCCGACCGGGTGCACGTCGACCAGGCCGACCTGCTGGCCGCGGTGCCAGACGTGGTCGGTGACCACTGGGCTGTCGGCGACCGGGGTGGTGTTGGCCATCGCGAACACCGCCGTATAGCCCCCCAAAGCAGCGGCGGCCGAGCCGGTTTCGATGTCTTCGGCGTATTCGCGGCCCGGCTCACGCAGGTGGGTGTGCAAGTCGACCAGGCCGGGCAGCAGTATGTGGTCGGTGGCGTCGATGACGTCGGCCGTGTCGGGGATATCGAGGCCGGGACCGATGTCGGCGATCTGGCCTTCAAAACCGGGACCGTCGACCAGCACGTCGACCCGGTCGCCTTCGCCGTAGGGGCGCACACCCCGGATCAGCAGGCTCATGCCGCGATCTCCTCCGCCCCTACCAGCACATGGAACAGCACTGCCATCCGTACGTGTACACCGTTGGAAACCTGTTGCAGCACAGCCGATTGCGACGAGTCAGCCACCGACGACGCGATCTCCATGCCGCGCAGCATCGGGCCCGGATGCAACACCACGGCATGGCCGGGCAGCAGCGCCTGGCGGCGATCGGAAAGCCCGTACAGCGAGGAGTATTCGCGGACCGACGGGAAGAAGCCGCCATTCATCCGCTCGGTCTGCACCCGCAGCATCAGCACCGCGTCCGCGGCGGGCAGTTCGGCGTCGAAGTCGTTGCATACGGTGACCGGCCAGCCGTCGACTCCCACCGGCAACAGCGTCGGCGGGGCGACCAGCACCACCTCGGCACCAAGGGTATTCAGCAGCATGACATTCGAGCGGGCGACCCGGCTGTGCAGGATGTCGCCGACGATGACGACGCGCCGGCCTTCGATGTCGCCGAGGCGCTGGCGGATGGTCAGCGCGTCCAGCAGCGCCTGCGTCGGGTGCTCGTGAGTGCCGTCGCCGGCGTTGATCACCGAGGGGCCGTCGTTCTTGCTCCCGGTCCACTCGGCAAGCAGATGCGCGGCACCGGATGCCGGGTGACGGAGGATCAGCGCGTCGGCGCCGGCCGCGCGCAGAGTCAGCGCGGTGTCGCGCAGTGACTCCCCCTTTCCCACCGAGGATCCGGCCGCGCTGACGTTGATCACGTCGGCGCTCATCCATTTGCCGGCCACCTCGAACGACACGCGGGTGCGCGTCGAGTTCTCGTAGAACATCGTGACGATGGTGCGGCCCCGCAGCGTCGGCAGCTTCTTGATCTCGCGGCCCACCAGCGCTTGGGCGAACCGGTCGGCGTCGTCGAGGATGGCGATGGCTTCGTCGCGGCTCAAGTCCCCAGCGGCCAGTAAATGTCGGGTCATCGCGAGATCACCACCCCGTCGCGATCGTCGTGCTCGCTGAGCAACACGTGCACGCTCTCGCTGCGGGACGTCGGGACGTTCTTGCCGACGTAGTCGGCGCGCAGCGGTAGTTCGCGGTGACCGCGGTCGACCAGCACCGCCAGTTGCACCACCCGGGGCCGGCCCACGTCGCGCAGCGCGTCCAGGGCGGCTCGCACCGACCGGCCGGAGTACAGGACGTCGTCGACCAGGATCACCAGCGCGTCGTCGATGCCGCCGGCCGGAATGGAGGTGGCCTCCAGCGGCCGCGGCGGTTTCTGCATCAGGTCGTCGCGATACAGGGTGATGTCGAGCGCACCGTGGCCGACGTGGACCCCGCTGTATTCGCCGATGTTGGTGGCCAGCCGCTTGGCCAGAATCACGCCGCGGGTCGGAATGCCCAACAGCACCACCCGGGGTGCGTTGGGCCCGTCCAACGCGGTCTTTTCGATGATCTGGTGTGCGATACGGGAAATGGTGCGACCGACGTCGGCCGCCGACATCAGTTCCCGGGATCCTTGGCCTAAGCCCGTGTCACCCGCAGCACCCATGAGCGATTAGACCTCCTTCTCCGCCTCGCCGGACGGATCGTTAAAGGATGTCGACTGCCCGGCAGCGTAGCACTTCCCTTTCGGGCATGGCGTCAACGTGTCGCCCGACGCGTGTATAGTCGAACACATGTTCGAACGGAGGCACGGCGAGGCGGCGCTCATCGCGCGGATCGCCGAGTTGGAGACGGTCAAGTCGGCGGCCGCCGCGGAGCAGGCGCGCGCGGCCGCGGACCTCGATGCGCTGCGCCGTGCCAATGAGGCTGCGGCCGGGGTACCGGCCGCAGCACGTGGCCGCGGGCTGGCCAGCGAGATTGCGCTGGCTCGCGGGGATTCGCCGGCGCGGGGGGGAAGGCATCTGGGTTTTGCCAAGGCGCTGGTGCACGAGATGCCGCACACCCTGGCCGCGCTGGAGGCCGGCCGCTTGTCCGAGTGGCGGGCCACGCTGATCGTGCGGGAATCGGCGTGCCTGGACGTCGACGACCGTCGCCTGCTGGACGCCGAACTCTGTGCCGACGCGTCCAAACTGGACGGAATGGGCGATGGGCGGATCGCCGCGGCGGCCCGGGCGATCGCCTACCGGCTGGATGCGCGGGCGGTGGTCGATCGCGCCGCCAGGGCGGAATCCGAACGCACCGTGACGATTCGGCCGGCCCCCGACACCATGACCTGGGTGACGGCGCTGCTTCCGGTGGCCAAGGGGGTGTCGGTGTACGCGGCGCTCAAGCGGGCCGCCGACACCACCTTCGACGACCGCTCGCGGGGCCAGGTGATGGCCGACACTCTGGTCGAGCGGGTCACGGGACGTGCCGCCGAAGTAGCCGAGCCCATGGCGGTCAACTTGGTGATCTCCGACGAGACATTGTTCGGTGACGACGACAGCGCGGCCGTGGTCGACGGCTACGGCCCGATCCCGGCGGCCGTGGCCCGCAACCTGGTGGGCGGCGCGGCCACCGATGCCCGGTCCCGCGCGACGTTGCGCCGGCTTTACCGTCGTCCCCGCTCCGGTGCCCTGGTGAGCATGGAGTCGCGGGCCCGGCGCTTCCCCAAGGGGCTGGCGAGGTTCATCGGACTGCGCGATCAACGCTGCCGAACCCCGTACTGTGATGCCCCGATCCGCCACCGCGACCACGCCCAACCGCATCATCGCCGCGGTGCGACCGCCGCGGCCAACGGTCTGGGAGTGTGCGAAGGCTGCAACTACGCCAAGGAGGCGCCCGTGGCGCGTCACTGCGGCGATAGACGAAAGCGGTTGCCACACTGCCGAATTCACGACGCCAACCGGAGCGCATTATCATTCCGGCGCGCCACCGGCGCCCGGACCGCTCGAAATATTCGTCAGCGAGGTGGAGGCCAGGATCACCGTCGCGCTGGTCGAGCTACACGCCGCCTAGGGCTACGCTGGCGGCATGGACTTCGACGCACTGTACCGCGGGGATAGCCCCGGCGAGGGCATACCGGCGATGGCCACACCACCGTGGGATACCAAGGCGCCCAAGGACAGTGTCATCGGCTGGCACACCGGCGGCTGGATCCACGGCGACGTCCTCGACATCGGCTGCGGGCTGGGCGACAACGCCGTTTACCTGGCCAAGAACGGCTACTACGTGACCGGACTCGACATCTCGCCGACCGCGCTGCTCACCGCCGAACGGCGCGCCCACGACGCGGGCGTCGACGTGAAATTCGCGGTGGCCGACTCCACCAAGCTCGAGGGCTACAGCGACGCGTTCGACACAATCGTCGACAGCGGGATGTTCCACTGCCTCGACGACGACGGCAAGCGCAGCTACGCCGCCGCGGCGCATCGGGCGAGTCGGCCGGGCGCCACGTTGCTGATCAGCTGCTTCTCCGACGCCAACCCAACCGAGCAGGACTGGCCGCGGCCCGCGGTATCCGAGCAGACGCTGCGCGACGTGCTGGGCGACGCGGGTTGGGACATCCAGTCACTGGAGCCGGCCACGATGCGCCGGGAGTTTGACGGCAACGAAGTCGAGATGGCGTTCTGGTACGTCCGCGCGCAGCGACGCCCACTACCCTGAACCGGTGAACCTCGACCTCAATGCGGCCTCCATCCGCGAAGTGTGCGACGCCAGCTTGCTGGCCGGTGCGGTGACCATGGTCTGGCAGCGCGGAGAACTGTTGCAGGTCAACGAAATCGGATATCGCGACATCGACGCCGGCCTGCCGATGCAACGAGACACGCTGTTTCGGATCGCGTCGATGACCAAGCCGGTCACCGTCGCGGCGGTGATGAGCCTGGTCGACGAGGGCAAGCTGACGCTGAAAGACCCCGTCGTGCGCTGGGCGCCGGAGTTGGCCGGCGTGCGGGTGCTGGACGACCCGCACGGCCCGCTGGACCGCACCCACCCGGCGCGACGAGCCATACTCATCGAGGATCTGCTCACCCATACCAGCGGCCTGGCCTACGGGTTCTCGGTGTCCGGGCCGATCTCGAAGGCCTACCTGCGACTGCCGTTCAACCAGGGCCCGGACGCGTGGCTGGCCGAGCTGGCCAAGCTGCCGCTGGTGCATCAGCCCGGCGAGAAAGTCACCTACAGCCACTCCATCGATCTGCTGGGCGTCATTGCTTCCCGCATCGAGGACAAGCCGTTCTACCAGGTTCTCGATGAACGGGTGCTGGGTCCGGCGGGCATGCCCGATACCGGATTTTTCGCGTCCGCCGAAGCGCGCCGCCGCGCCGCCACCATGTACCGGCTCACCGACGAACACGAGCTGCAGCACGGCGTGATGGGCCCGCCACACATCACCCCGCCCTCGTTCTGCAACGCCGGCGGCGGGCTGTGGTCGACCGCGGACGACTACCTGCGATTTGTGCGGATGCTGCTCGGGGACGGAACGGTCGACGGCGTGCGGGTGCTCTCCCCGGAGTCGGCCCGTCTGATGCGGACCAACCGGCTCACCGACGAGCAGAAGCGGCACGACTTCCTGGGTGCGCCCTACTGGGTGGGCCGCGGGTTCGGGCTGAACCTATCGGTGGTCACCGATCCGGCCAAGAGCACCCCGCTGTTCGGGCCCGGCGGGCTGGGAACGTTCAGTTGGCCCGGCGCCTATGGGACGTGGTGGCAGGCCGATCCCGGTGCCGACCTGATCCTGTTGTATCTGATCCAAAACTTGCCGGACATGACCGTGGATGCGGCCACGGCGGTCGCGGGCAACACGTCACTGGCGAAACTCCGTACCGCTCAACCGAAGTTCGTCCGCCGCACCTATCAGGCGCTCGGCCTCTGAGATGGCCGACTACCCGCCTGACCGCATTACGGGTTCGCGGCTGGTGCTGCGTCCCCCGGTGCTCGACGACGCCGGCGCACTGTTCCAACGGGTGGCCCGCGATCCCGAGGTCACCAAGTACCTGCTGTGGGCCCCGCACCCGGACGTGGCGGCGACGCGGCGGGTGATCACCGAAAAGCTGAACGTCAGCGACGACGAGCGGACCTGGGCGATCGAGCTCAAGCACAGCGGCGACGTCGTCGGGCTGGCCAGCTGCCGGCGCCCGGTTCCGCATTCGGTGGAGATCGGGTACTGCCTGGCCCGGCGGTGGTGGGGCAAAGGATTGATGTCAGAGGTGGTCGAGATGCTGCTGGCCGCACTGGATGCCGATCGGGCGGTGTATCGCGTCTGGGCCACCTGCAGCGTCGACAATGACCGCTCGGCGCGGCTGCTGGAGCGCGCCGGTTTCGTCTTGGAGGGACGGCTGGCGCGCCACGCCGTCTACCCCACCATGGGACCCGAACCTCAGGACAGCCTGCTCTACGCAAAGATACTGCGCTGAGCGGCTGACTATCCGTGTGCCAAGCCCTCGTCCAAGGCCCGCCGCGCGTACGCCCGCATGTCGGCGTCGCTGTCCTTGAGCGCGACTCGCAGTGCTTCCCGGGCGGCGGGTTCATCGGCCCACCGGGTCAGGCTGAGCACCGCCACCTTGCGTACGTCGAGGTGCAGGTCGCCGAGCGCCTCGGACAGCCTCGAGATGGCTTGGGCCGCAAGGTCAGCCGTCGCGCCCGCCTGCGCGCGCGCCGCACCCACCCGGACCTGCCAGGCCGGTGCTCGCAGGGCACGTTCGACGGCGGCGAAATCGCCCTCCGCGCAACCCAATCGGCCCAATGCGGCCAACGCGGCCGCGCGGATAAACGACACCTCCACCGTGCGTATCAGCCCGTGCGGATCACAGGCCCGTCTCGGCGATCTCGTAGCGCATCCGGTCGAAGGTGCGCACCGCCGATGACAGCTTGGCTGCCGTCTTGGGCGGGTGCCAGATAGCCGTTGACGAAGCGGCGCAGCTTGTATTCGACCTGAGGCTGCTGATTCGGGGACGACCAGCGCACACCCGGGCCGATCCCGCTATTGCGCCACCTGTGCAGGAACGTCGTCTTTGCGATCCCCGTGAGCAGAACCATCAGAGTCACCGTTCATTCCGGAGGGGTCCGAGGGCAGCTCGAACGGCGGGAACTCGGAGCCGACGGCGGCCATCGCCGCATTGCGTTGCGCCTCCATGCGCGCCAGCGCCGCCGCGGTGAAGACCGACAGCCCGAGGTCGGGGTTGTATCCGTGGATCTCTTTGACGTCGAGCTGGGCGAGGAAGTAGATGATCTCCTTGGAAACCACCTGGCCGGGCACCAGGACCGGGAAGCCGGGCGGGTAGGGCACCACGAACGTGGTGGACACCAGCGTCTTGCCCTCGGCCAACCGTCGCCCGGCCATCCCGATCAGAACGTGTTCGCGGTCGGACTCTTCGTATCCGGCATAAAAGGCCGACCGCATGTCGCCGAATTTGCATGCGTCGACCGGCCGGAAGGCATCGTCGAATTCGCTGAAGTCGGGCAGATGCGGCAGATCCTGGGTGATCTCCTCGATGTGGCGTTGTTGCAATGCCCGGTCGGCGGCGCTGGCAGTCTTCTCGGTGCGGTCGAAATCGGTTGCTATCCGCCGCAATACGTCGAGCAGGTAATGCACGCTCGACCACGTGACACCGATGGTGAAGATCAACAGCACGCTGTTGATCGACGTCTTGTTGATCTGGATGCCGAATCGGTCCATCAGGATCTTCTCGCGGAAGTCGTAACCGTTCATTCCGGTCTTGCCGATGAACAAGGTCACCCGCGTGGCGTCGAGCACGAACTGGTCGGAGCGCCACGCCTCATTCCACTCGGCCAGGGCACCCTGCCGGACCTCACGGTACGAGCTCACCGAGGAGGCGCGGAATTCCTCGGGCACCAGATCCGACTCGTCGAGGATTCTGAACCACTTCCCGATCAGCCGGTCCCTGCGGACGCGATGCCGGAATACCAGCGCCATGTCGTAGGTCTGCCGGACCAGTTGGAAACCCTCAATGTCGACCTGCCGGCGCGCCAGGTCCAGCGACGCGAGCAGCTGCTGGTTCGGCGAGGTCGAGGTGTGGGTCAAGAACGCCTCACCGAACGCGTCCCGGGACAGCGCTTTGAAGTCCTGGTCGCGGATGTGGATCATCGACGCCTGCCGCAGCGCCGAGAGGGACTTGTGCGTCGAATGTGTCGCATACACCCGGACCCGGGCGTGCGCCGGATCAGGCAGCAACCGTCGGTCCGCCCACTGCGACCGGTCGACCCCTTGCATCGTCGCGGCCCAATCCCGGTACTGGGCAGCGTATTCCGGCGACGCCAGCATCTGCTCAAGCCGCTCGGCGGCCACCATGGCGGTCCGCTGCCGGGCCCATGGCACGGTGGTGGCGAACGCGTACCACGCCTCATCCCACAAAAAACAGATGTCCGGCTTGATCGCCAGCACCTCCTGCATTACCTGCAGCGGGTTGTAGACGACGCCGTCGAAGGTGCAGTTGGTCAGCAGCAGCATGCGCACCCGGTGCAGCTGTCCGGCCGCTTCCAGGTCCAGCAGCGCCTTTTTGATGGTGCGCAGTGACACCGCCCCGTAGATCGCGAACTGCGGCAACGGATATGCGTCCAGGTACAGCGGGTACGCACCGGCCAGCACCAGCCCGTAGTGGTGCGACTTGTGGCAGTTGCGGTCGATCAGCACAATTTCACCCGGCCGGGTCAGCGACTGCACCACGATTTTGTTGGCGGTGGACGTCCCGTTGGTGACGAAGTAGGTGTGGTCGGCGTTCCAGGTGCGCGCGGCCTTATCCATCGCCTTCTTGATGTTGCCGTGCGGGTCCAGCAGCGAATCGAGGCCGCCCGAGGTTGACGAGGTTTCGGCCATGAAAATGTTGCGGCCGTAGAACTCCCCCATGTCCTGCAGCGACTTCGAGTTGAAGATGCTGGCCCCCCGCGCGACCGGCAGGGCGTGGAACTGGCCGACCGGCGCAGCGGCATACGCACGCAGGGCGTCGAAAAATGGTGTGGCGAACCGGTTTCGCAAGCCGGCGAGCACCGTGCTGTACAGGTCGGTGACGTCGTTGAGCCGATAGAAGGTCCGGTCGTAGACGTCCGGCTCGGCGTCATCGCCCGCCGCGATCGACTCGTCGGTGAGCAGGTACAGGTCGATGTGCGGGCGCAGTTCCCGGATCCATTCGCCGCACTCGACCCAGTCGTGGCCGTGGTCGGGGATGACGAGGCTCGCGTCCTCGTTGGGCCCGAGCAGCCTGCTCATCAACGGCAACCGGTCCCGGGACCGCAGCGGCAGGTCGTCGCGGATGATCGCGGCCTGGATCTCGCCGTTGAGGGCGACCGCGGTGATCGCGTCCTCCACGCTGGGCACCATCAGGACCTCGAACTGCACATCGTCGGACGGGTCGCGCAGCGCCCGCAAGCACTCGGCCAGGCAGTCGGGAGCGGTCGCGGGGGCGTCGTCGGCGAGCAACACCGTGTAGAACTGCTGCTGTTTGGCCTGGGCGACCAACTCCTGGTCGGCCAACGGCGCAGAAGTGTCGAAAAGCCCTGCGCGGTCGCCATATTCACCCAACAACCGCACGGCCAGCGACACCTCTTCAGTGAGCCGCACCGTGGAAAGGCTGTCCAGGTGAGCGCGAAAGGTCGCCAGATTCCCCGCACCGGGATACAACCAGTACCGCTCGTAGGCGGCGATACGGTCCATCAGGCGTTTCACCCGGGCCACGTCGTGGGTTTTGTCCAGCCCCGCGAGGTCAACCTCGGCGAGGCGACGGCATGCGTCGTCCAGCAGGTTCCAGGTGTCGACGCGCGCGTAGGACGGGTTGGCGACTGCCGCCAGCGCCGAGACCCGGAGCCGTCGCGGTTGGGTGGTGTATCGATTCATGACGTCACCTATTGTGGACCCGCGGCCGGGCAGGAGTCACGGCTTCTCGCCAGCTCAGTCAGTCATCCAGCTCGTCGCCGCGCCTGCCCTCCATCCACCGCAGCACCGGAAGCTCCCACCGGCGGGCGGGCAGCTCGGTCACGTCGGTCAGCGACCGCACCACGCCCTGGGTCAGGCCCATGATGGCGGCCATCACCGGCAGCAGCGGCTGCAGCGGCTTGGCCGCCGAGCGCACCGTGCTGATGCGGCGGGCCAGGACCAGCCGTTCGACGCTGTGGTACAGCCAGGCTCCCACAGCCAGCGCGTAAATCGAGAGCACCGACGCGACGATTGTCCACCCGTAGGCGGCGCACACGACCGCGCCCAGCACCACCGTCGTGGCCAGGAAGGCGGCGACGGCGGCGCGCAACTCGAGCCGGGTCACGATTCTTCTCGGACCGCCGCCGCGGCCGCCCGGATCTGCGGCGTCACCAGCATCACCTGGCCCAGTACGCCGTTGACGAAGGCCGGCGAATCGTCGGTGGACAGCTCCTTGGCCAGCTGTACCGCCTCGTCCACCGCCACCGGCTCCGGCACGTCGTCGGCGTAGAGCAGCTCCCACACCGCGACGCGGAGAATGGCGCGGTCCACGGCGGGCAGCCGATCCAGCGTCCAGCCCTGCAGGTGCGAGCTGATCAGTTCGTCGATGTGGGCGGCGTGCTCGCCGACCCCCCGCGCGGCAGCGACCGTGTAGGGCTGCAGCGGTGCCACGTCGGGATTGGCGTCGGCCAGCGCGGTGCGCCCGTCGACTACTTCGGCCGGCCCCAGCCCCCGCGCCTCGGCTTCGAACAACAGGTCAACGGCGCGCTTGCGGGCCTGGTGGCGTCCTTTGCCGGGCCGTGTGAGCCTGCTCACGCGTTAACGCGCCCCAGGTAGCTGCCGTCGCGCGTGTCCACCTTCAGCTTGTCGCCGGTGTTGATGAACAGCGGCACTTGGATCTCGGCCCCCGTTTCCACGGTGGCGGGCTTGGTGCCGGCGCTGGACCGGTCGCCCTGCAGGCCGGGCTCGGTGTGGGTGACCTCCATTTCGACCGACACCGGCAACTCGATGTAGAGCGGTGCGCCGTTGTGGAAGGCCACCTGGACCGGCATGCCCTCGAGCAGGAAGCGGGCGGCGTCGCCGACCAGCGATTCCGGCAGCGGGTGCTGCTCGTAGTCCTGGCTGTCCATGAACATGAAGTCCGAGCCGTCGCGGTACAGATAGGTGGTGTCGCGCCGGTCGACGGTGGCCGTTTCCACCTTCACCCCGGCGTTGTAAGTCTTGTCGACGACCTTGCCGGAGAGCACGTTCTTCAGCTTGGTGCGCACGAAGGCCGGACCCTTACCCGGTTTGACGTGCTGGAATTCGACGATCTGCCACAACTGGCCGTCGATCACCAGCACCAGTCCGTTCTTGAAATCGGCGGTGCTTGCCACGGTTCGGTGTATCTCCTAGGGGTTTTTCGCTTATTCGGGGAAAGCTTCCCACTCGACGTCAGAGGTGTTGCGCCCGCGTGGGGGAGTAAAACCTCGGCGCGATCGTCGTTACCACCGGGACGCGCAGGGTTACGCCGCCGGCGACGGGCATGTGGACCGTCACGTACACGATCTGCACGTCGAGGCCCACCTGGAGGCGTAGCTCCCTTAAGGGCTCCGTCCGCACACCGAAGCTCAAATCCCGCAAGCGCGCCAAGCCGCCTCCGGCGGACTCGACGGACTCCGCCCGCTTGGGATCACTCGGCTGTGCGTTTCCCCCGGTCCTCGTTGTCACAACTCGACTCTACTAGTCCGGCAAGCGCACAGCCTTGCCAAGTTGCGGGCAGCGGTCAGGTGAGAACGGTCAGTTCCTTGGGGAACCGGGTGAGTAGTTCGGGGGCGCGCGCCGCGGTTCCGTGGGTTTCGTCGGGCACGACCAACGTGTCCTCGATGCGCACCCCGCCGCGGCCGGGTAGGTATACGCCGGGCTCCACGGTGACCACGGAGCCGGCCAGCAAGGTGCCGGTGGAGGTGGCCCCGATGCCCGGCGCTTCGTGGATCTGCAACCCGACGCCATGCCCCAAGCCGTGGCCGAATTGCTCGCCGTAGCCGGCATCGATGATCAGCTGGCGGGCCGCGGCGTCCACGTCGCGCAGGCCCGCGCCCGGACTAAGCGCCTCCCGGCCGGCCCGTTGCGCCTCGGCGACCAGCTGATAGATCTCCAGCTGCCAGTCGGCGGCCCTGCCCAGTACGAAGGTGCGGGTCATGTCAGAGTGGTAGCCGGCCACCAGCGCACCGAAGTCGATTTTGACCAAGTCGCCCGATGCCAGCACCGCGTCGGTCGGGCGGTGGTGCGGGATGGCCGAATTGGGCCCGGCGGCCACGATGGTTTCGAAGGAGATCGCGTCGGCGCCGTGGTCGAGCATCAGCGCCTCCAGCTCCCGGCTCACCTGCCGTTCGGTCCGCCCCGGCCGCAGACCGCCGCGCGTCACCAGATCGGTGAGCGCGGCGTCGGCCGCCTCGCAGGCCAGCCGCAGCAACGCCACCTCGCCGGCGTCCTTGACCTCCCGCAACGCCTCGACGGTTCCGGCCGCCCGCACCAGCTCAGTGGACGCGTTGCACTCGCCCAGTTCGCTGGTCAGCGCGTCGAAGCCGTCGACGGTGACCACGTTGCTTTCAAAGCCCAGCTTGTGCACACCGGCCGCGGCGGCCCGGCCCACCAAATAGCGCCCGACGGCGCGTTCGATGGCGACCTCGAGCCCGGCCGCCTGCTCGGCGGCTTGGGTGCGGTACCGGCCATCGGTGGCCAGCACCGGGCCGCGATCGTCGGCGAACACCAGCAACGCGCCGTTGGAGCCGGTGAAACCCGACAGATACCGAACGTTGACCAGGTCGGTGACCAGCATTGCGTCCAGTCCACCGGCAGCAAGTTGCGCTCTCAGCTTGTCTCGACGCTGGGAATGTGTCACGACCCTTGACGGTACTCGCTACGCTAAATGCCCATGAAGAGCTGGATGGTGCGCGGGCTGGTGTACGCCGCTGCGATGGTCGTCGTTCGGTTGCTGCAGGGAGCGTTGATCAACGCGTGGCCGACACAGGCCGGGCTCTTCAGCGCGGTGCTGCTGCTGGTGTTCGTCATCGGCGTCGTCCTCTGGGGGGTGATCGACGGCCGGGCCGACGCCCGGGCCAATCCGGATCCAGACCGCCGCGGCGATCTGGCGATGACCTGGCTGTTGGCCGGACTGGTGGCCGGGGTCGTGAGCGGCGCCGTCTCGTGGCTGATCGCGCTGGTGTACAAGGGCATCTACACCGGGGGCCTGATCAATGAGCTGACCACCTTCGCCGCATTCACCGCGCTGTGCGTCTTCCTGCCGGGGATCATGGGCGTGACCTTCGGCCGTTGGCGAGTGGACCGCAATCCCCCGCCCCGCTGGCACGCCGGAACGGACTCCGAACGCGCTGATACCGACGTGTTCTCCGCCGTTCGCGGTGACGAGTCACCAACCGGCGAGATGGGCCGGGCCGAGGCACGCCCCGAGGAGCGCACCGCGGCGGTCGCCACGGCCGAGCGTGAAGCACCCACCGAATCGATACCCACCACCGAGGATGACGCCAAAACCGAGGTCATCCGTACCGAGCCCGACCACAAGAACCGCTAGTCCTTGGCGTCGGCCAGGTAGCGCAGGGCGAGCAGGTAGCCCTGGACTCCCAGCCCGACGATCACTCCGGTGGCGACCGGGCTGAGGTAGGAGTGGCGCCGAAACTCCTCACGGGCGTGCACATTGGAGATGTGCACCTCGATCAGCGGTGCCCGCAGTTCGGCGCACGCGTCGCGCAGCGCCACCGATGTGTGGGTCAGGCCGCCGGCGTTGAGAATCACCGGCTCGGCCGCGTCGGCCGCCGAATGAATCCAGTCCAGCAGTTCGGCTTCGCTATCGCTTTGCCGCACAAGGGCTTTCAATCCGAGCGCGGCGGCCTCACGCTCAACGAGCGCGACCAGCTGGTCGTGGGTGGTGTCCCCGTACACGCCGGGTTCGCGCCGGCCCAGCCGGCCCAGGTTCGGGCCGTTGATGACGTGCACCGTGCGCGTCACGACGCGTCGGCTTCCGCGAGTCCCGCATAGGCCGCCGCCAGCAGCGACGGGTCGGGTCCGGCCAACCGGCCCGGCTTGGCCAGCCCGTCGAGCACGACGAAGCGAAGCACGCCGGCGCGCGACTTCTTGTCGCCAGCCATGTATTCCACCAACTGCGGCAGCGCGTCGGCGTCGTAACTGACCGGCAGGCCGAGCGCGGACAGGATGGTCCGGTGGCGTTGCGCGGTGGCGTCGTCGAGCCGCCCCGCAAGTCTGGCAAGCTCCGCGGCGAACACCAGCCCCACCGACACCGCGGCGCCGTGCCGCCACTGGTAGCGCTCCCGGCGCTCGATGGCATGCCCCAGGGTGTGGCCGTAGTTCAGGATTTCGCGCAGCTCGGACTCCTTCTCGTCAGCCGCGACGATCCCCGCCTTGACGGCGATCGCCCGCCGGATCAGCTCGGGCAGCACGTCGCCCGTCGGGTCCACCGCGGCCTCGGGATCGGCCTCGATGAGGTCGAGTATCAGCGGGTCGGCGATGAACCCGGCCTTGACCACCTCGGCCATCCCCGCAACCAGCTCATTGCGCGGCAACGTCTCCAGCATCGTCAGATCGACCAGCACCGCGAGCGGCTGGTGAAACGCACCCACCAGGTTCTTGCCCGCGTCGGTGTTGATAGCGGTCTTGCCGCCGACGGCGGCGTCCACCATCCCCAGCAGCGTGGTCGGCACATGCACGATGGAGACCCCGCGCAGCCAGGTGGCTGCCGCGAAACCGGCCACGTCGGTGGCCGCGCCGCCGCCGAGGCTGACCAACGCGTCTTTGCGGCCGATGCCGATGCGGCCCAACACTTCCCACAGAAATGCCACTACCGGCAGCTCCTTGCCGGCTTCGGCGTCCGGAATCTCGATGCGGTGCGCGTCAACTCCCTTGTCCGCCAATCGGTTTCGGATCAGCTCGGCGGTCGGCGCCAGTACCGGTTGATGCACGATCGCCACCCGGTGCCGGTCGGCCAGCAGTTCCTCCAGCTCGCCTTGCACGCCGGTGCCGATGACCACCGGGTACGGCGGGTCGACGGCCACCTGCACGGTGACCGGTGCGGTGCGATTGGTCATGTGGCGGCCTTGCAGGAATCGGTGGCGGGTGCCTGCAGCCGCGAGACGATGTGGCGGACCACCGCCCCGGGGTTGCGGCGGTTGGTGTCGACGCGGATGGTGGCCACCCGCCGGTACAGCGGAACCCGCTTCGCCATCAGCGCCTTGTACTTGTCGGCGCGGTCCGCCCCGGCCAGCAGCGGGCGCACCGTGTTGTCGCCGGTGCGCCTCACCCCTTCGGTGGCGCTGATCTCCAAGTAGACGACGGTATGGCCGGCGAGCGCTTCGCACACCCCAGAGCTGGTGACGGCACCACCGCCGAGCGACAGCACGCCGTCGTGCCCGGCCAGCGCGGCGCGCACCACGTCTTCCTCGATGCGGCGGAACCCCGCTTCCCCGTCGGCGGCGAAGATGTCGGCGATGCTACGGCCGGTCTGCTGTTCGATCACCACGTCGGTGTCCAGGAAGCCCACCCCAAGGGCTTTGGCCAGCCGCCGCCCGATGGTGGTCTTGCCGGAACCCGGCAGCCCCACCAGCACCGCCTTCGGTGCCATCACGCGGTACCCCGGGCCGCCGGCGCTTCCCGGTCGGCGACCGCACGCAGGTAGGCCTGGCTGTTGCGGCGGGTCTCGGTCAGCGAATCGCCGCCGAACTTCTCCAGCGCCGCCCGGGCCAGCACCAGCGCCACCATGGCCTCGACCACCACTCCGGCGGCCGGCACCGCGCAAACGTCCGAGCGCTGATGGATGGCGACCGCCTCGTCGCCAGTCGCCATGTCGACCGTGGCCAGCGCGCGCGGCACGGTGGAGATGGGCTTCATCGCGGCGCGCACCCGCAGCGGCTGACCGTTAGTCATGCCGCCTTCCAGCCCGCCTGCCCGGTTGGTCGAACGCACCACGCCGTCGGGCCCGGGGTACATCTCGTCGTGGGCGCGGCTGCCGCGGCGGCGCGCCGTCTCGAAACCGTCCCCGATCTCTACGCCCTTGATCGCCTGGATGCCCATCACTGCGGCAGCCAGCTGGCTGTCGAGCCGGTTGTCGCCGCTGGTGAACGAGCCGAGCCCGACCGGCAGGCCGGTGGCCACCACCTCCACCACGCCGCCGAGCGTGTCGCCGTCTTTTTTGGCCGCTTCGATCTCGGCGATCATCGCCTGCTCGGCGGCCTTGTCGTAGGCGCGCACCGGGCTGGTGTCGATGGCGGGCAGGTCTTCCGGGCGCGGCGGCGGGCCCTCATACGGCGCCGACGGGCCGATCGCGATGACGTGGGAGAGCACTTCGACACCAAGTGCCTGACGCAGGAACGAGCGCGCCACCGTCCCCACCGCGACGCGGGCGGCCGTCTCCCGGGCGCTGGCCCGCTCCAGCACCGGCCGGGCGTCGTCGAATCCGTACTTGAGCATGCCGGCGTAGTCGGCGTGGCCCGGCCGCGGCCGGGTCAGCGGGGCGTTGCGCGCGATACCGGCCAACTCGGCGGGGTCGACCGGGTCGGCGGCCATCACGGTTTCCCATTTCGGCCACTCGGTGTTGCCGATCTCGACCGCGATGGGACCCCCCAGGGTGACGCCGTGGCGCACCCCGGTGAGCACGGTCACCGCGTCGCGCTCGAAGGCCATCCGCGCGCCGCGGCCGTACCCCAACCGGCGGCGGGCCAATTGGTCGGCGATATCAGTGGACGTGACCTCGACGCCGGCGACCATGCCTTCGAGCAGTGCCACCAACGCGCGGCCATGCGACTCCCCGGCAGTAATCCAGCGCAACACCCCGCTATTTTCCCATGCGCTCCGCCGACCAGTGCTCAACCCTGGGTTGGCCCGTGTATTCGGGTACCAAAGGCCCTGGTGACGACGGTTCGTGTGGCACCCCGGGTATCGCGCTGAAGTCGGCTCAGGCGGTATCGCCCGGGCATGGCGCGGCGCGTTGGAGATCGCTCTCGCTGCACCGCCCGGATGCCCGGATGAGCTGGCGCGCAACATGGTTGGTCCGCTGGTAAGCCGCCGGCGAGGGGCGAGTTCTCGAGGAATGGGAACGCCACCGTGGCGGCGAGAACCGCGGGCTCTTCGCGTTTCCAATCGATGTGGAGCTTATTCCCCCACGCGCGGACCGCCGCGTTGTCGGCAAGCACTCGGGCGTGAAATCGCTTGATGCCGTTGACGCACGCCGTAACCACAAGCCCAGCAAGCAGTAACGTGCCGATGCCACGGTGCTGATAGGCGTCTGCCACGGTGAGTGCAATCTCGGCGGAGGCAGGGTTGTTGGTGTCGCGCACGAAGCGAGCGCCGGCGATGACGGGCCGATGGACACCATCCGTGACCACCCAAACGAAGTGGTCAACGTAGTCGACCTCGAAAAGGTAGGCCAGTTGCTGCCTCGCTGGGAGCGCCGCCGCCCAAGAGCTGCCGGTACAGGGTTTTCCGCGAGAATTGCGCACTTGCATCAACGAAGTTTGTTGCGATCACCGGGAAGCCCTGGGCGAAGCCACAATTCGGTGCCATCGTTGGCCATGACCGCACTGGGCGCAATGTGGGCGGCCAATCGCTGCCGGGAACTGGCGAGCGTCGCCGGGATCGGCGCCGCGGCAATGCCAACGGCAAACTCGGATGAGCTATTCCTCATGGTTCACGCTCTCTATGGTTCACGCTGTCTATGGTTCACGCTCTCTCGGTGAGCGGCGCTGCTCGGCGCCGTGGTCTGACGCTTCAGCAAAGCGTTCGGCTGCGCGCGGCCGAATGTCGTCATCGCTAGCACCCAATGCCGGTTGGCGCCAGCGGTAATGGTGCCCGGCCAAACCCGAGTCCTGCCGGAGGAACCATGCCGCGTCGGATCTTCCGGCTGGCAGGCAGCGGAATGCTATAGGTGGCACCCACCGGTAATGGACGTTA
>DATJQO010000080.1:0-3501 GCA_035505695.1 Mycobacterium sp.
CTCGCCGATCGGGCGCCGTTTCAACTCTCGGGTGGCCAGAAAAAACGCGTCGCCATCGGCACCGTGCTGGCCATGAACCCGCTACTGCTGCTGTTCGACGAACCCACCGCCGCCCTGGACCCGCGCACCGCCGAATGGCTCACCGAGTTGATCGAAGACCTGGCGAAGGCGGGCAAAACCATCGTGCTGGCCACCCACAACCTCGATGCCCTCAACCGGCTCGCCGACCGCTGCCTGGTGCTCGGTGAGGACCACACCGTGCTCGTCGACGGCCCACCCCGCGACATCCTCACCGACCGCGACCTGCTGATCGAGGCCAATCTCATTCACCCCAAAACCCAGCTGCCCGTTTACGATCCGAGCGAGCCGGACAGTTCTGGCGCTTAACCGTGGGAGTGCGCGTGGTCCTCGATAAGACCGCTCTGGTGCACATGCCGATGGGTGTGCTCGGTGCCATCGTGGCGGTGGGTGTGCTCGTGCTCCACATGCTCATGCTGGTGGGCGGTGTGCGCATGCGTATGGCTCACCTCACCGTGGCTGTGTTCGTGGGCATGAGCCTCGGTGTGGCTGTGCGTCTCGGTCATTTCGTGGTTACCTTATCCTTTGTTGTGCTGGCCCGCTGGCAGGGCACGAACCGCGTCGCCGCGACGATGCCCGGGCACTCCCGGGCCAGCGTGTTCGGCGTTGAAGACCGCATCGATCACCAGCTGGCGCACGTGATCGTTTTCCAGCCGGTAAATCACCTGCGTGCCGTCACGGCGGGTCCGCACCAGGCGGGCCATCCGCAGTTTGGCCAAATGCTGAGACACCGACGGCGCGGGCTTGCCGTGATACGGGGGCGCAGCGCCGGGAGAAAAGCGACGCACGCAGCCGCTCTCGGCAATTGCCCATATGCGTCGAGGCGCACGCACCGTCTCCTCAACGCCCTGCGGGACCGATCGCTGTACGCGCAGCCGGGCCGTAGTAGCGCGCCCGCGGAGTTGAACTCGCGCAGATTCAATCCACTGCCGCGCCTGATTGAGGACATCGTGTCCTCAAAAAATTTGGTCGCGCACGCCGCCGGACCGCGACATCGCAATAACCTGCTCTTGCGTGGATTCGTGAGTCTTTCTGCAGCGGAAGGCTTCTCACTGGCGCGCGGAGGGCACAGTTGGCCGGGCCTGCGCGTGCGCATGTGATGGCCGCGGTGAGCCGATTGGGCCCGCTGCCGACGACGATGCCCTCGACGCTTGATTGCAGCTGGCTAGGCTGTCGGGGTGAGCCTGCCTGTTGTTTTGATCGCCGACAAACTCGCCGAGTCGACCGTCGCCGCTCTCGGCGACCAGGTTGAGGTGCGCTGGGTGGACGGCACCGATCACGAAAAGCTTCTGGCCGCGGTGACCGACGCGGACGCGCTGCTGGTGCGATCGGCCACCAAGGTGGGGGCCGACGTGCTGGCCGTCGGCACCAAGCTGAAGATCGTCGCCCGCGCCGGCGTAGGGCTGGACAATGTCGACGTCGATGCCGCCACCGCGCGCGGTGTGCTGGTGGTCAATGCGCCCACCTCGAACATCCACAGCGCCGCTGAGCACGCCCTGGCTCTGCTGCTGTCCGCGGCCCGGCAGATCCCCGCGGCAGACGCGTCGTTGCGCGAGCATGCCTGGAAACGTTCGTCGTTCTCGGGCACCGAGATCTTCGGCAAGACCGTCGGCGTTGTGGGGCTGGGCCGTATCGGACAGCTCGTGGCGCAGCGGCTGGCTGCGTTCGGCACGCATGTGGTGGCCTACGACCCGTATGTTTCCCCGGCGCGTGCCACCCAGCTCGGCATCGAGCTGCTCAGCCTCGATGACCTGCTTCGCCGCGCCGATTTCATTTCCGTGCACCTGCCGAAGACGCCGGAGACGGCCGGGCTGATCGGCAAGGAGGCGCTGGCCCAGACCAAGCCGGGTGTGATTGTCGTCAACGCCGCTCGCGGCGGTCTGGTCGATGAGGCGGCGCTGGCCGAAGCGGTGGCGGCCGGCCATGTCCGCGCCGCCGGGGTCGATGTGTTCGCCACTGAACCGTGCACGGACAGCCCGCTGTTCGACCTCCCGCAGGTGGTCGTCACGCCGCACCTGGGGGCGTCGACGGGCGAGGCCCAAGACCGGGCCGGCACCGACGTCGCCGCCTCGGTGAAGCTGGCGCTGGCCGGCGAGTTCGTGCCGAATGCGGTCAACGTGGGTGCTGGCGTGGTCAGCGAGGAGGTGGCGCCGTGGCTGGATTTGGTTCGCAAGCTGGGACTGCTCGTCGGCGTCCTGGCTGCCCAGCCGCCGGTGTCGCTGACGGTGCAAGTGCGCGGTGAACTGGCGGCAGAAGATGTCGCGGTGCTTCGGCTTTCGGCCTTGCGCGGATTGTTCTCGGCAGTTGTCGAGGACCAGGTGACGTTCGTCAACGCACCGGCCTTGGCCGCTGAACGCGGCGTGGCCGTCGACATCAGCACGGCCAGCGAAAGTCCCAATCACCGCAGCGTTGTCGACGTGCGGGCGGTCGCCTCCGACGGCTCGGTCGTCAACGTGGCCGGCGCGCTGTCCGGGCCGCAGCAGGTGGAGAAGATCGTCGCGATCAACGGCCGCAACTTCGACCTGCGCGCCGAGGGTGTCAACCTCGTCATCAACTACGCGGACAAGCCGGGCGCGCTGGGCAAGATCGGCACCCTGCTGGGCGCCGCCGACGTCAACATCCACGCCGCACAGCTCAGTGCGGACGCCGACGGTGCGGGTGCGACCGCGATGCTCAGGCTGGACCGGGAGGTTCCCGCCGATGTGCTGGCCGCCATCGGCGCGGCCGTCGACGCCGCAACGCTGAAACTGGTCGATCTGTCCTGAAACTCGCCGTTATTCCGACGGCGCCCTCGGGCCCGAAGTGCTCAACGAGACGGTCAAGACACTCGACGCGGTGCTGCCCGCTGTCGAGAACACCAGTCACGACCTTCCAGTGGCGTCAGAAGCGCGGGCCGGTCGCAGAGCACCGGGTGAGCCCCGGTTGCCCGCTCGGCGGCGGTAAGCGTTCCCGCAGGCCGGGTGAACGAACCGCTCGACCCACAAGACGTCAACGCCGGCCGGCGAGGTCAGTTGTTCACCGGGACGCCTGAACGCGGATTCTGGCCTGAATGTCCTTGGGACAATATAACTTTTGACTTATAACTTTCGACTTCGACATCGATTTGGGTCGGCTGGGGCGGGCGTTGTCGCCACGCGCTGCTGCACGTAGCCGGCCGGCGACGCAGGGTGTATTCCTCAGTAGGGCCGTCACCTTCGCAGATGACGCGTAGGCCATCGACGTCGAGTCCAACGACTTTGAGTCCCCATGCCGACCTCATCCGAGCCGTAGCGTCGGGCCCGTCTAGGCGACTCTGGTGCAGCGGCTGCGTGTCACTGGGCTCACACGCTGGTGGTGGTCAGAGCCGTTCGACGACCCAGTCGATGCACACGGTGAGGGCGCTGACGTCGTCGGGCTCCACGGCCGGGAACATCGCGACGCGCA
>DATJQO010000081.1:0-37206 GCA_035505695.1 Mycobacterium sp.
AAGACCCCACCGGCCTTAGGAAAGCCCGCCCACCCAGCGACGCCGGGCAACTTGTCATACCCACCGGCAACAATCGACATCACGAGCCAGCCAACACCGGCTCCGTTCACCCCGGTCAGCCGGTACGAAAAATCGAGGCTAATGCGTTGACGGCACAGCCTCGCGCTCAACGGCAGTGCGAACAGCAGCGACGAAACCAGCAGCGGCTGGATCAGCAGCAGCGACCCGTGAGCCAGCGCAACGGCTTGAAACACGTAACCGGCGATGGCGGCGAGGGTTCCGGCCCACCGCCCCGGACGTGCCCCCCTCAGGCGAAGCGTTCTGGGCAACTCATTGTCGAACGACGATGCCCAGCGCTGCCCAGAACGCCGAGAAGATCGCGACAGCGTGTGATGTCACCCACCCCATGTGCGCACAGGTACCCCGGACCGCGGTGCCGCTAACTCGGCTCGGCTCCGGCGGGTTCATACGTCGTAGTAGAGCGCGAATTCGTAGGGGGTCGGCCGGAGGTTGGCCGGCGCGATTTCGTAGTCGCGCTTGTAGCTGATCCAGGTCTCGATCAGGTCGGGTGTGAAAACGCCTCCCTCCGTGAGGTATTCGTGGTCTTCCTCTAGACGGTCGATCACTGCGGACAGCTGGGTGGGAGCCTGCGGGATTTCCGCGGCCTCTTCGGGCGGCAGCTCGTAGAGGTCCTTGTCGATCGGCGGAGGCGGCTCGATCTTGTGTTTGATGCCGTCCAGCCCGGCCATCAACATGGCCGCGAACGAGAGGTAGGGGTTACCCGACGAGTCGGGGCAACGGAACTCCAGCCGCTTGGCCTTCGGGTTGCGGCCGGTGATCGGGATGCGCACGCATGCCGAGCGGTTGCGCTGGCTGTAGACCAGGTTGATCGGGGCCTCATAGCCGGGCACCAGGCGCTTATAGGAATTGATCGTGGGATTGGTGAAGGCCAGCAACGAAGGCGCGTGGTAGAGCAATCCGCCAATGTAGTGGCGCGCGGTGTCCGACAGTCCCGCGTATCCGGTCCCGTCATACATCAGCGGGACGCCGTCCTTCCACAGCGATTGGTGGCAGTGCATACCGGAGCCGTTGTCACCGAACAGCGGCTTGGGCATGAACGTCACGGTCTTACCGGCCTGCCATGCGGTCTGCTTGACGATGTATTTGTACATCTGGTGGTCGTCGGCCGCGTGCAGCAGCGTGTTGAACTTGTAGTTGATCTCGGCCTGGCCGGCGCAGCCCACTTCGTGGTGGCCCTTCTCCAGGCAGAAGCCGGCGTTGGTCAGGTGCGTGAGGATCTCATCGCGCAGGTCGACGTAGTGGTCGGTGGGCGCCACCGGAAAATATCCGCCCTTGGGCCGGACCTTGTAGCCGAGATTGGGGCTGCCGTCGGGCTCGGCCGATGCTCCGGTGTTCCACCACCCTGACGTCGCGTCCACCTTGTAGAACGAGGCGTTGGTGCTCGAGTCGAAGCTCACCGAGTCGAAGATGTAGAACTCGGCTTCGGGGCCGAAGTAGGCGGTGTCGGCGATGCCGGAACTGATCAGATAGTTTTCCGCTTTGCGGGCGACGTTGCGCGGATCGCGCGAGTACACCTCGAGGGTGTACGGGTCGTGCACGAAGAAGTTCACGTTCAGCGTCTTGGCGGCACGGAACGGGTCGATGGTCGCGGTTTCCGGATCGGGCAGCAGCAGCATGTCGGATTCGTGGATCGATTGGAAGCCTCGAATCGATGACCCGTCGAAGGCCAAGCCCTCCTCGAACACGTTCTCGTCGAAGACGTAGATCGGAATCGTGAAGTGCTGCATGGTGCCTGGCAAATCACAGAACCGGACATCGACATACTGAATGTTCTCGTCCCTGGCGAGTTTGAAGATATCGTCGGGCGTCTGTTCGGACACGGAATGCTCCTTTGCTTGATTATCCGCGGGCGCATGGAACGCCCTCCAATTCATGCACGCCGTGCCGACCCCCGCATCCGGACCTCGCCGTTAGCAAGGTTTTTCGCGTAGCTAGCGCTGACACGGAGGCTTCCTTTTACGGCATAACTATTTCGGCCGCGTGACTGGCTCGAGTCGAAACTGTTGCTTCTCAAGACGAAGGGGTTTCCTTCGGGCTGAGCCAGCAGCCGGCCCTATGGCTGTAGCAGCGACGAGTCATCCTGCGAGACAGCGATATTGAGATACGTCCCGGTCTTCCGGTGGCACTATCGGGCGTAGTGGCCGATAGTCGTATGAACAGTTTCGTTCCCTAGTTATTAAGGCCGCGAAATGGGTGAGATCTTTCAATTTCATCGGGAAATCATCGTCAGCGGCGATGACCCGCTGTCGCGGACCATCGCCGAGGAGCTGCGGGGTGCGGGTGCGCGGATAATCAAGATCAACACTGCCGCCGACCTTCTCGGCGCCGGGGTACATCGCGCTCGTGCCGTCGTCTGCGCTGGGCCCAATGACGCGGTAAACCTGGAAATCGCACTGCTGGCAAGGGAATTCAGTCCCAACGTTCGAGTGGTGGCGCGTCTGGCTAACGACGTGCTGCGTAATGCGGTGGCCGCCGTCAACGGCCCCGGCGCGATCTTGGACGTCGCCGACCTGGCGACACCATCCATCGTGGAAGCGGTTCTGTCGCGTAACGCCCACCAGTTCGAGACGGCCGGTATCGAATTCGTCGTCTGGGGATCCGAGGCGCCCGTTAACGCGACACTGCGCGAGATCTACGCGGACCTGGCGCCGGTGGCGGTGGTGCACGGCAAGAATTCGCCCGTGCCCGGCGAGGTGGTGCCGTGTCCGGGACGGGACCTCCGCGTTTACGCCGGCGACTGGACCTCCATGATCGGTGTCAAAGACGAGCTGGAAGCTCGCGGGATCACCGTGCCGCCCCCGGCCGCGACGCGCTCCAGCCACTCGCGGGTACGACGGGTAATCGATGCGCTGCGGGCCATGCGTGACGACGTCAACCCGATGCTTTATCCGTCGTTGGCCTTCGCACTGTTTCTCACGCTCGGTGCGACAGCCGTGGTGCGCTTCGCGTACCACAACCCTCGGATGTCGTGGATCGACGCCCTGTACTTCGCCTCCGAGACGATCACCACCGTGGGCTACGGCGATTTCAGCTTCGCCCAACAATCCACGCTGCTGCGACTGTTCGCGGTCGGGTTGATGTTCGCCGGCGTAACCGTTACCGCGATCCTCGTCGCATTCCTGGCGGACCTGTTGGTGTCGCGCCGCTTCGTCCAAACGGCCGGACTCCGGCGGGCGCGCCATATGCGCGACCACGTCGTAGTTGTCGGGCTGGGTTCAATCGGCATCCGCGTCGTGGGCGACTTGACGGCTGCCGGTTACGACGTGCTTGTCATCGAGCAGGATGAGAACAACCGCTTCTTGCCCACGGTGGCCGAACTCGACGTGCCGGTGATTTTCGGAGACTCAACGATGCGCCAGACGCTGGAATCGGCACGCGTCGAACGCGCCCGCGGAGTGGCGGTGGTCGCCCAGGACGACATGGAGAACATCGAGACCGGAATCGTGTTGCTCGAGATCCTCGGATCGCATACCAAGGTGCCGATCGTCATGCGTGTCCAGGGCCAGGCGCTGGGCGCCGCGGTCAATCAGCGATTCGGTTTCGAAAACGTGCGCTCGATCGTGGACCTGGCGGCACCCTGGTTCATCGGAGCGGCGATGGGCCTGCAGGTGCTGGGCACGTTTTGGGTCGGGCAGCGCTCCTTCATGGTGGGCGGAATGCTGGTGGCGGCGGGCAGCGAGCTGGACGGGCTGCAAATGGTGGAACTGTCTACCCAAACCCGCGTCATCGCGATCACCCGGCCGGAAGGCCCGATCAGGCTACGGCCCCGGCGCGACGCCCGACTGAAAGCCGGCGACACCGTCTACATCATCGGCCCGTACCGGGAACTGATCGCGACGCTGCGCAAGGGCCAGCCTCCACCACTGAGCGCCGTCAACGGTGAACGCTCGGCGGCCCTGGCGGCCGCCCGTTCGCCGCATCGGCCAGATGCACGCCTGCCCCGATGGGCGCCGGATCCCGACGCCTGATGAAACCGGTTCGCGGTTTCGCCCCGCGGGCGTCTTGATACCGCGCCGTGAGTACTGCTCGCCGCGGTTTCGCGTCGCCGCCTATTCATCAGTGAGACACTCGAATGCGCCTGGGCATCCCCGAAGAATCGCCGTAGGTTCACTCACTACCGGGAGAGTTGGCGTGCCCGCCGATCGCTGGCTGAAAGACGTTGGAGCAGTGGACAGCTTATGAAGGCCTTTAGCCTCTACCCTCTGAAGGCGACATGAGCGACGAACCGCCGGCACCATTCATCGCCCGGACGATCCACCGATTCTCGGTGCCCATCATCTTGGCGTGGCTGGCGCTGACCGTGGCCGTGAGTGTCGGAGTCCCCTCACTGGAGCAGGTCGAGAAAGAGCGGTCAGTATCGCTGACTCCCAAGGATGCGCCGTCGATCAAGGCCATGAAGCGCATGGGCGAGGACTTCAACGAGTCTAATTCCGACAGTGTGGCGATGATCGTCTTGGAGGCCGACCAACCCCTCGGCGACGATGCCCACTGGTACTACGACAGGTTGATTCGTCAGCTGCGAAATGATTCGCTGCACGTGCAGCACATCCAGGACTTGTGGGGGGACCGACTTACGGCGCGCGGCGCGCAAAGCGCCGATGGTAGGGCCGCATATGTGCAATTGATCCTCGCGGGCCAGCAGGGCACGGCCTTCGCGAACCAATCGGTCCAGGCCGTCCGGGACATCGTGCAACGGAATCCTGCGCCGACCGGGACCAAGGTCTACGTCACAGGGCCGGCGGCGCTCATTGCGGATATGAACCACAGCGGCCAAAGGACGGTCGGCAAAATCCTGGCGGTAAGCGTCGCGGTGATCTCCATAACCTTGCTTCTCGTCTACCGTTCGGTCATCACCGTCATTCTTCTATTGCTAACGGTTGGAATCGAATTGCAGGCGGCCCGGGGAATCGTCGCATTTCTCGGGCATCACGGAGTTATCGGTCTTTCCACCTTCGCCGTTAATCTGCTGGTATCTCTCGTCATCGCGGCGGGAACGGATTACGGAATCTTTTTCATTGGGCGGTATCGAGAGTCGCGTCTGGCCGGCGAAGATCCGGTAACTGCCTACTACACGACATATCGCGGAACCGCCAAGGTTGTCCTGGCGTCCGGTTTGACGATTGCCGGAGCAGTTCTTTGCCTCAGCTTTACCCGGATGCCCTATTTCCAGACCATGGGCGTCCCTTGTATGGTGGGCATGCTGGTTGCGGTCGCGATTGCGCTCACACTCGTTCCGGCAGTCCTCGCCGTCGGCGGCCGTTTCGGGCTGTTCGAGCCCAAGCGCAAGACCAAAGTTGACGGGTGGCGGCGAATAGGCACGGCGATCGTTCGGTGGCCCGCGCCCATCTTCGTCGCAACGTGCGTAATCACTCTGGTCAGCCTTCTGGTACTCCCAGGATACAAAAGCAATTACCACGACCGAGTGTATTTACCTAAAGACATTCCCGCCAATATCGGATACGCGGCCGCAGCTCGACACTTTCCGTTGGGCCGTATGTTGCCCGAGATGCTGTTGATCGAGGCCGACCGTGATATGCGCAATCCGGCAGATCTTCTGGTGTTGGACAAGCTGACCAAGGGCGTCCTTGCGGTTCCAGGCGTTATCCGGGTGCAGTCCGTCACCAGGCCCGAGGGGAACCCGCTCGCGCACTCGTCGATCCCGTTTGTGATCAGCACGCAAAACGCCGCGCAGCTGCAAATCATGCCGTTCCAGCAGGCGCGCATGAATGACTTGCTCAAGCAGGCCGACGCGTTGGCTGGAATGATCAGCGTTACGCAGCGCATGTACGGCCTGGTGGGGCAGCTCACGGCCACGAATCATCACATGGTCGGCCTAACGCATGACATGCTGGCGATCACGGACGAGTTACGGGTACACATTTCGGACTTCGAGGATTTTTTCAGACCGATCCGCAGCTACTTCTACTGGGAGAGGCACTGCTACGACATTCCCATCTGCTGGTCTCTGAGAAACATATTCGAGTCCATCGATGGTGTCGATGAGATTACCGATAAGCTGCGGGATTTAGTAGCAGACCTCGATCAGATAGACGTGATACTGCCACAAATAGTCGCGCAGTTCCCGGGGATTATCGAGACCATGCAGTCCATGCGCACAATGATTTTGACTATGCATAGCACGATGTCCGGCATTTTTAGCGCGATGGAAGAAAACGGCCAAAATGCGGCCGCCATGGGGAAGGCTTTCGATGACGCCAGGAACGACGATTCTTTCTACTTACCGCCGGAGGTTCTGAAGAACCCGGACTTCAAAAAGGTCATGAGAATATTTCTCTCGCCGGACGGGAAGGCGGCGCGATTGATCATTTCGGACCGGGGAGATCCCGCGACGCCCGAGGGCATCGCTCGGGTCGACCCGATAAAGGCCGCAGCTTCCGAGGCGCTCAAGTCGACACCCCTGGAGAACGCCGAGATCTACGTCGGCGGCACTTCGGCAACCTACAAGGACCTGCGCGACGGCTCCAAATATGATCTCATGATTGCCGGAATCGCCTCACTCTGCCTTATTTTCATCATCATGCTGATCATGACGCGAAGTTTTTTCGCAGCCATGGTCATCGTGGGCACCGTCGCGCTTTCGCTTGGAGCATCTTTTGGGCTATCCGTGCTGGCCTGGCAGCATTTCGTCGGATTGGAATTACATTGGTTGGTACTGGCCATGTCGGTGATAATCCTGTTGGCCGTGGGTTCTGACTACAATTTGCTACTGGTTTCCCGGATTAAAGAGGAAATGGGCGCCGGTATTAACACGGGCATCGTTCGCGCGATGGCCGGCACCGGCAAGGTCGTGACGTCCGCGGGTCTGGTCTTCGCCTTCACCATGGCTTCCCTGGTGGTGAGCGACCTGCGCGTGATCGGTCAAGTAGGGACCACCATCGCGCTGGGGTTGCTGTTCGACACTTTGATCGTGCGCGCCTTCATGACGCCGTCCATCGCCGCGCTGCTGGGGCGCTGGTTCTGGTGGCCGCAACAAGTGCGGCCTCGCCCCGCTAGTGCACTACTTCGGCCGTTCGGGCCCCGCCCGTTGGTTCGAGCTCTTTTCCTGCACTCGCGGACCTGAATCCTCTTGCACCATGCGGGAGGCCAAGGCCCGGGTCGGGACAGCCTCTGGCGCCCAGACGTCAACCTTCCAGCGGCGAGTACTATGAAGTGCGCTGCGACACCGCAGGAGCTGAACAATAGCCATAGCGGTCGATGACTTCGCCCCAGCGCTCACTGACGACCTTGCACTGTTCCGGCATCAGCTGGTAGACGTTCGTTTCGTAGTCCGCGTGGTCGGCGAGATACCGGCGCAGCCGCGGCAGATACTGCTCGAAGCCGCCCAGTCCCAGATGCTCGTACAGGCGGCGCAGCTCTCCTTCGGGATCAGCGATCAGATCCTCATAGCGCAGTTCGTAGAAGCGAGACGGATCAACGAGTTTGCCCCCTTCGTCCACCTTTCGGTACAGGTCGACGTAGGTGGTGAGAACCTTCTCGTCCAACCCCTCGAACGTCGGTCGTTGCAAGCTGTGTACGCGAGACAACGACTTCAGAAGATGAATGCTGGACGGATAAACAACATAGGGATCGCGGACGATGTGGATGAACTTCGCTTGCGGAAAGATGCTCAACAGCACCTTGATTCGGAAGCTATGATTCGGGTTCTTCAGGACGACGGTTTTGCGGTGGCGGAAGTACAGCTGCTGAACGAATCGTCGGAGGGGCCGTTTCCAGGCTTCCAGCTCTCGCGGTGTCAACTGCTCCAGGTCCAGGTACCGCTCGTGCTCGGGCGGCCGGTTTGGGAACGCGAGCGTCAGGTACGGCGAGGGCTGTCCCTGCATGACCCACACGAACTCGTCTTCCTGCGGGTGATTCAAACTCGAGTCCATGTTGTCCATCGGTCGATGCTTCGACACCATGAATCCGGCCAACGGCGCGAACCGCTCCGTCAGCAGAAAGTGGTGCGGCGCAACGCATTCATAACCGGTCGGACCGATATGGCGATCGTCGAGGACCAACAGTTCATGCAGCAAGGTGGTGCCGGTACGCCAGTGCCCAACGATGAAGATCGGCGGATCGGCTATCACCGTTTTGGCCACCCGCCTGCCGAACACGATGTTCTGGCACCACCCCAGACCGGAGTTGACCACGCTGACCAACGTGTAGAGGACGGCGAAGTGCCAGCGGCTCGGATGCACCGCGAAGCGGTTACGGATCAGCAGCCGCATCCAGGCGGAGAAGTTGCAGCCGATCCAGACCGGTGCTGCCCACTCATCCCACCAGGAAAATAGAGCTTTCCGACCGGGAGTTTTCATGGCAGATGGGGGCACGCTCTACGCGGTTGCGCGTGGAGTAATCGCAACCCGTAGCCGGGTCAGGCCGCGAAGGTTGGCGTTTGTCGTCCACGCCGGCGGCTCGACCACCTCTATCCGGTCGACGTTGGTGACGATCTCGCGCAGTACCGCCTGGCCCTCCATCCGCGCCAGGTGTGTTCCCGGACATGAGTGGATGCCCGAGCCGAACGCGAGATGTCCCGTCGGGTTGCGGTCGGCGCGAAAGACGTCCGGGTCGTCGTATTGACGCGGGTCACGATTCGCCGCCCCCCATGCCAGCATCACACGTGAGCCCGCCGGGATATCGGCCTGGCCGACGGCGTAGTCCACACGCGTTGTGCGACAGATGTTTTGGACCGGCGACATAAAGCGTAGTTGTTCCTCAATCGCCGAGGGGATCAGCTCGGGTCGCTGCGCAAGGAGCGCGAGCTGTCCGGGATATTCGGCCAGCGTGAGAAACAAGGTGCTGATCAGGTTCGCAGTGGTCTCGTAACCGGCAACCAGCAGCAACACCGCGAACAAGAACAATTCGTCATCGCCGAGCCGACCGTCCTCCGCCTGTGCGGCAAGCTGTCCGAGAATGGTGCGCTCCTTCAGCAATCCGCTCTCACGGCTGTGAGTGAAGAGCGCACGCAAGCGGCGAAATCCGGTGAAGCCCTGCACCAGCGAAACCATGCCGGAAACAGAGAGATTGACGTCGGTGATGCGCGCCGCCTGGTTGGACAGGCGGCAGAATTCGACCGCGTCGGGTCCTGCTATGCCGAGAACATTGGTGATGGTCCGCATCTGCATGGGTGCGGCCACGGTGGAGACGACGTCCGCGGGTGTCTGTGTCATGAGCGCGCCGATCGACTCTCGGGCCAGTTGCTCGACCATCGGACGCCAGGCCTCCAACGCGCCGCGCGTCATGCCCGGCGCCAGCTGTTTGCGCATCCGCGTGTGTACGGGCGGATCAGACGTGGGCAGGAAAGGCGGCGACCCCCTGGAAAAGGTGACGCCCTGGGCGCTGGACAACACCTCATGGTTACGCGCAGCCTCGCGGACGTCGGAGTATCTGCTCAAGATGTAGACGTCTCGCTTGGGGTTGTATTGCACCCGATCACCGCCCAGAAGCTCCCGATAATGCGGATATGGGTCGCGCGCTATCGCAGGGTTCAACGGATCAAAGTCGGTGATCTGCACATGCTCTAGGCCGCCGCTGCCGACCAGCCGAGAGCGGAGCTTGCGCGCGGCGGTGACTGCGAGCGCTTTTCCCAGCATGGGCGCCGACGCCCGCGCAAGCTGGGCGTCGCGCATCATCGTCGCGGTGCGAGCGCGCATGCACCTACCCGCGACCGTGCCGATCAACGCGGTCGCGTCGTGCGTGTCCGGCGCAGCGTGTGGGGCGTCATGCCCAAAGGGGCATCCGCCCTGAAGCACCCAGCCCTCTGCTGCTTCGGCACCGGATAGCGTCGCCGTCATCGGCCCCCCCGATCTCAGGCAAGTAATGTCCGCGATGGTGCAAGCGTAGCGGCACCATAGTAGCCACGCAGTGCGGCGAGGTTGGGGGAGATCGTCGAACTGGCCTCGGCAGTTTGAGCTGCAATAACGTGTTTCACGGCTGTTAACCTGAGCGATCGATAGGACATGCGTTTGCAACATAGGCGAACAGTCGCCGACACCTGAGAATTCGGCTGCTTTGCAGTCTCACCCGCCCAATGATTCACTGCCGGAAGCTGCGGCGAAAGGCGATGTGTATGAACCAGGTCCGAGTCGGCCTCAGCACCCAGCTGCTCAATTCTCGTTATTCCGCGACCACCCTCGCTCGCAACAACCTGCGGATGGCCACGGCTAGCGGGGTCGACTCCTACTGGGTGGCCGACCACCTCAATTCGCTGTTCCCACGCTCCATCGCGACGCCGGGCTACCTGGGTGTCGCCCGGTTCGTCCCGAAGGTCGACGCACAACTCGAGCCGTGGACAATGCTCGGATACCTCGCCAGCCGCAACCACTTTCGACGTCTGCGGCTTGGCCTCGGCGTGACAGATGCCAACCGACGTCATCCGGCGGTGACGGCTCAGGCTGCCGCTACATTGCACCTGATGAGCCGCGGTCGCGCCATCCTGGGCATCGGTGTCGGCGAGCGCGAGGGCAATGAGCCCTACGGGGTGGACTGGACGAAACCCGTTGCACGCTTTGAAGAGGCGATCGCGACGATCCGCGCGCTGTGGAACTCCCGCGGCGAACTCATCTCACGTGATTCGCCGTACTTCCCGTTGCGTGACGCGGTTTTCGACCTGCCGCCCTACCGTGGCAACTGGCCCGAAATATGGATCGCCGCGAAGGGACCTCGGATGCTGCGAGCCACCGGGCGCTACGCCGACGCCTGGTTCCCCGGGCTGGTTTCGCGATCAAGCGACTATGCATCGGGTCTTGAAGCCGTGCGAACAGCGGCTTCTGACGCCGGGCGTGATCCTGGTGCGATCACGCCGGCGCTGTCGATCTTCGTCGCCACGGGGCGAAGCCGCGACGACGTCGAGGAGATGCTCAACTCTGATGCGGCAAAGGCGTTCGCGCTTATCTTTCCCGGTCAGATGTGGGCCGACCACGGCGTCGAACACCCGCTTGGACACGACTTCAGCGGCGCCCAAGACCTCGTCCCGCAAACGTTGGACGAGCATGCGGTGCGGTCTTTCATCAAAAAGGTTCCGGTCTCTCTGCTCAAAGACGTGCTGCTGGCCGGAACGCCCGACGAGGTGATCGACCAGGCTGCGCAGTGGCGCGACTCGGGAGTGCGCTACCTGGTTGTCAACAACGTCAGCATCTTGCAGCCGACCGTGCGTAAAGCGCTCGCATCGTACGCGCCGTTCTTCGAGATTTTGCGCCGGCTCAAGCGGCTGTGAAATGCGAGCTGTCGGACCGCCGATCGCGGTGAGCCCGTCAAACTGATCGCGGTCGAATCGCAACCGTGCGACAGTTCAGCGGTGACCAGAAGTGTCGCCGTGATCGGGGCTGTTGCCTTCGCCCGAGCCGCCGGGGTCGAGCCGCACCTGGACAACCGGCCGCGCCTGCGCCGCAGCCTACCGTTCGGTCCGCTCGCACCGAGCAGTTTTCGGCTCGAAGGCCCGGATGCGCTGCCCGAGGCGCCGGTCCGGTTCGCGCGCGACGCCGCCGCCTTCGGTGCCATCACGTCCAACGAGCTGACCGACCGAGAGCGAAGGTATTGGTCGCTGCTGGAAACGCAGCGGGCAGCAGCGACCGCGGTCAGCGATACAGGTTATTACCGAGCGTTGAGCCCGGGGCAATACTTGATATGAGCGGGATCAACCCACATGCCGGCAAGCCTCCCAGCCTGAGCCGGGCTCATACCGGTCCGATTGAAATCATTCGCCTGTTGCGCAGCGCCGATGATCTGAGCGCGTGACCAGCCTTGTGCCATGGCAGCGCACATGGTCTGTTCGGTTTGCACCTCGTAGTAAGGCCAGTCCGGCGGAAATCCGATCGGGTCGGCGCGAGCCGGGGCAACTGCGGGTGGCATTGACGCCGACGCAATGAGCGC
Source organism: Mycobacterium sp. (assembly GCA_035505695.1). Classification (GTDB taxonomy): domain Bacteria; phylum Actinomycetota; class Actinomycetes; order Mycobacteriales; family Mycobacteriaceae; genus Mycobacterium. Next base: position 11,953 of record DATJQO010000081.1, read on the forward strand.
GATCGGCACTGACGTGGCAAGAAGCAGTTTTCTCGCGACCGACAGGCGTGTGAGCGACTGGTGCACGATTACTTCTCCTCGATTCGGCGCGTGTGGGGCCCCTGCTCGACAATGGTAGGGCCTGGAAATCGGCCACCGTTATTGTGGATGCGGCTTTCTCAGCGCATGGGCCGGAACTAAGGAGATCGACTTAAGTGAGAGCCCTCGTTGCGGGTGCCGCCGGATTCCTGGGGTCCCGCCTTTGCGATCGTCTGCGCAGCGACGGCATCGAGGTTCTCGGGCTCGACAACTTCTATACCGGCCGGCGCGAAAACATCAGCCATCTCGAACGGGACCCCGGCTTTGGTTTCTTCGAACACGACGTCACCCGGCCAGTAGAGGCGCCCATAACGGCCCCACTCGACGTCATCTTCAACATGGCCTGCCCCTCGTCGCCACGCGCCTACCACCGCGATCCCCTGTTCACCCTGGAGACCAACTTCGTCGGGATGAGGAACCTCCTGGAACTGGCGCGCGAGCACGGCGCGACGATTCTTCAGGCCTCCACCAGCGAGGTCTACGGGGATCCGCTCGTCCATCCCCAGGTCGAGAGCTACTGGGGCAACGTCAACTGCTTCGGCGTACGGGGCTGCTACGAGGAGGGCAAGCGAGTCGCCGAGACGTTGATGCTCGAGTACGCACGTCGCTACGGCGTCCGAATCAAGGTCGTCCGCATCTTCAACACCTACGGCCCCAGGATGGACCCCGAAGACGGCCGGATCATCCCCTCGTTCATCGTCCAGGCGCTGCGGGGATTACCGATCACCGTCTTCGGGGACGGCAGCCAAACCCGTTCCTTCTGCTACGTCGACGATCTCGTCGATGGACTGGTGAAAATGGCGGCGAGCGACGCCTCGTTTACCGGCCCGGTCAACCTCGGCAGCCCAGCCGAACTCACCGTCCTCGAGACGGCGAGCATTATCAAGGACATGACCGGATCCGCCTCGGCGACCGTCTTCAAGGCGCTGCCGCCGGACGACCCGAGGCGGCGTAAGCCGGACATCAGCCTAGCCGAGTCCAAGCTCGGCTGGCGTCCACGTGTCCCGTTTGCAGAGGGGGCCGCGCGGACGATCGAGTATTTCAGAGGCATTATGGGATCTAGCTCTCAAGGGTCCCCGCTGTGATCATCGATCCACCGATTAACGAACGAGAAGGGCTTATGGCTCATAGGGTCCGCCGATGAGGTTTGTGCTGGCGACCTTGGGAACCCGGGGCGATGTCGAGCCGTGCGCCGCCATCGGTCGCGAGTTGCAACGCCGAGGTCACGACGTACGAATGGCGATGCCACCCAACTATATTGGCTTCGTAGAGTCGGCAGGGCTTGCTGCGGTCGCCCACGGCCCGGACCAGATGAGCCAGAACGAGAATATCGCCCGCAAATACGGGAACACGCCGAACTTCATCAGCATGGCCTGGGAAATTTGGAGCGATATGACCGAACTCTGGCCCCAACTGGGTACGGCGCTCATGTCGCTGGCAGATGGGGCCGACCTGCTATTGACGGACGCGAGCGAGCAGGGCCTGGCCGCCAATGTTGCCGAATACTACGACATTCCACAGGCGGCGCTGCACATCTATCCGATAGATCCGGACCCGGAGTGGCAGATCACCAAAGAGGCCGAAGACACTCACCGCCGGGAACTGGGCCTGCCAGAGCACACCGGACCGTCGACGCGGCAACCGCTGGAGATCCAGGCCTACGACGAACTCTTCTTTCCCGGGCTGGCGGCAGCATGGGCCGAATGCGAGGTCCGACGGCCCTTCGTCGGCGGGCTGACGCTGGAGTTGTCAACGGATGTCGACGACGAGGTCTCCTCGTGGATCGCCGCGGGAACGCCGCCGATCTACTTCGGCTTTGGCAGCAGCGCGCGCGTCGCATCTCCCGCTGACGTGGTCGCGATGATCAGTGCGGCTTGCGCGCAGTTGGGCGAGCGAGCGTTGATTTGCAGTGGCATAAGCGATTTGACTCAGGCCACCGATTCCGAGGACGTCAAGGTGGTAAGCGCGCTGAACCACGCGGCCGTCTTTCCCGCTTGCCGCGCGGTCGTCCACCACGGCGGCCCTGGCACCACGTTCGCTGGTATTCGGGCCGGAGTCCCGACGTTGGCGCTTTGGGTCTCGGTTGATCAGCCGATGTGGGCAGCCGCGGTCAACCACCTGGAAGTCGGCATTGGGCGGCCCTTTTTCGACACCACGCTGTCTTCGTTGGTCGCGGATCTGCGGTCCATTCTCACTCCGCACTACGTCACTCGGACCCGTGAGGTCGCCACCCAGATGACCACACCGGCGCAAAGCGTTGTCACCGCCGCCGATCTTCTGGAAGACGCGGCACGCGTCGGCCCGTCGGCTGATCGGCGAACGCGGACAGCTGAATAACTCCTCAAAGCTCAGCGGTCGAGTGCTGCATCTGGGTGGCCGAGATACTGCGATAGGACGGGAAATCGAAGTCGGGGAAGGCGCAAATGTCACCGCGATCCCGGACCCGTTCTAACCAGTAGGTCCGGTCAGCGGCCGATGTGCAGGCGTAGATCTTCATATACGTCGCCGCGAACGGGAACAGCACGCCGTTGCCGACGGCCTGCCAGAGGGCTGCCGCCACCCCGGGGGTTTCGACGCCTCGATAATCGTCCATCGCGATCACGCCGCGGGGGGCGGTGTGCGTCACGGCAAGGCTGATGTCGTTGGCGACGCACTGATAGCTGTGACAGCCGTCGATGTGGATGAAGCGGAACAACCGGTCTCCCAGATCGAGCTCGGTTGATTCGCAAACCTCGAGCGTGGGCCGGCGAGTGTGGAAACGATCCCAGTTGGTCAGGAACTGCTGCTCATCCAGGCCCGAGTACTCCTGACGTGGGCTCTGCGCAACGTGGGCGTGATCCATCACGGCGCTGAATAAATCGCAGATCACCAGTTGTTCATCGTCGCGCAGGCCGTAACCCATCAAGATGGCGGACTTGCCCTGGTAGGCCCCGATTTCCAGCAAGTCGCCCTTGATGTCCGAGGTCCGCTGGCGAGCGAGCAGATTGCTGAAGAACTCGACGTCGGCTTCGAAGAACCAGCCGTCGACCTTGTCCATCTGCTCGGTGTAGAGGATCCAGGCGGGATCGGTCATGATGCGCTCCTGCGCATGAACTCCTCCAGGACGGTCGGTACGGCTTGACGCCGTTTAGTGACACAGGGTCAGGCGGGTTGTGCCGTCTAAGTGGGTCGGTCTTGAAAGTCGATCGGGCTGATCATAACGATGGAAGAGTGGGACCGACCGTCGTGGTAGCTGCCTCCCTGTGTGCCTTCGGAGTCGGCGCCGAAGGACCCGATGTCAGCTCATGAGCTGACGGGGGCAACTTCGTCTAGCAGCAACTCGGGATGCGCGCGGAGGATGAAATGGCCGCCTCCCTGCACCCACCGCAGCTCGGAACCGGGCACCATTCGGTGTGCGGCCAGGGCAATGTTCGGCTTCATGATCGTGTCGGCGGTGCCGTGGACGAACACTACAGGCCCACTGATGCTCGAGAGTTGCAAGTTATCAAGGCCTCTCGCGTAGCAGAGGACGTCGGCTACCGTCCCGGCCAGACCCTGGCGGGTTGCCTCGCAGGCGTCCTCGAGCAGATTCGCCCTAAGCGTGGTGTCTGTATCGAACAGGAAACGGTCCGCTTGGGGCAGCCTGCGCAGCAGCCGTTCCACTCCTTCCTCACTGGCATAGCTGCGCTTGATGGCAACCGCTATCAGCGTTCCCAGTGGGCGGGAGAGGTGCCTGACTGTCCAGAAGACGACCGGTGCGTACCACGCCAGCTCGCGCTGGGCCGCAGCTCCACTAAAGGGGAAGAGGCCCGAGACCACCACCGTCTTGAGCACACGGGGCCCCATTGTGGCCGCGGCGGCCAGCGCGAAGCCGCCGCCCGTACTGACTCCGGATGCCGTGAACTCGCCGACCCGCAGCTGCTCTAACAGCATGGCGAGGTCCCTAACCGAGTCGACGAATGAGTAGCCGGGGGGCGCAGGGTCCGACCGACCGTATCCTGGTCGCTCCGGGCAGATGAGCAGGACATGGCGACGCGCGGCCGCGTCGTCCATCCACCGGTAGCCCAGCCGGCTTTGGGCATCGCCGTGGCACACCACCAGCGGCCGTCCCTGCGGATCTCCGTAGCGGGCATAGCCAAGCCGACGACCATCGGCGAGACGTGCGACTCCGTCACTCATGTCGGTGTGTGAGTATGCCGCTAGAACCGCTGCAGTGGTGCCGATGCCGGCTCGACGCGACGCAAAGGACGTTCATTCGCGCTAGCGTTGGCACCGGACTCGGCGGAGGAAACCGCTTATCGCAGCGGTAAGGGATGGAAGCGAGCGGTGAGGATTCATACCAGTTGACGCCGTTGGTGCGGCGGGGTGTCGTGCTCGCGGAAATGGTCGCAGCGGTTGTGGTGCTGGTGCACTGCGCCGCCGGGCAATCACATCCTGCGGCCACCCCGTCACCGGCTGCCACGCCGTCGCCGTCAGCCGCATCGTCGATCGGCGCGCCGCCAACACCTGCGGGTGCGACCGTGCAGCCGGTCACCGCCGCCGAACTCGGGGCAACCTGGCGGCCGGGTTGTCCGGTCGAGCCTGAGCGGCTGCGACGGGTCAGCGTCGACCACATCGGTTTCGACGGCCAAACGCACCGCGGCGAACTGATCGTGCATGAAGACCTGGTGCCGGAGGTCATCGCGATCTTCGAGCAGCTTTACCGACTGCGTTATCCCGTCGAGAAGATCCGCACGGTCGACAACTACTCGGATGCCGATGATGAGCTATCCATGGAGGACAACAACACTTCGGCGTTCAACTGCCGGAGAATTGTGGGCAGCGACGAATGGTCGCTACACGCCTACGGTCGGGCTATCGATCTCAATCCGCTTGTCAACCCGTGCCTTTACGCCAACGGCTATTTCGAACCGCAGAACGCGGCGCCCTACCTCGACCGCGGCCGGACCGACCCCGGACTCTTACACAACGGCGACGCAGCCGTACACGTCTTCACGGATCGTGGCTGGAGGTGGGGTGGCGAGTGGGCGGCTCCCCTCGACTATCAACACTTCGAGCGGCCCTAAAGTCCGAGCGCCCGGGCCGCCGCCGTGGCAACCTCACCTCGCAAATCCGATATCGGTGGACTGCCTCGCGTGTGGATCGAGTTGGAGAGCAGAACTACGTAGCTGTCTGAGCGGGGGTCCAGCCAGATCGAGGTCCCGGTGAAGCCGGTGTGTCCGAAGCTACCGATCGGGAAGAGCATGCCTCGCGCCCCGGATAAGGGGGTATCGATGTCCCAGCCAAAGCCGCGCAAGTTTTGCCCAGCGATCGCCGGATAATGCGGCGCAAGCAGCGGATCCCGCTTGTTCGGTTTTTTCGCGACGGCTTCCCTGGTGGCGGCGTTGGCCGCTTCGAGCTGTTGCGGGCTGTGCCCGGGCTGTTGCGGAGTCGTCATCAACTGCAAAGTCGTTTGCGCTAACGGGAAGTCGCTCGGACGGCCAGCGAGCCGGTCAAGCAAGGCCTGCGCAAAGATGCCGACGTCGTGGGCCGTCGAGAACACGCCGGCATGCCCGGCCACGCCCCCCATGCGCCGCGACGTCGCGTCCTGCACGGTGCCCCGGAGCAGGCGATCGAGATCAGGATTCTTGCCCGGATCGGCTCTGCCTTCTTCATCCCGCGCCGTCGGTGCGATGCGCGGCAACAGATCGATGCTCCACCTACCGGCCGGACAAGCGTCCGGCACCTGAGCTTGCGGCGCCGGAGCCCAGGCGATCGCCGCTCCGATCGTGCTGTGCGGACCACATACCTTGGCCGGTGAGAGGAAGTGGGTGTCTTCCATGCCGAGCGGGTCGAATACGTGTCGCTGAACATAGGCGTCCAGGTCCTCCCCCGTCAGCTTTTCGATCAGCACGCCAAGCAGAATGAAGTTGATGTCGGAGTAACGGAAATCGTCACCGGGACCCGACTCCAGCGGCGTGGTGAGGGCGCGACGGATGCCTTCTATTTTGTTCGCTCCGTCCAGTCCCCACGGGTCTTTCAGTTCGACATCGCCCGTTTCACCTGACGTGTGGGTGAGTAACGTGCGTACGGTCACCTTTGCACGTCGGGGGTCGTTCGCCGTATTGAAGTCCGGCAAGTACTGCTGCACGGGATCGTCGAACGCAACCTTGCCTTGTTCATAGAGCTGCATGACGGCAGTCGCCGTCGCGAGGATCTTCGTCAGGGACGCCAGGTCGAAGATCGTGTCTTCGGTCATCGGCTCTGCGGGTGCCGGCGCTCCATCCAACCCGGGCTCGCCGGCAAGCTTGCGCGAGCCGTAGGCCTGGTGAAAGGCGACCGCGCCGCCATGCCCGACGACGACCACAGCGCCTGGCAGTCTGTTCGCCGCGATCGCATCGTTGATCAACTTGGAGACCGCCGCGAAGTCAAATGCGGTCGCCGCGTCGGGCGGCTTGGCGGGTGCTGCGAAGTCAGGTGCCGGAGCGGCAGCCGCCGACGGGTGCATTGTCGTCGGGCTGTCGCTTAACGCGGTGTGTGCGGGATTGCCGCGCGAGCAAGCCGTAACGACTACAAGCAAGGCAGTTCCCACGGCGGCCGACCTGCATAGGGCCTTGCGCAGTGGTTTGCCGTAGGCGAAGCCGCTGAGCGAGCTGTCGTCGTTCATGTGAGTCCCCCGGCCTCGAGACGCGCCAATTGTTTGACGATATCCCGCAAAGCCATGGGGCAGAAGCCAGCCGACTATTGTTCTTGTCTTGTTGCGCAAGCTTCACGTCAGACGCCGCTATACGTGCGCTAGCGACCTTGCTTACGCAGCCCCGGGTGTCGGCAACGGGAACATGGGCCAGAGCCCCGTTGGCGGCAACGTTGGACCTGTCGGGGGGGCCGTATTCGGTTCTCCCAAATGTTGGGGGCAATAAGCATTCACCGCGCTCGTTGCGAACTTGGTCGCGCTGTCCACCGTGAATCCCGGATTGCTCGCCGACAAACTCTGGATGACGTCGGCCTTGGGGTGACCCTGATCCATCAACTCGCACGCCTTCTTTCCGACGGCGATGGCGACGGGTCCGCTGTTATAGGGGACGCCGGCCTGGTTCAGAGCGGCCAGGAAGCTCGCGTCCGGGCCCGACTCGTTGACGACCGGATCGGCCTGCGCCGGCGTGGCGAAGCCAATCACGACGGCGAAGCTTGCAAGCACGAAAAGCGTTCGCATTTCTTCATCCTCGTACACATCGGCGCGGTTGTCATGCCGGCCTGTTGACAGACATCGGCGTCCCGCCGGGGCTACGGCTCAGCATCGCAGAAGCCGCTGCAGTATGTCAGGCTCACCTTCCACCCGCAGGCGGCGTCGCCCGCCCCCTTCGGTGCCGACGCCGATCGGTAACTCGGCGCCTCCTGCGCTTTGCGGGTCGACGAGAAGCTGCAGCTCGTTGCAATCGACGAACAACACCGCGTCATCGTGTGAAAGCTTCCAAGGCTGGCCATCGGTAGGCCATCGGCCACCGACGAGCCGAATGCGATTGCGATCCTTTTGCCCTTCGTCGCCCGATTTGGTGGGCGCGCTTTTTGTGTGCCGCCAGGTTCAGCGTCTCCTCGAGGAGCTCGATGGTGACCACATCGTCGCGGAGCAACTCTGTCCCCTTCGGGTCGCGCGGGATGTCGTGCAGACCCATCTCGTAGGTCACCTTGAAGGTGGCGCTGAAGTCATAGAGCTTGGTTTCGGCGCTCACGGTGCCGTCGATGAACAACCGGCCGTCCTGCGTTCGCGGCACGATATCGGCCTCGAGAGCGTCGAGGCTGCGCTCTTGGCCACCGATGCTGATGGTCTTCGGGCCGGCCAGCAAGCACGGCGCCTCGGTGTCGAAGTCGCTCTCGTCGAGACCGAAGCTGTTCATCACCGTGTCACGGACCTGACGCAGAATGGCCCACCCGGTGACCGCCAAAGCGGTCTTCTCCCGGAGGTTTTCGGCGAGGACCGACGCGGGCAGCTCCTCACCGGACGGTAATGCGCGCAGCGTCCGCAGCTGCACCACCATGGATTCTTCGGTGGCCTCGGCGACGTCGAAGCGCTGCACAATGGCGTCAAGTTCCTTGACCGTACTGTCGTCTTGCGCCTCGGGGTCGACGTCTACCGGCGACGGCAATAGCTTCTGAATCCCATTGTCCCCCATCGCTTCGAGTTTCGGTCGCACCGCAGCGGCGATCTGGGCGTCGAACGAGTCGAGGACCCGATTTCTGGCCTCGTCGTCGGACAGGCCGGGGTGCTGCAGCTTTTCCAGGTTCACCATCAGCTCCCCGGCGATGCTGTGGGTTATCCAGTACGCCTCGGCGTAGTCGAGTTCCCGGCTGATGCGCGGATATTGTCCGGTGAAGACGGTGACTTCGCCGTCGCTGCGCTCGATGTGCGGACCGAGGAGCCACCCGGCGTACCGGTCGGACAACGGAGTGGCCACCAGCACAGGAGAATCCTGCGCCGTGAAGTTCAATGCGATCGTCTGCTTGCCCGGCTCTGTTTGGTGCGGCTCGAGCTGGTCGTGAATAGTCAACCGCCCGAACAGCGGAATCTCGTCGTACGGGATCTCACGCGACTCTCCGGCACGTGGGCCGTCCGGAATCGTGATCGTGGCCGGGGGCAGCTCCACCAGCGGGATGCAGGTGACCGCATTGATGACGATCTTCGAATTAAAGATCAGCAAGTCGATTGCGAAGTGCCGCAAAGGGATCCCGACGTCACCTTCGGTTTCCTCCTGCCACACCCGCTGATGGGAGTCGAGGATGAACCAGACGCGGTCCAGGGTGCGGTCAAGGGGTGGCCGTCGCGGAGTAGCCGGTGCCGTTGACGGACTGCGTGTCCTTGGCGCCGCTGAACATTTCGACCGTCTGGTCCTGCACGCGTTCGCGATGAATTTCGATGATCGTGTCGGGGCGGTGCATGTCCGATGCTGTACCCAAAAAGGCTCGTCTCGAGTCAAGAATGGTCAAGAGCGAAGAGCCGGACGGGGGCGGACTTGCCCAGAAACCGCTATAGCCGTCCTCGCTCTCGTTACCCTCAACCCAGTCCTACTCAGATGTTGTGGCAGCGCGTAGGAGGAGGGGCAGCGATGCCGGATGCGGAAACGGACAACTCGTCGACGACAGCTGTACGGTTCGAACCCGATGAGCGCTGGGTGCCCGCTGATATGCGGGTGCTTGGCGTGGATAGGCGCACCATCGCACCGACACTGGCAGTGTTCGCGCTGGCCGTCGTCATGTCGGTGGTGTTGCCCATCATCAACGCCAAGGTGCCATACCACGACGTCGTCAAAGTCGGCGATTTCATTGAACTCGAAGGTGGTGTGACATTCGTTCCGGAGGTCGGCTGGGGCATCATATCCGGTGTGCGTGCTGGTCAGCCGCCATTATCCGGCGAGTATCCGGCGACCGCGACCGTTGAGCAAGGGGCGCTGAGATTCCGTGTCCACACCGGGCACTTCGACGGAGACGCCAACAAACTGCTCGACCAAATCGAGACGACCTCCGGGGCCATCGATCGCGGTCGCGGCGTCCACGTGACCGGCGCGCATACCACCATCGTCACCGATCAGGGCAAGGGAGGTGCGACGGCGCGAGTGACAGGACCACACACCGGCGGGGTGATCGCCGCCTTCGTCTTCGAGAGTCGCGGCGTGGAAGCCGTGGCGACGGGGCCGTCCGACGCCGGACCGGAGCCCACCGCGACTGCTCTCAGGATGATCCGCAGCATCAGCCGTCTCGGAGAGGAGAAGCGGTGACAACGACGACGCTCGCCGACCTCGATCGCGCCCGCGGCACCGCGCTGGACCTCTCCGGCTGGGGCCGGCGGTTCAGCTTCTACCAGCCACGCAACTGCGCGTTCTGGGGATACCTGGTGCTGGTGGGGATCGGGATCTTGGTTTACGTCTCCAGGCTCGCCCGCGAGTACGACGCCTACGGCCCGGCGATTGGGTTGGCGGTGACGTCGTTCGCCTTTTACGCCGCATTGTTCTGGTGGTTCACCCAGTACATCGACCATTACGCCAAACTCCCGGTCAAGCTCATGGTGGTGGCCTTTCTGTGGGGCGGCTTCGCCGCCACCGGGGCAATGGCGGCCAACGCCAACGACGCGATCCTTGCCCTCTACGCGAAACTCTTCGGTCAGGTCTGGGCGCTGAACTGGGGCGCGGGTCTCGCCGCGCCGTTCAACGAAGAACCGGCAAAGGGTTCGGGGCTGCTGCTGCTCATCGCGTTGGCGCCACGGCACATACGGACCGCGTTCGACGGGTTCATCCTGGGCGCATTCATCGGTCTGGGATTCCAGATCATCGAGGACATCTCCTACGCACTGACGTCGGCCGGCAGCCAGTTCGGCGCCAACCAAATCGAGGCGTCGATAGGAACCATCGTGGTAAGAATGGTCAGCGGCGTGGCCGCGCACGCGCTCTATAGCTCAATCTTCTGCGCCGGTATGGTCTATCTTCTCGGCCGGGCCGCCGAACCACGCAATGTCGGGCGGGGCTTGATACTGGTGGCCATACCGATCCTGCTGCACGGGATTTGGGACTCGGTGGCGTCCATCGCCGGCCCGAGCACCTCGGCACTGGTGGGGCTGCTCTTCGCGGTGGTTATCGTCGCGCTCGTCATCGCTGTTCGGGTTTACAAGTTAACCGTCAAGCGGGAACAGGACTTAGTGCGCGACGTCATGGCCCCGGAGGCGGCCCGCGATGTGATCACCGAGGCAGAGCTGGTTGCGGTGTCCGGTAATCGCAAGGCGCGCAAGACATACCGCAAGTCCGGTGGCAGCCGTCGGGAACGCAAACGCGCTCGCTACGTCCTCAATGCCGTGTACGGCCTCGCCGACGAATTGGCTGCCGCGCGCGGTGCCGACACCGAACGAGTGCGCTTCGCCCGTGCCGAGATCGGGAGAATTCGCGCTGGCGTCCCCCCGCCACCACAGTAAGTCGATGGCGACCTCGCAAGACGCCGGACACTCAAGTGCCGCCAGGACGTTGCGGCGGTACGGAATTCACGCTGCCGCGTTGAACGACGGCGGCGAGGTTAGCGTACGTCGCATTCTGGGCAAATTGATGTAGCCAGCAGGAGCCAACCGCTGGTCGGCGATCGCCCTGATCGCCTCATTGCTCGTCGAGTTTCCCGTGCTGGCCCTCAAGAAATCCTGCCGACGCGGCACACCGAATAACAGGCCGATCTCGCCGAAATGGCCACCTTGATTCATCGTTCGCACACGTTGGCCGTCAACGTCGGCGTCGAAAACCCCTGAGCCAATAAGAAACATGTCCTCGGCAGGCTCACCTTGTCGGACAACCACATCGCCGTCGGCGGGCCGCACGGGACTGAGAGCAAGAGCAAGCTGGTCCGCGGCGGCAACGGACAACGGTCTGAAGGCTTCCACGTTCTTGATCGCGTCGAGTTCTTCGCGACGCAACGGGAACCGTTGTTCGACCCGCCTCAGGCGCCACAGGCCATAGACACGCCGAGCATCGCCAAGCCGCCGGCAATCTGCAGCGTCCCGCGCACTCCGATCGCGGCGTTGATCTCGGCAGCGCAAAGGCCAGCCACCCCGACGATCGAAACGGCAATCAACTCGTTGATTCCAGCGAGTAGGTCCAGCGATCGTCCTGACGCGCTCCTTTGTAGCAGCGTGCGGCCACAAACCAATTGGTAGGCGTCGCCTATGCCGAACAATCCAAGAAGGGGGATGGCAAGGGCCACGACCGAGGTCGCTGACAGAGCGAAAAACACCACCCCACAACTGAGCAGGCCAACGACTAGCGGAACAGACATCGAACGGCTACCGAGTGAGAAGCTTGCGAGACCCCCGACCAACTCCAACTCCGACAGCGCCGATCAGCACCGCGTCCCCACCGCACCCATATGCAAGAGGTCAGTCGCAATGCTGGCGACAATGCTTTGCGCAATACCGGTAAGTGCGGCGTGACGGCCAAAACCATGACGACTACCCGGGCGTTCGACGAGCTCCGGAGGACACCGATTCCGCCAGCGAGTTGGGTCATGACTCTCGAGCCGTCATTTCCCACCCGGGTATCTATCCCCCGAATGGCGAAAAGCGGCCAAACTCCAAGCCCACACAATCCGACGATGGTCACCAGCACAGCGGGCAGCCCGGCGCGTCGTGCAGTGCCTTGGGAGCCGACGACGTGAATCCTTCCACTGCGACGAGAAGAAGCAGCAGCGAGTTCGCCACCTGAAGTTCCAGGACCGGGGTCACGAGCGACACGGTAAGTCCACGAGCAACGATGGCGCCGGCGAGGATACACTCCCGCCTGAACCGGCCGGCCAACGCGGCGTAAGCGGACGCGCTCGCCGCCCCGGTGAATTGTCGAATGATGACGAACCAGCTTGGGCCGATCGGACCTAGGCGATCAAGGGTGACGACCAACATCGTCGAAAGCCAGGCGACGTGCCCGATGACGCCGGCGCCGATCGACGCTTCCGCCCGCGCAATGTTCGCATTGGACAAGGCGCTTCGACATGCCGCCTACCGAGTTGCTCGTGCCGGAGCCTCGGCCATCGGCCCACAATATCGCTCCGAGAATAAATAGGACGCTGTGACCGGAAGTTAGTTGAACATGACGAAGCCAAAACCGCGATAGCATTCTTCGCGCTCGTTACGCTCAACCCATTCCCGCCCAGATGCTGTGGTGGCGGGTAGGTAAGGGGCCGGATGCCAGTCGCCGCCTGCGTGAGTGATCCTGCCGATAGGTAACCAGCCGATCAGAAGAGAACTTCGAATGTGGCAACCACCACGTGGCGCGATCTTGGTAGGCATTGATGGCTCCACAGCGGCACTGAGTGCCGTCCGATGGGCGGCCCGTAATGCGGCGCTGCGGAATGTGCCGCTGGCACTGGTCCATGTCGTCGATGCCGCCTTACCGGAGTGGTTCGGGGTCGCCGCGCTGGCCGGCTCCGGGCAAGGGCAGCAACAGCGGGCATCCGATTTCATCTCGTCGGCGATCAAGGTCGCCGAGGAGACCATTGGTGATTGCGATCGAGTGCAGATCGATAGCAACGTGTTTCACGCGGTCACCGTCCCGACGCTCGTCGGCCTCTCCACAGAGGTGGAGATGGTAGTGGTCGGACGTGGCGGCGCGTTTGCCCGCAGCTTCCTGGGCTCGGTGAGTTCGTCGTTGGTTTACCACGCGCATTGCCCGGTCGCCGTGATCCACGATGACACGGCCGTGATCGGCGGTGTCGCACGGGCACCGGTGCTGGTGGGCATCGACGGCTCACCGGCATCGGAATTGGCGACTGCCATTGCGTTCGAGGAAGCCTCCCGAAGAGGTGTCGGCCTGATGGCTTTGCACGCCTGGACTGATCCCCGGGTTTCCGGCTCCAAGGGGGCGTTCCAAGACTCCAAATGGGACGCTGCATTATCGGCGGAGGAGGCGACGCTCGCTGAACGGCTGGCGGGTTGGCACGAACGCTATCCCGACGTGGGGATCCGCCGCAGAATCGAAATTGGCGATCCAGCACGTTGCCTGATCGAGGCGTCCGAACAGGCGCAACTGATGGTGGTCGGCAGCCACGGCTGCAGCCGGTTCAGTGGCAGGTTGCTGGGATCGGTCGGGGCGGCGGTGGTCAATAGGGCCAAGATCCCGGTGATCGTGGCGCGTCAGTCCTGACGCCGGCCGTTGGTTGGCATGTGCCCACATGCCGGCCTTCGCTGAACGGACCGATGACCGCTGGGAACGAATGCGTTCGTAAACCCGCTATTTCTTCGATTTGAGCGGTACGAGGTCTTCTGTGAGGGCCTCGTCAGCCAGGTCTTCGAGTTCTTTGCCTTTCGTCTCCGGTCCTATCACGTAGCCGACCACGGCCGGGGCCGCGATGGAGACGACGCGGCCGCCGCCAACTGCGATCCCGAAACCCTTGCCGCGCAACACCGTTGGGAAGAGCTCTGAAATGTAGGTGTCACCGACGCCCCAAAGCCAGCTGAGGGTCGCAATGGCGATCGCACCGAAGAATAGGTATCTGTCCAACGAGTGGGAGGTGGCCGCCAGGATGGTTGAGACGAACTCGATCACTCCGGCGAGGATCGCCGAGGGGCGCCGGCCCACCCAGTCCGCGAGCGCGGTCCCAAGATAGACGAAGACGACCTGAAGCAGGAAGAACACGAGTGCGTAGCGGATCGCGTCGATCCAGGATGCGTGGAACCTCTTCACGATGTACGTCGTCAAAAAGACGGTCACGCCCCAGTAGCCAACGGCGTTGGCGGTGTAGATGAGCCAGCCGGAGATGAGTCGCCGACGACGCCCGGCAGGTGCCACAGCCGTGGCTTGGTTGCCCCGTTGTCGACTTGGTCTGCACATCGGTGTACCGGTGCGACTCTCTGATGCCCCGCCTGACGAGGAATAAGACGATGGCCGGGACGATCGCCACGATGAACGCGGATTGCCAGCCAAAGTGCGGGACGAGGGCCAGCGCGACGGCGGCGGCCAGAACATAGCCCAACGAGAGAGAGAGAGAGAAGATCACGCCGCCGACTCCGAGGGCGCGCGTCTTCGTAGGCCAGACTTCGGCGGTGTAGGGCGCACCGACCGCCAGTTCTGCGGCACCGCCCACTCCGGTGAGGAAGCGAAGTCCGGTGAAGGCGGCGACGTTCGCCGTGAGCCCGGCCAGTGAAGTTGTGATGCCGTAAAGCAGGATCGACGCTCCGAGCGTGGCCTTACGCCCCCACCTGTCGGCAGCGAATCCGAAGCCGATAGTGCCGATCGTGTAGCCGAGCAAAAAGATGGAGCCGATGTACCCGGCTTCAGCGTCGGTGATGTGCAACGTCTTCTTGATGTCCGGTAGCACCAGGCCGTAGATGTTCACCGCGTACGAGTCGAAGCCATAGCCCAGTCCGGCGGTCACCGCGACAAAAGAGGGCCTGCTTCAAAGTCGGGGGTATGGCGGCTCGGGGTACCTGGGTCGGGAGGCTGCCCACATTCGAAGTCACCTGAGGAAAGCTATGCGGCGGCCCAGTTGCGCAAAAGGATCACAATCCGGCTGATCGGAACATGCCGTGTTGCGCAACCGCCCGCCATGTCGGGACGGAAAAAAACATCAAGTCGCTGTGATCGGCCCTTCCATTGTGAGGCTGCCGGGAATCAGACGCGCCCTTCTACCAGGCGTTATCCGCCGGGCATCACCGGCATTCGCTGCCCGGTCTGGCCGGTTTGTAGGCTTTCGAACATGCCGTTGAACGACGGCGAGCTCTTCGCCGGCTACATAATTGAGCGATTGCTCGGCACGGGTGGTATGGGGGAGGTTTACCTCGCTCAGCATCCTCGTCTGCCTCGTCACGTCGCGCTGAAGGTTTTGTCACTGGCTTCAACAGCGGATGAGGAGTTCCGGGCGAGATTCAACCGCGAAGCCGAATTGGCAGCCACCCTGTGGCACCCAAATATCGTCGGCATTCTCGATCGTGGTGAGTTCAACGGCCGGCTCTGGATCTCGATGGACTACGTGGAGGGCACGGACGCAGGTCAATTGGTTAGGGAGCGTTACCCGCGCGGCATGCCAGAAGAAGATGTCTCGGAAATCGTCACAGCGGTGGCCGATGCGCTCGACTTCGGCCACGATCGCCGTCTGCTCCATCGTGACGTCAAGCCCGAGAACATCCTGGTGACCGAGGCTGATGGCCACCGGCGCAGGGTGTTGTTAACCGACTTCGGCATCGCGCGCAGAATCGACGACGTCAGCAACCTCACCGAAGCCAACGTCGCCATAGGAACTATCAGTTACGTGGCCCCGGAGCAACTCTTGGGCAAGCAGCTGGACGGCCGAGCGGATCAATATGCGTTGGCTGCCACGGCCTTTCACCTACTAACCGGCGCCCCGCCTTTTCAGGACTCCAATCGCGCCGTGGTACTCAGCCACCATCTCAATACGCCACCACCGCGGATATCGCAGCGCCGCCCCGATCTCGCGCACCTGGACGCCGTGCTGGTGAGGGCGCTGGCCAAAGACCCGAGGGAGCGCTACCCGAATTGCGTCGACTTTGCCCGCGCCCTGTCACAGCGGGGATCGGGCCCCGCCAAGGACCTCGGTTCAGGCGAACGTCCACCCACGCAGCGCCTGGAGCGTCTGGTCGTTAATGGGATAGCACGCGGCGTACAGCAAAACGGGCTCGGTGCTCAAAACCAGGCCGGGATCCTGTCCTTTCAGGTGGTCCCATACGAACCACAATTCGGGCGTGCTCAGGTTCCAGTCGAAATAGAAACTGATCTGGTAACGGCTCAGCTCGCAGACGGCGATGAAGTCGAGGTCAGCGGCATGTGGGACGGCGGCACCCTCGACGCTGACAACATCATCAACTTTTCAGTTGAACCTCCTCCGAAGCGACGCCGATCCCGGATCCGCGCCGAATCGCCGCGAGAAAAGGCACCCAAAGGCCGAAAACTCCGGATCATTGCAGGCGTCGGCGCCTTGGCTGTGATCCTGTTGACCGCTGCTGCGGTTGTGTGGTTCACCGACGGCTTCGGTCGCTGGACTCGCCCCGGACCGATCGTCAAGCCGGTGAGCGCGACGGTGTTTTCACCCGACAGTTCCCCTGACAATCCGCAGGACGCCAAGTTAGCGATCGACGGAAACCCAAACACGGCGTGGTCTACCGTTACCTATAAGGACGCCGTCCCCTTCCCCAAATTCATTCAAGGCATGGGTCTGTTGCTGCACCTGGCCGAACCGACCGCGCTGAGCGCCGTGACGATCGACGTGTCCAGCACGGGAACCCAGGTGCAGATCCGCTCCTCGCCCACCGAAACCCCAGCCAAATTGGCCGACACCACCGAGCTCACCCCGAACACGCCACTGCGGCCGGGACACAACCGCATAGCGGTGCATAACCGGACCAAGACGTCCAACGTGCTGGTGTGGATCTGCACTCTGGGCACCACAAATGGCGAGAGCCGGACGGAGATTTCCGAGATCACGCTGCAGGCGGCTGCGTAAGTACTTCCTGGGAGGTCTTTGCCACCTCACCACGCGACGTCGTCACCAAAGCCGTGGTCAGTACCGTCTAGTACTCCATGAGGCGACGGTACTGCTCAAAGGAGTCCTGCTCGACCGAGACCCGCTCGAACTTTCCCTCGTCCCCGACGGCGAAGACCGCGATACCGCTCAAAGCAATCTGCTCCCCGTTTGGCCGGGTGCCGAAGAGGCCGTTGTTTGTGCCAAGCAGGACCCATCGGGAAGTGACACGGGTGCCGTCCTGATTCTGGAACGTCTCGCCGTCGTCGACTTCCAGTTCATTGACCTTTTCGAAGAACCCTTTGATCCAGTTCTTGACGTTCTCTTTTCCGGTGAACTCTTGCCGGCCAGCCGCGAGAACGACGTTATCCGCGAGGAACTGGTCCGCGGCGTCGAGATCATGTGCGTTCCACACCTCGTCCCAAAACCGGGTGACTTTCTCGGTCGATCTCATGGTTCAACGATCCTACTTTCGGCGCTCTGGACGAAGTGCTGATGCGAGCCGATTATCTCGCGTGATTAGGGCCGTTTGTGCCGTTTTCGACCCAAAAGTGGGCCTGCTGTTGACGCCGATGGAAACGTATCTGCGGTTAATGTCCTGGTTGGGTATCGGCTGGGTTATGACCCACTATGTCGGGAGATGCCGGATTCGATTACCCGGCGGCAGAGCAACGTGGGTCTGGCTTAACTGGGCAGTATTGTCGCCCGTACTTCCGCCCGATCTAGTTGTTCATCGAGTGCCAGGGCTGCGGCAATCAGAGCGAGGTGAGTGAACGCTTGGGGGAAGTTGCCAAGCTGCTCGCCCGAGGGGCCTATCTCTTCGGCGAACAGGCCGACGTGGTTGGCGTAGGTGAGCATCTTGTCGAACGCATACCGGGCCTCGCGAAGCCGCCCCGCGCGGGCGAGTGCTTCGACATACAGGAAGCTGCACAGGTTAAAGGTCCCCTCGCAGCCGCGCAGGCCGTCCGGGGAAGCATCAGGGTTGTACCGGTAGACCAAGCTGTCGCTGACCAGTTCCTCGCCCATCGCGTCCAGGGTCGTGAGCCACGCCGGATCGCGCGGGAAAACGAAGCCCATCCGGGGCATAAGCAAAAGCGAGGCATCCAGGACCTCGCTCCCGTAGTGCTGGACGAACGCTTGCCGTTTTTCACTCCAGCCCCGTTCAACGATCTGGTCGTAGACGGCGTTGCGGACATCAGTCCACCGGGCCAGATCCGCGGGACGGGCGTAGTTCGTGGCAAGGCGAATGCCCCTGTCGAACGCGACCCACGTCATGAGGCGGCTGTAGGTGAAGTTCTGGCGGCCTCCCCGCGTTTCCCAGATGCCCTCGTCGGGTCGATCCCAGTTCTCGGCCAACCAGTCGAGAACGTTGGCGAAACACTGCCAGCCGCGGATATCGATGTCGCTGGCTATCATCAGGCCGACATCCTCACCGAAGACGCTCAGGTGACGCACCTGCGCCAACGCGTCGGCGGCCTCGCCGTAAATGTCGAGCTGGATCTGGTCGGCAGCCGCGTTGCCCACCCGCACCGGCGCCGATCCCCGGTAACCTTCGAAGTTCGGAAGGATCTCCTCCGTTAAGTTCGGATCGCCGTCAACCCGGTACATGATCTGCAGAGGCTCGCCCGAGGCGGTGCCCGCGGCTTCTAGACGATCGGCCAGCCATCGGCGATAGGCCTGAGCCTCCTGACTGAAGCCGAGGTCAATCAAGGCCCGTACCGACAGGGATGCGTCGCGGATCCAGGTGTAGCGGTAATCCCAGTTGCGCTCCCCGCCGAGTTGCTCCGGCAGTCCCATCGTGGCTGCAGCGATTGGTGCACCACTCGGAGCGTAGGTGAGCAGCTTGAGAGTGATTGCCGATCGGTTGACCATGTCCTGCCAGCGTCCGCGATAGGTCGAGGCGCGCAGCCATGACGCCCAAAACGCGCGGCATGCCTCCAGTTCGTCAGTGATGCCGTCTACTGATGGTGCGTCCGGGGCGGGAGCGTCGCCGGCGACGCTGGTCATAACAATGACGGCAACCTCGCCGGCCGCCAGGGCGAAGTGGGCGACGATATCGCGGCCGTCGGCCTGCAGTGTCACCAGGTCGGTGGACTGCAGATGCAGATCGGTTCCCGGACCACGGAAAACTACCGAGCGGTCATCGACCGGAGCTAGGGTATGCGAAGCGCGACCGTAGTCGAAGCGCGGTCGGCAGGTAAGTGTGAACGGAAGGCGACCCCGGACAACCCGGACGACCCGGACTAAGCGGTGCCGGTCGGTCGGAGTGGGGCACGAGACCGGTGTCATGAAGTCCACCACCTCACCGACGCCGCTGGGGGACATGAACCGAGTCAGGAGGACGGCCGTATCCGAGAGATAGAGCTGCCGCACCGTCGCATTGCCGTCGATCGACTGATCCGCGGCGATACAGCAGTAACCGCCGCGCTCATTGTCCAGTAACGATGCGAAGATACTCGGCGAATCGAATCGCGGAGAGCACCACCAGTCGACCGTTCCCGCGGAAGACACCAGTGCGGCGGTTTGTAGATCGCCGACGATGCCGTGCTCGGCGATCAATGGGTAATTGTTCACGGGTCCTCCTTCGCCGAGCCGGCGCACCGTGTGACTACGGGAGCCCCTAGGCGCGCCGCGTAATCAAGCAGCGGCTAAGGCCGTTGTGTCACAACCCTGCGGACACGAAACACGCCTACAATTGGTCAGCGCGCTCTCACGTTCATAGTCTGCGCCGCCAAGGAATTGAGCCGCAGAGTTTCGACAATCCTGCTCGCAGTTCCTCCCGCACCCGGGCGGCTAAACGACACCAAGAGGACGCTTCGATGACCAGCCGACCGGGTGGAGCAGGCGGGAATCGAATCCGACGCTCTTCAGGTGCTCCCACCCGTCGTCGCGGTCGAGCTTAGTTGGCAGCGGATCCATGGCTTTGATAGGAGCTGATGGCGCGAAACGCCCTCATGGGCGGACGTCGGACGCATCATCGAAGAGATGACCAAGAAGGCGCGCTAGTTCTGTGTTCTCTGACCGCAGGGGAAGATGCGGCCGAAGCCCAGAGTGCACATAACCGAGTTGTCGTTCGACCTAGAGATCGCCGGCGACCAACAAGTCGCCTACGGGAACGCAAATGCGATTAATGCTGCCGGCAAGGTTGTCGGCAGTGCGTATGTGCAGTCGGATCGTTTGAATGCGTGTGAATGGCAAGACGGAACCACGCTGCAGCCCGACTTCGTCGGGTATCACGCTGGAAACGAAGGCAACGTGTCCTGGTATGTTGAGAGCCAATTCCTTGACGTTAACTCAGTCGGATATCTGTCTATCACAGTGGACGTGCCATTCCCATTCGGCGATTTACGGACATGGGAAGAGTTGGCCGTCGGCAACACCACGGTCCCGTTCCCAGGGAGAGCTTGCGGTATCAACGTCGAGGGCGACGTGGTCGGATGCTTGCGCCAGAATGGAGCCGCTGGCGTGGGTCGCGCAGTGCTCTGGCGAGATTGGCGCAATGTCCGACCTTGTACCTGCCTCGAGCCGGGAGCAAGAAAGCGTAGCGTATGGCATCAATGACCGCCGCCTGGTGATCGGTTCCGACTCTGCGAGGGGCGGCTTTCTCTGGGAGAACGGGATCGTCACCGGTCTGGGTCCGTGCCGTCCACGAGGCGTAAATAATGCTGGCCAGGTTGTCGGGGACCATTTTCCAGAGCTTCTTTCGGCAAGCATTCTTATGGCACAACGGCAAGGACGCATCTTCCAGACTTACCAGGAGGGCAAGAGAGCCATGCGGTGGCTGTCAATTCGTCGGGGCAGGTGGTCGGATTTTCTGGGCCGTGGCCTGGAAGGCGACCAGTCCTGTGGGAAAGCGGTGTGCCCTACGACCTGAATGAGTTTTTACTACACGAATCACTATGGGAACTTTGGAGCGCCAACGGGATCAACGACCACGGCCAGATTGCGGGCCGTGGATCGCATAACGGCGTCCAGAAGGGTTACGTTTTGCCACTTCCCGACTACCCGACACCAGGGCCTGTCCAGGGTGGTTCGTAACCCTTGGTAGCAAACCATCGTGACGGCGGCCGGCAGGCGGTGCAGAAGTATTGAGCGGGTGATCCGGGAAATGACATTGCGTATGGTTCACCAGAATTGACCTCTGTGGACCCTGAGTGTGCCCACCCAATCCCACGACTGACAGTGCAATTGCGCTCCCTTAGCGGGGCTTGGTCGAGCGGCTTTCCACCGGACCGGCCGCCGTGCGCGAGTTCGAGGGCGGCGAGGGCCTGGTCTTCCTCGAGGTGCCTCGCGCTGTCTATGACATGAAGGACCTGCCGTCATATAACGCGCCGCGTACAATCCAGGTCCGTCGGAGGGAGACCCCGCCGTGAAGATGTCGCCATTCGACTACCACCGACCGGACACGGTCGACGAGGCGGTCGCACTGCTCGAAACCTACGGCGGGGACGGCAAGGTGCTTGCCGGTGGGCAAAGCCTTCTTCCGGTGCTCGCCCTCCGGCTGACCATCCCAGGCATCTCATCGACATCGGCCGGGTGCAAGGCTTGCAGTCGATCGAGTTGGACGACGACGGCACAGTCTCGGTCGGAGCGACAGTGACACACGCACGGGTCGAGAGGTCCGATGTCATGGCCGCCGCCGCGCCCGCGTTAGCCGGCGCCATGCCGCCCGTCGGTCATCGGGCGATCAGGAGTCGGGGGACGGTGTGCGGAAGCTTGGCCCACGCCGATCCGGCGGCGGAACTGCCGGCAGTTGCCCTAGCGGTCGGCGCGGAGATGATCGTGCAGGGCCCGGCGGGACAGCGGACGACGGCTGCGGGTGACTTCTTCGAGGGATATCTGTCATCCGCGCTCGCAGAGGACGAGTTGCTCGTCGAAGTGCGCTTCCCCGCGTGGGCCCCCCGCGCGGGGATGGTCGGTGCTGGAGGTGAGCAGGCGACACGGGGATTTCGCGTTGGTCGGGCTGGTGACGACGCTCGAGATCGACGAGGCCGGGTTGCTGCGGCGACCGGCGTTGTCGTTTTTCGGTGTAGCCAGCACGCCGGTGCGCATCGCCGAGGCCGAGCAGTTGCTCGACGGCAACACTCCCGACCCGGCGCTCTTTGCGGAGGCGGCGAAGGTCGTTTCGGGTGCATTGGAGCCGACCGCTGACGACCACGCATCGTCCGAGTAAGGGCGCATGTTTCGGGGGTGCTTACCCGCCGCGGGCTGGCCGAGGCCGCGGCGCAGGCCACGGGACGGGCGGGCGTCTGATGCCGGAGATCACCCTCCGAGTCAACGGTCGGGACGAGCGCGCGGTGGTCGAGGGCCGCACGACCCTGGCCGAATTGCTTCGCGACCATCTCGGGCTCACCGGTACGCATCTCGGTTGCGAGCACGGTGTGTGTGCGGTGCGTGCACAGTGGCGGTCGACGGTCAGCCCGTCCGTTCCTGCCTGATGCTGGCGATGCAGGCGGAGGGAGCGATTGTCGAGACCGTCGAGTCGCTCGGCGACGGTGATGGCCTGGAGCTCATCCAGCAGGCGATGTGGGAGCGCCACGCGTTCCAGTGCGCGTTCTGCGCACCGGGATTCCTCATGATGGTGCGGTGTTTGCTGGCGGACAGCCCGACGCCGACGACGGCGCAGATCAAAGAAGAGCTCTCCGGCAACCTGTGTCGTTGCACGGGATACGCCTCGATCCTCGAGGGTGTCGCCGAAGCCGTGCCCAAGTTGGCCTCCACTAAGGCCTCCATGGGAGGTGCGAACGATGCGTGAACAGATCGTGGGGCGATTCGTCGGGGCCCGCGTCCGGAGGGTTGAGGACCGCCGCCTGCCGAGCGGGCGCGGTCAGTATGTCGACGATGTCGTCGTCCCGGACATGGCGCTTGCGGCATTCGTCCGGAGCCCATGGCCCCACGCGTGATCCGGGGTATCGACACCACCCGCGCCGCCGCCGTTCCCGGGGTGTACGCGATCTTCACCGGTCCTGACATCGCTGCGATCACCAACCCGCTGATGGGGATGCTCGCCTTGCCGGGCCTTTACGACCCATGGCACTGGGCCCTCGCCGTCGACCGTGTTCGTCTGGTCGGGGATCCGGTTGCCATCGTGGTAGCCACGTCACGCGCGGTGGCAGAGGATGCGGCAGAGATGGTCGACGTGGAGTACGAAGAGCTGGAACCGATCGCGACGTTGGCGCACGCCCACGATCCCAGCCGGCCTGCGATCTGGCCGAAGGCCAACGGCAACGTCGTCTACACGGCGTCGGAGTTGTTCGGCGACGTCGATGCGGCGTTCGCCGGGGCGGATCGAGTGATCAGCGAGACGTTCCGCCAGCACCGGCACGCCAACCAACCGATGGAGACCAGAGGCACGGTGGCCGAGATCGACGCCGACGGCAACCTCACGTTGCACGCAGCCCATCAGGCCGCGCACGACCTCAAGTGGGCCATGGCACTTTGCCTGGCACGCCAGCCGGTGTGGATGTCGGTGCGCGACATGTTCCGCCAACGCGAACAGACGAAGGCCATATTCGCCGGGGCCCGCGAGTTCGTTCGCGCCCACCCGACGATGATGAAGGACACACAGCCGATGATGCCGACCATGTTGCGTCAGATCGCCCGGGATCCGATGCGGATGGTGCACCTCAACCGGGCACTCCTCGGATTGATGGCAACGCCCAAGGAACGCCTCCCGCGCGTCGTGACGGGCGACATCGGTGGTGCGTTCGGGTCGAAGAACACCGTGTTGCGTGAGGACATCGCCCTGTGCGCTGCCGCGCTACGCCTCGGTCGATCGATCAAGTGGATCGAGGACCGCAACGAGCACCTCGTGCTCGGCGGCCAGGCCCGTGACGAACAGGTCGCCGTCGAGGCTGCGGTGATGAACGACGGGACGGTGCGAGGCCTGCGCGCCAAGCTCACGATGGACGCGGGGGCCTATCCGGGATTCCCGTACGCGGCACCGCTGTACTGCCGCATCATCCAGACGATGTTCCCCGGTCCGTACCGGTTCGACGCCATGTAGTTCGACATCGAGGTCGTCTCGTCCAACAAACCGACGTACGTCCCCTACCGGGGCCCCTGGGCGGTCGAAACCTGGGTCCGCGAACGGCTATTCGATGTCATAGCCCGCGAGCTGGGGATCAGCCGCGCCGAGATCCGGGTGCGCAACATCGTCGGTCCCGACATGCTCCCGACAACGATGATCACCGGTCCGACCCTCGATGTGCGCATGTCGGCCAAGACCACCCTCGAGAGGGCTCTCGACGTCGCCGACTTCGAACATTGGCCAGAGCACCAGGCGGCGGCTCGGGAGCAGGGTCGCCGCCTCGGCCTGGGGATCGCGACCTACATCGAAGCGGCTCCGGGGCCGCCCGGGTACATGGACGCGGTCCTGCCCGGCTTCTCCGCGTTCAGCAGCGCCGAGCCGGTCCACGCCGTCCTCGAAGGCGATGGCAGCGTCACGATCCACACCCAGCAGGTGCCCCATGGCCAAGGCCACGAGACGACGCTCGCGCAGGTGGCCGCCGACGAGCTCGGCGTTCCCGTTGAGGCCGTCCGAGTCAGATACGGCGACACGAACTTCGCGCCGTTCGGCACCATGGGCACCGGCGGCAGCCGGTCGGCGGCGATGGCGGGCGGTGCGGTCGGGGTGGCCGCGCACACGCTGCGCGAGCACATCGTCGACATCGCCGCGGACCTGTTGGAGGCATCGCCGGCAGACATCGTCATCGAAGACGGTGAGATTCACGTCGCGGGCGTCCCCACGATGTCGCGGAGCTTCCGCGAGGTCGCCGAGGAGGCGATGCGGCGTGGCGTGGTCGGCAACACCACCCGGCTGGGCCGTGGTGAGGCCATCCGGGTTCACCGGGACTGGAACGGCGGCGAAGGGGGATGGGCGCAGTCCACGCACGTGTGCTGGGTGGAGGTCGATCTGGAAACCGGGCAGGTGAAGGTTCCTCGCTATGCGGTCGTGGAGGACTGCGGCGAGATGATCAACCCGGCCATCGTCGAAGGCCAGATCCGCGGTGGCGTCGCGCAGGGCGTGGGCGCCGTGTTCTACGAGAAGACCACGTACGGGGAGGACGGGCAGCCCCGGTCGGGGACGTTCATGGACTACCTGATCCCGACCACGATGGAGATCCCTGAGATCGAGATCCACCACGTCGAGACGCCGACGGACATCGGCTACAACTATCGAGGCGTCGGCGAAGGGGGCATGATCGGCGCACCGGCGGCGATCACCAA
>DATJQO010000082.1:0-2070 GCA_035505695.1 Mycobacterium sp.
GGGTGTGCTGCTGGCCAGCCCGCCGCTGGACTTCCACGTCACCGACAGCTATTTCGTGGTGGCGCACTTCCACTACGTGTTGTTCGGCACGATCGTGTTCGCGACGTATTCGGGCATCTACTTCTGGTTCCCGAAGATGACCGGGCGTCTGCTCGACGAGCGGTTGGGCAAGCTGCACTTCTGGCTGACGTTCATCGGCTTCCACACCACGTTCCTGGTGCAGCACTGGCTGGGGAACGAGGGCATGCCGCGCCGGTATGCCGACTATCTGCCGACCGACGGGTTCACCACGCTCAACGTCATCTCCACGGTCGGCGCGTTCATCCTCGGTGTGTCAGTCATTCCGTTCGCGTGGAATGTATTCAAGAGTTGGCGCTATGGCGAGCCGGTGACCGTCGATGACCCGTGGGGTTACGGCAACTCGCTGGAGTGGGCGACCAGTTGCCCGCCGCCGCGGCACAACTTCACCGAGCTGCCCCGGATCCGTTCGGAGCGCCCGGCGTTCGAGTTGCACTACCCGCACATGGTGGAGCGGCTGCGCGCCGAGGCGCACGTCGGCCGACACGCCACGGCCCTCGAGTCGCCGAAGGGATTCGGCCCTCGGACCCAGGTCGATCGCTCGACCCCTAACCGGTAGCGGCTGGGTCGGGTGTGAGCACACCACCCAAGGTGTCGGTGCTGATCACCGTCACCGGCGTAGACCAACCGGGCGTGACGTCGGCGCTCTTTGAGGCGCTATCCCGGCACGGCGTCGAGCTGCTCAACGTCGAACAGGTGGTGATTCGGCACCGCCTGACTCTCGGCGTGCTGGTGTGCTGTCCACCGGACGTCGCCGACGGCGCCCAGTTGCGCCACGACGTCGAATCGGCCATCCGCGGGGTGGGCCTCGACGTCAGCATCGAACGCAGCGACGACGTCCCGATCATCCGGGACCCTTCCACGCACACCATTTACGTACTGGGCCGACCCATCACCGCGGGCGCATTCGGCGCGGTGGCCCGCGAGGTGGCGGCGCTGGGCGTCAACATCGACCTCATCCGCGGTGTCTCCGACTATCCGGTGACCGGGCTGGAGCTGCGGGTCTCGGTGCCGCCGGGAGCCGACGCCTCGCTGCGGACCGCGCTGAACCGAGTGTCCGCCGCGGAGCGCGTCGACGTGGCGGTCGAGGACTACAGCCTGGAACGTCGCGCCAAACGGCTCATCGTGTTCGACGTGGACTCGACGTTGGTGCAGGGCGAGGTCATCGAGATGCTCGCGGCACGAGCGGGTGCCGAGGGGAAGGTCGCCGCCATCACCGAGGCCGCGATGCGAGGTGAGCTGGACTTCGCGGAGTCGCTCGAGCAGCGGGTGGCGACCCTGGCGGGCCTGCCCGCCACGGTGATCGACGAGGTCGCCGGTCAGCTGGAGCTGATGCCCGGCGCCCGCACCACGCTGCGGACGTTGCGGCGGTTGGGTTTTCACTGTGGCGTGGTCTCGGGAGGTTTTCGGCGGATCATCGAGCCGTTGGCCGAGGAGCTGATGCTGGACTACGTCGCGGCCAACGAGCTGGAAATCGTCGACAGCGCGCTCACCGGTCGCGTGGTCGGTCCCATCGTCGACCGGGCCGGCAAAGCCGCGGCGCTGCGGGACTTCGCGCAGCGGGCCGGGGTGCCGATGGCGCAGACCGTCGCGGTCGGCGACGGCGCCAACGACATCGACATGCTGGCCGCGGCTGGCCTGGGTGTGGCCTTCAATGCCAAGCCGGCGTTACGTGAGGTGGCCGACGCGTCGCTGAGCCACCCGTATCTGGACACGGTGCTGTTTCTGCTCGGCATCACACGCGGCGAGATCGAGGCCGCCGACGCGATCGATGGAGAGGTGCGCCGGGTGGAGATCCCGTCCGATTAGTTGGCCCAGCAGACGCAAAATCCCGCATTTCGACGCAAAATTGGGGGCTGGTACGTGGATCAAGGTGACCACGGCAGACGTTACCACCCCGGGACTGTAGAGGAGCCGGGTTTGTTTGTGGCAGTGTGTATTTGGGGTGTTAGGCGGCGGGTTCGAGGGTGACCTTGAATCCTTGGGCTTCGA
>DATJQO010000083.1:0-50532 GCA_035505695.1 Mycobacterium sp.
GCGTGAACACGGTGGCGACATCGTGGTGTTCGACCCGATGCGGGTGACCGACGGCATCGAGCCATCCGACGACCCGGTGCTGCATTTCCGCACGCTGGCGTATTCCGCGTCGGTCAAGCTGCGCACCGGTGTGGACCGCGGGCCGGAAGCACCGGCCGTCTAGCGCGCACTAAGCTTTTCGGGAGTGCTGCTCTCCCACGTGGGTTTGATCGCCTTGGCCGGGTTCGGCGCGGGCGCCATGAATGCCCTCGTCGGATCGGGCACCCTGATCACCTTCCCGACGCTCGTCGCGCTCGGCTATCCGCCGGTGACGGCCACCATGTCGAACGCGGTCGGTCTGGTGGCCGGCAGCGTGTCGGGCACCTGGGGATACCGCGCCGAGCTGGCCGGGCAATGGAATCGGTTGCGGTGGCAGCTGCCGGCGTCGTTGGCCGGCGCAGTGCTGGGCGCCTTCCTGCCGGCTCTCGCCGACCATGCTGCGCTCCACCATCGTGGTGGTGGGCCTGATCGGGCTCTACCGCCTGCTTGCGGTTACCTGACGCGGCCTCAACTGAGCGTCGCGGCGGCGGTCTCGGCGATGACGTCCATCACGTTCTGGCGTTTCTGCCACGCGCGACACTGCCGCATCGCCCCGTTGCCCTGGGCGGTGATGCGGTCGAGTTCGTAAGTGACGCGGCCGTATTCGCCGAGCGCCACCAGCGCCGGGCCTACCCGGTGCGCCAGCGCGGCCAGCTGCTCGCGCGCCGGCACCGCACCCCGGCCGTGGACCAGATCCAGCGTGTGTCCCGCGAGCCCGTCATGGGCGGCCTTCCAGTACGCCGCGCGCAGCGCGCCGGGCGGGAGGCGCGTCAGCACATCGTCTTCCTCGGGCGCGTCGAGCGCCGTCATCACCGCGGCCCGGACCAGGGTGGCAAGCAGGACCGTTTCGGCGACAGTGGCCGGCACGTCGGCCACCCGGACCTCGACGGTGGGGAAGTCCGCCGACGGGCGCACATCCCAGTAGATCGCGCCCGGGTCCAGGATCACGCCGGTGTCGAGGAGCATGCGGACCGCGCGGTCGTAATCCTCGGCCGCGGGGAAGAACGGCGGCGGCCCGGCCGCCGGCCAGCGTCGCCACAACACACTGCGCCAGCTCGCATAGCCGCTGTCGGCGCTGCGATAGATCGCCGAATTGGCCGACAGCGCCAGCAGTGAGGGCAGCCACGGCCGCAGCCAATTGCTGACGTGGACGGCGGCCGCGCGGTCGGGCAACTGCACGTGCACGTGACAGCCGCAGATGCCTTGCTCGTGCGCGATCATCCCGAATTGCTCGCCGATCCGCCGGTATCGCTCGCTGTCGGTGATCGGGAATTCGTGCGGCGTGGCGGGCGGCAGCCCGCAGGCCAACAGTTGCACCCCGGTGGTCTCGGCGGCCTGCGCCGCGGCGCGCCGCAGCCGGGTGAGGTCCTCGCCGAGTTCACCGCTGGTTTTCGCCACCTGCGAGGTGGTTTCGACCTGACAGCTGCTCAGTTCCAGCTGAAGGTCCACGCCCCGGCGCTCGGCCTCGTCGGCGACCGCGGCGTTGCGGGGGGCCGGTTCGCCGCTCCGCGGGTCAACGAGGAGGAACTCCTCCTCCGCACCGAAGGTGGGCGCCGAACTGGAGGTGTCGCTCATCGAGCCGATACGGCCAATCGGCGCCTAGGCTCGCTCCGTCACCAACGAGCGGCCGACGCGAGCGCGGAGTCGGCCGTCGGGTAAATGGGCAGCACGCCCGACAGCCCGCAGGCGTCGATAATGCGGGCGACGATGGCCTCGCGGCTGACCAGACGCAGTTCGATGACGCGATCTTTGCAGCGCTGCGCCTCGTCGGCCAGGACCGCGAACGCGCAGCAGCCCATGAAGTCGAGTCCGGTGACGTCGACGATGAAGGGGCCTGGGGCAGTGACCACGCTCGCCCCTTCGTGGACCAGCTGGCGCCAGGTGTGCTCGTTGCAGGCGTCGACCTCGCCGCCGGCATAGATCAGCACCGCCGCGCCGCGGCGATCGGCGGTCGCCCGCAAGGTGCTGTTCGGATCACCCAGTTCGCGGACCAGCTTGGTGCTGAGCGCCAGATGGGTGGTGAATATAAGTTCTGCAGTGGCCGAGCTCATGATGGACTCCCTAATCAACCGGCGTCACGACGCCGGGATGGTGCCCGTCCTGCCGTCTGAAGACAGACTTTTTCGCGAATCGCGAATCTCTTTTGTATAACGAGACAGGGCGGTCTGTCTACTGCGGGCCCATAAGAGTACGGTAAGTCTTGCTATGGCAACTTCCGATGTCGGCACGCCCGCCGCGTGCGCTCGTGAGCGAATCCTGACCGCGGCATATGAGCTGTTCAGCCGGCGCGGAATCCGCGCGGTCGGCACCGACGAGGTGATCGAGCGGGCCGGTGTGGCCAGGGCGACGCTGTACCGCCACTTCGCCACCAAAAACGACCTGGTGCTGGCGGTGCTGCAGCGGCGCGAAGAACTCTGGACGCACGGTCTGATCGAGGAGCGGTCCCGGCAGCGGGGCACCACACCCGAGGAACAGTTGCTCGCGATCTTCGACGTCATGCACGAGTGGTTTCAGCTCCGCGACGGCTACGAAGGTTGCTCGTTCATCAACGTGCTGCTCGAGCTGGGGGCCGGGCACCCCGCCGGGCAGGCCTGCATCACCCATATCGACCACGTCCGCGACATTGTGCGTCACCGCGCTGTTGCGGCCGGCCTGACCGACGTCGAGGACTTCGCCTCGTCCTGGCATCTGCTGATGAAGGGCGCCATCATTCTGGCGGCCGTGGGGGATCTGGACGCGGCGTTGCGGGCCCGCAAGATGGCCGTGGGTCTCATCGAAGAGCACCGGCCGGTGGCACCCGAGGACATCGGCGAAGCCGCCAGTTAACGCCTGCGGATCGGTGGTTTCACGCCGCGTCGGCTGCCGTTGTGCTGGTTTTGCGGTAGTGCTCGGCCTCGAGTTCGACGATCGCCCGCGAAGTGCGTTCCCGCAGCAAGACGGCGGCGATGAGGCCGGCCACGACGGCAACCACCAGCGCGATCCAGGAGAACCGCTCCAGCCAGCGTTCCGCGGCCATCCCGGCGAAATACACCAGCGCGGTGGTGCCCCCCGCCCAGCAGATGGCGCCGGACACGTTGGCCGCCAGGAACCGGGGGTAATGCATTTTCAGCGCTCCGGCCAGCGGGCCGGCGAATATCCGCAGCAGCGCGATGAAGCGGCCCAAGAAAACCGCCCGAACGCCCCACCGGCTGAACAGCCGTTCGGCGAGGGCGACGTGTCCGGGCCCGAAGTGTTTGGGGAACCGACGGCCCAACCGGTCGAAGAGCGGCATGCCGAACCGCCGTCCGATCGTGTAGCCGATCGAGTCTCCGATCACGGCACCGATCACCGCGGCGACGCCGACACCGACCGGGTTGACGCCCAGGTCGTGGTGCGACGACATCAGTGCCGCGGTGACCAGCACGATCTCACCGGGAAGGGGAACGCCCAGGCTCTCGATCCCGACCACAGCGCCGACCACCAGGTAGACCGCGAGTGGCGGAATCGAGTGCAGCAGCGCCTCCACGTTCATCCGTCAAGAATGCCTGACCGATAGCCGATGTGCGCCCTAATGTCTCGGCTGGAAGTCGGCGCCGGCATCCGCCGGCCTGCTGGGGGTGGCGAGGCCTTCCAGCTGCGGACGTTTGGGTTCGCGCCCGTCGGCCGACGACAGGCCGCGCAACCGGCGCCAAATCCATGGGAAGAAACTGTCCTGCGTCCAGCGCAGCTGCTCATAGGCGCTGGTCGCGAACGACCGCTGGCCGGGATTCGCGCTCGCCTGGGCCCAATCATGGTTGCTGTCAGGCAAATTCAGGGCTTCAGCGGCCGCGGCAGCGAACAGCATGTGCCCCTTGGTGGAGGCGTGTACGCGGTCGCCGGCCCAGGTGTCCAGATCGTGCATCGAGGGCGCGTTGTACAGGTCGACCAGACGAAACCCGTAGCGATCGGCGGCGGATCGAATGGCCTGGTTGATGCGGGCAAGCCGCGCCGACACCAGCCGTCCCAGCGGGAGGAACTGCGCGACGTTCGGGAAAGTCGTCGTCACCACCGTCGCCCCGGATTCGGCCAACGCGGCATAGACGTGCTCGAGGTCGGCCAGGGCGGGACCGAACGACCGTCCCGGCTGGATCACGTCGTTCATCCCGGCACACACGGTGATCAGATCCGGCCGCATCGTCAGTGCCTGCGGAACTTGCTCGTTGAGCACGTCGGCGATCCGTTTGCCGCGAATCGCGAGGTTAGCGTATTGCAACCCTGGGTGGAGCGAATCGACCATTACGGCGAGCCGGTCAGCGAACCCGAGCAGACCGGCGTTGTCGTCCCCGTCCCACAGGCCCTCGGTCTGGCTGTCGCCGATGGCGACGTAACGGCGATATGCAGTCTGAATAATCCCGCACACGAAGCCGAGAATAATAGCGACGGTACGCGCGAGCTTGCCATTGGTGTCGCGTCTGCCCCGTCGCCGTGTTTCCTCGACAAGTGGTTACCGTGAGTTCATGCAACAGCTTGCGCCGCAGTATCCGATCGAGTCCGTCGACAACGCGCTCAAGCTACTGCTGCTGCTGGGCGAGCAGCCCCAGATCCGGTTGAGCGAGGCGACCCGTTATCTGGGTGTGGCGTCCTCTACCGCGCACCGGTTGCTGGCGATGCTGGCCTACCGCGGCTTCGTCCGCCAAGACCCGGTGTCCAAGGCGTATCTACCCGGTCCGTCGTTGACCGGGGTGGCGTTCGCCATCTTCAGCCGCGTCGATGTGCAGCGGTCGGCCGCCGCGATCATGCGCAGCCTCAGCGAGCAGCTGCGCGAAACCATTCACGTCGGGATGCTGGACGGCGCCAGCGTCCGGTTCGTCGCGGCCGTCGAAGGCCCCGCCGCGGTTCGGGTGGCCTCTCGGCTGGGCCGCACCATGCCGGCGCATTGCACCTCGACGGGCAAGGTGATGCTGGCCGGGCTGCCGCAGCCGGAACTGCGTCAGCTGCTGCCGCACGAGCAGTTAGAGCGCATCACCGCTCGCTCGATCGGCAGCCGCACCGAGCTGGAAGCCGAGCTTTCCGCTGTCCGCGAGCGCGGCTACGCCATCAACCGCGAGGAAAGTGAAGACGGCGTCGCGTCGGTCGCCGTGCCGATACCGACACGCGCGCCGGGGCTGCGGCTCGCGCTCAACGCCGCCGCGCCGCAGAACCGGCTGGGCAGTTCCCGGTACGCGGCAGTAGCCGCGGCGCTGATGGCGGCCGCCAAGGAGATCGGCGACCAACTCGGCTAAGCCGTCAGCCGTCGACTCCGGATCTGCGGTGCGGGTTCTCCGGTCGCAGGAAAACGTCGTCGAGGGTCACGGTGCGCAGCCTGCGCGCTCGAATGATGTCGACGAGCTGGGAGTACACGTGGGTGATCGGCGGGTGATTGAGGTGGCCGATCACGATGTTCTGGGGGATGAAGGATTGGTAGGCCATCCGCAGGATTTGGTCTTCGGAAATCAACGCGGAATCCCGCAAGTCGCCCGACCACAACGTGGTCACCTGATAGCCCAGATCCGCGGCCACCGCGTCGACCGCGGCATTGTGGTGGCCGTACGGTGGCCGCAAGTACGGGGCGGCGTCTACACCATATGTATTCCGCAGGAACGCGTCGGTGCGGGCGAGTTCCTCGGCGATTTGCGCCGTCGGCAGTCTCGTCAAGTCGGGATGTGTCCAGGTGTGGTTGCCCAGCTGGATCTGCCCGGATTCGACCAGCGGTCGAAGCAAACCGGCATTGTCCGTCCACGAGTGGTAGCCGCCGGTGACGAAATAGGTGAGCCGCACACCGGTGTCCTTGGCGAATTGCGTGTAGAGCCGCACCACATCGGTGTTGGCGCCGTCATCGACCGTCCACGCCAGCAGGTCGCCGTTGCCGGGCAGCCTGTTCAGCACGCCGCCGCCGGGCAGTGCGATACGCAACCGAGGGTCCGGTGGCGGCGACGACGGCGGGACGGCGGGACGGGCCGGGATCGGCGCGGATTCCAGAACATCGCCACGCGCCACCGCTGCGGCGGGGCCGCCGGTGGTGACCGCCATGGTTGCGGCCACCGTGAGCAGGAACCGCCGCCGGTCCAGTTCGCCCACGGGTGCTCCTGCGCATGAGTGCCGATTTCGACAGCACAGGCTAGGCCCGTTGCGACCGCAATCCCGGGCAACCCCGCCGGGTGTTCGCCAGCCGGTATGAATCCGTGACGTTCAGCGAGGGCCGCGTCAATCTTTCAGCCGCGCCACTTCATGCCGCCAGGCCGCCTCGGCGGTGAACGACGGCCCCAGGTCCGGCAGGTGGGCCCAGTCGGCGTCGTCGATGTCGCGCAGGGTGCCGCCCGCCGCCCGCACCTGCAGCGACATTCGGGCGAGCGCGTCGAGGCTGATCGCCTGCAGCACCGCCTGCGGCACGGTGGCGGCGGCGCTGGTGATCCCGTGCCCGCGGCAGATCACCACCGGCCGCCCCCGCATGGCCGCCACCATCTCCTTGCCCAGCGCCGAGTCGCGGATCAGCACGGCGCGTTGGTAGACCGGGACGCCGTCGCGGGCCAGCCAGGCGCCGGGTATGTCGTAGGCGCCGTAGACCGGGCGGATCAGGATGCCGGCCAGATCGGCGGCGACCACGGCGGGCGGGTGCAGATGTGCGACGGCCCGGTGCCGCGGGTCGGCCAGCATGGTTTCGAGGTGGACCGGCAGTTCGTGGGGAACGCGGTATCCGTCGAGTTCCCCGGCGGCGCCGGCGGAGCCGCCGAAGGTGACGAGCCGGATGTCGGCGGCCCGAGTGAACGCCACCCCGGTGTCGGTGTCGCTTCGGCAGCGGATGAGCAGATGCTCCTCGTCGACCCGCAAGCTCAGGTGACCGAGGATGCCGTCAACCAGGCCGCGCGCCGCCGCCACCCGGCAACCCAGCGCCACCAGCGCGCGCTGCTGGTCGAGGGAGTCCGTCACGATCGCGCCGATCCCAGACCGAGTCCGCCGTCCGGGTGCACGGTTTCGCCGGTGACACCGCCGGACCGGTCGGAGGCCAGAAACACGAAACTCCACGCGTGGTCTGCGCCGGTGAGCGCGACGTTCAGTGGAGTGCGGGCCGCCATCTCGCGGGCCCGGTCCGGGGCGTCGTCGAGGCGGACGTCGTCGAGCCCGAGGCTGGCCAGGCCGCGCAGATCGGTGCCCAGCGTTCCGCCCGGCGCCACCCCGTTCACCCTGATTCGCGGCGCCAGCTCGTGCGCCAGCGCCGCCACCAGGCCGCGCACGGCGAACTTCGACGACACGTAGAGCACCCCACCGCGTCCGGGATGAAACGACGAAGTGGACTCGGTCAAGATGATCGAGGGCCCGGTCCCGCTCCGCAGCCAGGGGATCGCGGCCCGCACCGACTGCAGGTGGCTCAGCACGTTGGTGCGAAACATCTCGTCGAACGCGCCGGGCAGGTCGTCGGCCTTGATGTCGCAGACGCCCTTGTAGAAGTCGAACACCCCGACGCAGTTGACCAACGTGTCCAGGCCACCGTAGGCATCCACCGCCACGCTGACCGCGCGCTCGTTGGCCTCCTGGGTCACGGCGTCGCCTTCCACTACCGCCAGGTCGGGCAACTGCTCGGCCAACTTCTCGCACTTTCCTCGATTACGTTCCAACACAGCCACTTTGGCGCCTTCAGCGAGGAAGGCGTCGACGACGGCACGGCCGATGCCGGATCCGGCGCCGACGATCAAGGCGCGCTTGCCGTGCAACCAGCCGGTCATGGCGCAACTTGTCCATCGGGCTCGTCGGGTAGCAGCGGTGCGTCGCAATTGCCCACCATCGCAGCCAGCGTACGGGTGTTCTGCCGGGTCAGCGCCTCCACCTCGAGCGCGTCCAGGCTGATCCACCGCCCCGATTTCGGTGCGCTGATCAGCAGCCGCGATCCGTTGCGGGTGTCGACGCGGCGCACCACCACCTCGGTGAATTCGTTGGCGATGGACAGCGGTTCGCCGACCGTGCCGTCCACCAGCCGCTGCAGCTCGTCATTCACAGAAACACCGCCAGGTTTTGCATCCGTAACACCGACTCGTCGGCAATGATGGTGCGGCGAGCCAATTTCCAGCAATCACCGCACCAGCGCAGCAGGTCCTCGCGACCACACGACAGCAACGCGCTTTCGTTGACGTCGCCTCGGCTGCGGAACAGCAGTTCGGCCGACTCGACCGACAGGTGCGCATCGTCGTCGCACTCGAAGGTGCGGACATTGGTGATGAAATGCCGCAGCCGTGACGGCGGGTCCTCGGCCCACGCGTGCTCGGTGCCCATCCGCGCCACCCGCTGGCTCAGCGAGTATTTGTCCTCGTCGAAATGCGCCATCGGTGAGGTGTCGAACCCGGTGCCCCGCGCGCTCGTGACGCGAACCGGCATGACATAGCGAATGTCGTCGGTCAGCGTCTCCAACCACTGCTCGTAGCGCTGGGCGTCCAGCAGGTAGGCCTCGTCGACCAGGAACTGATGCGCCTGCAGATGGCGAATATCGTTGAACGGCAGCGAGTTTCTCATGAGAGGTAGTCCGCCCACAAACCCAGCAGCGCCCGCTGGTTGTGCTCGTTGTAGCCGACCTGGGCGCGCCCGGGACCGTGGAACGCCTCGGGTGTCAGTGCGTCGACGACGGGGCGGTCGTCGGACAGCAGGCCCATCCGGCTGTTCAGCAACAGCCGCCGTGCCATGGCACCGCCGGCGGTGGTGGTCAGCGACACCCAGTTCTCCACGTCGTCTTGTTCGAACATGCCGGTGGTGCCGAAGCACATCAGGTAGGCCTTGTAGGAGTCTTGTTTGTACTGCGCGGGAGCGGCGGCGTCCACGGCAAACCACGAGCACACCTCGGTTTCGTTCTCGCTGATCGGCTGCCACAACCGGATCGAGATGAACGGCAGCACTTCGTTTTCGCGGTCATGCACTTTCGGCCAGTTGTGCACGAAGCTCAGGTTGGGGAAACACGTCGCGGCCGAAATCATGAAACCGTCCTCGCCGACCAGTCGTTGCTGCCGCGGCGTCCAGACGTCGGAGATCCGGTCGATCATCTGGTCGGGGTATCCGACGTAGCGCATCCGCTCCCGGAAGCCGCCGGGCGGCAGCTTGTAGGTGGTCCCGCCGCCCGGGCGGGCCCAGTAGGTGGCGCCGTCTTTTCGCTTCTGGGCTTTCGGTTCGCGGAAGAGCCCGATATCGACGATCGACGCGTGGGTGTGCGGGGTGTGGTACATGTCGCCGGCGAAGTTCTCCGCGCCGATCTTCCAATTGGCCCTGATCCGCCAGCGCTGAGGTCCTCGCAGTTCAATGCCGGCGGTGCTCTGTTTGGTGTAGAAGTCCAGGTAAAACCTGAAGTCGCCCAGAAAATCTTCCAGCGGCTCGGCGCCGGGGTCCACGTTGATGAACAGCAGACCGTTGTAGCTCGCGAAATTCGTTGCGGGAAGCAGGGTTTGGCTGTTCTTGGCGAACCCGTCGTCACCTCCGTAGGCCTCCCGGTGAAACGGCAGCCCGGTGAGCTGACCGTCATTGCGATACGTCCAGCCGTGATACGGACAGCGAAAGTTGGAGGCGTTTCCCAGCTCCGCGCGACACAGCTGCATACCGCGGTGCAGGCACATGTTGAACATCGCCCGGATCTGCCCGGCGGCGTTGGCGATGATGAAGGAGTCGTCCAGTACCCGGCGCACCACATAGTCGCCGTCCTGCGGTATCTCCGATTCGTGCCCTACAAAGATCCACGCCCGGCTGAACAGCCGTTCCTTTTCCAGAGCGAACAGCTGCTGGTCGTTGTAGATGTGCGCCGGGATCATTCCGCGCCGGACATGGTCGAAGACCGGCTGGAAGACGTCCGGGGAGGCTGGGTAGGTGTCGCGATGACGCCTCATACCACCCCTTTCCTATTGTCTGTCCTGCAGAAACTTACTCCGCTAAGTAGAATCGCGCCGTTAAGGCATGTCCAACCCGTGGGTCAGGTTTCTACAAGAAAGCTTTGTGCTAATTCACAGGTGTCTGACAATTAAGTCACCAGGGGACCGGGATACGGTTGTGGTGGGAAGCCTGCCGCGCCGGTGAGCGCGGCCTAGCCATGGGGTAATCGCTCGTTTTGCGTGCGTTGCCCCCTCCGACTGCCGTATTTGAGGAAGGACTGGTGGCATGCCTGCTCGGTCACGGGGTGGTGGATTGCAGGGACTCGGGGCCCGGGTGATCTCCCCTATCGGGCGTCAAGAGTGGCTGGATCGGCCAAGCTATCGATTCGAACACCTGCTGAGCTTCGCGTACAACGGCCTGGGCGGCGCCCGCAACACCGTCACCAATGCGCTGCACGGTGTGTGGCTCGGGCACCCGGTGCACCCGCCGCTGGCGTCGCTGACCAGTGGCGCGCTCGGCACCACCGTGGCGCTCGATGCGCTCAGCCTGCTGCCCGGCCAGCCGGCCGGCGAGGTCCGCGACGCGTCGAAGTTCGCCACCCGCGCGCTGGGGGTGGGCATCCTGGCCGGCATGGGCTCCGCCGTCACCGGGGTCACCGATTGGCAGCACACCCATGAAGAGGACCGCCGGGTGGGCGCCGTTCACGGCCTGGTGAACCTGGCCGCGACCGCGCTGTACGCGCAGTCCTGGTGGGACCGCCGGCACGGCCGCCACGGCCGGGGCATTGTGCTGACGGCCCTGGGCTACGGCATCACGCTGGCCGGCAGCTACCTCGGCGGCGCCCTGGTGTTCGAGTCGGGCATCGGAATCGACCAGTCCGGTCAGCGGCTGCGCACCAGCGAGTGGACGCCGGTGCTGCCGGCGAGCTCGCTGAACGGAAAACCGGTGCGCGTCGAGGTCGACGGCGTCGGGCTGGTGGTGTGCCAGACCAAGCCCGGCGAGGTCGCGGCCTTCGGGGAGCTGTGCCCGCACCTGGCGGCTCCCATGGCCGACGGGTGGGTGGATCGGGGCCGGCTGGTATGTCCGTGGCACGGCTCATGGTTCGCGGCCGAATCCGGGGAGGTTTTGCGCGGCCCGGCAGCGGCGCCGCTGCCGTGTTATCAAGCCAGGTTGGTCAACGGAATGGTGGAAGTTCGCGGCGAACCCGAGCCCGCGCTCGGCGGAGCGGTAGGGATCGGAGAAGGAGGAGCCAGGTGAACGCCTACGACGTTCTCAAAGAGCACCACGTCGTCATCAAAAGCCTCGGCCGCAAGATCAGCGAGGCGCCGGTGAATAGCGAAGAGCGGCATGCCCTTTTCGACGACATGCTGATCGAACTCGACATTCACTTCCGCATCGAGGACGACCTGTATTACCCGGCTCTCAAAGAGGCCCGCAAGCTGATCGCGGTTGCTCACGCCGAGCATCGCCAGGTGGTCGACCAGCTCGCCGTGCTGCTCAAGACCCCGCAGAGCGCGCCCGGCTATGAGGACGAGTGGAATTCGTTCAAGACCGTGCTCGAGGCGCACGCCGACGAAGAGGAGCGCGACCTCATTCCCGCCCCGCCGGAGGTGAAGATCACCGACGCCGAGCTCGAGGAGCTGGGCAACCGGATGGCCGCCAAAATGGAGCAATACCGCAGCTCCGCCCTGTACAAGATGCGGACCAAGGGACGCGCGGCGCTGGTGCGCTCCCTGTAGCCGCACGGCGCCACCCGGTTACCCGGCGAGGCGGGTCATCGAAAGTAGCCTCACGGCTCATAAACCCGAGTGTGTCGCTTCTCAGGGTGACATCACCGCGGAGATCGCCCGCATCGCAGCCCAATACCGCGACGGGGAAGGTGGCCACCAGGCGCAGCCCCGGCTGGACTACCCGCCCTACCGCAGCAGCGCCCTGCGTCATCCCGGGCAATCGCCGGTGATGGTGGATCCCGAAGAGGTGGAACGCTGGGCGCCCTGCTTCGGTCACCAAGACGTCGACCCGCTTGACGCTGACCTGACGGCTGGCCATCGAGGCGAGCCGATCGGGGAGCGCATCATCGTGACCGGGCGGGTCCTCGACGGATCCGGCAAACCGGCGGCCGGTCAGCTGGTCGAGATCTGGCAGGCCAACGCCAGTGGCCGGTATCGCCACCAGCGCGACCAACATCCGGCTCCGCTCGACCCGAACTTCACCGGTGCCGGGCGCTGCCTGACCGGGCCGGACGGCGGCTACCGCTTCCTGACCATCAAGCCCGGCCCCTACCCCTGGCGCAATCACCGCAATGCGTGGCGCCCGGCGCACATCCACTTCTCCGTCTTCGGAACCGCTTTCACGCAGCGCCTGATCACCCAGATGTACTTTCCGGGTAACCCGATGCTGGATCTGGACCCGATCTTGCAGTCCGTCCTCGATCCCCCGCACGCCGGCGCCTGATAGCCCGCTACGACCACGACCTCACCGAGCCGGAGTACGCGACCGGGTATCGATGGGACATCGTGCTGGCCGGCGCCGCTGCCACCCGGGCCCCAACAAATGACTGAACCACCTTGCACCCCAGGGCAAACGGTCGGACCTTTCTTTCACCTCCGATTGCCGTATCCAGCGGACAGCAACCTGGTGGGCGATGGCCGGCCGGACGGGATCCGGTTACACCGCACCGTTTACGACGGCGCCGGTGACGGCATCCCGGACGCGCTAGTAGAACTCTGGCAGCCCGACAGCGCCGGCCGCATTGCGCGGCAGGCCGGTTCGCTGCGCCGTGACCCCACGGTGTTCACCGGGTGGGGCAGATGCGCGACCGACGCCGCCGGGCACTACGCCTTCACCACGGTGACGCCCGGTTCGGCGAGCGCCGCGCGGCCGCCGTTCTTCGCGCTCACGGTGTTCGCCCGGGGCCTGCTGAACCGGTTGTTCACCCGTGCCTATCTGCCCGATGGTGACTTGGACGCCGATCCGCTTTTGGCCGCGGTGCACTCCCGGCGGCGGGAAACCTTGCTCTGTGTCACCGAAAGCGGCTGTGCGGCACACCGTTTCGATATCCACCTACAGGGCCCCGACGAAATCGTGTTCCTCGAGTTCCGCGGGGACGCGCGATGACGAACCTGTTGTGGCCCGGTGACCATCGCGCCGGGGCGCTGATGAGCGATGAGTCGCTACTAGGCTCGATGGTCGCGGTGGAGTCCGCGTGGCTGAGTGCGCTGGCCGCGGCCGGTATCGCCCCCGCAGCATGCGCCCGGGCCGATCTGTCGAAACTGCTGGCGCACCATGACGGTGAGTCGCTGGCGATCGAGGCCGAAGGTGGCGGCAACCCGATCATCGGCTTGGTGGAACTGCTGCGCCAACGGGCCGCGCCGGCCGTGGCAGCGTGGATCCATCGGGGACTCACCAGCCAGGACGTGCTGGACACCAGCTTGATGCTGGGCGTGCGCGCGGTCGTCGAGGAGCTGGTATCGCAGCTGCGGCAGCAGATCGTGGCGCTGACCGAGCTGGCCACCGTCCACCGGGGCACGCCCATGGTGGCGCGCACCCTCACCCAGCACGCGGCACCAACCACATTCGGCGCGAAGGCGGCCGGCTGGCTCACCGGAATCGTCGGGCACACGACGCGGACACCGATCACCGCGGCCGCCGACGCCTTCGTCGGCTGCACCGACTGCTGGGGCCAGATCGCCGCGGACGTCGTCACACTGGCGCGCCCGGAGATCGGCGAGCTGAGCGAGTCGACGGGCGCAAACCGCGGCGGATCGTCGTCGATGCCGCACAAACGAAACCCGGTGTTGTCCATCCTGATCCGGCGGACTGCCCTGTCGGCGCCGCCATTGGCCGCGACCCTGCACACCGCGGCCGCGCTGGCCAACGACGAACGGCCTGACGGCGCATGGCATGCCGAATGGGACACCCTGCGCATCTTGGGCCGGCGCACCGTCGTCGCGGGTTCCCAATGCGGCGAGCTGGTGGCGGGCTTGACCGTGCATTCCGAGCGCATGTCCGAAAACCTCGGTGCCACAGACATTCTCGGCGAACAACGGGTGATCGCTGAGCTGGCGGGCCAGCCGCCGTCGGCGACCTACTTCGGTGCGGTCGACCGCCTGATCGACGAGAGCCTGGACCGCGCTCGGCGCGTCCTGGGTCAGCGCTGGTAGATGCTGGCCAGCCAAATGTGCAGCAGCGTGTCGATCACCCGCTCTTCGGGGATCGCCTCGTCCCCGGCGGTGAACGTCGCGGCCATCACCCGCTCACTCAGCAGATTCAGCGCGGCCGACAGATCCTCGGCGGGAACGGTGTCGGGGGCGGCACCGCGCCCGCGCTCGGCCTTGATCGCCGCGGTGGTCAGCGAGATCCACCGCTGCATCAGCGTGGACCACAACTGGCGCACCTCGGGGTTGGTCGCTTTCGCCGCGGCACCGGCCACGGCCACCGCCGGGTGAGACCCCGACACCTCGAAGAACGCCTCGATCCGAGCCCGCCACAGCTGCGTCGGGTCACCGGACGAGATGCCGCCGAGCTCCCGCAGGGCCGCGTGGGCCTTGCTGTTCATCTGGTCCAGCAGCGACAGCAACACCGCGTTCTTCGATTGGAAATAGAAGTAGAAGGTGGGGCGCGAGATTCCGGCGCCTTTTGCTAGGTCGTCGACGGAAAAGTCGCCCAGCGGCCGTTCCTGAAGGAGCCGCTCGGCCGTGGCCAATATCGCCTGTTCGCGGTGGTCGCCCGAGTGATGCGAAGAGCGGCGACCCCGGGAGGCGTGCAGGTACTTCGTTTGTGTCGGGAGGTCGGACACGCCCGCTACTGTATGGGCACGTGGACATACGTCAACGAAACTGTCGATTAAAACCAGCAATAATGTCGATTAAGATCGACGCTTCCCCCGACGAATCCAGAAATTTGCTGCAGCCCGCTCAACGGTCCGCTGATTTGAATTGCGACTCAATCACCGCGTCCCCCAGTGGAAGTCGACGCGGCGGGGGGTGATAATAACGGCATGCCGTACATCGATCGGCGCAGCATGCTGTGCGCCGTGGCGGGAGGCGTACTGGCTGCCATAGCTCATACTCCGGTGGCCGACGCATCGCCGCTCCACCGGCAAATCCCATTAGCTCCGGTTTCGCCCTCCGTCGTCATCACCCGGCTACCCGGGGAGGGCAACCGGATAGCGCTCACCGTCGACGACGGCGCCAGTACCGCGGTCGTGGGTGCGTTCGCGCAATTCGCCCGAGACAGCGGCACCCGGCTCACCTTTTTCGTCAACGGCGTCAACCCCTCATGGTCGGTTAATGCGCCGGCGCTGAGGCCGTTGGTGGATTCCGGGCAGGTGCAAATGGCGAACCATACCTGGTCACACCCGCACCTCAACGGCATGGCGCTCAGCGCTGTCGCCGATCAGATCCGACGCAACGCCGATTTCCTGAGAAATACATACGGTTCGGACGGCACCCCGTTTTTCCGGCCGCCCTATGGGGCGCACAACGCCGACATCGACCGGATAGCCGCCGACCAGGGATTCACCTCGATCGTCATGTGGAGCGGGGATGTCGGTGATTCGGCTCCCGAAGACGAATCGAGCCTGGTGGCCCGCGCGTCGAAGTCGTTCCTGCCGGGTCAGATTGTGGTCATGCACGCCAACCTGCCCACCATCACGCATTGTTACGGGCAACTGCTGGATCTCATCGCTAGCCGCAACTTGCAAACCGTCACCCTCAGAGAGGTCTTCGCCTGAGCAGCAGCCCGGCGG
This sequence comes from Mycobacterium sp., assembly GCA_035505695.1. GTDB lineage: Bacteria > Actinomycetota > Actinomycetes > Mycobacteriales > Mycobacteriaceae > Mycobacterium. The sequence goes on from DATJQO010000083.1 coordinate 15,662, forward strand.
CGCGGCGGACGAACGACCTCGTGATTTAAGGACTTCCGCCCCTACTGCGCCCCGGTCCGGGAATGGTCGCATCTAAAGCGTCGGTGAATACACCGGTAAGGCAAGGAGACTGGGGATGACCGAAAACGTTGACGGCAATAAGGCTTGCCACATCGACGTGCTGATCGAAGAACGCGACGAGCGGACCCGGGCAAAGGCGAGACTGTCCTGGGGAGGCCAGACGCTCGTCGGCGTTGGTTTTGCGCGACTTGATCCGGCCGATGAACCGGTGGCCAAGATCGGCGATGAACTTGCCATCGCCCGCGCGCTGTCCGATTTGGCGAATCAGCTGCTCGCTCTGACATCAAGCGACATTCAGGCCAGTACGCATGAACCGGTCACCGGTCTGCATCACTGAGCGACGCGATCACGGAAGCGAATCATGAGACATAGACCCGATTTACCGGCTGTTCTGGACGTCCAGATAACGACGCATGGGGAACTCCCCGGTGCCGTGGACTACGCGCGGGCAAAGATCGGCGAGCTCGGCCGGTTCACCCATGAACCGGTGCTCTACGCCCACGTCAGCTTGCGTGAGCACGGCGATCCGGCGGTGGCCCGCCGGGTGATCGCGCAGGCGAACCTGGACGTCAACGGCCGGCCGGTGCGCGCGCAGGTCGACGGTGTCGACGCGCGCGAAGCAATCGATCGGCTCGAGGCCCGGTTGCGTCTTCGACTCGAACGCGCCGCCGAAAACTGGGAAGCCAAACGCGGCCGTACCCCGCACGCGGGGCCGCACGAATGGCGCCACCAGTCCGAACCCACGCACCGGCCGAACTACTTTCCGCGGCCGGAGAGCGAACGCCGAATCATGCGGCACAAGTCATATAGCCTGCGGACCTGCACTGTCGAAGAAGCCGCGCTCCAAATGGAGCTCCTCGACTATGACTTCCACCTCTTCACCGAGGAGGGGACCCACCAAGACAGCGTGCTGTATCGGGAAGGGCCAACGGAATACCGCTTGGCGCAAGTGAATCCGCACTCGGCAGCCGAACTGGCGCCGTTCGAAATGCCGCTGACCGTCAGTTCGCAGCCGGCTCCGCGGCTCACCGTCCAGCAGGCCATCGAACGGATCGGTTTGCTCGGCCTGCCGTTCCTGTTCTTCGTCGACACGGCCCGAGACCGCGGCAGCGTGCTGTATCACCGCTACGACGGTCATTACGGCCTCATCACACCGGCGGGCTGAGCGCCGTATCACGCGGGTAGGCGACCTGTATGCCGCGGCGGTCCCGGTTCCCCCCGTCCGGGGCCGCCGCCCCCAACTTCAGCCGGCGGCGGCGTATCGCAGCAACGCGCCGAATCCATCGGCGGGCGCGATCCGGTGGTCGGCCCGCACCAACGACGCGTCGACCGCTATCGCGGTGAAGGGCAATGCCTCATCGGCCCGTGCCACTCGCTGCACCGGTTCGCCGAGTTCGGACAACGCGTCGGCGTCGGGCGCGATCGTGGTCAGTGCTTTGCCGGTGACCACCGTGGCGTCATGGCACTCACCGACGATGAGCGTCTCGACGTTGCCGTCCCGCAGTGCCGCGCACACGGCGGCGAGGCCTTCGGCCGCCAGGCCCGAGCCGCGCCCGACTTCGGCCGCAAACCGGTCGGCAATCTGGCTCGTCTCGACGTCACGGCGCCGGGCGAACTCCGCACCCGTCAGATCCCGGATCTTGGCGTCATCGATACCGTTCTTGCGGGCTCCGGTATGGACCTGCGATACCCGTTTGGCGACCCAGTCCGGCAACTCGGGGACGAGATCGGCCAGGGAACGCACTTCCCCGCACAGGAACACCACCTCGGGGTCCGCTTTATCGACCAGTCGCGCAAGTTCGTCGGCGACTGCCCGGGAGTTCATGCGGACGGCTTCTTCGGTCGTGTGCTGGAAGTCACCATAGCCGTTCCAACCGGCGCTGGCCGGCTTGTGCACGGGGTAGCCGCCACCGTCGACGCTTTCGGAGCTGACGGTGCCGTCTTGGTAGAGGCTGACGTCCGCGCCGGCGCGGTCAACCACGGCGAAGACATAGGTCGGTCGCCGCATCTCCAAGTCGATCAACGGCACCAGGTACGGGTAATCCGACAAGCGGACGACCGTGTCCGGCGGTGGGCTGATGAGCCGCTCGTTGAGCAACACCGCACCGGCGGTCGCGATCACTGCGCGGCCGCGCCGCCCGACGGCCGGCCGATGGTGCAGCACTTCCTCGAGCTGGCCGAGGATCTGCACGCCGGCTCCCAGCTCCTCGAGATCGTGACGGATGTCGCTCCATGTGATTTCCAGCTGCTCGACAGCATCCGGGGTGTCGTGTGAGTCGTCGAAATAGATTGAGGCGAATGGACCTTCGGCTTCCACCAGCCACCTGAGGCGATCGGATTGCATCGCCATAGGCTACGAAGGACAACCTTGGCTGCGCGAGAGTCGTTAGCCCCCGGATGTGGGCCTTTGGTCCCGCCCGATCTAGTCGGTCCGCTCCCGGTTCTCGAGCTCGAGGATCCGCTGCTGGGTGGTTGAGTATTGCAGGGCCACGGCGGCGTGGTCGGCATAACCGGCGACAAGGTCCCGGTCGTCTTCGCTGAATGCGGCCCGATGGCTGGTCCGCCCGACGACCAGTGCTCCGGCGATCACGTTTGTGTCGCGCAGCGGCGCGACGATCGCCGGACCGAGATCGACGCCGCCGGCGGTCAGCGTCAGATCTCGGACGTTGAGCGCGACCCGGTCGTGAAATGCGGCCCATACCGGCGAGTGGTCGGCTGACACGGCTAGCCCCAATTCGATTGGCGCAGGAGCGGTCCCGTCGACGCCGGCCACCACCAGCTGGCCGACGTCTTCGATGGCGGCCGGTTGCTGCGGCACGGCCAAAAACGACCACTCGGCGCGGACCAGGCCGGTTACCCGCTCGACGATCAACTGCCGAACCCGGCCTAGTTCGGTCCCGGCAAGGAGAGCCATCGACACCGCGCGGGTGGACTCCAGCCAGGCTTGCCGAGCGCGGGTGTGCTCGAACAGCCGGGAGTTTTCGATCGCTATGGCCGCCGCTGCCGCAAGCGCCTGCATCATGACTTCGTCGTCCTCGGTGAAGCTTGCGTTGTCGGCTTTGTCGGCCATGTAGATGATTCCGAACGACTCACCGTCCCTGAGCACGATCGGGACCCCGAGAAACGTTCGCATCGGGGGATGGTGCGGCGGGAATCCAGCCGCCGCCGGGTGGGCGGAGATGTCGTCCAGCCGCAGCGGGCGAGGGTCGCTGAAAAACAATCCCAGCACGCCGGTGCCATGTGGCAAGTCGCCGATCTTGGCCCGGGTTGCGTCGTCGATGCCTTCGAAAACGAGATCGGCGAGTTCGTTGCCCGATCCGCGCACACCCAGGGCCCCGTATCGGGCGCCGGTGAGGTCGACGGACGCGTGCACGATCCGCCGTAAGGTCTCGTCGATGTCCAGGCCCGAGGCGACCATCAGCATCGCCTCGATCAGCAGGTCCAGGCGATCGCGGATCTGGACGATTTCGGCAAGCCGGTCGCGGACCTCGGCAAGCAATTCGTTGAGGTGCAGACGACTGAGCATCCCCTCCAGCCCTGGGTCGTCGTCTTGGCCGGCCTGGCTCACAGTGGGGATTGTCGCATGTCGACAGGGTTGACAAGCAAAAACCATCGCCGTTCGCGGCTTCGGCAGGGCTCTAGGTCCCTCGCGGTTATCGACGCGGTTGCCCGGGAGGCGTCGCGAATCGCGGTCGGGGATCTGCCGCGCTGCGTTCGGATCAGTTCAGAAGTCGGCCGGTATCCCGAAGCACTGGCCGTGAGCCTGGATGGTGAGCGGCTCTATGTTGGCGATTGACGTAGCCTCTCGAGGTCGCGTGCGACCCCCGGGCTGACGTCCACCGGATACGTTCGGCCGCTGTCTTCTAGGGAACGAAGCTGTGCCGGAAGCCGATCGACTTGCTGACGCGCCCAGTTGCGTGATGTCGGCAGGTCAAGATCGCAGTGCGCAAGGCGCCGGCCGTTTTTCATCACGGGCACCAGCAGAGGCTCGCCGTCGAGCTGTTCGTCGGCCCGCCCGATCGTGTCGCCGGTGAAGATCCCCTGATCGACCCGACGTACCACCTGCTTGCGTCCCGGATAGATCACCTTGCCGCTGGACAGTTTGGTCCGTCCGGTGCCGCCGTACTCGACGAGCTTGTACGCCATGTCGAGTGCCGGCGCATCTTCGGCGACGACGAACTTGGTGCCGACGGCGAAGGCGTCGATCGGGCAATCGTCGTCCACCAGCGCCGCAATGCGGTACTCGTCGAGACCCGACGAAGCGAAGATTGCGACATGGTTGAAACCTGCCACGTCGAGCTTGGCGCGGGTTGCCTTCGCCAGGGCACCGAGATCTCCGGAATCCAGCCGGACGGCCGCCACCTCTAAGCCCGGCGTTTTTGTGAGGAGTTCGATGACCAGGTCGACACCGCGCAGCGTGTCGTACGTGTCGACGAGCAATGTCGTGCCGGGGTAGAGCTGGGCGAACGCGTCAAACGCGTCGAGCTCATTGTCGAAAGCTTGAACGAAACTGTGGGCCATGGTGCCGAACACGGGGATGCCGAACATGCGAGCGGCAAGCAGATTTGACGTCCCCGCCAGTCCTGCGAGGTAGCCGGACCGAGCCACCTTGAGCGCGGCGTCGGTGCCATGCGCGCGACGGGCTCCGAAGTCGACCACCTTTCGTCCTCGAGCGGCTTCGACCACGCGGGCGGCCTTACTGGCGCTCACGCTCTGCAGGTGAATCTGATTCACCACGAACGTCTCGACGAGCTGAGCTTCCAGGATCGGCGCGATGACCTGAACAATCGGCTCGTTGGGAAAGACCACCGTGCCTTCCGGCACCGCCCATACATCTCCGGTGAAGCGAACCTCGGCGAGCGAATGTAAGAATTCCTCGCTGAACAGCCGCAATCCCCGCAGGTATTCGATATCTGATGGCAGGAATTGAAACCGTTCCAGGAAACCGAGTACATCTGACAAGCCGGCAGCCATCACATAGGATCGGCCGTGCGGGAGCTTGCGGAAAAAGGTTTCGAACACCGCGGTTCCCGACATGCGTTGGGCCATATAGGCTTGCGCCATCGTGACCTCATAGAGGTCGGTGAACAGCGCCGAGTTCATTGCTCGTAGAGAGCCTTGAGGCGGTCGGCGAACTTCTCGATGACGACCTTGCGCCGCAGTTTCATGCTCGGGGTCAAGTCGCCGGACTCAATGGAGAATTCGCGGTCGGCGATGGTGAACTTCTTGATCTGCTCCCACCGGTTCAGTTCGGCGTTCAATGCGTCGATGTATCCGGCGATCAGCTGGTAGGCCTTCTCGTCGCGCGCGATCTCGGTGAAGGACTTACCGGCCAGCCCGTTCTTGTCGGCCCATTCGGTGATCGCCTCGGTGTCCAGGCTGACCAGCGCCACGCAGTATGGTTTGCCCTCCCCGTAGACCACGATTTCGCTGGCGTACGGGCACACGCCCTTGAATTTCGCGTCGATCGCCGAGGGCGCTACGTACTTGCCTTGCGAGGTCTTGAACATGTCTTTCTTGCGGTCGGTGATCCGCAGGAATCCGTCGCTGTCGATCGCACCGATGTCGCCGGTATGAAACCACCCATCCTGCTCGAGGGCTTCGGCGGTGGCGTCCGGCAGACCGTGGTAGGCCGTCATCACGCCGGGGCCCTTCAGCAAGATCTCGCCGTCGTCGGCGATCTTGACGTCGGTGGCCGGGAACGGCCACCCGACGGTCCCGAAGCGATAAGCGTTGGGGCGGTTGATAAACGATGCGGCCGACGTTTCCGTGAGCCCGTAGCCCTCCAGCACGATGATGCCTACGGCGTCGAACCACTGCGCGACGTCGCGGTCCAGCGCGGCCGCCGCGGAGACGAAGAACCGCAACCGCCCACCAAAGCGCTGCCGGATAGTGGTGAACACCAGCCGGTCAGCCACCCTGTAGGCCAGTGCCGCCGCCAGCGACGGCTTCTTCCCGGCTTGCCGGGCTTTGGACACCTTCAAGCCGACGCCGACCGCCCAGTCGAACAGCAATTTCGTGAGCTTGCCGCGCTCGGCGATCATCTCCTCGATGCGGGCATGTGCTTTCTCGAAGATGCGCGGTGCCGCACCCATGAAGGTGGGATGCAGGGTCTCGAGGTTGTCGACGATCTTCTCGACGCGGCCGTCGATGGCGGTGGGGAAGCCGATTTGTAGTGGCAACGCCAGCATCACTTTGCCGAAAGCGTGCGACAGGGGCAGCCACAGAAAGTTCAGGTCGTCGTGGTTGAGGATGCCCAGCGAGTCAATGGCCGCGGCGGTGTACGTCCATGCGCCGTGGGTCAGCCGCACCCCCTTGGGCCGCCCGGTGGTGCCTGAGGTGTAGATGAGGCTGGCCAGCCGGTCCGGGCCGATGGCTGCGACCCGTTCGTTGACAGCGTTGGGCGAGTCGGTGAGCAGTTGCTTGCCCAACTGTTCCAGGTCGGCGAGGGTGATCACCCAGTCGCCGTCGCCGTTGCCGTCGATGATGACGACCTTGCTCACGTCGGGCAGTTCGGCGCGGTGCTCGATCAGTTTGTCGACCTGGGTCTGATTCTCGGCGACCACCACCCGGCTCCCGGAATCGGCGACGATGTAGGCGACATCGGCGGCGTTGGTCGTCGGGTAGACGGTGGTGGTCGCGGCACCGGCGCACATGATGGCGAAATCGACGAGCACCCACTCATACCGCGTAGCCGACGCGAGCGCGACCCGGTCTTCCGGGGCGATTCCCAGCGCGATCAGTCCCGCGGCAAGATTGCACACCCGCTCGCCGACCTGTGCCCAGGTCACGCTCTCCCACGCGTGGTCTTGTGGGTAGCGAAACGCCTCCGCATCCGGGGTGGCGGCGACGCGGCTGAGGAACATGTGCGCCACCGAAGGCGCGCTGTTCTCGATCTTGCTGAAGTCGGGCCTCTCCGTCGAGGCGACTGCTGTTTTCATGGCGCTAATCCGTTGCTGCTGAGTCGAATACCGGCGAGCGGGTTAACCGGCACGCCCTTCGATCCTTCCGCGGCGCGGTAGCTGGGCACTAGTGACGAAAGTCACGTGGGAACCGGCAAACGTCCCCGTGTGCCGGTCTGCTCTCAGTCGGCCAGGCCGATCTCGATGGATAAGCACTCACCGAGGGCGTGTGCTGCGGACCAATCGCCGCCACGGACCGCGCGCTCGAGGTCATCGACCAACGGGCTGTGGGCGCCCAGTTCGGCCAACCACGCCGACACCGTCGGGGTGATCTGGTGAGCGGGCACTCGGGCGATATGTCCCTCGTGGAGGCGATCGGTCAGTTGATAGATCGTGGTCGTCGGCGTGCGTTGTCGCCAATGATGCCGCCACCTGGCTGAATTCATGATCCCTCCCCGCTAGCCATTGTGATCCATCCGACCAAATCCACCGGCCGGCCCGTAGAGGCCAAGAGCACTAGGGCCGAAAGGCTTTGGTCTCACTTGTGATCTGCCGAAGTCCCAGTCCGGCAGGGTCTTTTGTCACTATGCTTAGCTACCTACTTCCCCGGCGATGGCGGCTCCCGTCGCGTACCGTAAGTCAACGCATGCGCATTTTCCAGGGTACCTATTGTGAGGGCGCTGGATTACAGAATTGGCGAGATGAGCGCTTTAGCAATGGTTTCGCAATCGGGGCGTGATTCCGAGCAGCTGGCGACGCTGCCGGTGTTCGCCGACATCGCACCGCAGGACCTGACGGCCTTGGCCGCCAGCCTGACGCCGTTGCATGCGGCGGCCGGCGAGGTACTCATGCGGCAGGGTGAGCATGCCGAGTCGTTCGCGATCATCGCTTCCGGTCACGTCGAGGTCAGGCATGGCGCCCCTAGGGGCCGGGTCACCGTCACGGAGCTGTCGCCGGGAACCATCGTCGGCGAAATCGCTTTGCTGCGGGACACACCCCGAACGGCGACAGTAATCGCCAAAGAGGAGGTGTGGGGCTACGCCGGAGACAACGCCGCTTTTGACCGCATGCTCGCCATCCCGGTCGTCGCCGATCGGATGGTCCGTACCGCCCGACAGCGGTTGGCCGCCTACATCACCCCCATCCCGGTATCCACCAACGACGGCGCGGCGCTGTTGCTGCGTCCGGTGCTGCCCGGTGATGCCGAGCGGTTCAAGAGCAGCGGTTCCTTCTCCCGGGAGACTCTGTACCGGCGCTACCAGGGTGGGTCACCGACCGAGGCGCGGCTGGCCTACCTGTTCGAGGTCGACTACGTCGACCACTTCGTCTGGGTGGTGATCGACGGTGTGGACGGGCCGGTGATCGCCGATGGCCGCTTCATCCGGGACGAAGACGACCCCGCGTCGGCCGAGGTCGCGCTCACCGTCGCCGATGCCTATCAGGGCCGCGGGATCGGGACACTGCTGCTCGGCGCGCTGGCGGTGGCGGCGCGCGTGGACAACATCAAGCGGTTTCACGCGCGTGTGCTCGTCGACAATCCGCTCGCGCGCGCGTTGGGTGACAAGGTGAACGCCCGCTGGGAGCAAGACGAACCGGGGGTCGTCACGACCACGTGCGGCGTACCGCAATACCGTGACCTGCCGCTGGACCGCGACACCCGCCAGCACATCCGGCAGGTGGCTCGACAGGTGATCCATGCATTCGATTAGGGATCCTGAAGTGACTAACGCCCCTTACCGGATAGCGGGACCCGAACGCAGCATGGAGCTGTCCAGGTCATGTTTTTCGAGGAGTTGGGCCATGAAGTCGCTCATCGTCTGTGTTTCGAAATCGCACGGCAATACCCGCCGGGTCGCCGATCGGATGGCCGAAGTGCTTGACGCCGAGGTCGCCGAGCCGGAATCGGTCGACCCGGAAACGCTTTGCGAATACGACCTGGTCGGCTTTGGCTCTGGTATCTATTACATGACGTTGGACTCGAGGTTACGGAATTTGATCCGTCGTCTCCCGCCAGTGGTGGGTATCCGCGCGTTCACGTTTTTCACCAGCGGTGCCCGCGAGATCCCGCTGGTGGACTACACCAAGCCGATTAGACGTCAGCTCGCGGCGAAAGGCTTTGAGGTGCTCGACTCGTTTTCTTGCCGAGGCTTGGACACGGTGGGGCCGTTCGGATTCATCGGCGGCATAAACCGGGGACGGCCCAATGAACACGACCTGCAGCGGGCCGCGGCATTCGCCGAACGGCTACGCGCGCGAGTTGCGGGTTCACAGGCCGCTTCATGATCAATGGGAAGCCAAGACTGTTCTCCTGAAGTCCTCGCACTGGTGCGCGGCCTCGTCGAAGAGGTTCATCCTCATGCCAGGCCACCGTCGGTGGCACTTGACAGCAGTTTCGACAACCTCGGTATCGGCAGCCTGGAGCTGGCGGAACTGTTGCAGCGCGTCCAGGGCAAATTCGGGGTCGCGTTGCCTGCCCACATCCTGGCCAGTGCGGAGACGCCGCGTGACCTGGTAGCGGCCGTCATTGGCGGTCGCCCTGCCGTGGCGGAAGACCATGGCATGCTGTCACTTCCGGCCGTCGCGCCGGCTACTCTGACGCCGGACGCAGCGCTGACCCTGAACGACGTACTCACTTGGCACGTCGGCACAACCCCGGACCGAACGCACATCCGCATCCTCGACGATGCAGGCGGCCCAGTGGATGTGACTTATGCCGCCCTGCACCGCGCGGCGACTGCGGTAGCGGCGGGGCTGATCGCGCACGACGTCATGCCGGGCGAGACAGTCGCCATCATGTTGCCCACTTGCCGGGCGTACTTCGTGACCTTTGCCGGCGTGGTCCTTGCCGGTGCCGTGCCGGTTCCGGTCTATCCGCCGGCGCGGCCGTCTCAGCTGGCCGAGCACCTGCGTCGCACCACCGGCATCCTCGTCAACGCAGGGGCCACAATGCTCGTCACCGTGCCCGAGGCTGTTACGCTCGGTCACCTGTTGCGCTCGAACGTCGAAAGCCTGCGCCACGTCGTCGTCCCCGAATCCCTCACCGGCGCAGGCGAACCCGCGCGGGGATCCCTGCCAAGGCCCCGGCCCAGTGACCTCGCGCTGGTGCAGTACACCTCGGGCAGCACCGGGCAGCCCAAAGGGGTCACGCTCACACACCGCAACCTGCTCGCCAACGTCCGGGCGATGGGCCGGGCTGCGGCGGCGTCCGGGTCGGATACGTTCGTAAGTTGGCTGCCGCTGTATCACGACATGGGTTTGATCGGCGCCTGGTTCGGCAGCATGTATTTCGGTGTCCCACTGGTGGTGATGAGCCCGCAGGCGTTCCTGATCCGGCCATCGCGATGGCTCTGGGCCATCCATGCCAACCGCGCCACCATGTCGGCCGGCCCGAACTTCGCCTACGAACTGTGCCTCGCCAAGATCCGTGACGACGAGATTGAGGGACTCAACCTCAGCTCCTGGCGGTTGGCTTACAACGGCGCCGAACCGATAAGCGCTGCGACCATCAAGCGGTTCGGCGATCGCTTCGCCCCGTACGGTTTTCGCCGGGAAGCGATGACCCCGGTATATGGGCTGGCGGAGTCGTCGGTGGGTCTGGCTTTCCCACCGCTGGGTCGTGGGCCGCTCATCGACCGAATCCGCCGAGACGTGTTCGTCCGCTCCGGGCGCGCCGAGCCCGCCAAGCCGGGCGAGCGGGACCTTCGGTTCGTCGCTTGCGGCCAACCCCTGCCAGGCCACGAGATCCGGATCGTCGATGCCGCCGGCAACGAGCTGGGTGATCGCCGTGAAGGCCGCATCGAGTTCCGCGGTCCGTCGGCGACCGCAGGCTACTTCAACAACGCGGCGGCGACACGCGCACTCTTCGACGACGACTGGCTCGACACAGGCGATCTCGGGTACATGGTTGACGCCGACCTCTACGTCACCGGAAGGATCAAAGACATGATCATCCGGGCGGGTCGTAACTTGCATCCGGCGGAGTTGGAAGAGGCGGTCGGCAGCCTCAACGGCGTCCGCAAGGGCTGCGTGGCGGTATTCGCCTCTCCCGACCCCTCCGGTGGTCCCGAGCGGCTCGTCGTCATGGCCGAGACCCGAGCGGTCGGAGACGACGCCCGCGCCGCTCTGCGCTCCGAGATCACAGCCACGACGGTGGATTTGCTCGGCGTAGCACCCGATGATGTGGTGTTGGCGCCACCGCGCACGGTGCTGAAGACATCGAGCGGCAAGATCCGGCGGGCCGCTAGCCAGGCGCTTTACCAGACCGGAAAGATTGGCGCGCGACCGAATGCGGTGTGGTGGGAGTTGCTAAGGCTCCGCCTCCGCGGTACCGCGCCTTCGGTGCGCCGAGTTCGTCGCACGGCGGGGGATGTGGCGTTCGCCGTCTACGCGTGGGCGGTGTACATCGTCCTTGGCTTGTCGGTCGCCCTCTTGCTCTTGCTACTACCGCGGCCGCAGTGGCGCCGGCGAGTGGCCCGCGAAGCGGTCCGGCTGCTGTCTCGTCTCACGGGAACGGCGATCACCGTGCATGGCCTCGATCACCTCCCCGCCGGGACGTCCATCGGAGTGGTCAACCACCCCAGCTGGATCGACCCGCTGGCGCTAGCTTCGGTAATGCCGGAGTCGTTTCACTTCGTTGCCGCCGAAGTGCTTGAGCATCAAGGGCTCAACGGGTTCGTGCTCAGGCGGCTGGGCCACCAGTTCGTCGAACGCCACGAGCGCGAACACGGCGTGGCCGACGCCGACCGGCTGGTTACCCTGGTGCGAGGCGGGCAGTCGCTCGTCATTTTCCCCGAAGGTCGCCTCGCCCGCGCCCCCGGGTTGCGGCCTTTCCACATGGGCGCATTCTTGGTGGCCGCCCAAACCGGCGTGCCGGTCGTTCCAGTGGCAATCCGCGGGACGCGGACAATCCTGCGGCCGGAGCATCACTTCCCGCGCCGGGGAACCATTGACGTCACGGTTGGTGAGCCGATCTGGCCGTCGGGGTCCGACTGGACCGCGGCAGTTGAGCTGCAGCGCGCCGCGCGCGCTGCCATGCTAACCCTTTCCGGGGAGCCGGACGTCGAATGATTGGCCAGCCAGGGCAGCGTTCACTCGGTGTGCTTGCTTACCGCCTGTCCGGCGCTTCGCACCACCTTGCGGAAAAACTCGATGCGCGCGGCGACTAACTCGTCAGCGAGGTCCAGCGCAGCGTCGACGACCGTTTTGCGTCGTGATTGTTCCGGAAGCACAGGACTGATCTGATCGACGAACTTGCGGACCGCCTCGATAGCCTGCTTGCGGCCGCCCTCAACTGATTCCAGCACTTCGTCAGAAAGCTCGGCCCAGCGTGGTTCGGACTTTTCCGGTGCCTCTGCCATGATCGCATTCCTACTCGAATGTCGCCGTGCCAAAATACTTCTGGCAAGCGGACGATCCTGACGTTACGACCGGACAGGCACCGGCACGAGTGACTAAAGTCCCTTAAAGCCACGGTTTCAGTCAAGGACTTTCGCGGCTGTTCAGCGGGACATAGGTCCCTAACCCGCCGGGTGCGGTGCTGTTAGGTTGCCACCATGGCGACACCCAACAGCGACGACCTCCCCGAAAGCCCAGGCGGTGCGCACCGTAGCCCGCCGGGCGTCGCTCGCTTGGGCAACGTCGTCCAACCGTTTACGCACACCGGCCAGTACTTCGCCCAGTCCTGGCGCGAATACCTCAATCCAAAGCCAAGCGAGCTCCCGATCGCACGGCCCACTCTCGCCCTCGCGGCGCAGGCGTTCCGCGACGAAGTCGTGTTGATGGGTCTCAAAGCACGGCGGCCGGTCAGCCGCCCCGGCAGTTTCGAGCGCATCACGCGGGAGGTGGTCGCGGGGCGGGAGTTCTACGGCAAGAGGGGATGGCTCGATAATCCGAAGAGATTCTTTGGTGCACCGCCGCCGCTTTCGGACGTCACAGTCCGAAAGGTCAAGGGACGCAAGCAACAGCTTTATCGGATTGTCTTCGACAGCGGGTATCTGCCACGGCCCGGTGAGCCAGGAGCCCAGCGGTGGATGGGCTACACCGCAAACGCCCGCGAGTATGCCCTGCTGCTCCGCCATCCGCAGCCACGACCCTGGCTGGTGTGTATCCATGGGACTGAAATGGGCCGTGCTGCAATGGATCTCGCCATATTCCGGGCCTGGAGGTTGCACGAGGATCTCGGACTGAACGTCGTCATGCCCGTCCTTCCGATGCACGGCCCCCGGGCGCGCGGGCTGCCGAACGGCGCGGTGTTTCCCGGTGAGGACATCCTCGACGACGTGCATGCGACGGCCCAGGCGGTGTGGGATATCCGCCGGCTGTTGTCGTGGATACGTCGACACGAGCCGCAGTCGCAGATCGGGTTGTACGGCCTGTCGCTGGGAGGCTACATTGCCGCGCTGGTCGCCAGCCTCGAAAAGGGCTTAACCTGCGCGATTCTCGGGATCCCCGTCGCCGACCTGGTCGGGTTGCTGGGTCGGCACTCCGGGCTCGGCCACGACGATCCCCGCCGTCGCACGATCGAACTGGCCGAGCCGATCGGGCGGATGACATCACCCTTGTCGCTTCCCCCGCTGGTGCCGATGCCGGGTCGCTTCATCTATGCCGGCGTGGCCGATCAGGTGGTGCATCCACGTGAGCAGGTGGTCCGTCTCTGGGAGCACTGGGGCAAACCCGAAATCGTCTGGTACCCAGGCGGTCATACCGGATTCTTCCGCTCGCGCCCGGTCAAGCGGTTCGTCCAGGCCGCGCTGCAGCAGTCAGGCCTCCTGGATGGGGTAATGATGGAGCGGGACCGTCCCGCGTAGTCCGAAAGGACCGAATGAAACCACTGGATCCGCTCGACGCGGCGATGATGACCGCGGAGTTGGTCTCCAACCCCATGCATGTCGGCGCGGTGCTGATCCTGTCGCCGCCGAACGACGCCGGACCCGACTACGTCGACGAACTGTATCGTGCCGCGCTCACCGGAAATGATCCCATCGATCCGAGGCTGCGCAGATACCCGCACCGCGGTGTGGACACCGGCGGCGCGTGGGTCTGGCGGGACCTGAACACCCTTGACATGAGCCAACATTTCCAGCGCCGCACCCTGGCCGACGGGGACTTCTGGCGGTTGATCGGCGAACTGCACGCGCTGCCCCTGGACCGGTCCGGGCCGATGTGGATGTCGTATTTGATCGATGGCCTCGACGGGGCCCGACCCGGGGGACGATTCGCCTTCTATATCAAGGTGCATCACACGGTGGTCGATGGTGTGGCCGGTTTCCAGATGATCACCAACGCCCTGAGCAGCGATCCGAATTGCCGGTCGATGCCGCCCTTTTACGCCGACCGCCGTCATGAGCCGGCGCCGCCGGCGTCGAGCGGGCTGGTATCCCGTCTGGTGGCACCGCTACGGTCGCTGGCCGGCATGGCGTCATCGGGTGCCGGGCTGATCGGACGCGTGGTCAACGGCGAGATATCGACCGTGCTGGACAGTCTGGTCGGGCACACCACCGTGTTGCCATTCGGTGCCCCCTACACCCGGTTCAACGGCCGGCTGGGGCCCGAGCGCGCCGTCGCCGCGGGCAGCTGGGCCAAGAACCGCATTCATGCCGTCGGGCAGGCGGCCGGCGCGACCGGCAACGAAGTGCTCACCGCGACGGCGGCCGGTGTGGTGCGGCGCTGGCTCGCCGATCAGGGGGAGCTGCCCAAGCAGTCCTTGGTGGCAGCCTGTCCGATCACGGTGCGCGATCCGCAGGACGATACGGCGAACGACCAGCACGGCAACATGTTCGGTTTGTGGTTGTGCCCGTTGGGCACCGACTTGGATGATCCGGGCGCCCGGCTGGATCTGATCCACCGGTCGATGTCTGAGGGCAAACACTGGGTGGCCAAACGCGGAGCGGCGGCGTCGCTGCTGACCAACGCCGGAAGCATCGCCGCGACGGCCATCGGCCCGCTGTTGCCGTTCACCCAGAAGATGCGTACCGGATACAACGTGCCGATTTCGCATGTTCGCGGCCCGCTGACCGAAATGTATTGGAACGGCTCACATGTCGAGGAAATCTATCCGGTGTCGACGGTCTACGACGGTCACGCACTGAACATCACGACCTGCTCGTATGCCGACCGGGTCGGATTCGGCTACGCCGCCGGCCTCGACGTGCTACCCGACATCGAGACGCTCATACCGCTGACCGAGCAGTGTCTGGCGGAACTGGAGCACGCGGTGGGTGCTTCGCGATGACCGAGGTCTGTTGATACCGCTGAACGAGGTCGAACGGCCCTACAAAGACAGATGTTACGGGCCATAGGTTCGGCAATGGCCGCTGTCGTTGCGGTTCAAGGATTTCCAGCGCAGATAAATGAACGACCATTGCCGCGATACAGATGGGAAAGGCCGTGGCATTCTTCAAGGTTGTCGCAGTCGATTTCGACGGCACCCTGACATCGGGTGGCCACCTGGATCCGGAGACCGTTCGGGCGATCGACCAGGCGCGGCGCGACGGCCTGGTGATCGTGCTGGCCACCGGCCGCATCGGTGCCGAATTGCACGCCGAGTTCCCACAAGTAACAGACCACTTCGATGCACTGGTTCTGGAGAACGGCGCGGTGATCGCTATTGACGGTCAGACTCGCGGCACCTGCGGTAGGTCCGGACCTTGATGCGGCGCTCGCCGAGCGAGGGATTCCGTACTGGCGCGGTGAGGTGTTGGTGGCTGTCGATGGGGAGCATGCGGCGACCGTCGCCGAGGTTATCGGTGAGTTGGGCACGAACTGCCAGTTCATCCGAAACCGGGCTGCCCTGATGGTGCTACCCGCCGGCGTCACCAAGGGCAGCGGGCTGGGCGCGCTACTGGAGAAGATGAATTTCTCCCCGCACAACACCGTGGCGGTGGGCGACGCTGAGAATGACTTGTCGTTACTCGCTCTCGCAGAGATCGGTGCGCGTGGCTGATGCGGTCCCGTCACTTCGGCGATTTGCTGATGTGGTCTTGGATGAGCCGGATGGGGCCGGTGTCGCCGCGCTGTTGACCCGCCCATATCTCTCTGGGGCACAATGTTGGTGCCCGACGCGCCAATGGGTCGAGATCGGAGCGTTCGATGACGGAACACCGGCCAAATTGCCGGGCAGTCAGGGCCGCATCCTGGTGACCGGACCCGCCGCATCGGGAAAAGCTACCTCGTCGGCCGGATGGCGGAGCGATGGATCCCGGCCGGCTACTGCATTCGTGTCATCGACCCCGAAGGCGATCACGTGCAGCTGCAGCAGCTCAACATCGTACAGGTCATCGACGGCGCCCAGCACCTTCCGGAACCGGCCGAGCTCATCAACGCCCTGCGCCCCCACTTAAGCGTGGTGGTGGAGATTTCCGGACTGGCTGAGCCGAGTAAGACCGACTATGTGCATCGACTGCGGTCCACCGCCGAGGCGCACCGCGAACAGTATGGATTTCCACACTGGGTGATCTACGACGAGGCCCGTCTCCTCGGCAACGGGCAGCAAGCGCATGGGCGCGCCGCGGCGGTTATGTATTGTGTTCGTTCGCCCCGGCGTCACTGCCCGCCGGGGAGATCGACAGCAGCGACGTGGTGCTAACCCTGAATGGGGCCGATACACCGACAGATATAGTGTCCCGACGTCGGGCGACCATCCGATTCGGCGTCGCGCCGCCCGTGTGTTCACCATCGCCGAACGCCGTACCAGGCACGTACGGCATCGCCGCAAATATGCCGATGTCCGCCTCCCCATGGAGCGGCGGTTCTACTTTCGCACCTTTGACGGCCAAACCATTGCCCCAGCGGCAATGATGCATGACTTCAGCAGTGCCTTAAGACATCTCGACCAGCACGTGCTCGAATACCATCTTGAACGCGGCGATTTCTGTCTCTTCCGACTTGGTGGGGGTCTGGTGTGACCGATTCGGATCGTGTCGGTGACTGATTGAGGGCTCGCGCCCTTGTGAACTGGGTGTTCTCACGCATCCAGATCGCAGAAAGGCGCGAGCTTGTCCAACGGTAGTACATTGCTGCTGGGTCTTGAAGGAATCGTCGTCGACACGGTGACGCTGAACGAAGACGGTGTCCGCGTGGTCGTGGTCGGCACTGCCGACGAATGGGTCGGCAAATGCCCAAAGTGCAGCACGCGGTCGTCGCGGTCGAAGGGCTGGGTCGCGACCCGTCCGCGTGATATCAAGATCGGCCCGGACCGTCCACGGATCATGTGGCGGAAACGTAAGTGGTTGTGTACCAACGTTTTATGTAAACGCAAGTCGTTCACCGAGGCAACTCCGGCGGTGCCTGCCAGGGCGCGAATGACGGCGCGGGCGAAGTCGGAGATGGCCTGCGCGGTGCTCGACGACGATCGGTCGGTGGCCGCCGTCGCCGCCGGCCATGGCTGCACGTGGAACACCTGTCATGATGCGGTCGCGGCCACCGCCGACCCCGTGCTTGACGTCGAACCCGAGCCAGTGACAGTGCTCGGCATCGACGAAACGCGCAGGGGAAAAGCGAAATACGAGACGTGCCCAGACACCGGCAAACGAGTCTGGGTCGACCGGTTCGACACCGGGCTGGTTGACATCACCGGGGCGGGTGGCCTGTTGGTACAGGTCAACGGCCGCTCGGCGGCACCGGTGATCGACTGGCTGGGCGAACGTGACCAGGCCTGGCGCGAGTCGATCACCCACGTGGCGATCGACATGTCGGTGGTCTATGCCAAGGCCGCGCGCGATGCGCTGCCGCATGCGCAGCTGATCGTAGACCGGTTTCACCTGGTCAAACGAGCCAACCAGATGGTCGAGGCGGTGCGGCGGCGCACCACCTGGGACAGCCGGGGCCGCCGCGGCCGCAAGGCCGACCCTGAGTGGCTTAACCGGCGCCGGCTGCTGCGCGGTGTCGAACGGCTCACCGAGGACCAACGCGCCCGTCTGATCGCCGCGTTGGACGCCGCCGACCCCAATGGCGACATCCTGGCCGCCTGGATCGCCAAGGAGCTGCTGCGCGACGTGCTAGCATGCACCGCGACCGGCGGGCTGCGCTACGACATCGCCGCAGCCTTGTACCGGTTCTACGCATTCTGCGCCGCAACCTCTGTCCCAGAGATCCACGACCTCGCCCAAACCATCGAAACCTGGCAGGTCCCAATGATTCTCGCGATCTCCACAGGCTTGTCGAACGCTCGCAGCGAAGGCTACAACCGCATCGTCAAACATGTCGGGCGCATCGCTTTCGGATTCCGCAACCCTGACAACCAACGACGCCGAGTACGGTGGGCCTGCACCCGCCAATCACGGCAGGCGCCACTCAGGACCAGGCAACTACGCCCCTGCTAACTCGGTAGAGCCCGATTTCTCCCATTGGCTGGAATGCACCATCGCCGATAAAGAGCTCGCAGCGCGGGCCGCAGCCTGGGAGGACGAGCTCGAAGCCCGCCGCGCTACCGACTTGGAACGGATACGCCAACAACTCGTGCAGGCGGTGGAGAAACGTCATCTACCTTCGGACGAAACGCCACTGAACGTACCGGCTAGGTTTCGGCGCCGGTCGAAATCTCTTCTGCCCCTTGCTCTATGCTGCCGTCGTCGGCCACAGGTTGGACAGGTATCGGCTGCGCTGGAGGAGCGGCGGGGTGGGTGGGGGCCTGGATCCGGTGGATGCCGTTGCGGTCGTAGAACCAGGTGACCACGGCACCGAACACCAGGCCGATTGCCAGCCCGATGACGCCGACGATGAGCGAGCGCGACAGCCCGGCGTCGGCGCGGCCGTCGAAATACAGCAATGCCCGGGATCCGACGAAGGCTTGCCGCATCGGCTCGAATCCGGCGAGCCAGCCGAAGAACCGCGGCGTGGCTTCCAGCGGAATCGTCGCGCCGGTCGACGGCAAACCGAAGAAAAGGAAGACGAACAGGCTGATGAGCGTGCCCAGCGAGCCGAGCCCCGCGATCAGCGACGCCGACGTGATACCCACCGCGGCGACGACGAAGGCGCCGAACAGCCACACCGAGAATGGATGCGGCACCGGCATGCCCAACGCGGAAGCGATCCACAAGTACACCCCTGATGACGACAAACCGATGACGACCACCAACGCCCACTCGACCAACAGTGTTTGCAGCCGAGACACTTTCACTTGCGTGGCCAGCCGGTACCATGGCCCAAATTCCGCCGGCACGTACCCCAGCAGCGAATCGGTGGTCATGCTCACCACGATCGCCGCGGTGACTCCACCGATCAGCAGCAACAGGGAGAAGTAGAAGGCTGACAGGCCCATACCGGTGCCATTGGGCAGCGGGTTGTCAGCGACGATGTGGATGTCGATCGGGCTGGCCATCACCAGCGCAGCACCCCCTGGCGGGGCGGCTCCACCGTTCAGGCCCGACAGTGACGACCCGAGCGAGGCGGCGGCTTTGGCGTTGATCACCGCCATCACCTTGTCCAGGGTCTTCTCGGCGATGGCGGCGCCCATGGCGCTGGCACGCGGGTTGGTCAAAATCGTGATGACCGGCTTGGCCGGTTGTCCGGGCTGCAGGGTCGCCTGCGGCAATGCCACCAGTCGCTGCGACAGGTCCTGCGGTACCAGCACCTCGGCGTAGACCTTTGCGGTGTCTAGTTGGTGACGTGCCTGATCTGCCGAAACCACCCGGAGGTCGAACTGGTTCTTATCCATGTTCGCCACCAAGGCATCGGTGATGGTTTTGCCCGTCGATCCGGCGTCTTGGTTGACCACCGCGATCGGGAAATGTCGCAAATTGGTGGTCGGATTCAGGATGCCGCCGAAATAGAGCATGGCGAACCCGGACAGCAGCGCCAGCGCAATGATGATGGGCGTCAACCAGAATCGCAGTTTAATCAATGCGTTACTGCCGGCGTCGTCGCGCGCTGGATGTTGACGCTGATGGCTGGGCATGGCAACTCCGATCCACGCTGATCGGCATCATTGTTTGCTGGCGTGCCGATCAACGTCGCGCCAGCTGCGAGGCACGCCCCACGTGGAGCATGATGCGCTCCAAGACGATATTGGAGAGGTCGCCATTATCGGCTACACGGGACAGCCCGCGCCGCCGTAGGAAGGTGTCGAGGCGGCGATCCGGTGACCAGTCGGCATAAATGGGGCCGATATAACGCGACCGCAGGAATTCCGAAGCCAGGCTATCCACGTCAGAGTCAGTCAACATCAACGGGATACCACCCATAGCCGCCCTACTCCTTTGTTCCGCAACCGCCGTAGCCAAGTTACGTCAGACGACGCCATTATTTCGTCACGTGCAGATTGCGGAAAGGGACCAAAGTCATTAACGAGGGCGTGCACAATACGAGGACCATTGACCCTGGCGGTCAGACGTGCCACCGACCCAGACTGGCGCCATGGTCAGCAAGACAAGACGGATCACCGAGGCTGCGGTGTTGGTGGCAGTGCTATACGGAGCGCGGCGGTACTACCGCAATTGGGGCGCAACCAAAGCCGAGTGTCAGATGACGTTGCCGGGCGACACCCTGGTCGCCGAGCCGGCTATGCAGACAACCGAGGCGGTCTACATTGACGCGCCCGTCTCTGCGGTCTGGCCCTGGCTATTGCAGATGGGCCAGGACCGCGGTGGCTTCTACGGCGGTCAAGTGCTGAAAAACCTGGCCGGCCTTAACCATCACGACGCCGACCGCGTCCATCCGGAATGGCAACAACTGGCAGTAGGGGATCTGGTACGTCTTGCCCCCGAAGGCTGGATGGGGCTACCAGACGGGGTGACATTGCGCGTCGCCGACATCGTTCCCGAGAAGTGCATCGTGCTCAGCGCCATACCAGCGGGTCCGCGGTGGAGCGCGGTGTGGTCGTTCCACGTCCAGCCGCACTGGGAAGACCGGGTGCGGCTGCTGACCCGCGCCAGAATCGCCGTGCGCCTGCCGGGAGAAATATTCGCCATGGAACTTCTCCGGCCGGTGCTCTCACTCATTGCGCGGGGTTTGCTGTTGGGAATCAAGCATCGGGTCGAGCGGCCGCTAATGACCACGACGCCGACACAACCCGCTGCCGAAACCAATTGACGCGCTTCGTCTCAACACTGCGCACGGGCCCGGTCAACGCTGACCGGGCCCGCACTTTCATCTGGCTTTGCCTACTGGGTGGCTACCTTGACGTGCTTTTCTGCGGGTGCGGGTTGGGAAACCGGCACGGAGACAGTCAGGATGCCTTTGTCGTAGGTGGCCTTGATGTCGTCTTCGTTAGCACCTGATGGCAGTGAGACGGTGCGGACAAACGAGCCGTAGGAGAACTCCGAGCGGCCATCGAACTTCTTTTTCTCACTGCGCTCGGCCTTGATGGTGAGCTGACCGTCGCGGACGGTGATATCGACGTCTTTAGCCGGGTCGATTCCGGGGATCTCGGCACGCACTTCGTAGCGCCCGTCAACCATCTCGTCTTCCAGCCGCATCAGCCGGGTATCGAACATGGGACGAATTCCGGCGAACGAGGGGAATGCCGACAAAAACGAGAACTCGGGGAACATCGAATGCGACTTCTGGGTCGCTGGAACGGCGGTCGTCATCGTCTTCTCCTGAGATTTGTATTGCCTGAACGTGACGCCTATGATCCGACCACGCGCACCGGCGCCACGGTAGGGACCGAAGTCCTTATTGCGTTTCGGGCGATCACTTTTCATATCTGGGCGGGATAGTCGGGGATACTACTCGAATTATGGTCAAGTCAGCGCTGTCCGCGCAGTGGCCGGCGAGTGTCCGGCGCCGTGACGGACGCCTGGTGCCCTTCAAGCTGACCCGTATCGAGGTCGCTATCGCGCGGGCCGCGCGGGAGGCCGGACATCCGGAGCCGGACTTACCAGGCCAACTGGCCACGTCGGTCGCCGACGCACTGGTACGCCGGCCCCGCAGCGGAATCCCGACGGTCGAGAATATCCAGGACCTGGTCGAAGCGCAGCTGGTGGCGGCCGGCCTAAATGACGTTGCGCGCGCGTACATCGTCTACCGGCAACACCATGCAGAATTGCGCGCAGCCAAAGAAATGATCGGTGTGCGCGACGAGCTGAAGTTGACCGTAGCCGCGGTAACAGTGCTGGGCGAGCGCTACCTGCTCCGCGACGAGCAAGGCAAGCCAGTTGAATCGACCGGCGAAATGATGGACCGGGTCGCCAACTGCGTTGCGGCGGCCGAAGAGGGCTTTCGGCGCGGATCCTCGGCGATGTGGGCGCAGCGGTTTTCGTCGGTGCTGCGCGGCCTGGAGTTCTTGCCCAACTCGCCGACGCTGATGAACGCCGGTACGGAATTGGGCCTCCTCTCCGCGTGCTTCGTTCTGCCAGTGGATGATTCGTTGCGCTCGATCTTTACGGCGCTGGCGCAGAGTGCCGAAATTCACCAGGCCGGGGGCGGCACCGGCTACACGTTTACGCATCTGCGCCCCGCCGGTGATCGCGTGGCAAGCACCGGAGGCACGGCCAGTGGGCCGATGTCGTTTCTTCGGCTCTTTGACACCGCGGCCGCGGTGATCTCGATGGGCGGCCGTCGGCGCGGTGCGTCTATGGCGGTGCTGGATGTATCACACCCCGACATCTACGACTTTGTCAGCGCTAAGGCTGACTCGCCCGGCGAGCTGAACCAGTTCAACTTGTCGGTAGGCGTAACCGACAAGTTCCTGCGCGCCGTCGGGCGTGATGACACCCACCGGCTGGTCAATCCGAGAACCGGAAAGGTGGTCGCGAAGGTGCCGGCCGCCGACCTGTTCGCCGCGATCTGCGAGGCCGCACATCGATGTGGGGACCCGGGACTGGTGTTTCTGGACACCATCAACCGCACCAACCCGACGCCCGCTCGGGGCCGGATCGAGGCCACCAACCCGTGCGGGGAAGTTCCGCTGTTGCCCTATGAATCGTGCAACCTGGGCTCCATCAACCTTGCCCGGATGGTCAGCGGTGGCAGCGTCGACTGGGATCGGCTCGCCGAGGTTGCCGAGCTGGCCGTGCGGTTCCTTGACGACGTCATCGACGTCAGCCGCTATCCAATCCCCGAGCTCGAAGCGGCCAGCAAGGCCACCCGCAAGATCGGACTGGGTGTCATGGGGGTGGCAGAGATGCTCGCGGGCCTGGGCATCCCGTATGACAGCGAGCGCGGGGTTCGGCTGGTGGGTCGGATCGCCCGCACCATCAACCAGGTGGCGCATGCCGCCTCGGCGCGGCTGGCCGAGGAGCGCGGAGCGTTTCCGGCATTCTCCGACAGCCGAATTGCTGGCTCGGTACCGTTGCGCAACGCCCAACTCACCTCGATCGCCCCGACCGGCACCATCTCGTTGATTGCCGGGACCACCGCGGGAATCGAGCCGATGTTCGCGATTGCCTACATCCGCGCCGTGATCGGGCGACGTCTGCTCGAGGTCAACCCGTGCTTCGACCGGCTCGCTCGCGATCGCGGCTTCTATCACGATGACCTGATCGCCGGGATCGCACAGCGTGGCGGCGTGCGGCAAGACCCACACGTGCCGGCCGACGTGCGGGCGGCGTTTCCCACGGCGGCGGAAATCTCCCCGGAGTGGCATCTGCGGATGCAAGCCACCGTGCAGCGCCACGTCGACGCCGCGGTCTCCAAAACCGTCAACCTGCCGGCCGAGGCGACCGTCGAGGACGTCCGCGCGATCTATCTCGCCGCGTGGCAGGCGAAAGTCAAAGGCATCACCGTTTACCGGTACGGCAGCCGCGCGGGGCAGGTGCTCAGTTACGCGAGCCCTTTCCCGGCCCCCGAGCGCGCGCTGCTTTCAGCCGACGCCACATTCACCGGCGGCTGCGTCGGCCGTGGGTGCGAGTTCTGACCGCACATTCGCACACATTCGCCCAGGACGATTGGCCGCGGGCAGAAGGTCCAACGACCCTAGTGACGGCTACCACGCCGTCTTACGTTCTCCAAGAGCGGTGAATTGAACCGCCGCAGGAATGCTGGAGGTTTCGGAAAAGTGCGCGATGCGATCCCACTGGGGCGGATCGCCGGGTTCAAAGTGAATGTCCACTGGAGTGTGCTGGTCATCCTGTGGTTGTTCACCTGGAGCTTGGCAACGACGCTACCCGGCGCCATCAAAGGGTATTCGACCGCCGCTTATTGGCTGGCCGGAGCGTGCGGCGCGCTGGTGCTGTTGGCGTCGCTGCTGGCCCATGAACTCGCGCACGCCGTCGTGGCCCGCCGCGCGGGCGTGGCCGTGGGCAGCGTGACGCTATGGCTTTTCGGCGGGGTGACCACACTGGGTGGCGAGGCGAAGACACCCAAGGCCGCCTTCCGGATCGCAATCGCGGGCCCGGCCACCAGTATTGGGCTGGCCGCTCTCTTCGCCGGGCTGGCCGCCGCGCTGCATGCCGTGCGGGCCGCTCCCATCGTGATCGGAGTCGTTTCCTGGCTGGCCGTCATCAACCTGGTGCTGGGCTTGTTCAACCTGTTGCCGGGCGCCCCGCTGGACGGCGGCCGGGTGCTGCGTGCCGTTTTGTGGCGCCGCTACGGCGACAGCGTGCGCGCCAGCATCGGCGCGGCGCATGCGGGACGAGTGGTCGCATTCATTCTGATCGGTTTGGGTCTGGCCGAATTCGTGGCCGGCGGCACGGTCGGCGGCGTTTGGTTGGCCTTTATCGGCTGGTTCATCTTCGCCGCCAGTCGCGAAGAAGAGCACCGGATTTCGACCCAACAGATGTTCGCCGGGGTGCGGGTCGCCGAAGCGATGACTGCGCAGCCGCATACCGCGCCGGGATGGATCACCGTTGAGGATTTCATCCAGCGGTATGTGCTCGGCGACCGTCACTCGGCATACCCGGTCGTCGACGCCAGCGGATCGGTCGTCGGCCTGGTCACGTTGCGACAACTGCGCGAGGTGCCGCCCGGCCGGCGCGCCTCGACCACCGTGGCTGACATTGCGCTGCCACTGGACGCGGTACCGACCGCGGAGCCGCAGGAGCCGCTGACCGCCCTGCTGGAGCGCATGTCTCCGGCCGGCCCGCACAGCCGAGCCCTGGTGCTGCAGGACGGGCAGGTCGTCGGCATCGTCACACCCACCGACGTGGCGCGGCTGGTCGACGTTTACCGGCTGACCCAGCCCGGGGGCACCGTGCCGGCGCATCGTTGACAGGCTGGAGGTATTCCGATGAAACCGATCACCGTTGGTGTCGATGGTTCGCAGGCGGGGATCGCCGCCGCCCTATGGGGTATCGACGAGGCCACCGTCCGCGCCGTGCCGCTGCACTTGGTATCGGTGATGAAGCTGACGCACCCATCGCCGGACGACTACGACCGTGACCTCAAGCACGCTGAAACATCGCTGCGCCAAGCCCAATCCGCGGTCGAGGCCAGCGGAAAGCCCGTCAAAGTGGAAACCGAGATTTTGCGTGGGCCCCCCGGACCGCTGCTGGTGGAGGCATCCCGCGACGCCGAGATGATGTGCGTGGGATCCGTCGGCATCGGCCGCTTCGCCCGCTCCATATTGGGCTCGGCCGCAAGCGAACTCGCCGAAAAGGCGCATTGCCCCGTCGCGGTGATTCGTACCGAACTCGATCAGCCGCCGCCCGATATCAACTGGATTGTGGTACGGATGACCGATGCTCCCGACAACGACGCCGTCGTGGAACATGCTGCCCGCGAGGCGGAGTTGCGCGGTGCGCCGATGCTGGTGCTCGGTGGCCGGCCGGAGGAGCTCACCGAGCATGCCGACGGCGAGTTCGAGCGTCGGGTCCACGAGTGGGGGAGGCGCCACCCGGAGTTGCGGCTATACCCGATCGCCACCACGGCCGGCATCGCCAGCTTTCTCAGTGCCAACGACGAGCGGGTTCTGCTGGCAGTGATCGGTGCTGGCGAGGCCGATCAGCTGGCACGGCTCGTCGGGCCGTCTGGGCATCCGCTGTTCCGGCACCCCGAATGCTCGGTGCTGGTCGTGCGGCACTAGCGCAAGTGGTGACCTTTGCCTCTTGTTAGTTGCCCGCTAGCCAGCAGTCATCGCCGGGTCCGAAAGATCCGTGCAGTCTGCCCACCCCGGAGTGGTCAGCCGTGAACGGGAATCGGACATCCCGGATTTGGACTTCTATCGCGTTGCTTGCACAGCGTGAACGGACACCGATGTCGCCCGGGCACGCATGCCTTGCGTGCCTGGAGGCGGTTGGCGTCACCGGCGCGGGCCTGACGGTGATGGGCAGCAAGAACGCGTTGGAACCGGTGTATGTCACCGATCCGCGCGTGGGTGAGGTAGAGGAGTTGCAAGCGACTCTGGGCGAGGGCCCGGGTACTGATGCGCTGGAGTCGGGCAGGCCGATGCTCGTCGGCGACTTGGCGGCGCCGATGAGCAATTTACGCTGGCCGATGTTCGCATCCGAAGCCGGCCGGCTTGGCTTATGGGCAATGCACAGCCTTCCGCTGGCGCTGGGCGCAATCCAGGTGGGAGTGCTCGACCTCTACAACGACACCCCTGGTCACCTGAATCAGGACCAGCTGGTGGACGCCTTGATTTATGCCGATACCGCGCTGCTTCTAGTGCTCGATGCACTGAGCGGGATCGCCACACCGGTGGATGCCGAGCGCCCCAGCGGCCACGGTCCGGTGCTGTGGCGCGCTGAAGTTCACCAGGCGGCCGGCATCCTCTCGGAGCGGCTCGGCGTTTCGCCGCTCGAGGCGCTGGTGCGACTGCGCCGCCACGCGTACGCCCATAACAAGCGGTTCACTGACGTGGCGCGCTCCGTGGTAGAAGGACGGCTGCGATTTCAGCCGGAGGCGAAACCCAGTACCGACCCTGGGGTCTAGGCCGGCGACTGGCGTGCGACGATCACCGGCACCCGGGCCATTTGCGCAACGGTTTCACCAACAGAGCCCACCAGCATCCCGGCGAACCCGCCACGACCCCGGCTGCCGACGACGACCAGTTGCGCCTGTTGTGACCGCTCGACGAGCTGGCGTGCCGGCTGAGCCTGCGCGACGCTACGGGTCACCTGCACGTCGGGGTACCGCTCCTGCCAGCCGGCCAAACGCTCGGCCAATACCTCTTCGGCCGCCGATTGCGTTGCCGGCCAATCGATTCCGGGCCACTCCGAGACATCCAGATCGCTCCATGCGTGTAGCGCGACCAAGCCGGTGTGGCGGCGTGAGGCTTCATCGAAGGCGATTGCGGTGGCCAGCTCAGATGCCGGCGAGCCGTCGATACCGACCAACACCGGCGCAGCGGTGTCCGGTGGCGACGGGTCCTCTTCGTGGACGATCGCGACCGGGCAGTGCGCATGACACAGCAGGCCCGAGCTCACCGAACCAAGGAGCCGCCCGGGCCAGCGTCCGCTGCCTTGCGCCCCGGCGACCACCATTTCGGCGTCTTTGGACAAATCGATCAACGTGGGACCGGCTCCCGACGCCAAGATCTCGGTGTGCACCCCGGCGGGCCCGCCACCCGCAGTAGCCTCTGCGACGACCTTGAGTGCGCCGTCGATGAGTCGGCGACCGTGATCCTGCTGCCAACGCAGCACGCCCGCGGGCAACGGCATCCGCAGCCATGTCGACACCTCCGGCGAAACCGCATGCACGAGTGTGAGCGGGACGTTGCGCATCTCGGCGTCGCGTGCTGCCCACTGCACCGCTGCCCGGGCGGCCGGCGAATCGTCGATGCCTACGACAATTCCTGCAGACGCGTTGTGCCATGACATGGTTGATCCCCTATTCATCGCCGTTTCGCTCGGTTTCGCCGAAACCGGCTTTACCGTTCATGCACGACCGTATTGCTGAGGACGTATGGGGTGTCAGAGGCGTTGGTCACCACCCGTCCGGGGCACAAATCCCATAGGTCGAAGCCGACGTGGCCGGGTCTTTTATGCCGCGGCTTTCTTGGCAACGATGGCGACGGCGACCAGGTGCTCCCGATGCCTGCGGAAGGTGCGACGCATCGTGAGGACTCGCTGGCGGGCGTCACGATGAACGAGCACGTTTCGGGCGAACCGCAGGGCCCCGAGAAGCCCTTCGTCGGCAACCATTCGGCGCGGTTGCAACAGAGCCATCGGTGCAGTCGCGACGTGATCGACCGCCAATCCGTGGTCTGCCAGCAGGCGCGACCACTCCGCAATGGTCAGCGGGCGCGCGTTCACCTTGATCGCCCGGGCAAGCGACTGCCGGATGTCGGTGCTGACTTCCTCGGAGACCGTGTCCGGGGTGAGAGCAAGTTCGTGGATCGCATAGCGTCCCTGTGGCCGCAGCACTCGAGATGCCTCGGCGACGATGGCGTGCTTGGCCGCATCGCCCTGCATGGTCAGCATCGCCTCTCCGATGACGACATCGCTGCTGGCGTCGGGTAATCCGGTGGCTGCCGCGTCGGCGACCCGAACGGCTGCATTCGCGGCCCCCAGTTCGGCCAGCACGCCGCGAACCACGTTGGCCGCGTCGGTGTCGCTTTCGGCGCCCACGTACGAATGTGGGCCTCGGGCCAGAATTTCGACGGCGGTGCGGCCCAGACCCGGTGCCAGTTCGAGCACATCGGCATCGGTGAGCTCGGCGCGGGCCAGCAGCGCGCGGGTGAGCTCGACACCGCCGGGGCGAAGCACGCGTTTACCCAGCCGCGCCAGCAGCCAATGGCCCGCAACGGCGTCATCGGCGCGAGTCGATGAAGGCAGGGGAAGCCGCGAACCGGCCGGCTGTCGCAGCATCAGACCGCCTGCCGTGCAGAGGTTTTCGGCAAGGTGATAACGTTGGGGTCCAGAAATTCGGGCCCCTCATCGAGGTACTCCCACTGGTAGCTGCCAGGGTGATCGGCGTCGAATTCCGCGCGCGGGTGCTTGGGGTGGTGGTTGTGCCGAACGTCGAGTTCGTTGACGGTCACGGGTTCTCCCTACCTTCCTCCTGGTTTTTACAAAATACCATTGTGTAAACTCTAGCGCATGACCTACGTGATCGGGAAGCCATGCATCGACGTGATAGACCGGGCGTGCGTGGACGAATGTCCCGTGGACTGCATCTATGAGGGCGCCCGGGCGCTCTACATCCATCCCGACGAATGCGTGGACTGCGGCGCGTGTGAGCCGGTTTGTCCGGTGGACGCTATTTACTACGAAGACGACCTGCCTGAGGAGCTCAAACCCTACCTGGCCGACAATGAGGCGTTCTTTGCTGAAACGCTGCCGGGCCTCGACGCTCCGTTGGGGTCCCCGGGCGGGGCCGCCAAACTTGGGCGGCTCGGTGTCGACACACCGCTGGTGGCCGCTCAGCCCAGGGCCGACCAAGCAGAAGGAGCGTGAGCGTCCCGTGAACTCGCAGCCGTCGTCAATCGGGGAGTCCGCCAGCCGTCGTCGGGAGGTGCTGCGGGTGTTGCGCGCGTCGCCTGATCCGATGAGCATCGCCGCGATCGCCGACCTGCTGGAGGTGCATCCCAACACTGTCCGCTTCCACCTCGACAGCCTGGTCGGCGAGGGGCAAGTGGAGCATGTCGAGCTGGACCGTAAGGGGCCGGGGCGCCCACCGCTCATGTTTCGCGCGGTTCGGCAGATGGATCGCGGCGGAACGCGGCATTATCGGCTGCTCGCCGAGGTTCTGGCCTCGGCCTTTGCCGCCGAGCGGGACCCGGGCGCCAAGGCGCTGGCCGCAGGGCGGGCGTGGGGACGAAAACAGGATTCAACGCCGCAACTGCACAACGCCGACGAGGCCATCGACCATCTGGTGGACATGCTCGACCAACTCGGCTTCGCCCCCGAACGCCGCGTGGCCAACGGGGAGCAACAGGTCGGCCTGCGGCACTGCCCGTTTTTGGAGCTGGCCGAAAACCGGACGGCGGTGGTCTGTCCGGTGCATCTCGGCCTCATGCAGGGCGCCATGGAAACCTGGGGGGCTCCGGTCTCGGTCGACCGGCTGGAGGCGTTCGTCGAGCCGGATCTGTGCCTGGCCCACCTGACGCGGCAGGACGCGGCCGAAAAGTGAGTACCGGCCCGGCGATCGCGGTCGCCGTCACGTTCGTGTGGCTCGGCATGGTGCTGGCCATCTCGTTTCTGGAAGCCCCGCTGAAGTTCCGCGCCCCCAACGTGACGTTGCAGATCGGCCTTGGCATCGGCCGACTGGTGTTCCGGGCGCTCAATACCGTGGAGGTCGGTTTCGCCCTCGTCATCGTGGCCATCGCAGCTGCCGGGCCCACACCCGCGGGCCTCGCCGTGGCGTTTTCGGTCGCTGTCGGGGCATTGGCCGTCCAGTTGATCGCGGTACGTCCCCGGCTGACCCGCCGATCCGATCAGGTGCTGGCCGGATCGGATGGACCCCGGTCGCACGCCCACTACGCCTATGTCGGTTTGGAGGCGGTTAAGGTGGTGGCGCTGATTGTCGCGGGGATACTGCTCTTGACGGGCTGAATACCGCCGTTCAACTCCCAAAGGACGGAAGCCATGGAATCCATCTCGTTGACCAGCCTCGCCTCCGAAAAGCTGGCCGAGGCCAAACAGTCACACAGCGGGCGGGCCGCGCACACCATCCACGGCGGTCACACCCACGAACTTCGGCAGACCGTGCTGGCTCTGCTTGCCGGCCACGACCTTTCCGAACATGACAGCCCCGGCGAGGCGACCCTGCAGGTGCTGCAGGGCCACGTGCGCATGACCACCGGCGGCGACGCATGGGACGGCAAGGCCGGCGACTATGTCGCGATTCCGGCGGAACGCCACGCCCTGCATGCGGTCGAGGATTCGGTGATCATGCTGACCGTGCTGAAGAGCCTGCCATCGGCTCAGTAGCTGCGATGCTGTCCACGCCCTGGTCGAGAAGTTTCGGGCTGCGACGACCTGGCCGCCGCCACCGCGGCCGACGATCGCCGGATTGCGCCTGTGGACGCCGGTCAGGGCGTGGGGATGATCCGCGGCGAAGCCTCGGTGGCCCAGGTGATCGATGAAATATGCTCGGGTGCAAAGCGTTTGCTGAGCAGCTGGGGCTCGTAGCGCCCGAACCTGGGTCATACCCCGCGCAGGTAGCGTCTGGCGATGACGCGCTGGGCCACCGAGACCAGCGGCCGACCGGCCTTGCTCCACCAGGTGGCCGGCCGGGAGAAGGCCGTCACCTCCGCGAACACCGCCGCGGTGTGCGGGTCGCGGCGCACCGCGAAGCGTTCCTCGCCGGACTCGGGATGGCCCGGCAGGGTGCCGTAGGCGAATCCGCGAATATCGGGCTCGTCGACGGTGTACACCACCCGGCACGGCGCGGGCAGAAAACCCATCCGCACCACGACCACCGCGTCGAGGACGGCGACCTCGGAGCTGGCCTGTATCCGCAGGCCGGCTCCGCGCTGCATGCCCCAGTGCATGACGGCCTCGGCGGCTCGCTCGAAGCGCTGCTGGCCCGTGCCGATCTGCTTTTCGACGTGGAGATGGCCATAGCCGGCGGGCAACTGGACGGATGCCGTCGCCCCCACCTCCGGGTACGTCAGCGGAAGTTCCTCGAGCGCTCCTAGGTCCACCCGCTCAGCTTGCCACGCGAAGATGCATGGCGGAGATGGGCGCGTACCGTCGGAAGATGTGACCGCACAGAATTCGAAAACCGTTGCAGAAGCGTCCGGAACGTTCACCCTCGATGGCGACCTGACCGTCAATCGACTTGGCTTCGGCGCGATGCGCCTGACCGGTAAGGGCGTGTGGGGCCCGCCGGACGACCGCGAGGAATGCATCCGGGTGCTGCGGCGCGCCGTTGAGCTCGGCGTGAACTTCATCGACACCGCGGACTCGTACGGCCCCTACATCTCCGAGAAGATCATTCGCGAGGCGCTGCACCCGTATGACGGGTTGGTCATCGCGACCAAGGCGGGGCTGCTGCGCACTGGCCCGGATGTGTGGATCCCACTGGGCAATCCGAGTTATCTGCGCCAGGAATGCGAGATGAGCTTGCGCCGCCTCGGCGTCGACACCATCGATCTGTTCCAGCTACACCGGATCGATCAGAACTTCCCGCTGGCCGACCAGGTGGGCGAGCTTGATGCGCTGAAGAAGGAGGGCAAGATCCGCCACATCGGGCTGTCGGAGATCGACGTCGACCAGCTGAACCAGGCCCAGCAGATCACTGAGATCGTCTCCGTGCAGAACATGTACAACCTGGCCGCGCGCGGCGCCGAACCGCTGCTGGACGCCGCGAGCAACCAGGGCATCGGGTTCATTCCGTGGTTCCCGCTGGCCGCCGGACCACTGGCCGCGCCGGACGGCCCGCTGCAGCGCATCGCCGCCAATCATGACGCGACGCCGTCGCAGCTGGCGCTGGCGTGGTTGCTGAAACGGTCGCCGGTGATGCTGCCGATTCCCGGCACGTCGAAGGTGGCGCACCTGGAGGAGAACGTCGCCGCCGCCCAGATCACGCTGAGCGACGAGGAGTTCGAGGCGCTGTCGACCGCCGGGGGACAGCAGACGGTCTGATCCACCGATACGGTGTCCGGGTGACCCGCGAACAGGCCAGGCATCCCGGCGGCGGATTCAATCCACCGGAACCAACGACCAAGGGCGGCCCGGACTACGGCCGGTTCATCGACGCCGTGCGCACGATGCAAGACCACGCCCGTGCCGTCGACGCGCCCGACGCGGTGATCACCGAGGCGGCCGACCTGCTCGAGAAAGTTTCGGCGTCGTTGAGCCCGTTCGACGCCGACGAGTGGGAGTCGCCATCGGGGCGCCGGATGGACCTGCCGATGCGCGGCAACATCCTCTCGATTCCCATGAAGGCCCGCAAGACGGTCGACGGCCGGATCCAGGGCTGGGCCCGATTCGCCCGGTTTCACTTGGGGCGCAACGGCGCCGTGCACGGTGGCTGCCTGGGGATGCTGTTCGACAGCGTGCTCGGGTTGACGTCCTCGGTGCTCACCGGTGGGCCCTACCAGCGCACGGCCTACCTGAAGATTGACTACCGCCGCATCGTGCCGATCGAGAAGCAACTGCAGTTCGACGCGGGCATCGACCGGGTGGACGGGCGCAAGATCTTCGTGTCCGGCCGGTTGACCGACGGCGAGATCTTGCTGACCGAAGCCGAGGCGCTGTTCGTCCGGCTTAAGCCGGGTCAGCCATGACCTGAAGCAAGTGTTGCGTTAAGAAAACTTTGCATTCACAGACTATTGCATAGGTGTAGATTAAGCACCCGAGGTAATCATGGGTGCCATCAGATTCGGCGTGGTCGAGGCCCTGACCAGCGGTGTTCGCGGCAACACCGGCCGTCGCATCGCGGCGCTGGGCCTGGTCATGCCCGCCGCGAGTCCGCAACCGTCCGTCGCGATCGTCATTCCCGCGCATAACGAGGAACGATTCATCGGCAAGCGCCTGGCCTCGTGCATCGATCAGACGTCGCTGCCCGACGAGATCATCGTCGTCAACAACAGATCAACCGACGGCACCGCTTCCGTCGTGCGCCGATACCAAGCGGAACAGCCGCACATCGACGTGGCGCGGGTGTTGGGGTTGCCGGAGCCGGCGCCCGACGCCAATCCGGTCACCGGCGTCGATTCCGGTGATCAACGGCAGATTGTGGCCTAGCCGCAATACCGTTTACTTAAAGATGGCGGATAGCGGTTGACCGTTGGCGCGTGGCGGTGATGGGCGTGTTTGAGCTGGTAGCCCGACATTTTGCGCTTGACGACCCGGGCATTGGTGCGAGGGCGGCGCCGGGGAAGAAGCTCGTGCAGGATTTCGGCGGTCACGCAGGCTTGCGCATCACCGATGGCCTCAGGGGGAAAAACCGGCGTGGCTTGCGGTGGTTCTGCGAGCTGCCCGGAGTGATCGGAGGAAGGACAGCCTGTCCGGATCGTGCCCGTAATCGGTTGCCGCCGAATGCATCAGCCAGCGGATCGCGTAGTGCACGCACAGATAGCCATAGACTTCCTGGATCACCCCATCGGGCATCTTGGATCGCAAGACCAGGCTTGGACCA
Source organism: Mycobacterium sp. (assembly GCA_035505695.1). Classification (GTDB taxonomy): domain Bacteria; phylum Actinomycetota; class Actinomycetes; order Mycobacteriales; family Mycobacteriaceae; genus Mycobacterium. The sequence continues at coordinate 49,468 of DATJQO010000083.1, forward strand.
CGCTGGTGGGTCTTGAGTTCGTCGAAGGCGGTCTCGATCTCCCAGCGTTGGGTGTAGAGCTGCGCGAGTTCGTCCGCAGGGGCGGCCGCGGGATCGGTGATGGTGGTGATCAGCCGGTAGCTGCGCTCCGCGGCGTCGGCGGTGTCGGTTGTGTCGGGTGCCAGCGTGTATTGCACTACCCGCACTGCGATGCCCTGGGCATTGCGGCGGCGCGCTTTGGGATCTGGGTAGATGTGGGAAGCGAAAGACCCATCGCTGTAGCGCTTTTCGACAGGAAGCACGGCATTGGACTTCATCCGCCACAACAGATCGGCGCCAGTGCCAGCAGCCTTGTTCCACAGGGAGTAGCTGAAGAATCCCCGATCAGCCAGCAGCAACATGCCCGGCAGCAGTGAGCGCAGCACCTGTTCAGCCAACGTCTGCTCGCCTTGGCGGTAGGCGCCGATGGCCGCGTCGATGATCGTGTGGGATCCGCACTCGGCCAGCCCCAGCACCCGGACCTGGGGAAACGCCCCGCCGTGGCCCTCCCCACGTGAGGACCCCGGCCGGCCGAACCGCTCCACGTTGGCCTCGGTGTCGGCGGCATCCAGGCACAACCCGTCGATGCTCATCAGCCGCCACGACCGATAAAACCCACCCGCGACCTGCGGTGAAGCCAACGGCACCACCGCCTTGTCGAACAGCGCTCGCAGCGGCTCGGACCCCAGCCGTTTGCGGGCCTGAAACAACGCGGCCTTCGTCGGCACCGACCATTGCTGCGACCAGCCTGACGCCCATGCAAGCCCAGCTACCAGCATCCGCATCACCTCCTCGTAGGAGGAGGTCGAAAACAACGCCAAGCCAAGCACGTAATAGACCACCACCCGCGCCGGCAACAACCGGTGCCGAACCTCGACACGACCGCACTCGGCCAGCACCTCATCGATCAGCTCCGGCGGAAACACCCTGGTCAAAACGCCCAGCGAGATGTGATCAGACAACCGCTGATCACTTTGTGGCTTCACCCAGCCAGCGCGTGGCACGCCCCCAGAATAACAAGCATGTAACCTTAAGTAAACGGTATTG
>DATJQO010000084.1:0-3528 GCA_035505695.1 Mycobacterium sp.
GGCGACTCCAACAGGACGATCGAGCGTGAAGAACTTCATCGTCCTCGAGAAGCCCGTGCCTGCCCGGCAGCGAAACGCCGCCTTATCGACACCCATCACCGCAGGCCACAGCGCCGGAAGTCAACAACGCCGGAGCCCTGCCGGTCACACCGGCACGACGTCGACCAGGTTGCCAAGGCCGTCAAACTCGTTGGCGTTGCGGGTGTAAAGCCGGGCGGAGTGAGCACGGGCGGTCGCCGCTACCAGCAGGTCCATCGATCGTGCGCGCGGCTGACGTCCCGCGTCAACGACGGCTGCCGCCACCTGGCCATAGCTCGCCGCCACGGCATCATCTACAGGCAGCGCGTCGAACTTACGCTGGATGACCAGCAGGCGTCGCAGCCGCTCAGAGCGCACCTTTTGTTGATTTGCCACGAGGACCCCGAAGTGGAGTTCAGCCAATGTGATTGCGCTGATGGCCAACTCGCCCTCAAGGGGCTGGACATCCGTCGCAATGACCACGCTGGTGTCGAGAATCGCTCTCACTGCTTTATCCACGGGTCGCGTATTTCCTGGGCGATTGCCTCACGGTCGGCATTCCACGCGGGATCTGCGGGGCCCGCGAACAGTTCGGACACGTCGGCCCACCGCCTCCAGGCGCGAGAAGCCGCGGGAACGAGTCGGGCTCCAGGGCGGCCGGCCACGGTGATGGTGATCTCCTCCCCTTCCTCGACGCGTCGCACGAGTTCGGAGGCGTTCTGCCGCAGCTCGCGCAATCCAACGGTTTCCATTTGTGCATGGTAGCACATGTATAACCTATGCTACCCCCGCAACGGGCTGGGATTAGCTGAGGAAAGATGTCACACCTGACAGAAAGAATCGCAGCATGAGCCGCGCCGGCCCGCCAACGACCACAGATAACCGTGCTCCGGCGTTGGGCGTACGACCTCTGGGGCATCCGTGGTGGTGAGGCCGACGAGACGGCCGGCCTCACCCGAACTCGACAGCCCGCGCAGCAGTCAACCGTATCGTCGTTGTTCCGTCAACCAACCGGCCACCACCGCACCCACTACACACCATCCCGCAAGGTCCCGATTTACAGGTGTGATCCGCGAGTTGCTGCGCCGCGGTGAGGGCGACCTCGGCTTCAATCGACCCGCCCGTAACGGCTTCTTCATCGCCGAGAAGTCCTCGCCGCTGTCTGTCTACCTTTCGATGACGTGTACCCAGCGGCGCCTGTATCAATAGTGCCGCGGTGGCCCTCACCGCAGGCGGCCACGAGGTCAGCGGCGCCTTCGTGATGGCTCGCCGTGTCAATCCCGATTGCGTGCCCGCGGCGGCCGAGTTCCGGAGACAACAAGCCACCCAGGCATTCACATGGTCGGCGAGCCCGGTGGTGAACCGGCCTGTCGCAAGGTGGCGCTAAAGCGGGAGGCACGAGCCGGAATTCCGCGACCCGCAACACCTGTCACGCGTGAATCCTGGAACTGACTGCGACAGGAGTGATTTCAGCTTCAGAGCCACCCGTATCGCCCGTTCAGTTGCGTGAGCCCGCAGCTGACTGTCAGCGGCGTGTACATCGTTTCTGCGCTGCGGCAACAGTGAGAACGGTACATCCGTCCGCACCGGCAATGCGCTACTCCGACAAGCACCTGGGCTGAATGGGAAAAGGTCACCGCTCCGGTTGTTGACGGTCACGCCTTCCCTGGTGACGCAATTGATGATCTCCCGGTGCTGTAGCACCCGACGTAGAGAAGCACGGCCACGACGAGGACGATTCCACCCACCCCGGCGAGCGGCCCACGCTCCCAGCCCGCGGGGGCATACTGCAGGAAATAGACCCCGGCATACATCACCGCGAACCCAACCACAGTCCCGACCGCATAAATCCAATTGGAGCGTCCCTCATCGGTGATCGCCTTGGACATCACTTTGCTGAGCGGGGAATCGAGGTTTCGCCACGAACCGGCGCAAGACGGCCGATTCGTCACGCTCATCCCGCAAGAATCCCACTGCCCGGTGCGGGGTGGATACCCTTTGTCGTCACGGGTCAGCCTGTCGTTAGGCTTCTTTCGCCGTGTCTTCCAGGTAGGGGGCCAAACCTAACTTGTCGACGAGTGTCAGCCAATCGGCCGCCGAGACCGCATAGGCGGGCGGGTCGTTGGCGACGGGCACATTGGCGGACCACGAGAATCGCCGCGTGAGCCCGTCGAAGTTGCGACACCCGAGGGTCAGTGGCTGCATGGCGGGAAGGGACAGGGCCATGGCTGGCATTGTCGAAAAGTACTGGCCCCCAACATCACTCGCGACATTGTGGGCCGACGGGAACGCATGCCTGGAGTTGAGCTGGTAGGTAGCGGGTGTCGCGGTCACTTGTGAAACCGAGGCAGTGGCGCTGACCGCGTTGCTGCTTGGGTCGACCGCATGGATCGCAGCGCCGTCGACGTCAATGAACAGCTGTGGTTGCGACAGCGATCGCGTCAGTCGTTGTTTCTTTCGGAATGTGAACGGGCCCATCTCTTGGATCGACAGCGGGTTGGGAAACAATAAACAGCGCGCCGGTTCTCCTGGTGCGGGTCCCCACGCGGCAGAGCGACCGCCCCGGACGAGCAGTTCATCGAAATCTGACTCCGGCAGCCAGGCGTCGACGAGCCACACCGGCGACGCATCGAGCGGTGTCGCCGGACGAAGGCGACGATCGCGTCCACCCAGCACAAAGCGGTGACGGCCACAGCGCAGATGAAGCGCGACGCCCGCGTCTACCCAGAGGCCTAGTTTCGCGTCGGCGAGCGAATAGACGTCACCGCGCCGTCGATCGATGGTGAGCCCATCGCCGCTGACGGTGATGGCGTATTTGCGACGCGAACGCCAAAATAGGTAACCGGTCATCGACACACCGACCACCAGCAGCCCCGCTACCAGGCCGTAAATCACGTCCGCGCCGATATGCGGGAAGCGCAGGTGCAGGACGCCCGACGTGCTCATTATTTGGAGCACCAAAAACACGATGAACACGGCAAAAAACACCGAATAACCGACCTGGCAGTACCTCATCAATTTGGGTGAGAAGCCCATCGAGGACGCCACGAACTGGCGCGACGCCGTCGATTCGTCGTTGATGCTCACCCTCAAAAGAGTCCTACTCCGCGCGGGTCTCACGCTGACGATTGATCGGCAGAGGATCTGGCAAATAAGTGGTTCAGCCGTGGCGTGGTGCGAACAGGTTGATCGAAGGGTCGGCTTGGCCTGGTTGGCCGCGCAGGCTCCCCCGGGTGCTGGGGTGTCCGAAGTCCACTTGGGACGGGTCGCTTTGGTATACCCAGTCCGCCACGATGGTGCGTTGACTGAATTTCCAGCGCCCGTCGTGTTTGGTTTAGTTGTCCAGGTGCCGGCCGCCGATGATGACGTCTAAGTCGTGTTCGGGGCCGGCGAAGGTGTGAAACACCAGGCGATAGATTTCACCGCGGGCTACCTCGCCCTCGATCACGAAGTTCGTTGTGATGATGTTGTGTTGGGAGACACGCACATAGGGCTCCGCAGCCCGCAGCT
>DATJQO010000085.1:0-60098 GCA_035505695.1 Mycobacterium sp.
ACGAAGGCAATCTTCCCCGACACGCTCGATGCCATTGGGGAAGGATAATCGCTTCCCCGCGCAGGTCACACGAGGTTTTGCCGGCGGGCCGCTGAGGTCGGATGTGATTTGGCCAGTCGCACAACCCCGCCCGCACCTGCCGGGGCGGGCTAGGTGGCTGGTGTCGAACGGGTAGTTTCATCCGCCACGGTGAAATCGGGCAAAACCGACCACCGCCAGAACGGACGCTGAGCCACTTTCGGCGACCTGCCGACCAAATCACCCTCCCGGAAATCGCGATGTTTGGTGATGGAAAATCGTTCGCAAATCAAAACACCAGCCACCTAGACCTTCTTCGTGCTCGCGGCCGCGCGGTCCATCTCCCAGTACGCGCGCAGGGCGACCAGCTTGCCTTCGTCGTTGGCCTTATAGGTGAAAACACCCTCCGCGGTGACCTGGTAACCGCCCGTCGTGATGAGGATGTGCCCGACGTTGGCTTCCTCGTTGCCGCATTGGTACGTGTCGCGGAAATGGAACTCGATTTTGTCGGTCGGGGCGATGGCCTTGTCCCAGAACGCCGAGATGGCGTCACGGCCGCGGTGGCCCTTGCCGTCCGGATCGAAGGCCGACGGCCCGATCGGGTCCTCGACGATCGCGTCGTCGGTGAACACCGCCAGCCACGCGTCCTTGTCCCTGGCCATAACCGCCTCACGGGAGCGGCGGCCGGCCTCATGCGCGGGGTGGTTCACCGGGCTCTCAACTCCGGTCATGCGCCGACCTTTTCCCGCTCGGGCTTGTCGCTGCCGACCACCCACATCGAGTAGTACTGCGACCCGCCTCCGTAGGCATGCCCCAAAGCCTTGCGCGCGCCGGCGACTTGGTGATCACCGCCTTTGCCCATCACCTGAATTGCCGCCTCGGCGAACCGAATCAGACCGGAGGCCCCGATCGGGTTCGACGACAGCACACCCCCGGACGGGTTCACCGGCAGCCGGCCGCCGATGGCCGTCTCACCGGCTTCGGTGAGCTTCCAGCCCTCACCCTCACGGGCAAAACCGAGGTTTTCCAACCACATCGGCTCAAACCAGGAGAACGGGACATAGATCTCCGCGGCATCGATCTCATCGATCGGGCTGGTGATGCCCGCCGCCTTCCACAGCGCGGCGGCCGCATCGCGCCCGGCCTGCGGGCTGACCTGGTCACGGCCGGCAAACTGCAAAGGCTCGGTGCGCAGCGCGGTGGCGTGGATCCACGCCACCGGATTGCCCTGGGCCAGGCGCGCTTCGGCGATTTCCTCGTTGCCGATAACCACGGCGCAGGCGCCATCCGACGATGGGCAGGTCTCGTCGTAGCGGATCGGGTCCCACAGCATCGGGGACTCCATCACCTTCTCCAGGGTGATGTCGGGCTGGTGCAGATGGGCCAGCGGGTTGCGGGCTCCGTTGAGCCGGTCCTTGACCGCGACCATGGCGCCGATATTCGTCGGCGCGCCGGACCGGCGGATGTATGACCGCACGTGCGGAGCGAAATACCCGCCAGCGCCGGCACCCACCGGCTTGATGAAGGGGATCGGAATGGACAATGCCCACATAGCGTTTGATTCCGACTGCTTCTCCCAGGCCATCGCCAGCACACGCCGGTACTTGCCGGACTGCACCAAGCTGGCGGCCACCACCCCGGTGGATCCGCCGACCGAACCCGCGGTGTGTACCCGGATCAGCGGCTTGCCCGTGGCTCCCATGGCGTCAGCCATGAACAGCTCCGGCATCATGACGCCCTCGAAGAAATCCGGCGCCTTACCCACCACCACGGCGTCGATGTCGTCGAAGGTGGAACCCGAGTCGGCCAGTGCCCGGTCGATCGCTTCGCGCACCAGGCCGTTCATCGAGACATCTTGTCGCTTGGCGACATACTTCGTCTGTCCGGTACCAAGTACCGCAGCAAGGTTTGGTCCCGCACCGGCCATCAGTTCTTTCCTTCCATGACCGCGACCAGATTTTGTTGCAACGCAGGCCCGCTGGTGGCATGAGCGAGCACCCGCTTGGCTGAACCACTCCAGATATGTTGTGCTGCAAAGCCGATCCGTTCGAGGCCGGCGACAAACATGGGGTTGGCTGCCAGCGCGCCGCCGGACGGATTGACGTGCGTCCGCCCCGGTATCCGGATTGCCTCGGCAAGGATCAAATGCTGGTGGGTGAACGGCGCGCAAATCTCGACCACATCAAGGTTGTCGGTTCGGCCGCCGGTGGCCACCGTGGTGGCCGCCTTGGTCGACGGGGATTCCGTGATGTCGCGCACGCCCAGCGACGGGGACTCGATGCGGTGTTCGATCCCGGTGATCCACGCCGGGTTTTCGCGCAACTCGCGCGCCCGGTCGTCGGCGGCCAGCACGATCGCGGCGGCGCCGTCGGTGATTGGTGCGATGTCATGGCGCCGCAGCGGATCGGCGAAAAACGGCCGGTCGAGCAGTTCCTCGACGCTGATCGGCGGCTCCACGGAATCCACCCGGCGGGCGTTCGCCCAGGAATCGAAGGCAACCCGCGCCATCTGCTCGTAGGTCCACTTGCCGGTGTCCAGCCCAATGCGAGCCTGCAGTCCTGCCATAGACACCGAGTCCGGCCACAGCGGGGCGACGGTGTATGGGTCGGTCTGCCGCGACAAGACGCGCCGCAGGATCCCCGCCGAAGATTTGCCGAAGCCGTACACCAACGCGGTGTCAACCTCGCCCGTCAGCAACTTGATGTAGGCCTCGTAGAGGGCCCAGGCCGCATCCATCTCGACGTGCGATTCGTTGATCGGCGGAACCGCACCGATCGAGTCGATCGCCGAGATGAACGAAAAGGCCCGTCCGGCAAGGTAATCGGACGAGCCCGAACACCAGAAGCCGATGTCGGCGCGTGCGATTCCGAGGTCCTCGTACAGTTGTGCGAAGCACGGCATCAACATCTCGACGCCGTTGGTGGTGCCGTCGGTGCGGCGTACGTGTGGGGCGTGGGCGAAGCCGACCACCGCAACGTTGCGAGCGCTCATTTACAGGTAAGCCCTCTACAGGTGGTGCTTGTAGGTGTCGTAGTCGGCGTCCGGTTCGCCGGTGGGCCGGAAGTATTCGATGTTGTCGATGCCATAGCCCCATTCCTCGCGGGGTTTCCACACCGCCTCGACGCGCATGCCCATCCGGACCTCGTGCGCGTCGACGTCGGCGACCAGATGCAGGAAGGGAATGTCGGCTCCGTCGAGCAGCACGTAGGCCGCCACGTAGGGCGGTTTGATGCGCTGGCCCTGGAACGGGATGTTGATGATGGCGAACGTCGTGACCGTGCCCTTGTCCGGTAGCTCCACGAATTCAGTGGTCGGCTGGCCGGTGGCCGGATCGGCCCCGTGCGGGGGGAAGTAGACCTTGCCTTTCTCCCCGGTCCTGGCGCCCAGCAGCTTGCCCTGGGCGATGGCACGCAAGTAGGCGCTCTCCTCGTGCGAGGCGGTGTGCTGAATGGTCAACGAGATCGGCGTGACGATCATGGTCACTGGATCCTGCTCGCCTCCGGACTGTTCGACGGGTTCGGCGTCCTCGCCCAGCGCGAAGTAGGCGATGTCGGTGATAGCGCCGACCGGCTCGTCGGCCCAGTGCACGTGTACCCGGGTACCGCGGCCGATGGCGTCGGGTGTCCTGGCATCGACGGCGTGCATCAGCAGGGTATCGGCGCCGTCGAGCTTGATCAGTGCCCAGGCGAACGGCCGGTCCAGCGGCTGGCCCTCCAGCGGCTCCGGCTGCCAGGTCCAGGAAACAACGGTGCCGACGTTGGACACCGGTACCATCTCGCCCAGCGGCTCGTAGGTGACCGGGTCATACTCCGCCGGCGGTACGTGCACCCGGCCATCCGACCCGCGCACCCCGAGGACATGGCGCTCACGCAGTGCGGTGAAGAACTTGCTCAGCGTGGGGCCGACCGAACGGGTGTAGTCGAAGGACAACGTCAGTGGCGCGGAGAGCGGTGGTTCAGGGTGATCCATCAAGGTCGGGCTGCTCGAACTGGCTGTCACGCCATCGAGTAGAACAGGTTCTAAGAACGGTTTCAACATCGGGTCGGCCGGCCGGAGAGGCGAAGACTATGAAGCTCGGTTTGCAGCTGGGATATTGGGGCGCTCAGCCGCCGCAGAACCATGGGGAGCTTGTCGCCGCCGCCGAGGAGGCCGGATTCGACACGATGTTCACCGCCGAGGCGTGGGGATCCGACGCCTACACGACGCTGGCGTGGTGGGGCTCCTCGACGCGTCGCATCCGGCTGGGCACGTCGGTGGTCCAGCTGTCCGCACGCACCCCGACGGCATGCGCGATGGCCGCGCTGACGCTCGATCACCTCTCCGGCGGTCGCCACATCCTCGGCCTCGGGGTGTCCGGCCCGCAGGTCGTCGAGGGCTGGTACGGCCAGCGTTTCCCGAAACCGCTGGCTCGTACCCGTGAGTACATCGACATCGTCAGGCAGGTGTGGGCTCGGGAGAATCCGGTGACCAGTGCCGGCCCCCACTACCCGCTGCCGCTGACGGGTGAGGGGACGACGGGGCTGGGCAAGCCGCTCAAGTCCATCACTCATCCGCTGCGCGCCGAGATCCCGATCATGCTCGGCGCCGAGGGGCCCAAGAATGTCGCGCTGGCCGCCGAAATCTGCGACGGCTGGCTGCCGATCTTCTATACCCCGCGGATGGCCGACACCTACAACGAATGGCTCGACGAAGGCTTCGCGCGCCCCAGGGCCCGCCGCAGCCGTGCGGACTTCGAGATCGGCGCGACCGCCACCGTCGTCATCACCGACGACCGCAGCGCCGCCTTCGCGGCCATGAAGCCCTACCTGGCTCTCTACATGGGGGGCATGGGCGCCGAGGACACTAACTTCCACGCCGATGTCTATCGCCGGATGGGCTATGGCGATGTGGTCGATGACGTGACCAAGCTCTTCCGCAGCAACCAGAAGGACAAGGCCGCCCAGATCATCCCCGACGAGGTCGTCGACGACGCCGCGATCGTTGGCGATTTGGACTACGTGCGTAAGCAGGTCAAGGTCTGGGAGGCCGCCGGCGTCACGATGATGGTGGTGTCCGGACGCAGTACCGAGCAGATCAGCGAGCTTGCCACGCTGATCTAGCCCGGTCCTCGACGGGCTTGCCGAACGAGTAGAACGCGTTCTAGATTGGCTCGATGACAGCCTCGCAGCACACCTTCGCGGGCACGGTCCTCACCATGCCGGTGCGGATCCGTAAGGCAAATCAGCACATGGCCATGTTCGCGGTTGACGCCGCCGCGGCGCAGCGCTTGATCGACTACAGCGGTCTGCAGGTCTGCCGATACCTGCCCGGGCGCGCGATCGTCGTCCTGATGTTGATGCACTACATCGACGGCGACCTGGGCCAGTATCACGAATTCGGCACCAGCGTGATGGTCAACCCGCCCGGTGTACAGGCGAGCGGGCCCCGCGCCCTGCAGTCGGCCGGTGCCTTCATCCATCACCTGCCCGTCGACCAGCCGTTCACATTGGAAGCCGGAACCAAGATCTGGGGCTACCCGAAAGTCATGGCGGGCTTCACTATTCGGCAGGGGTATCAATTCGGTTTCGACGTCAGCGTCGATGGGCAACTGGTGCTCGACATGGAGTTTGGCCGCGGGCTGCCGTTTCGGCTGACTCCGAGCCACCAACAACAGCGCACCTACTCGCACCGTGACGGTGTCACGCGGGAGACCTCGTTCGAGCACACGCTGCACGGTGTGCGCACTCGATTCGGCGGGGTGCGCATCCGGCTCGGCGATCATCCCTACGCGAAAGAGCTGGCGTCGCTGGGGCTTCCGAAACGCGCGATCATGTCCAGCTCCGTTGACAACGTGGAAATGACCTTCGGCGACGCCCAGGAGATCTCATGACGATGACTTCAACAAGGCCGGACGTCGACCTGACCGACGGCATTTTCTACGCGGGTGACTCGCGGGCCGTGTACCGCTGGATGCGGGAAAACGAGCCGGTCTTCCGGGACCGCAACGGCTTGGCCGCCGCGTCGACGTATCAGGCCGTGATCGACGCCGAGCGCAACCCCGAGTTGTTCTCGAATGCCGGCGGCATCCGTCCCGACCAGGACGGTGTCGAAATGATGATCGAGATGGACGACCCGCAACATCTGTTGCGGCGCAAGCTTGTCAATTCCGGATTCACCCGCAAGCGTGTCAAAGACCAAGAGGCGAAGATCGTTTCGCTGTGCGACACGCTGATCGACGCGGTATGCGAGCGCGGGAAGTGCGACTTCGTCTGGGACCTCGCCGCGCCGCTGCCCATGGCGGTCATCGGCGACATGCTCGGTGTGCGCCCCGAGGAGCGCAAGATGTTCCTCAAGTGGTCCGACGATCTGGTCGGCGCGTTGAGCAGCACAGCGGCACAAGAGGACATCCAGGTCACCATGGACGCCTTCGCCGCCTACAGCGAATACATGATGGGCATGATCGCGGCCCGCAAGCAGGAACCGACCGACGATCTGGTCAGCGTCCTGGTGCATGCGGAGGTCGAGGGATCGCGGCTGGAGGACCACCAGATCGTCACCGAGGTGCTGTTGCTGCTGATCGGCGGCGACGAGACCACGCGCCACACCCTGTCCGGCGGGACGAGGCAGCTGCTGCTGCAGCCCGACCAGCACCAGCGCCTGGTCAGCGACCTCGAATTGCTGCCCAACGCGATCGAGGAGATGCTGCGCTGGACAGCGCCGGTGAAGAACATGGCCCGCACGATCACCGCCGACACCGAGTTCCACGGCGCCCAATTGCGGCAGGGCGAGAAGATGATCCTGCTGTTCGAGTCGGCCAACTTCGACGAGAAGGTATTCAAGGATCCGGAAAGCTTCGACATCGAGCGCTACCCCAACAACCACCTGGCGTTCGGCTTCGGAACGCACTTCTGCTTGGGCAACCAGCTCGCCCGGCTGGAGCTGTCCATCATGCAGACCCGGCTGCTGCAGCGCCTGCCGGACCTCCGACTGGCGTCCGACGCCGAGCTGCCGCTGCGGCCGGCGAACTTCGTGTCCGGCCTCGAGAAGATGCCGGTGGCGTTCACCCCGAGCACGCCGCTGGGTTAGCAACTTTCGCCGAGCGTGCACTCAGTGCGAGATTCAAGCGAGTTTTTCACGCTGAGTACACGTTCGGCGCTGCCATGCCGCCGACACCCTGGCGACGATGGCGCCTGCGGTGTTCTCGGCGGTAACGCGGACGACGGCCCAACCCAGCTCCGCGAGGGACTCTGCGCGCCGAATATCCTTATTGAATTGTCTTCGGTCGGTGCGGTGTTGGTCGCCGTCGTACTCCACGGCCAATTTGATGTCCTCCCAACCCATATCCAGGCAGGCGATCAGGGCGCCGCAGTCGACAACTTGAATCTGGGTTCGTGGGGGCGGGAAGCCCGCGCGGATCAACAGCAGCCGTAGCCACGTCTCGCGTGGCGACTCGGCGCCGGAATCAACGAGCAACAGTGCGTTGCGCGCTCGCCGAATGCCACGGCGTCCCCGGCAACGGTCAGCGAGGATCTCCACGTCGCACATCTTGAGCTCCGTTGCACGGGCAAGCGCGTCGATGGAGGCAACAGCCCTATCAATGGGATAGCGGCACGCCAGGTCGAGAGCCGTTCGTGCCGGCGTCGTCGCAGGGATGCCGGCGATGACCTGTACTTGGTCCTCGGCCACGCGGTCCGACCATGTGTGGATACCATTCGGCGGCCGGCGATAGCCATAGAGCAACTCAGCCGGTGCGCCGTCCGCCACCCATTTGGCATCGTGCAGCGCCGACGCTGAACGGCCTGCGACAACGCCGCGCCGACGGGACCACAACCAGGCCGCATGGGCGCGCCCACGCGCCGTGAGCTCAGTGCCGGCAGCGACGTAGACGTCGGGGTGAACGTTGAGGAATTGGGCGCGCAGCGCGTACGGCGTCACGCGGCCGGATTTGACGGCCTCGCTACCGATGAACGGCATCTCCATGGCAGGAGTGTGCTCGCGAGGTCTGACACAGCGCCGAACGTGCATTCAGCGCCAAAAACAGACCCAAAATTCGCAATGAGTGCACGCTGAGTGCACGCTCGGCGCGACCGAAGAAGGCTAGCGGTTCTGGAAGTTGGGTTTGCGCTTCTCGGCGAACGCCCGGGGGCCTTCCTCGGCGTCGTCGGACAGGAACACCTTTATCCCGATCTGGGTGTCGATCTTGAACGCCTCGTTTTCGGCCATGCCCTCGGTTTCGCGGATCGCCCGCAGGATGGCCTGCACCGCCAGCGGCCCGTTGTTGGCAATCACGTCGGCGATCTCGAGTGCCTTGGACAGCGCCTGCCCGTCCGGCACGACATACCCGATCAGGCCCATCTCCTTAGCCTCGGCGGCGGTGATGTGGCGTCCGGTCAGCAGCAGGTCGCACGCGACGGTGTAGGGGATCTGGCGCACCAGTCGCACGGCCGACCCGCCCATCGGGTACAGGCTCCACTTGGCCTCCGAGATGCCGAACTTGGCGCTTTCACCCGCCACCCGGATGTCGGTGCCCTGCAGGATCTCGGTGCCGCCGGCGATCGCAGGTCCTTCGACGGCCGCGATCAGCGGTTTGGTCAGCCGGCGACCCTTCAGCAACGCGTCGATTCGCGACGGGTCGTAGCTGCCGTCCTTGAACGACTCACCGGGCGGCTTCTTGGTTGCCGCCTTGAGGTCCATGCCGGCGCAGAAGTAGCCACCGGCGCCGGTGAGGATGCAGCACCGGATGTCGGGATCGTTGTCGACGCGGTCCCAGGCCTGGACCATGATTTCCATCATTTCGGTGCTCAGCGCGTTGCGGGCGTGCGGCCGGTTCAACGTGACGATGAGGGTGTGACCACGCTGCTCCACCAGCGCATCTGGTTCGGAGGGACCGGACTGCTCGTTTGCTGGGGCCGGTGCCACGGCTACCGCCTTTCGGTCGACATGGGGCATGAGCTTGTCAAGAAATGTAACACGTTCTAATTTGGTGGCCGTGGCCCTGAATATTGCCGATCTCGCAGAGCACGCCATCGACGCTGTGCCCGACCGCGTCGCCCTGATCTGCGGCGACGAGATGTTGACCTACGCCCAATTGGAGGAGAAGGCCAACCGGCTGGCGCACTACCTGATCGATCAGGGGGTGAAAAAGGACGACAAGGTCGGGTTGTACTGCCGCAACCGCATCGAGATCGTGATCGCGATGCTGGGCATCGTTAAGGCGGGCGCGATCTTGGTCAACGTCAACTACCGCTACGTCGAGGGCGAGCTTCGCTACCTGTTCGAGAACTCCGACATGGTCGCGCTGGTCCACGAACGCCAGTACGCCGACCGGGTGGCCAACGTCCTGCCGGACACGCCCAACGTCAAGACGATCCTTGTGATCGAGGACGGCAGCGACAAGGACTTCCAGCGCTACGGCGGTGTCGAGTTCTACTCCGCGATCGCGCAGGGCTCCCCCGAGCGCGACTTCGGCGAGCGCAGTGCCGACGACATTTACCTGCTCTACACCGGCGGCACCACCGGCTTTCCGAAGGGCGTGATGTGGCGCCACGAGGACATCTACCGCGTGCTATTCGGTGGAACAGACTTTGCCACAGGCGAATTCGTGAAGGACGAGTACGACCTGGCCAAGGCGGCCGCCGCCAATCCGCCGATGATTCGCTACCCGATCCCGCCGATGATCCACGGCGCCACCCAGTCGGCCACCTGGATGTCGATCTTCTCGGGTCAAACCACCGTGCTGGCAGCGGAATTCAACGCCGAAGAGGTGTGGCGCACGATTCACGAACACAAGGTGAATCTGCTGTTCTTCACCGGCGATGCCATGGCGCGACCGTTGCTGGATGCGCTGGACACCGATCACGATTACGACCTCTCGTCGCTGTTCTTGCTGGCCAGCACCGCGGCGCTGTTCTCGCCGAGCATCAAGGAGCGGCTGCTGGAGCTGCTGCCCAACCGGGTCATCACCGATTCCATCGGCTCCTCGGAGACCGGATTCGGCGGCACCAGCATCGTCGCCAAAGACGCACCGCACAGCGGTGGCCCGCGAGTGACGATCGACCACCGCACCGTGGTGCTCGACGAGCACGGCAACGAGGTGGAGCCCGGCTCGGGGGTGCGCGGCTTGATCGCCAAGAAGGGCAACGTTCCGGTTGGCTACTACAAGGACGAAAAGAAGACCGCCGAGACGTTCAAGACCTTCAACGGCGTGCGCTACGCAATACCCGGCGACTACGCGCTGGTGGAGGAGGACGGTACCGTCACGATGCTGGGCCGCGGCTCGGTGTCGATCAACAGTGGCGGGGAGAAGATCTATCCCGAGGAGGTCGAGGCGGCGCTCAAAGGCCATCCCGACGTCTTCGACGCGTTGGTGGTCGGCGTGCCCGACCCCCGTTACGGCCAGCATGTCGCCGCCGTGGTCCAGTCCCGGCCAGGTGTGCGGCCGTCGCTGGCCGAACTGGACCGCTTCGTGCGCTCCGAGATCGCGGGGTACAAAGTCCCGCGCAGCCTCTGGCTGGTCGACGAGGTGAAGCGTTCGCCGGCCGGCAAACCCGATTACCGGTGGGCCAAGGAACAAACCGAGGCGCGGCCCGCCGACGAGGTGCATTCCGCACACGTGACCGCGTGAGCGACTTCGTCAAGCGGCACCCCGACGCGCCGGACGGTTACTTCGCCTGGGAAGCCGCAGGCTTGCGCTGGCTGTCGAAAGTCGACGGGGGTGTGCCGTGCGCGCAGGTCGTCTCGGTCGACGGGACCAGCCTGGCGTTGCGGCGGCTTGATTCGGTGCCGGCGACCCGCGAGGCGGCGCAGGTATTCGGCCGCCGACTGGCCGTCACGCACGAGGCGGGCGCCCCGGCGTTCGGCGCCGGGCCCGACGGATGGGACGGCCCGGGGTTTTTCGGCCCGTTGTCGAAGCCGTTGCCGCTGTCGCTGCGGCGGCACCGGCGCTGGGGCGACTTCTACGCCGACGAGCGGCTGGCTCCGATGGCCGAGCGGGCGGCGGCGCGGCTCGACGCCCCGACCCGCGCCGTGATCGAGTCCGTCATGGCACGCTGCCGCGCCGGAGATTTCGACGACGACGACCCGCCGGCGCGGCTGCACGGCGATCTGTGGAGCGGCAACGTCATGTGGACTTTCGACGGGGTGGTGCTGATCGATCCCGCCGCGCACGCCGGCCACCGCGAGACCGACCTTGCGATGCTCGCGCTGTTCGGCTGCCCGCACTACGACGACGTGGTCAACGGCTACCAGCGGGTGCGGTCGCTGAAGCCCGGCTGGCGCGACCGCGTCGGGCTGCACCAGCTGTTCCCGCTGCTGGCGCACGTGGTGCTTTTCGGCGGCGGGTACGCACAGCAGACCGGTGCCGCCGCTCGCGCCGCGCTAGCCGCGTAGGCCTACAGTCTTCAGTGCGATGACGATCGATGTGTGGATGCAGCACCCGACTGTGCGGTTCCTGCGCAGCGACATGTTGGCGTCGCTGCGACGCTGGACCGGCGGTTCCCTGCCGGCCGCCGAAGTCCCGATCGAAGCCACCATCGCAATGATGGACGCGGCCAATGTTCAGTTCGGACTGCTCAGCGCCTGGCGCGGTCCGGGCGGCCAGGATCTGATCTCCAACGACGAAGTCGCCGAGTGGATCAGCTTGCATCCCAAGCGGTTCGCCGGTCTGGCCACCGTCGACCTCGACCGCCCGATGCAAGCCGTGCGGGAGTTGCGCCGCCGGCTGGGTGATGGTGGATTCGTGGGTCTGCGGGTGGTGCCCTGGCTGTGGAATGCACCGCCCACCGATCGCCGCTACTATCCGCTCTTCGCCGAGTGCGTCGAGGCCGGTGTGCCGTTTTGCACCCAGGTCGGTCACACCGGCCCGCTGCGGCCGTCGGAGACGGGCCGGCCGATTCCCTACATCGACCAAGTCGCCCTCGACTTCCCCGAACTGGTGATCGTATGTGGCCACGTCGGTTACCCGTGGACAGAAGAGATGGTGGCCGTCGCCCGCAAGCACGAGAACGTCTACATCGACACCTCGGCTTACACCCTCAAACGGCTGCCCGAGGAGCTCATCCGGTTCATGAAAACCGGTACCGGACAACGTAAAGTCTTGTTCGGCACCAACTACCCGATGATCGCGCACCCGCACGCGTTGGCGGGACTCGACGAACTGGGACTACCCGACGACGCGCGCCACTGCTTCTTGCACGCTAACGCCGAGCGGGTGTTCAGGCTGGAACGAAAGGTGAATTCGTGAACGGTGCCCTGGCTTTGATCAACACCCTGGTCGACGGCGGCGTCGACGTGTGCTTCGCCAACCCGGGGACGTCGGAAATGCATTTCGTGGCCGCCCTGGACACCGTCCCGCAAATGCGGGGCGTGCTGGTTCTCTTCGAGGGCGTCGCCACCGGCGCGGCCGACGGATATGCGCGCATCGCCGATCGTCCGGCGGCGGTGCTGCTGCACCTGGGTCCTGGACTGGGCAACGGGCTGGCCAACCTGCACAACGCGCGGCGCGCCCGGGTGCCGATGGTGGTGGTCGTCGGTGACCACGCCACGTATCACAAAAAGTACGACGCCCCATTGGAATCCGACATCGACGCACTCGCCGGGACGGTCTCCGGGTGGGTACGCCGCACGGAACACACCGCCGATGTCGCGGCCGACGCCGCCGAAGCCATCACCGCCAGCCGGTCCGGTTCGCACATTTCGACACTGATCCTGCCCGCCGACGTGTCGTGGTCCGACGGTGCCGAGCCTTCCCCGCCCGTGCGGGCGCAGCCGCCGAGTGCCGATCCGCTGCTTTCGCCGCAGGTGCTGGAGGTACTGCGATCCGGGGAACCCACCGTCATCCTCGTCGGCGGAGGCGCCACCCGCGGGTTGGGCTTGACGGCGGCGGCACGGATCGCCCAGGCGACCGGGGCCCGTCTGTTGTCTGAGACATTCCCTGCGCGGCTGGAGCGCGGCGCAGGCATTCCCGCGGTCGAGCGGCTCGCCTACTTCGCCGAAGCCGCGACGGTCCAGCTCGACGGCGCCAAGCATCTGGTGCTGGCCGGCGCCAAGTCGCCGGTGTCGTTCTTCGCCTACCCGGGCATGCCCAGCGACCTGGTCCCGACGGGCTGCCAGGTACACGTCCTCGCCGAGCACAGTGGTGCTGCCGCTGCGCTCGCCGCATTAGCCGACGAGGTAGCGCCCGGGACCGTGGCGCCGGTGGCGGCCTTGGCGCGGCCGGCGCTGCCGACCGGGGCTTTGACGTCCGCGTCCGCGGCCGATGTGATCGGGGCGCTGTTGCCGGAAGGGGCGATCGTCGTGGACGAGTCCAACACCTCCGGGGTGCTGCTCGCCGCGGCCACTGCCGGCGCACCGGCCCACGACTGGCTCACGCTGACCGGCGGGGCCATCGGGTACGGCATTCCGGCCGCCGTCGGTGCCGCGGTGGCGGCTCCGGATCGCCCGGTGCTGTGCCTGGAATCCGACGGGTCGGCGATGTACACCATTTCCGGGTTGTGGACCCAGGCGCGGGAAAACCTCAATGTGACCACCGTGCTGTACGACAACAGCGCCTACGACATCCTGCGGATCGAGCTCGCGCGTGTCGGCGCCGGCTCCGCTCCCGGTCCGAAGGCGCTCGACCTGCTTGACTTGTCGCGCCCGACAATGGATTTCGTCAAGATCAGCGAGGGTATGGGAGTTCCCGCGCGCCGCGTCACCACTGCCGAGGAGCTCGCCGACGCGCTGCATGCAGCGTTCGCCGAACCCGGCCCGCACCTGATCGACGCCGTCGTGCCGTCAATAACGGGCTAGCCCGGGAAGTCGGCTGACGAGCCAGTCCGCGAGTGCATTGACTACCTCGACTCCCGTCTTGAACACGCCGTCGTGAGATTCCGCCGCCAGCGCCACGCCCCAGTACCCGGACTGTGTGGCGACCATCCCGAATTGCCGGACCAGGTATTCGCCATGCCTGCCCGGCCCCCAACCTCCTTTCGCTGCAATACCTTTGGCGGCCAGTCCCCATTGCTGGCCGGCGGTGAGGTGCTGCATCATGTCGATGACTTCGGCCGCGTCAGGTATCGCTGGTAGCTGCGCGGCAAATTGCGCCTGACGGTTCAGGGTCCATTGCGTCTGGCCGAATGCGGTGAAACCCCGCCGCAGCCGGCGAGATTCGACTACCGTGGCGGCGTCACCGCACTCGGCGATGACGGCTTGCACCTGCCGCGCCGCGTCCGGGGGATTGCCCAGTTGCGACCACAACTGCTCGGACGCGTGGTTGTCGGATTCGGTGATGGCTTTGACGGCCAGGTCCCAGGCGCGTGGCCGGTCGTTGCGCAACGCCGCGATCGCCAACGGCACTTTGATCGTCGACCAGCCGACGCCGGACCACCAGCGTCCCAGTGCGTAGCTTCGGTCGGGACGCGCGATTGCGAGACCGACATCTGCCGGGACCGCGGCGGCGAGCTTTTCGAAGCTTGCTTCAAGCGCAAGCTCGAGAGGCCGGGACGTCATGTGGCTAGCGGCGGATTTGCCATACCGAATCTTCGCAGTCGACACCTTGTGCCGACAACTGACGCTTGAGCACCTTAAACGTCATCGTCCGTGGCAGCTCAGCGCTGACCCGCACGTACGACGGCCACTGCTTGGGTCCCAGGTCGGGCTGCTCGGCCAGGAAGGCGCGGAACCTCCCGGCATCGAACTCGGTGCCCGGGGCCATCACCAACGCGGCCATCACCTGGTCACCGACCACCGGATCGGGCACCGCGTACACCGCCACCTCCATGACATCGGGGTGGCGCAGCAGTACCCGCTCGATCGGGGCCGCGCCCAGGTTTTCGCCGTCGACCCGCATCCAATCGCCAAGGCGCCCAGCAAAATACGCATAGCCGGCGTCATCGCGATAGGCGAGATCACCGGTGTGGTACACCCCGCCTGCCATCCGCTCTGCCTCGGCCTCTTCATCGTTGTAGTAACCCTCGAAGCGGCCCGGCCCCGCGGTGTTCACCAGCTCGCCGACCACGCCGGGGGGACATGGTTCACCGGTGTCTGGGTCGACGATTTCCACCCCGTCGGGCAGCGGACCCAACGCGCCCACCGGGGTGTCCGGCGTACGCGCGATCGCCACACCGCCCTCGGTGGAGCCGAACCCGTCTTGCACGACACACCCGAACCGGCGGCCGAAGCGCTCGATGTCCCCGGCTACGCCCTCATTGCCGTATACCGCCCGCAGCGGGTTGTCCGCATCGTCGGGCCGCTCCGGCGTGGCCAGCACATAGGACAACGGTTTGCCCACGTAGTTGGCATAGGTGGCGCCGTAGCGGCGGACATCGCTCAGGAAGTTCGATGCAGAGAACTTGCGCCGCAACGCCATTGAGCCCTGACATGCCGCCGCGACCGCCCAGCCCACCAACAGCGCGTTGGAATGGAACAACGGCATCGACACATAGCAGACGTCATCGCGGGTGAGATCGAATCGCTGCGTCATGGTCACGCCCGCGATCGCAACCTTGCCGTGGCTACACTTCACCGCTTTCGGCTCGCCGCTGGTGCCAGACGTGAAGATCAGCATGAAGAGGTCGGTGGGCGAGGCGGACTGAAACGACGGCTCGGCGTCCCGATAGGCGTCTAACTCGCAAGCCCACTGGGCGGTATCGACATTCACGTGCTCGATATCGTCCAGTGTTTCAGCCGATTTCGATTCAGCCAGCACCAATTGGCAGTCGGCCCTGACGATGTCGCGCGCCAGCGCCGCGCCGCGACGCACCGGGTTGAGCCCTACCGGCACGATCCCCGACATTCCGGCCGCCACCAGCATCGCCGAGAAGAACGGGGTGTTCTCCAGCAGCACGCCGACGTGCGGCGGCCGTGCCGGGTCGAGGCGCCCACGCAGTGCCGCGGCAACCGCGGCACCGTGGCGCACATGATCACGCCAGCTGGTGAACGAGTCCTCGAAGTAGACACCGCGGTCGTCGACCTCGGCCAGCGGCACCAGCAGTTTGGTGACGGTGAGGTCAGCGGGGATCACAGCCGGGATCAACGACCTGGCTAGGCGGGAGTCTCCGCCAGCTCACGGCCGATCCGGCGCAGCTGACCGGTGGCACCGCCCAATGCAAACTCGGCCTCTTTGGCGGCCAAGAAATAGCGGTGCACCGGGTGATCGGTGTCGACGCCCACGCCGCCATGCACGTGCACGATGGTGTGCGCCACCCGGTGTCCGGCGTCGGCCGCCCAGAACGCCGCGCTGGCCACATCGATGTCAGCGGGGCAATCCTCGGAAACTCGCCAGGCCGCCTGGGTGAGCGTGAGCCGCAATCCCTTGACGTCGATGTAACCGTCGGCCAGCCGCTGTGACACCGCCTGGAAGCTGCCGATCGGGCGATCGAATTGCTCCCGCTCCCGGGCGTACTCGGCGGTAAGCTGCAGTCCGCGTTCGAGCACACCTAGCTGGAAGGCGCTGCGGCCCAAGGCGTTGAGCGTTTCGAGCCAGACTACGACCTCCGCGCCGCCGACCATCCGGGTGCCGTCCAGCTGCGTGCCGTCCAGCGCCAGGTGCCCGACGCTGCCCAGGCCGGTCGTCTGCATCGATGTCACCGTAACATCGGGGTCGTCCGCAGCGACCACGAAAACGCCGGTGCCCGAATCGGTCTCGGCCGGCACCAGGAAGGCGTCGGCGGCCGGCGCGAACCCGACCTGGGTGCGCGTGCCGGTGAGGCGGTAGCCGTCACCCGCGCGGATGGCCTGCACCGGTCCCTCACCCATCTCGCCGAGCAGTGCGACGGTCAGGATCTTCTCGCCGCTGACTGCTGGGGCGGCCCAATCCTGCTGCAACTCTTCGGTCCCGAAGCGGGCCAACGCACCGGCGGCGAGCATCACCGAGTCCAGGTACGGCACGGCGGCCAGCTGGTGACCCAGCGCCACCAGGATGGCGATCTGCTCGAGCACCCCGAATCCGTCGCCGCCCACTGAGGTGGCCGAGGCGCTGGTCAGGATGCCGGCGTCGATGAGCTTGCCCCACAGCGCGCGGTCGAATCGTTGGTCGAGCTTGTCAAGCTCACGCTGGTGCTCCGGGGTGCACACCGAACCCACGATCGTGTCGACCAGGCCGCCGAGATCATTCGCCGCTTCGGTTGTCGAAAAGTCCATCGATATCCGTCCTTAGGGGGCTCAGCGGTTGCGGGGCAGGCCTAGGGCGACCATCCCGATGATGTCGCGTTGCACTTCGTTGGTGCCGCCACCGAACGTCAGGATCAGGCAGGCCCGGTGCATGCGCTCGACCCGGCCGCGCAACAGCGCGCCCGGGGAATGCTGGCGCACCGTCGCCGCGGTACCCAGCACCTCCATCAGCAGCCGGTAGGCCTCGGTGGCCAGCTCGGTGCCGTACACCTTCGCGGCCGAGGCGTCCGCCGGACCCAACGAGTCACCGTCCGCCGAAGCCAGCTCCCAATTGATCAACTTCAACACTTCGGCTTTGGCGTGCACCCGGGCCAGGTTGAGCTGCACCCACTCGGAGTCGATGAGCCGGGCGCCGCTCGGGTCCTTGGTGTGCTGCGCCCATTCCCGGACCTCGCGGAGAGCCACGAAGATAGGTGCCGACGACACCAGGGCAACGCGCTCGTGGTTGAGCTGGTTGGTCACCAGCTTCCAGCCGCCGTTCTCTTCACCGACCCGATTGGTCACCGGCACCCGCACATCGGAGTAATAGGTGGCGCTGGTGTCGGGACCGGCCATGGTATGCACGGGTGTCCAGGAGAAGCCGTCGGCGGTGGTGGGCACGATCAGTACCGAGATGCCGCGATGCTTCTTGGCCTCGGCGTTGGTGCGCACCGCCAACCAGACGTAGTCGGCGTACTGGATCAAGCTCGTCCACATCTTTTGGCCGTTCACGATGTAGTCGTCACCGTCGCGCACCGCGGTGGTGCGCAGATTGGCCAGGTCGGTGCCGGCGCCGGGCTCGGAGTAGCCGATGGAGAAGTGCAAGTCCCCGGCCGCGATCCTGGGCAGGAAGAACTTCTTCTGCTCGTCGGTGCCGAAGGCCATGATGGTCGGGGCAACGCTGTTGATGGTCAGGAAGGGCACCGGTGCACCGGCGATGGCCGCTTCATCGGCGAAGATTAGCGAGTCCATCGGGGAGCGGTCCTGGCCGCCGTACTCCTTCGGCCAGCTCAGGGTCAGCCACCCGTCCTTGCCCATTTGCGCGACCGTCTCGCGGTAGACGTTGCCGACGCCGATTTCGCCCCCGATCGAGCTCAGGGCCTCACGGCGCTCCGGCGTCACAAGCGTGGTGAAGTACGACCGCAGTTCGCGACGCAGCTCCTCCTGTTCCGGGGTGTAACTGATGCGCATTCCAGCCGTCCTTTGTTAACCTGACACGCCTCGATCAACCGACGTTACTCGGGCTACGACTACCCGTTCTCTTCGGAGGTTGTAACACGTTCTAGTCTTGGAATCCAGCGACCGTTTCCCCGGAGGTATTGGGGCCCCTATGGTGGACCTACATACTGGTGGGGACGTGGGCGAAGATTGAAAGCCAGTTTCAAGGAGGATGCTGTGCGGGTGATCGTGGACCGTGACCGGTGCGAAGGTAACGCAGTGTGCCTGGGTATCGCGCCAGACATCTTCGACCTGGACGACGAGGATTATGCCGTCGTGAAGCTTGACCCGATTCCGCCCGATCGCGAGCAACTGGCCGAGCAGGCAATCGCGGAGTGCCCGCGCGCCGCGCTGCTGCGCGGCGACTAATCCGAGCCCGAAGTGCGTCACCCGAAACTAGAGGTATTCATAAATTGACTACCAGCATGAACGCGACCGACCTATCCGGCAAGGTCGCGGTGGTGACCGGTGCGGCCGCGGGACTGGGACGGGCGGAGGCGCTCGGTTTGGCGCAGCTCGGCGCCACCGTCGTGGTCAACGACATCGCCGCCGCCTTGGATGCCTCCGATGTCATCGACGAGATCAACGCGGCCGGCTCCAAGGCCGTGGCGGTCGCCGGCGACGTCAGCGAGCGCTCGACCGCCGACGAACTGGTCGCGCAGGCCGACGGCCTGGGTGGGCTGGACATCGTGGTCAACAACGCGGGGATCACCCGCGACCGGATGCTGTTCAACATGACCGACGAGGAATGGGATCTCGTCATCGCCGTGCACTTGCGCGGCCACTTCCTGCTGACGCGCAACGCGGCCACCTACTGGCGCTCCAAAGCCAAGAATTCGGGTGGAACAATCTTCGGCCGCCTCGTCAACACCTCGTCGGAGGCGGGGCTGGCAGGCCCGGTCGGCCAGGCCAACTACGGTGCCGCCAAGGCGGGCATCATCGCACTGACGCTGTCGGCCGCGCGGGCGCTCGGTCGCTACGGAGTGTGCGCCAACGCCATTTGTCCGCGCGCCCGCACCGCCATGACGGCCGACGTCTTCGGTCCCGGCCCAGAGGTCGCGGAGGGCGAGATCGACCCGTTATCGCCCGAACATGTGGTCAGTCTGGTCAAGTTCTTGTCATCGCCGGCCGCCGCGGAAGTCAACGGGCAGGTGTTCATTGTTTACGGCCCTGCGGTGACACTGGTTTCGGCGCCGACCGCCGAGCACAAATTCCGTGCCGATGGACCGGCATGGGAGCCTGCGCAACTGAGCGCAACGCTGCAGGAATATTTTGCTGGTCGCGATCCGGATTGGAACTTTTCCGCCGTCGGCCTGATGGAGCAATAAGCCCATGGGGGCACTTAACAGTGGGAAATTGAGGTGTAGAACACGTGTCAGAAACTTGCCACTTCGGTGGTCTTGACGTTGCAAATTAACGGTTTTGACGAGAAATCGCTTTCATTGACATCGGTGAACTCGTTCTGAGTTAATAAGATCCGGCTCACACCGAGCCGACGTGCGACAGAACAGCGCGCAAAGCCAACACACAGGCTTCGCCGCGAGCAGCGAGGGGGACGAAGCTGATTCAGCAACTTGCAGTCCCCGCGCGTGCTGTCGGCGGATTCTTCGAAATGATGATCGACACCGGCCGCGAGACTTTTCGCCGGCCGTTCCAATTCGGCGAGTTCCTGGATCAGACGTGGATGATCGCTCGAGTGTCGTTGGTCCCGACACTGCTGGTCTCCATCCCGTTCACCGTGCTGGTGGCATTCACCCTCAATATCTTGCTGCGCGAGATCGGAGCCGCTGACTTGTCCGGCGCCGGAACGGCATTCGGCACCATCACCCAACTGGGGCCCGTGGTGACCGTGCTGGTGGTGGCGGGCGCCGGCGCCACCGCCATCTGCGCCGACCTCGGCGCCCGGACCATCCGGGAAGAAATCGACGCCATGCGGGTGCTCGGCATCGACCCGATCCACCGGCTCGTGGTACCCCGGGTGCTGGCGTCCACCGTGGTCGCCCTGCTGCTCAACGGATTGGTGTGCGCCATCGGGCTATCCGGTGGCTACGCGTTCTCCGTCTTCCTGCAGGGGGTCAACCCCGGCGCCTTCATCAACGGACTGACCGTGCTGACCGGGCTGCGGGAATTGGTGCTGGCCGAAGTGAAAGCGTTGCTGTTCGGCGTGATGGCCGGGCTCGTGGGCTGCTACCGCGGGCTGACCGTCAAGGGTGGCCCCAAAGGCGTCGGTAATGCGGTCAATGAAACCGTGGTCTACGCGTTCATCTGCCTGTTCGTCATCAACGTCGTGATGACCGCAATCGGCGTACGGATCACGGCGAAATGAGCGGCAGATGAGCTACGACGTCACCTACCGGCTGCGCAACCTCGCATCGAGGCTGCAAGGGCCGGTGGACGACTTCGGCGAGCAGGCGTTGTTCTACGGCCAAACCCTGCGCTACGTTCCCAACGCGCTCACCCGCTACCGCAAAGAGACGATGCGCAACATCGCCGAGATGACGCTCGGTGCAGGGGCCCTCATCATGATCGGCGGGACGGTCGGCGTCGCGGCCTTCTTGACGCTGGCGTCCGGTGGTGTCATCGCCGTGCAGGGCTACTCGTCGCTGGGAAACATCGGCATCGAGGCCCTGACCGGCTTCCTGTCGGCGTTCCTGAACGTCCGCGTGGTGGCGCCAGTCATCGCGGGTATCGCCCTGGCGGCCACCATCGGGGCCGGCGCCACCGCCCAGCTGGGCGCCATGCGGGTGTCCGAGGAGATCGACGCGGTCGAGTGCATGGCGGTGCACTCGGTGTCTTATCTCGTGTCAACCCGGCTGATAGCCGGGCTGATTGCCATCATTCCGCTGTATTCGCTGTCGGTGCTGGCCGCATTTTTTGCCGCTCGGTTCACCACGGTCTACATCAACGGACAATCCAAAGGCCTTTACGACCACTACTTCAATACCTTCCTTACACCGTCTGACCTGTTGTGGTCGTTCCTGCAGGCCATCGTGATGTCCATTGCCGTGATGCTGGTCCATACCTACTACGGCTACAACGCCAGCGGCGGTCCCGTCGGCGTCGGAATCGCCGTCGGCCAGGCCGTGCGCACCTCGCTGATCGTCGTGGTCGTCATAACTTTGTTCATCTCGCTGGCTGTTTACGGCGCATCCGGTAACTTCAACCTCTCCGGCTAATCGGACCGCTTAAAGGACATGGCAGACACAGGATCGCGACGCACAACGGTCCGGCTGGCAGCGGCGCTGCTGGCCGGACTGATGCTGGCGTTCGCGGCAGTGACTTACCTTTCCTACACAGCGGCTTTCGCCTCGGTCGACACCGTCACCGTCTCGGCGCCGCGCGCCGGGCTGGTGATGGAGAAGGACGCCAAGGTCAAATACCGCGGGATCCAGATCGGCAAGGTCAAGGCGATCGATTACACCGGTGAGCAGGCCCGGCTGACGCTGGCCATCAACAGCGACGACATGCACTTCATCCCCTCCAACGCAACGGTGCACATCGCGGGCAACACCATCTTCGGCGTAAAGTCGGTGGAATTCATTCCGCCCCAAACGCCTTCACCGGTCTCCTTGCGCCCGGACGCGCACGTCGCGGCCTCCGCGGTGCAGCTCGAAGTCAACACCTTGTTCCAGTCGCTGATTGACCTGCTGCACAAGGTCGACCCGGTGGAGTTGAACGGGACGCTGAGCGCGCTGTCGGAAGGGTTGCGCGGCCACGGCGACGACTTCGGCGGCATTTTGTCGGGATTGAATACCTTGACGCGCCAAACCAACCCGAAGCTTCCAGCATTGCAGGAGGACTTCGGCAAGACAGCGGTCGTCACCAATGTCTATGCCGATGCCGCACCCGATTTGACCACTGTTATCGACAACCTGCCGACGATCAACAAGACCGTTGTCGACCAGCAGAACAACCTCAACGACACCCTGCTGGCCACCATCGGCCTGGCCAACAACGCCTATGAAACGTTGGAGCCGGCCGAACAGAATTTGATCGATGCCATCAACCGGCTGCGGGCTCCGCTCAAGGTGGCTTCTGACTATTCACCGGAGTTCGGCTGCCTGTTCGCGGGTATCGGCCGGGGTGTCAAGGAGTCTGCCCCGTTGATCGGGGTCCGCAAAGCGGGTCTGTTCACGTCGTCGAGCTTCGTGTTGGGCGCGCCCTCGTACACCTACCCCGAGTCCCTGCCGATCGTCAACGCTTCCGGAGGACCGAACTGCCGGGGATTGCCCGACATTCCGACCAAGCAGACGGGCGGGTCGTTCTATCGAGCCCCATTCCTGGTGACTGACAATGCGAATATTCCGTACGAGCCATTCACCGAATTGCAGTTTGACGCGCCCTCGACGCTGCAGTTCCTGTTCCACGGCGCATTCGCGGAACGGGACGACTTCTGATGGCCGCCGGGGGAAGGCCATCGCACCGCTCGATAGTGATCAAGGTCAGCATCTTTGCGGTGGCGATGCTGCTGGTGTCCGCGGGACTGGTGGTGATCTTCGGTGACTTCCGGTTCGGTCCCGAAAGTATTTACCACGCAACGTTTACCAATGTCTCACGGCTGAAGGCCGGTCAGAAGGTACGTATTGCCGGAGTGCCGGTTGGTGCGGTGTCGGGCGTGAAGCTGAATCCGAACAACGCAATCGACGTGACATTCGGAGTTGATCAGCGCTACACGCTTTATTCGTCCACCCGTGCGGTGATCCGCTACGAGAACCTGGTTGGTGACCGGTACCTCGAAATTACATCCGGCCCCGGGGAATTGCGCAAGCTGCCGCCGGGCGGGACGATCAACGCCGAACACACCCAGCCTGCGCTGGATCTCGATGCGCTACTCGGTGGACTGCGGCCGGTGCTCAAGGGTCTTGACGCCGACAAGGTCAACACCATCAGTAGCGCCGTCATCGAATTGTTGCAGGGTCAGGGCGGGGCGTTGTCGAACGTCCTGGCGGACACCAGCGCGTTTTCGGCGGCGCTGGGCCAACGCGACCAGCTCATCGGCGACGTGATCAACAACCTCAACTCGGTGCTGGGGACCGTTGACCAGCGCAGCGCGCAATTCTCGGCCAGCGTTGACCAGTTGCAGCAATTGATCAGCGGACTGGCCGAGAACAAAGACGACATCGCCGGTGCCATCCCGCCGCTGGCCTCAACGACGACGGATCTGACCGAGCTGCTACAGAATTCGCGGCGCCCGTTGCAAGGCATCCTGGAAAACGCCCGGCCGCTGGCCACCGAGCTGGACGATCGCAAAGTCGAGGTCAACAACGACGTCGAGCAGCTGGGCGAGGACTACCTGCGGCTGGCCGCGCTGGGCGCCTACGGGTCCTTCTTCAACGTCTACTTCTGTTCCGTGACCATCAAGATCAACGGTCCGGCTGGCAGCGACATCCTGCTGCCGCTCGGGGGCCCAGTGGATCCCAGCAAGGGGAGGTGCACTTTTGTCAAGTGATGCAAAGCGTGAACGCGATCCACTGCGCACCGGCATCGTCGGCGTGGTGCTGGTGGTCTGTGTGGTGCTCATCGCCTTCGGCTACGCGAACTTACCGTTCTGGCCTCAGGGAAAAATTTACGATGCCTACTTCAGCGACGCCGGCGGCATCAGTCCCGGCAACTCGGTCTACGTGTCGGGCTTGAAGGTCGGCAAGGTGACGTCGGTGAGCCTGGCGGGAGACAGCGCCAAGATTAGTTTCAGCGTGGACCGGCATGTCGTGGTGGGCGACCAGTCGCTGGCCGCAATCCGAACCGACACCATCCTCGGTGAGCGTTCCATCGCGGTGACCCCGGCCGGCGCCGGCAGGGCGACCACCATCCCGGTCAGCCGCACCACCACGCCGTACACGCTCGCCGGCGCGCTCGAGGACCTCGGGCAAAACGCGACCAATTTGAACAAGCCGCAATTCGAGCAGGCCTTGAACGTGCTGACCGACACACTGCGTGACGCCACCCCGGAGCTGCGGGGCGCACTCGACGATGTGACGTCCTTATCGCGCACCTTGAATCGCCGTGACGAGGCGCTGCAAAGCCTGCTGGCGCATGCGAAGTCGGTGACGAATGTGGTGGCCCAGCGCGCCGACCAGGTCAACAAGTTGGTCGACGACGGTAACGAGTTGTTCGCGGCGCTCGACGAGCGGCGTGCCGCGCTGGGGCAATTGATCTCAGGGATCCAAGGTCTTTCGGAGCAGATTTCCGGTTTCGTCGCCGACAACCGCAAGGAGTTCGGCCCGGCACTGAGCAAGCTGAACCTGGTGCTGGCCAACCTCAATGAGCGCCACGACTACATCACCGAAGCCCTCAAACGGCTACCGACCTATGCCACCGAGCTGGGCGAGGTGGTTGGGTCCGGTCCCGGATTCAACGTCAACGTCTACAGCGTCATCCCTGCGCCGCTGTTGGCGACGATGTTCGACTTCTTCTACCAGCCGGGTAAATTGCCGGCGAGCCTCGCCGACTACCTGCGCGGCTTGATTCAGGAACGCTGGATCATCAGGCCGAAGTCACCATGATCGAGTCGCCATGACGAAGCGGATCGCCGGCAGCCGCGGGCTGCGCTACGCCACCGCCATCGCGCTGGTCGCGGTGTTGGTGGGCGGCGGGTACGTGTTGTCGTCGACGGGCAACACCCGAAGCGTCGTCGGCTACTTCACTTCTGCCGTCGGGCTTTATCCCGGCGACCAGGTCCGCATCCTCGGGGTCCCGGTAGGGCAGGTCGACACCATCGAACCGCGGCCCTCCGACGTCAAGATCACCATGTCGGTGTCCAAGGACGTGAAGATCCCGAAGGACGCGCAGGCCATCATCGTGTCACCAAACCTGGTGTCCGCGCGGTTCATCCAGCTGACTCCGGCATACGCCGGCGGGGCGCTGCTGCCCGACGGCGGAAGCATCAGCCTGGGCCGCACCGCGGTTCCGGTGGAATGGGACGAGGTCAAAGAGGCGCTGACTCAACTGGCCGTCCAGCTTGGTCCCACGACTGCATCAATGCAGGGACCACTGGGTAGGGCGATCAACCAGGCGGCGGACACGCTCAACGGCAACGGCGAGTCGTTCCACAACGCCTTGCGCGAGCTTTCCCAAGCCGCCGGGCGGCTGGGGGATTCCCGCGGCGACATTTTCGGCACCGTCAAGAACCTGCAGGTTCTGGTCAACGCGCTGTCGGACAGCAACGAACAAATCGTTCAATTCGCCGGAAATGTCGCTTCGGTGTCCCAGGTGCTGGCCGACAGCTCACGGCATCTCGACAACACCCTGGGCACGCTCAACAAAGCACTGTCCGATATCCGAGGGTTCCTGCACGAAAACAACTCGACGCTGATCGATACGGTCAACAACCTCAACGATTTCGCCAAGACTTTGAGTGACCAGAGCGACAACATCGAGCAAGTGCTGCACGTCGCCGGCCCCGGTATCGCCAACTTCTACAACATCTATGACCCCGCACAGGGCACGCTCAATGGTCTGTTGTCGATACCGGAATTCGCCAATCCCGTGCAGTTCATCTGCGGCGGGTCCTTCGAAACCGCCGCCGGGCCAAGCGCGCCCGACTATTTCCGGCGCGCCGAACTCTGCCGGGAGCGGCTGGGGCCGGTGCTGCGACGGCTCGCCGTGAACTATCCGCCGGTGATGTTCCACCCGCTCAACACGATCACGGCCTATAAGGGTCAGATCATCTACGACACCCCGGCCACCCAGGCCAAGGCGGCCACGCCGATCCCGCAGCTCACCTGGATCCCGGCCAAAGGCGCCCAGACGCCGCCGGCCGCCCAAAACCCGGCGGATCTGCAGGCGCTGCTTGTTCCGACCGCTCCGCAGACGGGGCCTCTTCCCGGTCCGGCGCCGGCCGGTGCCAGCCCTGGTGCCGCCACCGGACCGGGTCCTGCGAGCGCCTTCGGGCCGCTACCGGGCCCACCGCCGGGCCAACCTTCTACGACCCCGCCGCCGGCTGCTCAGGGGGGCGGAGGATGAAACGAATGTGGTTGCGCGGCAGCGCATTAGCCATGGGTAGCGCATTGCTCGCAGGTTGCCAATTCAGCGGGCTGAACTCTTTGGCGATGCCCGGCACCGCGGGGCATGGCAGTGGCGCCTACTCGATCACGGTCGAGTTGCCCGACGCGGCGACCCTGCCGCAGAACTCACCCGTGATGGTCGACGACGTGACCGTGGGCAGCGTCTCGGGCATCACCGCCGAGCAACGGGCAGACGGAACGTTCTATGCCGCAGTCAAATTGTCGTTGGACAAGAACGTCGTGCTCCCGGCCAACGCGACGGCGACGGTCGCTCAGACGTCGCTGCTGGGTTCGATGCACATCGACTTGGCTCGCCCCAAGGACAACCCGGAAGTCGGCAGACTGACCGACGGGTCGAAAATCTCCGAGTCCCACACCGGGCGTTACCCCACCACCGAAGAGGTGCTTTCGGCGCTCGGTGTCGTGGTCAACAAAGGCAATGTCGGTGCCTTGGAAGAGATCACCGACGAGACGTATCAGGCCGTCGCAGGCCGGCAAAGCCAATTTGTCGACCTGCTGCCCAGACTGGCCGAACTGACGGCAGGCCTCAATCGGCAGGTCAACGACATCATCGACGCAGTCGACGGACTGAACCGATTCTCGGCGATCCTGGCTCGCGACAAGGACAACCTGGGCCGGGCGCTGGACACGTTGCCCGAAGCGCTCCGCGTGCTCAACAAGAACCGGGGCCACATCGTCGACGCCTTTGCCGCGCTTAACAGGCTGGCCACGGTATCCTCGCACATCCTCTCGAAAACGAAGGTCGATTTCGCCGCAGACCTCAAGGACCTGTATGCGGTCGTCAAAGCCCTCAACGACAACCGCAAGAACTTCGTCACCTCGCTGCAGCTGCTGCTGACGTTCCCGTTCCCCAACTTCGGTATCAAGCAAGCGGTACGCGGTGATTACCTCAACGTATTCACCACGTTCGACCTCACCCTGCGCCGGATCGGTGAGACGTTCTTCACCACGGCCTATTTCGACCCCAACATGGCCCACATGAACGAGATCCTCAATCCGCCCGACTTTTTGGTCGGCGAATTGGCGAACCTGTCCGGACAGGCCGCCGATCCGTTCAAGATTCCGCCCGGCACGGCTTCAGGACAGTAAGGGGCGGCCGCAGATGCAAAACAGAGTGATCAGGATCCAGCTGGCCATATTCGCGTTGATCACCGCGATCACGTTGACCCTGATGGCGATCTTCTACCTGCGCTTGCCCGCGACGTTCGGTATCGGAACCTACGCCGTGAGTGCGGACTTCGTCGCGGGTGGCGGCCTCTACAAGAATGCCAACGTCACCTATCGCGGCGTCGCCGTCGGCCGGGTGGGGTCGGTGGGGCTGAACCCCACCGGAGTCACCGCCGAAATGCGGTTGAACAGCGGCACTCCGATACCGTCAAACGTCACCGCCACCGTCAAGAGTGTGTCGGCCATCGGTGAGCAATACATCGACCTGGTGCCGCCGAGCACCCCGGCGACGACAAAGCTGCACAACGGATCTCGCATCGACCGGCAGAACACCCGGATCGGCCAGGACGTCGCCGACCTGTTGAAGCGGGCGGAGGCGCTGGTCAACAGCCTTGGCGACACCCGGTTGAAGGAACTGCTGCACGAGACGTTCGTCGCGGCCAACGGCTCGGGCCCGGAGCTTGCTCGGCTACTGCAGTCCGCCCGGTTGTTGGTCGACCAAGCCAACGCCGACTATCCGCAAGTCTCGCGCTTGATCGACCAGGCCGGCGCGTTCCTGCAAGCACAGATCCGTGCCGGCGCCGACATCAAGTCGCTGTCTGACGGGCTGGCGCGGTTCACCTCCGAGCTGCGTCAGGCCGATCCCCAGCTTCGCGAGACGCTGGCCAACGCCCCGAGTGCGGCGGACGAGGCCAGCACCGCGTTCTCCGGCATCCGCCCCTCCTTTCCGGCGCTGGCAGCCAGCCTGGCCAACCTGGGCCGGGTAGGCGTGATCTATCACAAGTCGATCGAACAACTACTGGTCGTCTTGCCCGCCCTGTTTGCCGCCATTATCACGGCCGCCGGCGGCACACCCCAAGACGAGGGCGCCAAGCTGGACTTCAAACTTGACCTCAACGACCCGCCGCCGTGCGCGGTCGGCTTCTTGCCGCCGCCGTTGATGCGCACTCCAGCCGATGAGACGCTGCGCGAGCTCCCGAAAGACATGTACTGCAAGGTCGCTCAGAACGATCCCAGCACCGTGCGCGGCGCCCGCAACTATCCCTGCCAGGAATTCCCGGGCAAACGGGCACCGACGATTCAGCTGTGTCGTGACCCCAAGGGCTACGTGGCGGTCGGCCGCAACCCCTGGCGCGGACCGCCGGTGCCGTACGACACGCCGGTGACAAACGGATTGAACGTGTTGCCGCCCAACAAGTTCCCGTACATCCCGCCGGGCGCCGAACCCGATCCGGGCATTCCCATCGTGGGGCCACCCCCGCCCGGTGTGGTGCCGGGCCCGGGGCCGCTACCGAACCATCAGCCGGCGTACGCCCCGCCGCCGCCCAACGACAACGGACCGCCACCGCCATTCACGTCGTGGCAGCCGCCCGGCGTACCGCCAGTTCCGCCACAGCTTCCATATCCGAAGTGGCTGCCTCCTCCGCCGCCGGAGGGCATCAATCCTCCGCCGGCGGGCCCGGGACCGGAGAAGCCGTGGGGGCCGCCGCCTGGTCCGCAGCCGCAGGCCAGTGGTCCGGCCTACACCACCTATGACCAGATGACCGGTGCGTTTGTGGACCCCGCCGGCGGTACTGGTATTTTCGCGCCCGGCATCCAAGGCGCCAACGCCGCTTCCAGCGCGGAGAGATGGGTGGACCTCATGCTTGATCCAAGGCCGATGTAGTGGACCCGGTCGTGACAGACGAGCCAACAACAAGCCCGCGGGTTCGTCGTCGGGCTTCCCGACCGGCCGGCCCGGCGAAAAGCGAGTCGGCCCAAGCCGCCACGGTTCTCCTCGACGCTCCGGCCGTGCCGAAGCAGCCGGCGAAAAGTGCCAAGGCGCTCAAGTCGATCAAGCCTCCGCCGCGCCGGCAGCCGCACCGCGTCCTGGTCGGCTCGATCGCGTTCGCGGCCGCGCTACTGGCGATTGGCGCGCTGGCCGGTTGCCTGGCTCTGCTGGTCGTCCAGCAACGGCACGCCAGCGCAGAGCAGGCACGTGACCAGCGATTCGTCGACACCGCCACGCAGACGGTGGTCAACATGTTCAGCTACAAGCCCGACAACATCGACGAAAGCGTGAACCAGTTCGTCAACGGCACCAGCGGCCCGCTGCGTGGCATGCTCAGCGCCAACAATAACGCCGAGAACCTCAAAGGCCTATTCCGCTCCACCAACGCGACCTCGGAGGCCGTGGTCAACGGGGCAGCCCTGGAAGGCATCGACACGGTCACCGAAAATGCATCCGTGCTGGTGTCGGTTCGCGTCACCGTCGCCGACATCGACGGAGTCAACAAGCCCTCCATGCCTTATCGCTTGCGGGTCATCGTGCACGAAGACGAGTCGGGGCGGATGACCGGCTACGACCTGAAGTATCCAGACGGGGGCAATTGATGCGGTGGCGGCGATGGCTGCTCGCCGTCGCGGGCTACTTACTCCTTGCGGTGTTCGTCGGGTTGTCCGCAGCGGCCGGCTGGTTCTACTGGGACCGGGTACAGACCCGCGGTGAGCAGGCGGCGCGTGCGGTGCTGCCGGGCCTGGCCGCCAAGGAGATACCCGAGGTCTTTGCCTACGACTACCAGACCGTGGAACGCAGCCTCAGCGCGGCATACCCGCTGTTAACCCCTGACTATCGGCAGGAGTTCCGGAAAAGCGCTGACGCGCAGATCATTCCGGAGGCAAAGAAGCGCGAGGTGGTCGTCCAGGCCATTGTCGTCGGGGTGGGAGTCATGTCCGCCAAGCGGGATTCGGCATCGGTCATGGTGTATATGAACCGCACCGTGACCGACAAGTCACGCCAGCCGCTCTACGACGGCAGCCGGTTACGGGTGGACTTCAAGAAGGTCGGCAAACAATGGCTGATCGCCTATATCACGCCGATCTAGGCCCGCAAGCAAATTAGCGCCGCAGCTCAGTAGCACATCGCAATGCCGTTGCAGTACAACGGGTAACGCTGGACCGGGCTGGGCGGCGGCCCGGCCATCTGCAGCGAGAACGGCTGCTTTTTCATCTCCGCCTGCATCCCGCAGACGGCACCGTGCACGGTGGTGTGGGTGCCGCTCATTGTTTCATCGCTGAAGGCGTAGGTGTCGCTGGACGGCGCAGTCCCGCCCCCGGGGCATGACACGCCGTCCGCCTTGTCCACCTTGAAGGTCCACAGCATGCTCGACATTCGCGCCCTGCCGCTGAAGTTCTGCAGTTTGTCCGCGGGGCTGATCTGTTCGGGCGTGGTACTCACGACATTCAGCGCGCAGTTGAAAGCGAAAACGATTGGGTCGGAATAGTCGTTCATGTTTCGGGTTCCGGACGGCTGATCGCACAGGGCCGTGATCGTCCAGGTAACTCCCGAGACGCCGGCCTCGTTGAGGGTGTAGTTGCCATCCGCTGGTGGCCCGATCGCGTGCGCGGGATCACCTGATTCCAGCGCTATCCCGATCGCAACGGCCGAGAAGATGCCGGCGCTGGCGGCCAGCCCGTGACGGAGCTTCACAACGCCCTTCCTTCGGGCCTTCCCTTCACAGATGCATTGAGTAGCACAGCGTTCGGCCGGCAACACCATGGGGTTGTGCGGATGCGGCTAGCGGGCGTCATGGGGCCGTGATTCGGCAAGCGCGTCCAGGAAAGACCGGGCCCAGCGGTCCACGTCGTGGGCCAGCACCTGCCGTCGGAGCGACCGCATCCGGCGCCGGCCCTCCTCGGGCGACTGGTTCAGCGCCGCTTCGATCGTGTCCTTGACGCCTTCCAGGTCGTGCGGGTTGACCAGATACGCCTGCCGGAGTTCGGCGGCGGCGCCAGTGAATTCGCTCAGCACGAGCGCGCCGCCGAGATCGCTGCGGCAGGCGACGTACTCCTTGGCCACTAGGTTCATCCCGTCGCGCAGGGGGGTGACCAACATGACGTCGCTGGCCACGAAGAACGCGATCAGCTCGTCGCGGGGGACCGGGCGATGCAGGTAGTCCACCACCGGATGGCCCACCTCGGCGTACTCGCCGTTGACGTGGCCGACCTGGCGCTCGATGTCGTTGCGCAGGATCTGGTAGCTCTCCACGCGTTCGCGGCTCGGCGTCGCCAGCTGAATCAGCACCGTGTCGTTGCGTTTGGCGCGGCCCTCGGCGAGCAACTCGGAAAAGGCCTTCAGGCGAACATCGATGCCCTTGGTGTAGTCGAGCCGGTCGACGCCGAGCAGGATCTTGCGGGGGTTTCCCAACTCGGCCCGGATTTCGCGCGCCCGGCGCCGGACATCGCGGTGGCGGGCCGCATGGTCGAGCGCGGTGGAGTCAATCGAGATGGGGAAGGCGCCCACCCGCACGGTGCGCGACCCGAGCTCCACCTCCCCGAACCGCGACCGCACCCCGACCGATCCGCGCGAGGTGTTGACTCCGATCAATTGCCTGGACAGGAACAGGAAATTCTGCGCGCCGCCGGGCAGATGGAAGCCGACCAGGTCGGCGCCGAGCAGTCCCTCGACGATCTCGGTGCGCCACGGCAGCTGCATGAACAGCTCAACCGGGGGAAACGGGATGTGCAGGAAGAACCCGATGGTCAGGTCGGGCCGCATTTCGCGCAGCATCGCAGGCACCAGTTGCAGCTGGTAGTCCTGCACCCACACGGTGGCGTCTTGCGCGGCGGCGCGCGATGTGGCGTCGGCGAAGCGGCGGTTGACGTCGACGTAGCGGTCCCACCACTCGCGGTGATAGATCGGTTTGACGATGACGTCGTGATACAGCGGCCATAGCGTGGCGTTGGAGAACCCCTCGTAGTACTCGGCGACGTCCTCGCTGGTCAGCCGCACCGGATGGAGGTCCAGGTCGTCCCGCACGATGGGGTAGTAGTCGAGCTCGTCATCGTCATCAGCGACTCCCGGCCAGCCGACCCATGCCCCCCGCCGGCGACGCAACAGCGGCTCTAGGGCTGTGACCAACCCGCCGGGGCTGCGATTCCAGGCCGTGGTGCCATCGGGAAGCCGCTCCAGGTCGACCGGCAGCCGATTGGCAACCACGACGAAGTCGGAATTCCCGATGCGTTGAGAGCTCGGCGTCTTCTTCGAAGACGGGCCGCTTCGGGAAGCCATTTAGGTGTCGAGTTTCGCCGGTCCAATGCCGAGCATGGATAAGAAGATGCGGCACTCGTCGGCGTCGTTCGCGTACGCGGCGACGACTCGCCTGGCCTGGCTAGCGGTGCTGTCAGCCACCGGCTCCACGTCGCCGATTTCGCGCGGATCAGATTTCGTAGGCATGACTCAACTGTAGGCGACGCGTCTGTGTGATGAGCAGCTGTCTCACCGACGTCCGAGCTCCCCTCGGCGACCATCCGAACCCGGCGGCCGAACCGTGCTCCGCATGGTCCGGATAACGCAACCCAGCGTTCACCTAACCATTTGACTTCGTTAATCAAAGCCCGAATAACCCGCTGCACAAACCGGCTTCCTGCGCCAAATGCCGGGCAGGTATAGCAACAGCCAATGCGGGGATTCCCGCGGCAAAATCGGTGTGTAACACCGTCCGCGGTGGTTCACCGCGGCGCATGGCAAACTCGTGCAGCCTCTGGCCCGCGGCCTGGGCAAGGTGGCTGACCCCGAGCCGGTCAGCGATCGGGCACCGCCACAACCTTGCGAAGCGGCGCCAAGAAACACGCTTTCGACGTGGATTGCGCGGGGGCGTGGCACTGCTTCGCCATCGGGAAGCCCAGGCTGACGAGCGGGAAGCCCAGCTCATGCGGCACGAAGCTCAACTCGCGCAGCGGGAGGCTGAGCTTCGACATCACGAAGACGATCTCGGCCGGTGGCAGGAAAACCTTCGCCAGCAGGAGGCGCACCTCGCGCAGCGAGAACATGAGCACGAGGCCGAACTCTGCCAGCAGGAAACCGAGCTGTGCCAGCAGGAAGAGGAGCTACGCCAGCGCCAGGACGGACAGCAAGCGGTGACCGTCGGTGCAGACGGGGCACCTAACCAGGCCTCGTCGCCGTACCGGCATGCGCAGCAATTACGGGCGGTGCCGAAGCCGGCCGTCGTCAACGGCGCGCCGCGCCTGGAACAGGTGCGTACGGTCGCCTCGGTGCACGGGCGCCATGACATGGAGAGGATGGCGATTCGGGCCGTCACCGACACGCTCGGTAATACGGACACCGAAACGGTCCATGAGCGGACGCGCACAAGCCCGCTCGACAGTGGCGCTCCCGCCGCGCCTTCCGAGCA
Source organism: Mycobacterium sp. (assembly GCA_035505695.1). Lineage (GTDB taxonomy): Bacteria > Actinomycetota > Actinomycetes > Mycobacteriales > Mycobacteriaceae > Mycobacterium. Next base: position 33,707 of record DATJQO010000085.1, read on the forward strand.
GTCCACGGAACTCGAGCAGCTGAGGCAAGAGAACGCAGAACTGGCCCGCTCGCTGCGCGTGCTCAAATCTGCCGCGGCTGCGCTCGCGGCCGCGCTCGACCTTCCCTGATTCGACATTCGTCGCAAACCGACGGTGGCCCCGCGGCGACCCACTTACACCCTGGCCGTAATGTGTAAACCGGTCGGACCTGACAACAACTGAGGTGGGGCGATGACACTTTCCGAGCAAGCCGGCGCTCAAGCGGGTTCCATGGCGGCCCATGCCGAAGAGTTGGTGAGCTACGAAACCCTTGACCACGGCCGCATCGCCCGGATCTGGCTCAACCGGCCCGAAGCTCACAACGCGCAAAACCGCGGCCTATTGGTTCAGCTCGACGACGCCTTCCTGCGCGCCGAGGCCGACGACACCGTTCGCGTGGTGATCCTGGCCGCACGCGGCAGGAATTTCTCCGCCGGGCATGACCTCGGATCGGAGCTGGCACTGCTGGAGCGCCAACCCGGACCGGCGCAGCATCCGAGCTTTCGTTCCAACGGGGCCACTCGGGACCCGATCGCGGAAAAGACCTATCTGCAAGAGTGGCATTACTTCTTCCAAAACACCTGCCGCTGGCGCGATCTCCGCAAGATCACCATCGCGCAGGTCCAGGGCAACGCGATCTCCGCTGGCCTGATGCTGATTTGGGCGTGTGATCTGATCGTCGCCGCCGACAATGCGAAGTTCAGCGATGTGGTCGGCGTTCGCATGGGGATGCCGGGCGTCGAATATTACGCCCACCCTTGGGAATTCGGCCCTCGCAAAGCCAAAGAGCTGCTGTTGACCGGTGATGCGCTGGACGCCGATGAAGCCTATCGGCTGGGCATGGTGTCGAAAGTGTTTCCGGTCGACGAGTTAGCCGACAAGACACTGGAATTCGCGCGCCGTATCGCCGAGCGTCCGACCATGGCGGCGATGCTGATCAAAGATTCGGTGAACGCCGCATCGGACGCGATGGGATTCACTGAGGCGCTGCGGCACGCGTTCCACATCCACGAGCTGGGGCACGCGCACTGGGCGGCGCACAACGAAAACAGGTATCCCGTCGGGCTGCCGCCCGACGTCGAGGACTGGCATAATGCGAAGCCGACCAAGCTGGCTCGCCGCGACACGCCATAGCCGGAGACCCTGCAACGCCGAGTTTGCCGCATGGTTCGATAGCTAGAACCTGTTTCAGTTTGAGAGGGCCTCGCGTGCAGCTTTCTTTTGACGACCGGACGTATTTGGTCACCGGTGGCGGCAGCGGAATCGGCAAAGGCGTCGCCGCAGGGCTGGTCGCGGCCGGCGCGTCGGTTATGATCGTCGGCCGCAATGCCGATCGGCTGGCCGCCGCCGTCAATGACATCGAAGGTCTCGAAGGTAACGGGTCCATTCGTTACGAGCCGGCCGACATCACCAACGAGGAGGAGGCGGCCCGTGCGGTGGACGCCGCGACGGCGTGGCACAGCCGCCTGCACGGTGTGGTGCATTGCGCGGGTGGGTCGGAGACGATTGGACCGATCACTCAGATCGACTCGGATGCCTGGCGACGCACGGTCGACCTCAACGTCAACGGCACGATGTACGTGCTCAAGCACGCCGCGCGCGAGTTAGTACGCGGCGGCGGCGGATCTTTCGTGGGAATTTCGTCGATCGCCGCCAGCAACACGCACCGCTGGTTCGGCGCCTACGGCGTCACGAAGTCGGCCGTCGACCACCTGATGCAGTTGGCCGCCGACGAGCTCGGCCCGTCGTGGGTGCGGGTCAACAGCATCCGTCCCGGCCTGATCCCTACCGATCTGGTGGCCGCCGTTACCGAGTCACCGGAATTGAGTGAGGACTATCGGATCTGCACGCCGCTGCCGCGAGTGGGCGAGGTCGAAGACGTCGCCAACCTGGCGATGTTCTTGCTGAGCGATGCGGCGAGCTGGATCACCGGGCAGTGCATCAACGTCGACGGCGGTCAAATGTTGCGGCGCGGCCCGGACTTTTCGGCCATGCTGGAACCCGCGTTCGGCGCCGACGGATTACGCGGAGTGATCCAGGCCTGACGCCCCGGCGTCTCGATCGGCGAGCATGGCGACCGCCGACCAGTCCAGGTGGCCGCCACCGGTTGCCACCAGGGTGAGGAAGCGATCGTGCAGCAGGCTGACCAGCGGCAGCGGTACTTGCAGCTGGTCGCCGGCAGCGAGCACCAGGCCGACATCTTTGAGGCCGAGGCTCGCGGCGAACCCCGCCGGCTCGAATTCCCGTCGTGCGATCAGGCCGCCGTAGGTCTGATATGCCGGCGCGGCGAACAGCGTCGACGTCAGGATGTCGACGTATTGCAACCTGTCGACGCCGGCCTTTCCGACCAGCGCGACGGCCTCGCCGACCGATTCGATGACGGACGCGATGAGGAAGTTGCCACTCAGCTTGACCAGGTTGGCGGTGTGCGGTTTTTCAGCAACCACGAAAGTCCGCTGGCCGATCGCGTCGAACAGCGGTGACAACGGCTGCAACACCTGCGCCTCGCCCGCTGCGACAACGAAAAGCTTTGCCGCAGAAGCGGCTTCGGGCCTGCCGAACACGGGCGCCGCGATCGGACAGCATGGTGAACACAACCTCGGCGTTACACGCTTCGGTCACAGTGCGTGCGGCGGTCGCGCCCTGCTCAGCCAAGGCTTCCGCCTTCTCGGGAGAGCGGTTGTAGACGGTGACGTGGTGACCCGCCTTCATTAGGTTGGCAGCCATGCCCCGGCCCATGTTTCCCAGGCCGATGAATCCGATGTCCACACATCTACTCTGCCTTTTCAAAACAGATCCTTACGATGATGGCCACGCCTGATGACGGGACGAGCACGGGAGCAGCAGATGAAGCGACTTCAGGGCAAGCGGATCCTGGTGACGGGCGCCGCGTCGGGGATCGGCCAAGCCACCGCGCTGCGGTTGCTCGACGAGGGCGCCAGCGTGGTGGCATCTGACATCGCCGAGGACGGCCTGGCCGCCACCCGTGCCCGGGCGGACGAGGCTGGCACCGCCAACCGCCTCACCATCATGCCGATGGACGTCGGCAAGGAGGATTCGGTGATCGACGGCGTCTGCTGGGCCGTGCAGACACTCGACGGCCTGGACTCGCTGGTCAACGCCGCCGGCATGTTGCGCGCCGCGCACACCCACGAGACCAGCCTTGAACTGTGGAATCAAATCGTCGCCGTGAACCTGACCGGGACCTTTCTGGTGGTCCGGGAAGCGCTTCCGTCGTTGCTGGCCAATTCGCGCAGCGCGATCGTCAACTTCAGCTCGACGTCGGCCTCGTTCGCCCACCCGTATATGGCGGCATATGCGGCGAGCAAGGGCGGAATTCAGGCCTTCACGCATTCTCTGGCACTCGAATACGCGCGCGAAGGGCTGCGCGCGGTATGTGTGGCGCCGGGCAGCATCAAGTCCGGAATCACCGACGCCACCGGCAGCTACATCCCGAAAGACGCCGACTGGTCACTGTTTTCGAGGCTGATGCCGATCCTGCCCACCACGCTGGAATCCAGCGGCGCCGGGATGGCCGATCCCGCGGTGGTCGCCGGCGTGATCGCGATGCTGGTATCCGAGGACGGCGCGTTCATCACGGGCACCGAAATCCGCATCGACGGCGGCACCCACGCCTGACCCGCCGGGCTGATGGCGGCGACCCGCTTCGCCCGGCTTCGCCGCGCTTGCGATCGCCGCCGGGCTGATGGCGGCGACCCGCTTCGCCCGGCTTCGCCGCGCTTGCGATCGCCGCCGGGCTGATGGCGGCGACCCGCTTCGCCCGGCTTCGCCGCGCTTGCGATCGCCGCTAGTTAACGCAGGGGACGCCACCGCCGTCGATCGGCTTGCCTTGATCGGGCGTCGGATAGGTGGTGGTGGTGCCGTTGTAGTAATACGTGTTGGATTTGCTGGTCGTCGTGGTGGTGGTCGTCACGTCGTCCATCGTGGTTTCGTCCTGAGCGGGCAGCGAGAAGTTGGTATCCACGGTCACCCGGATGTGTCCCGGCTGTACGCCGGCGCTGGGCTGCTTGGGTGCGTCGAGTCCGAGCAGGGTGGCCACGTTGTGTGCGTCGGCCTCCGCGCCGACGCCGTACTCGATGGTCGTCGCGGTCGGCGCACCCGAATTGCGGTCGCGCACCTGACCCATGGTGTAGCCGTGTTTCTTGAGGGCGCGCGATACCTCGCTGGCGAGCCCACTCATGTTGCCGGCATTGATCACCTCCACGACGGTGGACGGGCTGGGCGTGGCTGCCGTGGTGGCGGGCGTGGTTGACGGCGGCGGTGCGCCGATCGCGGCCGCCACCTCGGCCTTGATCGCCGCGGGGTCGATGATGTTCACGTCCTGACCGTCGATGTTTGCGTAGCGCACCACCGGCAGCGTCCGGAATTCGACCTGGTTGCCGTTGGGGCTGCCGGAAGCCAGTGAACCCAGCCGTTGAATCATGTCCTCGTCCCAACCCGACGACAGCACCACATCCTTGCGCGCAACCGCCATCAGGCTCTTGAGCTTGTCCAGGTTGGTGAAGGTGCCCGCGGCCTGCAGCTCTTGCATGACCGACGAGATGAAAGCTTGCTGCCGGTGGGTGCGGTCCAGGTCACCGTTCTCCAGGCCGTGACGCTGGCGTACGAAAGCCAATGCCTGGGAGGCATCCAGTCGCTGTCGCCCGGCCGGGAAATCGGCGCCCGAATACGAGTCGTAAACGGCGTGGTTCAGACACACCTCAACGCCGCCCAGGGTCTGCGCCAAGTCGTAGAATCCGGCCAGGTTGATCTCGGCGAAGTAGTCGATCGGAACGCCAGTCAGGCTTCGCACCGCCCGCAACGTCGCCGCCCGGCCGGCTTCGCGGCCCTTGGTCTCAAGTTCTTTCTGATCGCTGACACCTTGGTTGGCGAGCTTGTTCGCGACGTACTGCTTGGTGAGCCCGTAGGCCTCCTTGATCTTGATGTGGTTGTATCCCGGAACTCCGTTGAACGGCACCCAGTCATCCCGAGGGATCGAAAACGCGACGACTTTGTTGTCCGCGCCGACGTGCACGAGTATCAGGGTGTTGGTGTTGTAGCCGCCGTCGTCGGAATCGCCGGCGTGCAGATGCTTCAAGATCGACCAGGGCAGGTCATTGCCATCCTGATCCTTACGCGAGTCCAGGCCGATGAGCAGAATGTTCATGTTGTCACCGCTCGATCGCGGATCTTCGGCGCTTAGCGCGTCGGAAACGGTGATGCCCCCCAGCGCGCCATGGGCGACGTAGTATCCCGCTCCGGTCAGCCCGACCGCCGCCACGGAGACCAGCGTCATGAAGCTACGCAAGCTACGCGCCAGCCCTTTGCGGAAACGTGAGGGTTGACGAGGGGCTCTATGGCGGTGACGAACGCCGCCAGAGCGTGCCTTCACAAGCCTCGGCCGATCACCAGCGCATCACCAGCTACCGCAGCAGCGGTTTGCGGCGATGTCGCTTCGAGCATGGTGTCAAGTATGCGTTAGCTGGCTGTGAAGCCCCCGATCGAGAACGCCTGAGCAAGGCTACCCGGAGGTGGTCACACCGACCGGGCCAGGCCCAGTTCACCCTCGCAAAACGCCCGCTAACAGCGCTTTCTGGGCAGGAAGTGTCGAGGTGGGGCCAAGATCGGCGGTAGTGACGAGATCGAAGCCAACTTGTGACCGCTCGCACATCACCACGGGGTTGTTTCTCGCCCTCGACGCCCTGCTACCGGGCTTTGACGATGTCCTCACCTGACTCGTAGTAAAGGGCGACATTGGAGCCGATGACGATCTCAGCGAGGTATACAGCGATCGGTTCAACCTCGTAGTAATAGTGAATGTTGCCGTGGACGTCCAGCGCCGAAGCGCACGAAAGCCCCGGCGCGCCGCACCGCTGCTTGACGGGTATCGCGAGAACCGCTACCAGCACCACCAGGGCAATCCCGACTATCCAGGAGACTCTGTTCATCGTTTGCCTGGTTTGCGCCGGAAGCATCATCGCTGGAGTTTAAGCGGCTCAGCCCCGCCAATTCGGCGCGGCGCAGTAGGGTGTCTCAGCTATGGCCGCTGCGAACCCGGAGGCCGCATTGACGCCGCAGCCGCGGGTCGAAGTACTGGGCAACATCGGGCCCAACTGGTTTGCCTCGGTGATGGGCACCGGGATCGTCGCCATCGCCGGCGCCACCCTGCCGTCCACGTGGTGGGGCTGCGGGTGTTCGCCCAAGTGGTTTGGGTGATCGCCGCCATTCTGCTGGTCGTGCTCGTCGCGTTGGTCGGCGGTCATTGGCTGCGGCACCCCACCGTGGCTCGCTCCCACGCACGCAATCCGCAGATGGCTCACTTCTACGGCGCCGCGCCCATGGCATTGATGACGGTCGGCGGGGGAGCGATGCTGGTCGGCAAGGATCTGCTCGGCGAGCGCGTCGCCGTCGACCTGGACTGGGTGCTGTGGACGGCGGGCACCCTCGGTGGGCTGTTCACCGCCGTCAGTATTCCTTTCCTCATGTTCACTCAGCACGACGTCGAGCCGGACGCGGCGTTTGGCGGGTGGTTGATGCCGGTGGTTCCGCCCATGGTGACCGCCGCGATGGGCGCGCTGTTGCTCCCGCACATGGCCTCGGGTGCTGGACGGCAGACAATGTTGTACGGCTGCTACGCAATGCTCGGGTTGTCGTTGTTGGCCTCCTTAAACATCATCTCGATGATCTGGAGCCGGCTGACCCTGTACGGCACCTCAGGCTCCGCGCGCGTGCCGACACTCTGGATCGTGCTGGGTCCGCTCGGCCAATCCATCACGGCCGCAGGGCTTTTAGGGGCTAATGCGACCCTGGCCGTCGACCCCGAACTCGCCGAGGATATGAATGCCTTCGCGATTCTCTACGGAGTTCCGGTGTGGGGATTCGCGGTGTTGTGGATCGCGCTCGCCACCTCACTGACCGTGCGTACTCTGCGGCGCGGAATGCCGTTTGCCCTGACGTGGTGGAGCCTGACTTTCCCGGTCGGAACCTTCGTCACCGGCACCTCCCAACTTGCCGGACACAGTCATCTCACCGCGTTCCGCGTGGCCGCGGCCATCGCCTACGCCGGTCTGTTGTTCACCTGGTTGCTGGTGACAATCCGCACCGCGCGCGGCAGCATCCGCGGCAACCTGCTCAAGCTGCCGCCGAGCACCGCACCGATCAAAGTCAGCAAGCAGCGGGTGTTCTGAACGGCAAGAAGGTGACGTGGCAAAGGATGGGCACGCGCGATGCCGCCATACTGACGCCCTCGCTTAGGCCGGCGGTGGTTCGCCCGCGCGTTTTGATTCCCCCGTCCCCACGGGTAGGCCAGCATGAGCCGATCGAAGGGCTCAACATGATTGACACTCACGTCAGGCCGCTTTCGGGGGACCGGCCTATGAACTCAGAACAGCCAGAACCAGGTACGCCAAACCAGACGCCGGAGCGGCTGACGCCGTCAGAACCACCCGAGCGTCAGGCCCGCAGCCATCACACGGAGCTCGATAAACACCACGGAGGTTGAGCATGCGCGCCGAGGAAGGCGACGAAACGGTCAATGACTAGGCCATCGCAGGACAACAAGCTCTGCGCAGAATCAGGGCTTCCAATGGGCAGGGGGCAGGCTGGGCAAAGTCGCCCGACGCTTTGCCACATTGTAGCGAGGCGGGCACCGCTCAACCGGGGGCTAGCCCGGAACCAGCGGTTAGATGGCGGGTGCACGCGTCCGGGCAGCGGTGCCCCGGCCGCCACGCAGCATCGTGCCCGACCTGGGGTGGACTTAATATCACCTGATGCCCATGGCAGCTGAACCGTTCACCACCCAGGGATCCGGCGGAATTCGGATCGTGGCCGACCGCCAGGGCGACCCCGCGGCACGTGCCGTGGTATTCCTGCACGGCGGCGGGCAAACCCGCCGTTCATGGGGCAAAGCCGCAGCCGCGGTCGCTCACCGCGGGTGGCAAGCCGTCACCGTCGACCTGCGCGGCCACGGTGAATCCGACTGGTCCAGCGAAGGTGACTACCGGGTGGTCAGCTTCGCCGGCGACGTGCAAGAGGTGCTGCATACGCTGCCCCCGCAACCGGTGCTCGTGGGCGCGTCCCTGGGCGGGTTTACTTCGATGCTGCTCGCCGGGGAGATCGCGCCCGGCATCGCCAGCGCGGTCGTGCTGGTCGACATCGTGCCGAACATGAGCCGGTCCGGGGCGAATCGCATACACGCCTTCATGGCCGAACGGGTGGAGTCGGGCTTCGGCTCACTCGACGAGGTTGCCGACGCGATCGCCGAGTACAACCCGCAGCGGCCGCGACCAACCGATCTGGAAGGCCTGACAACTAACCTCCGCCGCCGCGGTGATCGCTGGTATTGGCATTGGGATCCGCAGTTCATCAGTGGCACCGCCGCGTTTCCCCCATTCGAGGTGACCGACCCCGATCGCATGCACGCCGCCGTCGCTGCAATCCTGCGCAGCGGCGTGCCGATGCTGCTGATCCGCGGCCAAATGAGCGACCTGGTGAGCCAAGAGAGCGCCGACGAGTTCCTCGCCCGGTTCCCACAGGTCGAGTTCACCGATGTCCGCGGTGCCGGTCACATGGTCGCCGGGGACCGCAACGACATTTTCGCCGACGCTGTGCTCGGCTTCCTCGCCCGCCACGTCGACGCCGGATGACGCTGGCCGCGGCGCCAGCTGGTGCCCAAAGGCCCTAGTAGCCATGCGGTCGGTGACCGTACCGTGCTTGCGTCTCCCCGAGAGTGAGTAGGAGCCGACATGGTCCTCGACACGGTGCGCGTGTTCAACAAGCACGTGCTGAACCCGCTCATGATGCTTGTTGCCGGCCAAAAATATTGGTACGCAGGGGTAATCGAGCACACCGGGCGACGCTCGGGCAAGAAATACTCGACGCCCGTGGTCATAGACCGGGTGAGTGACGGCTACATCATTCCGCTGCCCTACGGCACGGAGGTGGATTGGCTGCGCAATGTATTGGCGGCAGGACGGGCCACCCTCCGGGTTCACGGAGAAACGGTCCAAGCCGTCGAACCGGAGATCTTGGATGCGGCAGCGGCGGCGCAGCAGCTGTCACCGCGGCGCCGGCGCGAATTCGCCCGGTTCGGAATCAAGAAATACCTCAAATTGAAGCGCGAGACGGGGCCGAGCACCCAGCGGTGATGGCGCCCAAGGTCATTGCGGCTTCATCTTGGCACGAGGACTCAGCACATGGAGCACCCGGTAGCGGGCCCGGAAGCCCGCCTGATCATGGTGGCCGTCGACCTCGCCGTCCAGCGCGACGGCGCTCGGTCCGTCAACGGCGGTGAAGCTGAACTCGGGGACATGATGCTCGTGATACAGCCGGCTGCGTTCCAGCCGTCCAAGCATCAGCGCCGTCATGATGCGAAGTCTGGAGAGCCGGCGGCCGGTCTCCAGGATGCGCACATCGAGTAGCCCGGTGTCCATCCGGTTGCGCTGCGCGGGCGCGAAACCGGACGGCACGTAGGTGGAGTTGCCCAGGAAGAACAGCGAGGTCTGAATGGTCTTGTTGTCGAAGCGGATTCGTACGGGCTGGTCGTGGCGCAAGGTCTGCAACATCGCGTAGGCCGCTGCGAGCGGCTTGCCGATCTTGTGTTCAAGCCGCTCCCGAGTGCGCACGAATCGTGGATACGCACCAATGCTTGCCGTATTGATGACCACCTTGGCGTCGTTGAAGCACACGAGGTCGATGCAGGAAACCGTGCCTTCCCGGATGGCCCGGATCGTCTCGGCTTCATGAGGGCAACCGATGTCCTTGGCAAAGTGGTTGAACGTGCCGGCCGGAAACACCGCTAGCGGCCGGCCGAGATCCGCCGCTATGGCCGCAGCGCACGCCACGGTTCCGTCACCGCCGCCGATTCCGAGCACCTCGGCGCGCCCGGCCGCTGCACGAAGCAACTCTTCCATGCTGTCGTCGTGCGTCACTTCCACTATTTCGGCTTTCGGTAGCTCCCTTTGTATTTCGCCGATGACGCGGCGTCCGGTTCCGCTACCCGACTCCGGGTTGACCACGACAACGACGCCCGCGCCGTCGGGCCGGGGCGCCAGATCGATGAAGAGCGGGTCGCCGACCGGAAGGTTGTGTTCCACCACAGGGGGGACCAGCCGAGCGCCCAATACCGCGATCGATGTCCCGATGCCGAAGCCGACCACGACGTCGCTGGGGTAGTGGGCGCCGGTCGCGATTCGCGAAAAGCCGACGAGGCCGGCAAGTGGCGCCAGCAACAGTCCGAGCGTGGGATTTTGCAGGCCGACGCCGACCGTGAAGGCGGCGGCGCTGGCGGCGTGACCGGAGGGCATTGACTGCGATCGCGGGTATTTGCGCAGCCGCCGCAGCAGCGGCACCAGCCGATGCGGTGGCCGCCGGCGCGGCCAGACCCGCTTGGCCAACTGATTGGTGACCAAGCTTGTCACCGCCAGACTGGCGACGCCGCGGCCGGCGGCGTGTCGTGCCGACCGATTGCCCGACATCGCCATTAGCGTCGCGATCGCCAGCCAGAGCTTGGAGTGATCGGCGGCCCGGCTGAGTGCGGGCATCACCGTATCTAGCACCGGACTCCGGGTGTCGGCGACAGCCTGGAACAGCTCAGCGTCCAGAGTGTCAAGGCCCTGGCTGATCTGGCGCAAACCGCGCGATGTAGGTGCCCGCCGCCTCATATCGGTCCCTGACAATACGCCGTTGATCGGCTTCAGGCGTCATCGTCGCGGCGGCGCGTCCTTCCGGCTAGTCGTCAGCGATCCCCGGTGCGCTGAGCGCTACGACGTCGTCTTCCTGGTGAAGCACCGACCGCGCGGCGACCGCGAACTGGTTGAGCTTGTCGATGACGGTCTGCCCCTCCGGCTTGTGGCCCCAGATGCTGATTCCCTGGTGCGTGGTGGGTTTCCAGGTTGCTTCATCAACGACGATCGGGTTCCAGCCGACCTCCCACTCGAACCCGGAAGGCGTCATCGCGTAGTAGGACAGCTCCTTGTCGTTGGTGTGCTGGCCGACCGAAAGCGCAATGTGGAATCCCAGTTCTTTGACCCGCTGATAGGAGGCGACCATGTCGTCGAGCGTGGCGACCTGAACGTTGACGTGCTGGACGCGCGTGCGAATCGGATTGACGGGCAGCAGGTTCGCCGATGCGATCGCCACGGTGTGGTGACGCTCGTTGACCCGGAGAAACCGGATCTTGAGCTTGAGGCCGTTGATGGTCTCGTCGATGTAGTCGGACAGGCGTGCATCGAAGACATGGTTATAGTAACCGCGGACCAGCTGCGGTTTCTTCGTCGTGAGGGCGACATGGCCCATTCCGCCTGCGCCAGTGAGGAATCCGCTGCCGGGTATGTCCAGGACCAGCGGCGCGGTTCGGGCGGCGGTGTAAATCTCCTGAGCGAGCCCATTCGGACCCGGAAACCGCAGGAAACGCTCGACACCGCGCAACTTCGCCTCTTCGTCGGAGCCCTCGACGGCCGGCACCCCATGGCCGGCGACGCGACGACTGATCTCGTCGAACGTCGCGTGACCGTCGAGCTGCCAACCCAACGCGACGACATCCTCGGCCGGCCCGCGGCGCAGCAGCACGCGGCATTCGTTGTCGTCGAGGCGGAATCGAACGGTGTCGGACGCCATGTCGTCGAGGTGCATGCCGATCGCGTCGCGGCCGAAGCGCTTCCAATCGCCGATCTTGTCGCTTTCGACGACGACATAACCCAGGTGCACATTGCCGAACACCGAGGGCTTGGAGGTAGTAGACATCATGGTCCTCGTAATCTCTTGTAGTGGTTAGTTTTTCAGAAACGCGGTGGTCACCGCATTGAACAGGTCGGCCCGTTCCCACTGCACCCAGTGGCCGGTGTTGGCGGTGATCAGAACGTCGGCGTTGGGCATCCGCTCGGCCAGCATTGCCGCGCCACTTGGCCCGTTGACCTTGTCGTCTCGTCCCCAGATCACCAGCGTGGGCGTAGTCAGGCTCTGCAGCCTGCGGTCGCGGGTGAAGTCCATCCGCCAGAGCGTGGCCAGCCCCGCCGGCCGCTGCAGTGGCGGGTTAGCCACGACCTCGGGCTCGATTGACGCCCTGAACCGAGACTCGATGAGCGATTCGGGGACGGTGTCGCCGTCGTACACCAGGTAAGAGCGGATGAACGTGCGCAGCTTGTCCAGGCTTGGACCGTCGCCGCCGTAGTAGGCGAGCAGGCTGCGCAGCCCGGCGCTGGGCAACCCGCGGCTGGTTCCAACCCCGCCGGGGCCCATCAGCACCAGCTTGTCGACCCGGTAGGGCGCGTCCAGGGCCAGTCGTAGCGCGCATGAGCCGCCGTACGAGTTCCCGACCAGGTGCGCGCGGTCGATCCCGAGTGCGTCGAGCATGCCCTTGATGTGGGCCGCGAGGTACCCGAACGGATCGCTCCGGTCGACCCCCTTGGCGGACCGGCCGTAGCCGGGCATGTCCGGAACTATGACCCGGAAATGCTCGGCGAGCGGCTCGATGTTGCGGGAATAGTTCGATACGCCGGACGCGCCCGGCCCGCCGCCGTGCAGCAGTACCACGGGGGTACCGCTGCCGGCTTCGGCCAGGAAGATTTCCTTCCCGTTGACGAGTACGGTGCGTTCGGTCATGGTTTCGGTGGCCATAGCCGAGTCCTTACGACTTGAAGCCGGCAGGCGGCGGCGGCAACGGTTGGCCATCGCCGGCACCCGCGTAGATGAAGCCGTCGGGCCGTACGACCACGGCCGAGGCGCCCTTTGTGGTCAGCCAGGCGTTCAGGGTTCCCTCGCTGTCGACGATGGAGTCGGCGCGCGGAGTGCTTCCCGCCTGTGTGACTTCCAGGACCGGCACGCCGGCGGCTCGCCAGTCCGGGTGCTCGGATGCGCGCCCGGTCTGCAGCACGGTCCACCGATTGCCGATCACGTCGTCGAGGCGCACCGAGTCGCCCTTCTCATCGAAGACCCTCGGCTGCGGGATCAGCCAGCCGACGGCCCCGTTTCCGTTGCGCGCCAGCAGGCCCTCCTGGTAGTGCGCGTCGGGGATCCAGCGGTGGTCGCGCAGCCAGGTGAGGAAGTAAGGCACCTTGCTAGCAGTGCGGAAGATGTGATTACGGGCCGCCGCGCGGAACTTGTTGCGCTGGATGATGAGTTTGCCGGTCTTGACTGCGCGGTTGGTCACCTCTTTGACGTGTGGCAGCCGCTCGGACTGATAGGTGTCGAGCACCGACTCCGGCAGCGACCCGTTCAGCACGGCGTTCAGCTTCCAGCACAGGTTCGCCACGTCGCGCACTCCGGCGCACATGCCCTGGCCGATCCACGGCGGCATCGCGTGCGCGGCGTCGCCGGCCAGGAAAACCCGGCCCACCCGCCACCGGTCGGCGAACCGGACGTGGTGGCTGTAGCAGGCGTAGCCCAGGATCTTGACGTTCTCCGGCGTGATCCCCTGGCCGCGCAGCACGTTCCAGATTGCGTCCTCATGCAGCAGGTCCTTCTCGTCCTCCTCATCGCGCACCGGGAACTCCCAGCGGTGGTGTCCCAGTGGGGTGGGGCAGTCGACGGTAGGCCGCTCGGGGTTGCAGTGGAACCGGAGCCGGTCGTGGCCGGGCCATTCCTTGAGCACTTTGGTGTCGATAACGATCCAGCGCTCGCCGTAGGTGCGGCCGCCGAATCCCACGCCAAGCTGGGCACGGGTTGCACTCGACCCGCCGTCCGCAGCGATCACGTAGGAGGCCCGGACCCGCCGGAACTCGTCGGTGGTGAGGTCGGCGAGCATCAACTCGATGGAGTCGCCCTTCGGGACCAGTCGCAGGCATTCGTGTTCGAGCAGGGTGGTCACGTTGGGGAAGCGGTCGACGCCTTCGCGCAGCACCTTCTCCAGCGCGGGCTGGTAGATGAACTGTTGCGGCGGGTGCCCGTTGCCCCGCGGGGTGGGCAGCAGTTTCACGAACGGCACGCCGTTGGCGTCGACGAAGTTCGCCCCGCGGCCGGGCTGCATGTCGGCGTTGAGCCGATCGGCCAGCCCGACCTGCTGCCAGATGCGCACGACCTCCTCGTCGGTCGAGATGGCCCGCGCCCGCGCATAAATGTCGGGGTCACGTTCCACCACGACGACGTTGAGGCCCATTTGGCCTAACAGGTTCGCCGCGGTGCAGCCGACCGGGCCGTAGCCGATGATCGCCACGTCGTAGGTCTTTTGGTCAGTCATTTTCAGCCCTTCCGCCGAAGACTTGTTAATGTAGTGCTCCATACAGTAAGCTGTCGTAGCGTGATCGTCAACACTCAAATTAAGGAGGCAGCGTGACGGCAAGTACCGACGGGACCGGTTCGACCGATCCCCGCCCGCGCAGGCGCACCCGAGCCAACGGCGAACAGTCGCGCGAGCGCATCCTTGATGCCGCGACCGAGGTCACCACCGAGCGCGGCTACGACGGCACCACCATCTCATTGGTCAGCAAGAAGAGCGGCCTGCCCCCGACGTCGATCTACTGGCACTTCGCCGACAAAGACGACCTGATCGCGGCGGTCATCGAGCGCAGTTTCGCGCGCTGGATGGCGGCATTGGACCTACCGGGCGGCGCGATGAATCACGAGCGGGTGACCGAACTCGGGACACAGGTGGCCAAGGCGCTGCTGGATGCGCCCGACTTCATTCGGCTGGGGTTGATGCTCGCGCTGGAGCATCGTCCGGTCGAGCCGCGGGCCAGGCAGATGTTTCTGCAGGTGCGCGAGGCGGCGTTTCAGCGATTCGAGACCGTCGTCCGTAACGTCGCCCCCGGACTCGACGAGGAGAGCGTGCGCCTGCTGACCACCTATGCGATCGCCGGCGCCGACGGGTTGTTCATCGCCAAGGAGGTTGGCGGCGACTCGGTGGACCTGATCAAGCTGTTTGACCTGCACGCCCGGCTGGTGTTCGAGTCGGCGGCCAAACTACTGGAATCCGGAGAACCGACATGATCGACGTGACCGCCCAAGACCCGCGGTTAGACGAGGCCGCCGAGCGGCTGTATGCGGCGCAGGCAAGCAGCGGGCCCGTCCCGCCCCTGACCGAAACGTATCCGGATTTTAGTGTCGCGCAGGCATATTCGGTACAACGGCGCAATCTCGCTCGGTACCTTCGCGAAGGCGCGTCGCTGATCGGCCACAAGATCGGGCTGACCTCCGCACCCATGCAGACGCTGCTGGGCGTGCACGAGCCCGACTTCGGCTACGTCCTCGACAGCATGGTGCTGGACGACGGGGCGGCGGTGCCCAGGAGCGCGTTCTGCGCACCGCGTGTCGAACCTGAGGCGGCCTTTCGGCTGCGCGCCCCGCTGCGAGGTCCGGGAGTGACCGTCGCCGACGTGATGGCGGCTACCGAATCGGTGGCTGCAGCACTGGAGATCGTTGACAGCCGAATCGCTGACTGGCGTATCACGTTGCCCGACACCATCGCCGACAATGCCAGCTCGGGCGCGGTCGTGCTTGGCGAGTGGGTGCCCATCGCGGATGCGCCCTCGCTGCCCACCACGACCGCCGCGCTCGTCGTCAACGACGCGCTCGTCGAAACGGGCAAGGGCACCGCGGTGATCGGCGATCCCGCCGCGGCGGTTGCCTGGCTCGCCAACGCGCTGGCCGAGTACGGGACCGCCATCGAAGCCGGGCAATTCGTGATGTCCGGCTCCTACACCACGGCCGCGTTCGTGGGGGCCGGCGACCGCGCCGCGGCCACCATCACCGGTCTGGGCGCGGTCAGCGTGAGCTTTACGTAAGGAAGGAAAGAAAACCTCATGACCAGCGAAAGATTCCCCGTGGCGATCATCGGCTCGGGCAACATCGGCACTGACCTGATGCTGAAGACCCTGCGCAGCGCGGGACCGCTGACGATGGCGGCGATGGTCGGCATCGACCCGCAGTCCGACGGACTCGCCCGGGCAAAACGCCATGGCGTGCAAACATATTCACAAGGACTCCCCGAACTGCTATCCGCGCCGCAATTCGCGGACATCCGTCTGGTCTTGGACGCCACTTCCGCTGATGCGCACGTCCGACACTGGGAAGCATTGCGCGACACCGGAGTCCGTGTGCTCGACCTCACACCGGCTGCCATCGGTCCATTCTGTGTGCCCGTGGTCAACTTGGAGGACCACATCGACGCACCGAACCTCAACATGGTCACCTGCGGCGGCCAGGCCACCGTGCCGATCGTGGCCGCGGTGAATGCGACGTCGCCCGTGTCCTATGCCGAGATCGTGTCGTCGATCTCGTCGAACTCGGCCGGGCCGGGCACGCGAGCCAACATCGACGAGTTCACCGAGACCACCGCCACCGCACTCAAAGTCGTTGGCGGAGCACAGCGAAGCAGAGCCGTGATCGTCCTCAACCCAGCGGATCCGCCGATTCTCATGCGCAACACCGTGTATTGCCTAGTTGAGGGAGACTGCGACCCCGCGGCGATCGAGGCGTCCATCGCGAAAATGATTGAGCGGGTGCAACAGTACGTGCCGGGATACCGGCTCAAGCAACCGGTGCAGTTCGAGACCTTCGGCTTCGACAACCCCCTGCACATCCCCGAAACAGGAAAATTCATCGGCACCCGAATCACCACTCTGCTGCAAGTCACCGGCGCCGCCGATTACCTGCCCGCCTACGCCGGCAACCTTGACATCATGACCTCCGCGGCACTGGCCACCGCCGAACGCATCGCCGCCCATTCGATGAGAAATGTAGGAGTATGACCATGACCGAGCGGTTGTATATCAGCGACGTCACCTTGCGTGACGGAATGCATGCGGTGCGCCATCAATACACCCTGCGCCAGGCCACCGACATCGCCGCGGCGCTGGACGGCGCGGGCGTCGATTCGATCGAGGTCGCTCACGGCGACGGGTTGGGTGGTTCCAGCTGCGTTTACGGGTTCGGCGCGCACACCGATCTGGAATGGATCGAGGCGGTCGCCGGTGTGGTCCGCCACGCGAAGATCGCCACCCTGGTGCTGCCGGGCATCGGCACTATCCGGGACTTGAAGGCAGCGCACCGCGCCGGCGTGACCGTGGTCCGCGTCGCCACCCACTGCACCGAGGCCGACATATCGGCGCATCACATCGCCGCCGCCCGCGAGTTGGGCATGGACACCGTCGGCTTCCTGATGATGAGCCACATGACGACTCCGCAGCACCTTGCCGAGCAGGCCAAGTTGATGGAGGGCTACGGCGCCGGCTGTGTGTACGTCGTCGACTCCGGCGGCGCCATGACCATGCGTGACGTCACCGAGCGTGTCGACGGGCTGCGCCAAAACCTGGATGCGGCAACGGAGTTGGGCATTCACGCGCACCACAACCTGTCGCTGGGCGTGGCCAACTCAATGGTCGCCGTCGAGCACGGATGTCGGCGCGTCGACGCCTCCCTGGCCGGGATGGGCGCCGGCGCGGGCAACGCGCCCCTGGAGGTCTTCATCGCGGCGGCCACCCGGATGGGCTGGCAGCACGGATGCGACCTCAATGCGCTGGAAGA
This sequence comes from Mycobacterium sp., assembly GCA_035505695.1. Lineage (GTDB taxonomy): Bacteria > Actinomycetota > Actinomycetes > Mycobacteriales > Mycobacteriaceae > Mycobacterium. The sequence goes on from DATJQO010000085.1 coordinate 51,183, forward strand.
CGCCGCCGACGACCTCGTCCGGCCCCTGCAGGAACGCCCCGTGCGGGTCGATCGCGAGACCCTCACTCTGGGCTACGCGGGCGTGTACTCGAGCTTTCTACGCCATGCCGAGGCGGCGGCCGAGCGGTTCGGCGTCGACGCTCGCACGCTTCTGGTCGAGGCCGGCCGGCGCGGAATGGTGGGCGGGCAGGAAGACATGCTGATCGACATCGCGCTCGACCTGGGCAGCAGCCAAGCAACTCAGCAGCATCAAGCGGTACCCGCGGCGCGGTGACGAGGCTGAAGCAGCCTTCCAGGTTCTGATTATGTTGTTGCACAATGTAATTTGTGTAATCATGCTTCGTCCAGCGCGGGGTAAAGTATTTCCTGAATCAGCAGCTGCACGGCCGCTGCGAGTGGGATCGCAACCAACGCTCCGACAACGCCCAACCACGCCGCGCCGAGCAGCACAGCGACCACGGTGACGCCGGCCGGCACCCGCACCGCCCGCCCAACAATCCTGGGTGTCAAAAGATAGTCCTCGCCCAGCCGGAACCCCATATAGAAGACGACGGTCGCGATGCTGACCGGGATCGAGACGCTGAGCGCAACCGCGGCGACGACGAATCCACCCACGGTGGAGCCATAGGGGAACAGGTCCAACACCGCCACGACTACACCGAGCAGGACCGCGTACGGGACATGGAAGACGGCGCACCAGACAAAGGTGGCCAGCCCCGCGATGACCGACGTCAGCGCGTTGCCAAGGAGGTAGGCACCAAATTTGGCCACTACTTCGTCGCCGATCAGGATGGCCCGCGGCCGTCGAGAGTTGGGCATCAGACGGTAAAAGCCGGCGCGAATGCGGCGCATATCGGCGAGGAAATACACGGTGAGCATGGCCACGATGCCCACGTGGGACATGACCCCGAACACCTCCGAGCCGGTTCGGACGATCCCATTGACGGTGAAACGGCCAGACCCATTGATCAATTCGGTGATTCGCTGTTGCAAGTGGAGGCGCTCGTTGATCCTTCCGATGACCGAGGAGCGGTCTTGGGCGAGCTGTAGATAATGCGGCAGTTGCTCGACGAATTGTCGTGCCTCCTGCACGAGTGGCGGAATGGTTGCCGCCAGTGTCCCGACAATGACGATGAACACGACGGTGACCACCATGGTGACTGCCGCCCACCGTGGCACCCGGTGATTGACCAGCCAGGAGACAGCGGTTTCGAGTCCAAGCGCGAAAAACATCGCCACACCGATCAGCACCAAAACCGATGACATGGACTGTAGGACGAGCACCGCGCCGTATGTCACGGCAACGCCGGCGGACGCCGTCAGCCCCAACACAAACGGAGAACGGCGGTTGAACCGCTCCCCGCGTCGGCCGAAGCGATGCTCCTCGGAACGCAACGCAGCCGCGCGCTGTTCGGCCTCGACGATCGCCCCTTCGTCGTCGCTATGAGGCCGGCCTACCAAGTGATGATGACCCCGATCGGCGAGGTGGTGGGTCGGCTCCCGGCCTGCTGCGCTGTCAACCACTTGCGGTGTCCCCATTCATCAGCCGGACCCGGCCAAGTTCTTGCCCGGCAACTTTACAGCGTGACGTCTCACCGACGCATGAGGTCGTAAGACACGCGAGGCTGACCACGGGTCGATGTTTCGCTGCCGGAATTCGTTGCAACAGGGTGTTTGTGCCCGAACGACTATTGGCGATCGGCATGAGGTTATGAGGACTTTGTGCCCTAGGTCCGCGGTTGGGCGAAGCGCATTCTTTCCGGTGTCGGGAGTGTTGAATACGGGAGGAGAGTCGGTGATGAAACCGCCGTCGGAGGCGCTAATGGAGCTTGCCGCTCGGGTAAGAAGGCTCGAGGATTCGGCCACCGCGGTCAAGGAGCGGAATGAAGCTGCACTGCAAGAGCGACGCCGAGAACTCGAGACCGCCATCGATCACGAAGTCGAGGAGCTCAAGAAAACCACATCCGAGGCCAAGGAAGCCGCCCTGAGCTGGTGGTCGGAGACCAAAGGCGCGATCGAACGACAGATCACCGCGATGCGTTCCGATTTCGAGCAACGCCAAACCGAACACGCACAGAAGAATGCGGAGCGAGCAGCGACGAACGCCGACGAAGACGCCGCTCTGGCCGTCACCCTGGCCAGCTATTGCCTCGACGCGGCGGAGTGGGCCACCGTGCGGGCAGAACTAGCCCGCGCCGAGGCCGAAAAACTGGCGACGAGGAGCTTAAAACCATGACTACTACCGTGCAAACCCCGAAGATGGTTCGCGACCTCTGGCGAACGGTGCTGGCGTCCGGATTCATCGCCCTAATCCTGGGTGTTGTGGTGTTGGTCTGGCCGGAAAAATCTGTCCTGGTCGCCGCGGTGCTGTTCGGTGCCTACCTCATCGTGTCGGGCATCGCACAAGTTATCTTCGCGCTGACACTTGATGTGTCGGCCGGCAACCGTGTGCTGTTGTTTATCAGCGGGGCACTGTCGGTGGTGTTGGGTGTGCTGGCATTCCGCCATTTCGGCGGGGGTTACGCAGTCTTGTTATTGGCGGTTTGGATCGGAGTCGCTTTCATCTTCCAGGGTATGGCCGAGGTAGCAGTGGCGATTAGCTATCCCGAACTGCCGGAGCGCGGTTGGCATGTCTTCCTGGGAGTCATCACGTTGATTGCCGGCGTGATCGTTCTTGCCTGGCCGTTTGATTCCATCTACGTGCTCGCGATCGTCACCGGGGCATGGCTCGTCGTCATCGGATTGGTTCAGATCATCTGGGCATTCCGGGCGCGCAGCACCGTTCACAAGGCCGAGCACGGCGTCGAGCGGCTGGCAACCGCCGCAAGGTAGAACAGAGGGCGACCAACCAACGTGTGGGCGTGAGGCGCCGATTCTTTCAGAACTCCACGTCATACGGCCAATACGTTGGGCCGCAAGCTTTCTGGAAGGAGGCGTGCCATGACCAATTTGAGCGGGACCATTCGCGATATCATCGCGGATCACCGCGCAGCCCGTCACGTTGCCGGCTCCGGGGCATCCTGTAGCTGCGGAGCCGAAGGGCTATCCGATCACCCCGCCCACGTAGCCGAGCAGATCATCGACCGGCTGGGCCTGAAGCCGGAAAAGATCGATGAAGCAAAAAAGCAGATCCGCTATGCTACAGCGTGGCTCAACTGGGAGCTCACCACACTGGAGGGCGCGCAATGCTAAGCGCACTGCCGCAGCGATTGTGACCGGCTGCCGCCGCGGGAAGCGGCTTCCATGATCCCCCTTGGTGACAACATTCCGGCCCGCCGGTTCCCGATTGTCAATGTCTTACTGATCGTGGCCAATTTCGCCGTCTTTTTGTTCTACGAGTTGCCCAACGGCGAGCAAGCCGTCCTGCACGCGTCGTTTTATCCCTGCAGCGTTGAAAACGCTTGCGCCACATCAGAACCGTGGGGTGTCGCCTGGATTACGGCCATGTTCTTACACGCCGGCTGGGATCACATTCTGGGCAACATGCTGTTCCTGGCCATCTTCGGCAAGAACGTGGAGAACGCTCTCGGGCGAATCGGGTATCTGGCGTTGTACTTCGCCGGCGGATTCGCAGCCACGATGACGCAGACCGCGATGACTCTGCTCTTCGGCTCGGCATCAGACGCGCAAGTACCAACGCTGGGCGCCAGCGGGGCCATCGCTGCGGTGCTGGGCGTCTACTTCGTCTTCTTCCCTGACGCGCGCATCCGCACTTTCCTATTGTGGTTCCCGGTCGACATTCCGGCGTGGATCTACCTCGGCGGCTGGTTCTTGTACCAGTTCTTCGAGGGCAACTACGCGCTGGTATCCGGCAAGTCCGGTGGCAGCGGTGTCGCGTTCTTCGCGCACGTGGGCGGATTTATCTTCGGCGTGATAGTCGGCACGATTGTTCTGCGCAGCCAAAGCACAAGAACGAGGGTGTAGCGGCACGCGTTGAGTTTTCACTTGCCGACTCAATGGTCGTTCGCGCTGCTACCATGCTGCCCGGACAAGAGGGAGCGGTGGCGTGGCGACACCTTGGTTGCGGGCTTTGGGCGTGCTTGGCGGCGTGGTCATGGCCGCGACGGCGTGGGCGAACCCTGCGCTGGCAGCGCCGGCCCCGCGCCGGGCATCGAAGTAGACGATGAAAACGCCAGGTGCACAACAGGATTCGCGGCCCAGGGCAGCGATGGCGGCTACTACCTGATGACCAGTGAGCACTGCGACGCCAACGACGGTTCGCAATGGACGTACGGCGACAACGTTCCACTGGGCAAGATTTCCGCGAGAGAACAGGAAGGCGACAACAGGGACGCCGCGATCATCCGCCTCGACCCGAGCGTCTGGGAGCCAGGTAGGCATGCCGTTCTGCAAGTTCGGCGCGGTCACCGGTGAGACTTGCGGCAAAGTCACCGGCATCGACGGTGACGTGGTCGAAGCCAGTGTGCACAGCCTGAACGGTGACAGCGGTAGTCCCGGTTACGTGCTCAATCCGGACCACACCGTCAGCGCGGTTGGTCTGTTGATGTCCTCGCCCGAGGGTGACGACCACACCACCTACTTTGTGCTCGTGGACCCCCTGCTCAGCAAGTGGGGATTGCGCGTTCTCCCCTGACAGCGAACTCACCTGCCGACGATCGCCGACGCGGGCCGCCTGTAATCGAGCGTTTGTCACCCCCGGGCGCCAGGTACACACCTGGCCGGTCTTGAACGCGTCCGCCCGCGAGAAGGCCGAAGCCGGCGGTGTCGGCGGGGTAAGGACGACGAGGCGGGGGAAAGCGAGACGAGGGGGAGCGGTAATGCAGCGTGGGATCATGATCGGCGTCGCCGGCGTGGCCGTGGTGGCCGTGGCCTGCTCCGGCTGTTCGAGCAACAAGTCAACTACCGGATCATCCGGCTCGTCGTCGGCACCGTCGGGGGCCGGCACGCAGGTCATCGTGGACGGTCAAAAGCAGAACGTCAGCGGCCAGGTGACATGCAATCCGTCGGGTGACAACACCACTATCGGCATCGGGGACCCGACTCGGGGGTCGGCGCGGTGGTGAGCAACGCCAACCCGCCCATCGTCCACTCGGTCGGCTTGGGCAGCGTCAATGGCGTAGTGCTTGGTTTTTCCGACGCCGCCCCGAATCAAGGCGGCAATGCCGGAGCTGCGGTAAACGGCAAATCTTATGCACTCAAGGGCACCGCAACCGGTGTCGACATGAACAACCCGCAGCAACCGCAGCAGGTGACCAAGTCATTCGAGATGGACGTCACCTGCCCGTAGTGCAGGCGACCGACACGAGGGGGACGCAGCTATGTCTATGAAACGTGTTGTCGGTGCGGCCGCTGTCGCGGCGGCCCTTGGCATCTCCGCGGCGACGCTGAACGCAGGTTCCGCGTATTCCGCTCCACTTGACCCGGCGCCATGTCCGAACTGCCACGGCGATGGCGGCGGGGGCGGCGGGGGCGGCGGTAACCCGGGCGGCTCCCGAGGGTCGGGCGGCGGCAACCCCGGCGCGCCGGGCGGGCAGCAGGGCGGCCCCAGCGGTGGTGGTGGTGGACAGCCCGGGCGGCATGGACAGAGCCCGCCGCAAGGCGGGCAGGACAATCCGCCGCAAGGTGGACAGAACAATCCGCCGCCGGGCGAACACGGGGGAAGCTCACAGCAGGGTGGACAGAATTACCCGCAGCAGGGCCAAAACCCGCAGCAGGGTCAAAACCCCCAGCAGGGCGGTCAGAACTACCCGCAGCACGGCGGAGAGAACAGTCCACCGCCGCAGAACAGGCAGGCCCTGAATCCGCCGAGCACCCAGCCGCCGCACCAGGCCTACATCCCGCCGCGGGGTGTTTATGCAAGCGGTAACGCGGAAGTGGGCGGACCGACGGGCCTGGACGGTGGCTTCAGCGTCGTTGGCCACGGCGCGCCGCCACCCCCGCGGGAGCGAGGCCTCGGCTGGAACGACGGCCCGGCTCCCGGCCACCCGCCACCACACTGGGAAGGCCCGCCGCCTCCCGGCGGGTGGGACGGTCCGCCGCCTCCCGGCGGCTGGAACCGGCCGTGGGGCGGGCCGGCGCGCGACGTCGCCTTGGCGCGCGCCGATTTCGGCCCCTTCAACTACGACACCTTCACCGTCGTCCCCGTTTTCAACTGGCAATACGGGGGCTGGGGATATTGGTTCTTCGGTGTCTGGGTGCCACTGTACTGACGGACGGTCCTAGCGCCGGAATGCTGCTAGAGCACGTCCATGGCAGGCTGAAGGGAATGGATGTCAGAGAAAACGTTCGCCGAGCCATTGACGTGATGACGGCCTGGACGTCCGACAGCGGCTATGAATTCACCTGGAGCCGGCTCGTTGAGAACGTCGTCAACGAGCCCGATGGAGAAATCATGTTGCTGATGGGCTTCGTAAACCTTGCCGGCGAACTGGGCATCAAGCTGGAGAGAGCCACCGGCCAAGCGATGCGCTCCCACCTTCAGGACATCGCTTTGAAGTATCACTGATTGCGCGCTGAGGGCACGCGGTGCTTTCGCGGCGGGGAGTTACTGCGGGTGGCTCGCGAGGTAGTCGCCGACCGGGATTGGAGAGGTTTCGGCGTAACCGATCGGGAGCAATACGTCGCCGGCGGTCGTGACGTAATAGACGTCCCAACGGTAGAAGGTGGCGAACGCGGCGGGGTCGGCTCCGATCAGGGCGGCATATTGGTCGACCGCCTGGACGTACTGATGCGAGTGGTTGTACCCGTAGATTGCGTGGTCCCGGTCGCTAGCGAAGCCGTTGGCGGCGAGGTAACGCCCCGCCGCCATGATGCTGTCATGAGGCGAGTTGACGTCGCCGCCTTGACCGTAGGTGGCGAACGTCGATGGCAAGAACTGCATCGGCCCTTCCGCGCCGGCGGTGCTCACGCCGTTGATGCTGCCGAAACGGGTCTCTACCAGGTTGATCGCGGCCAGGTAATTCCAGCCGACGCCGGACTCCGCCTCCGCCGCGTGGTAGTAGCTCATCAGCTGGTCGGCGGGAACGGGAGGATCGATACGCCACGCCGGCAGGGTGTCGCGCACCTGTGCCATCGCCTGCAGCTGTCGACGCGCGTCGACGTTGCGGTCGAAGACGTCGACGAGTTCCGGCGGGATTCGCGGTCGAATGGCGGCATCCCATTCGGGATGCCGCCCGATAGCCCGGTAAGCGGCCTGCTCGCGATGCGCCGCCGACACCAGCGCCGGCTCCGGTGCCGATGGGTCACGCAGCGTACGCTCGTCGGCCACCAGGTCGTTGGCCAGCTGTGCGGGGTCTGACGCCAGCTGTGGCTGGGCGCCCTCGGGCAGCCTCGGCGCCGCGGCCAGCGTTCTCGACGCGAGCGGTGTGGCGACGAATGTCGTTGCCGGTGAAGCGCTTACCGCCGCTGACGGCCTCGGCGCCGTGCAGCCGGCGAGTGCCAGCATGATTGTGCCGAGGACCAGCGGAACGGTACGACGCATCGCGCGGACACTCGCGGCGGCTGGCCGATCAGCGCCTACCCCGTTACGGCTCACTATGGTCACTTCCAATCGATTGCCTCGACTCTTGAGGCTACGGCTGGTTACCCCCCAGTGAGTCTTTCGTATCGCACCGCCTGACATCAATGCGGTGACGGCTCGGTCAGCAATGCGGGGCCCAGCAGCGTTGGGTGGGGCAATAGGTCGAATGCGCCAGTGCCACCATGGATCCGACCTCTCCAAACGTGACGTTTCTGGGGTCCAGCGTGGCGTGGATCTGTTGGGCAATCTGGTCGTATGTCCAACCCCACCCCAGGTCGTCGCAGATCAGGCGCCCCATGGCGATGAGGGCGTTGTCGTGGTCCGGCGGCCAACTGAAGCCGAGGGTGCGCAATTGCGCGAGGTAGGCGTCGTCTAAGGCATCGGCGTTCGCAACCGTGGCGCCAGTCAATAGTGCGGCGCCAGCCATAACAGGGATGGTCAGGGTAGCCAGCCAGCGAGGTGAGGGCATTTGATCCGCTCCTTAGTTCTTGACGTTCACGATGCCGTCGGTTCGAACCGGCATGAACAGGAACAATAGAGAGAGCGGGGAAAAAGCACATTATGCAAAGCTTAATAGTCGGCTTTTCGAGCCACTATTCAAGGCAGTGACAGGCCAAACGATCGCAAATCTTTTGATGCTCGCCGGTGACGCCTGCGCATTTGGGTTGCGCGGGGTGCGAAGATGACTCCGCTCGCCTGCGGTGCGGCCTTTCGCTGTTACGCTCGTTGCACTCCCGGTTTCGGCGAAGTCTTGGCGCCGTACCGGGGACAGTAGGCCTGGATGGCAGCTCCGGTGAAGTAGGCAGCATTCATCGTTGGCCAGTTTGTGGCGTTGGCGACCTTGGCGATTAGATCCGCGTTGCTGGTGTTGGGGTTATCGCTCAGAGTGCCGCAGACTACCGTTTTGGCCACCTGAATTGCTCTCTCGGGCGCGCCATAATTCATGCCGGACGTATTGAGGTTGGCTATGAATGCATCGTCAGTGCCGTCCGCATAGGCTGGCGCAGCCAACGCGACGGCGACGACCATCAGCGCCATGACTCTTGCCGCCATGACCTCCTCCTCGCTGTTCGGTAGCGGTCGCATGACCAGCCCAAGGTGCGTCTCACCGCAGTTTAGCTAGCAGCCGGCGCCCGGCGGCGTCGCCGCTGGGGGAAATCATGCCCTGTCTCGGCGCCTGCGAAACCCTGAGATCGGCCCTATTCGTCCTCTTGCCCTTCGTCGCCCTCGTCGTCGAACTCATCGAGCTCCAGGTTCAGCGGATCGTCGTCGTAAGGGTCCACTACGTACTGACACCAATAGTTGGGGCTGAAGTGAATGTTGTCCGAATGCTCTGCGTCTTCCCCGACCTGTACCGTCAGGATCCCGTCCTTGACGGAAACGCTGAATGCGCTGGGGTATTGGACGAATCCGTCAACGGTTCGGACGTGAACGTC
>DATJQO010000086.1:0-36148 GCA_035505695.1 Mycobacterium sp.
CCCACCCAGGCGGCCTGTCACCATCCGGGACAAGGCTTCCCGCCAACATCCGCCTTCGCGTGCGCCCGCACACCGCATCTCGCGCCCTGGCCCGTGCGGGCGGCCAGTCCCAGAACCGCCTTCTTCAGCGCCCTCCTAGAGAGCTTTCGCTAACGCGACTGTGCAGGCTCAAGTTTGCGTGAGGCGGCGATGATGGCCCGCAGCGTGTGCCTGCAGCGCCCGCAGTCGCCGCCGGCCCCGCATGCGGCGGCAACCTCCCTGGAGGTGGACGCACCCTGCGCCACGACCTCGGAGACGGTGTGACTGGTGGCCCCCACACACAGGCATACGTACATCAGCACACCCCCGGGGGGCGGGAAAAGTCCCCTTGGCGGCCGGCGAGGCCGAGCGACCGCAACCGGGCACGCCTCAAGGCTTCCCCGGTTACCGGGGACCCAGGCCAATGCGCCGCACAAACAGTCCGCATATTAGCGGAGTCTAACCTAAGTCGATTAGCGGAGTCTAACCTAACCGAGTAGCAAACTCCGTCGAATCCACCGGCACGACACACGCTGAGCCCAGCCATACCTTGCTGGAAGATTCCCAGCCGGCATGGCAAAGTCGCTGCTACGGCCCAGAACCGGGTGCAACAACCCAGCGCACTTTGCGGGGGTAGAGATAACGGCCTTCACGAGGAGTGATCATGCAAGGTGATCCGGACGTTTTGCGCCTGCTCAACGAGCAGCTGACCAGCGAACTTACCGCTATCAACCAGTACTTTCTGCATTCGAAGATGCAAGAGAACTGGGGCTTCACCGAGCTGGCCGAACATACGCGAGCGGAGTCGTTCGATGAGATGCGGCACGCCGAGGAAATCACCGACCGCATCCTGTTGCTCGACGGCCTGCCGAACTACCAGCGCATCGGGTCGCTGCGGGTCGGCCAGACCCTGCGTGAACAGTTCGAGGCCGACCTGGCGATCGAGTATGAGGTAATGAATCGGCTGAAGCCCGGCATCATCATGTGCCGGGAGAAGCAGGACAGCACCAGCGCCATACTGCTGGAGAAGATCGTGGCCGACGAGGAAAAGCACATCGACTACTTGGAGACGCAGCTCGAGCTGATGGACAAGCTGGGCCTCGAACTGTACTCGGCGCAATGCGTCTCCCGCCCCCCGAGCTGATCCCAAGCTCGGCTCGTCGACCGTGCCGTCGCCGTAACAACCGCTGAAGACAGCGGTTGTTCTTTGCCCATCCGGGCGTTCGGGCAGCGAATGGATTGCCGTTGGGTAACCGTGGGCACTCTTAGCGACGGATGTCGACGAGAAGGCAGGCATGAAGAGCTCACGAGCAGTGGCGAGCGGGGCCACCCCGGTTGCGGATCGCGCTGCCAACAGCGAGGCGATCAGCCCGTAGCGACGCAACCTCATCTTCGTTGCGGTTGTGCTCGGAATGCTGCTTGCGGCGTTAGACCAGACGATCGTCGCCACCGCGCTGCCGACCATCGTGGCCGACCTGGGCGACGCCGGTCACCAATCCTGGGTCGTCATCAGCTATCTGCTCGCTTCCACGATCGTCACGGCGCTGGTCGGCAAGCTCGGTGATCTCTTCGGCCGCAAACGGGTGTTCCAGGCCGCCGTGTGTTCTTTGTCGTCGGATCGGTGTCGTGCGGACTTGCCCAGTCGATGGCCATGCTGGTGGGATCCCGCGCCTTGCAGGGCATCGGCGGCGGCGGGATCACGGTCACCGCCAGCGCGCTGATCGGTCAGGTGGTCCCGCTGCGGCAACGGGGTCGGTATCAGGGCATGCTGGGCGCGGTCTTCGGCGTCACCACGGTGATCGGTCCGTTGCTGGGTGGCTACTTCACCGACTACCTGACGTGGCGGTGGGCCTTTTGGATCAACGTGCCGATCTCGGTAGTGGTTATCTTCGTGGCCGCCGCGGCCATCCCGGCATTGGCAGCGCCCACCAAGCCTCGCATCGATTATGCCGGGATAACGTTCGTCGGCCTTGGTGCCGCCGGGCTGACGCTCGCGACCAGCTGGGGCGGCACCCTTTACCCATGGAGTTCGGCGACGATTATCGGCTTGTTCGTCGGCGCCGCGGCGGCGCTCGCCGTGTTCGTGGCGGTGGAACGCCGTGCCGTCGAGCCCATCCTGCCGATCCGGTTGTTCAATAGTCCCGTTTTCACCGTGTGCTGTGTGCTGTCCTTCGTGGTGGGCTTCGCGATGCTAGGCGCGATGACGTTCCTGCCGACATACATGCAGTACGTGGATGGTGTCTCGGCAACCACGTCAGGTCTGCGCACGCTGCCCATGGTGATCGGGATGTTGGTCACGTCAACCGGCAGCGGCACCATCGTCGGTCGCACCGGCCGGTACAAGATCTTTCCGGTGGCCGGCACCGCGCTGATGGCCCTGGCGTTTTTCCTCATGTGGCGCATGGAGCCGTCCACGTCGGCCTTAATCCAGTCGCTCTACCTGTTCCTGCTGGGTGCCGGCATTGGATTGTCAATGCAGGTCCTGATTCTCATGGTGCAAAACACGTCGAGCTTCGAAGACCTCGGTGTCGCCACTTCTAGTGTGACGTTCTTTCGCACCATCGGAAGCTCTTTTGGCGCAGCGATATTCGGCTCGCTGTTCGTGAACTTCCTCAACCACAGAATGGGTGCGGCGCTGGCGGCGAGCGGCGCGCCGCCGAGCGCGGTCGGTTCTCCTGAGGCCCTGCACCGGCAGCCGCACAATGTTGCGGCGCCGATCGTGGCGGCCTATTCCGAGTCGCTCACCCAGGTATTCCTTTGGGCGGCACCCGTCGCTCTGGTCGGTTCGGTGCTGGCTTTACTGCTGCGCGAAGTCCCACTGAGGGATATCCACGACAGCACAATCGATCTCGGCGATGCGTTCGGGATGCCGACCAACGAGACCCCGGAACAAATGCTGGAAAACGCCATCGCGCGTATGCTGCGCGGCGAGCCCGGCATGCGGCTGCGCAGCATTGCCATGCGACCCGATTGCCGGCTCGACGTTGCAGGCTTGTGGGGAGTCCTCCGCATCAACCGTTACTCCCAGATGTACGGGACAGTCCGGCTCACCGACATCGCCAACTATTTGCGGATACCTTTTGAAGTTCTAGAGCCTACCTTTTCCCGCTTGATGGCAACCGGTTACGTGCATGGCGACGGGGACGAACTGCGACTGACGCCCGCCGGCGCCCAACAGGTCGACTACGTGTACTCGCTGCTGTTGGCGTGGCTGGTCGACAAACTCGCCCGCTGGCCCGGCTTCGAGGGCCGACCGGACCGTCGCCAGGTGGGGGCCGCGCTCGAACGGATCGCTCATCGCGTTCTGGCGCAACGGGATTGGCACGAGGACCAGCCAACCATGGCGATCGCGCAGCCAATTGCTGAAGCTATACGTTAAGACTTAACGCCGGAAATCCCTAAGGCGGGCGTACCATCACGCCATGAGCCGAATCGGAACATTTGCTGACGACGACCTGGCCGGCTGGTTTTCGAAGTCTCCTGACCTCGGCAGCGCGCTCGCCGGCTTCAGCCAGGCGGTCTACTCCAAGAACCGACTGGCGCTGCGCACGCGTGAGCTCGCGCGAACGGTGATCGCCCACCACAACGAATGCATCGTTTGCGTCAACACCCGTGACGCCGACGGACCCGCCGAAGGTGTTGACGAAGAGCTGTATGACCACGCCCTGGAGTGGCGCACCTGGCCGGGCTACAGCGAACAAGAGCGGCTAGCGGCCGAGTTCGCGCACCGGTTCGCCACCGAGCACACGGTCCTGCGCGACGACGAAGACTTCTGGAGCCGCTGCACTGAACACTTCCCCGACGAGTTGCTCGCCGACCTGGCCTTGTCCTGCGCATTGTGGATCGGCATGGGACGCGTATTGCGAACGCTCGATATAGGGCAGGCCTGCAGGCTGACCTTGCCCAGTCGGGCATAGCCGCCAGCACGGGCCAACGACCGCACCGGTACCGAGGCAAGGCGCGTCAGCCCGCACAATGGCTGTCATGACCGGCACACCGCTTGCCGCCGCCGCGATCGCCCAACTGGAAGCCGAGGGCGTCGACATCGTCGTCGGCACGGTCGTGAACGCCGCCGGACTCACCCTGGCCAAGACGGTTCCCATCCGGCGGACCAACGCGTTCGCAGACCCCGGCCTGGGTGCCAGTCCGTCGTGGCATGCCTTCGCCATCGACCAGACCGGCATCGCCTTCACCCGCGGCATCGGCGTGATCGGCGATCAGCGTGTGCGCATCGACCTCTCGGGGCTACGCGTCGTCGGTGACGGGATGGCCTGGGCGCCCGCCGCTTTCTTCGAGCAGGACGGCACGCCGGTCCCCGCGTGCGGCCGGGGAACGCTCAGCCGGATCGAAGCCAGGCTCGCCGAAGCCGGCATCGAGGCGGCAATCGGGCACGAAATCGAATTGCTGCTGGTCGGCGCGGATGGCAGCCGGCTGCCGTCGACGTTGTGGGCGCAGTACGGCCTCGCCGGCGTGCTCGAGCATGAGGCGTTTGTTCGCGACGTCACCCGATTGGCTCCAGCAGCCGGCATCGCGATCGAGCAATTCCACCCCGAGTACGGCGCCAACCAGTTTGAGATCTCCCTGTCGCCCCAACCTCCGGTCGCCGCTGCCGACCAGCTGGTGCTGACGCGTCTCATCATCGCCCGCATCGCCCGCCGCCACGGACTCCGCGTGAGTCTGTCACCCGCACCCTTTGCTGATGGCGTGGGATCCGGTGCGCACCAGCATTTTTCACTGAGCACACCGGAAGGGCCGCTGTTCTCCGACGGCACAGGTGCGGCGGGCATGGCTACGGAGGGGGAGAGTGCGGTGGCCGGTGTAGTTCGCGGGCTGCCCGAGGCGCAGGGCGTGCTGTGCGGATCGATCGTGTCCGGTCTGCGGATGCGACCCGGTAACTGGGCGGGCGCTTACGCGTGCTGGGGAACCGAGAATCGGGAGGCCGCGGTGCGGCTGATCAAGGCTGGACGCGGCAGCCCATACGGCGGGAATGTGGAAGTCAAAGTTGTCGACCCCTCTGCGAACCCCTACCTGGCGTCGGCGGCAATCCTGGGGCTGGCGTTGGACGGAATCAAGCGCCAGGCCGCACTGCCGCCAGAGATCACGGTCGACCCCGCGACCCTCTCCGATTTCGATCGCGAGCGCGACGGTGTCCTGCCGTTGGCTAGGACACAGGCCGAAACGATTGCCGCCCTGGATGATTCGAAGCTACTGCGAAGCATTCTCGGTGATCGCGCGGTCGACATGGTGGTCGCCGTCCGCCGCCTGGAGTACGAACGGTACGGCGACCTTGACCCTGGGCAACTGGCGGACAAGTTCCGCATGGCTTGGAGCTTGTGACAGAGCCGGCCATGGTGTCTGACGCTCACGCCCTGGCCCAGTACATCGACGAAGTGGCGCTGATCGACCAGCACGTGCACGGTTGCTGGCTGGCAGCGGGGGATCGACAACGGTTCGAGGATACTTTCAATGAGGCCAACACCGAAGCGATTGCGGGCTCCGGCTTTGATTCGCAACTCGGCTTCGCCATACGCGCCCACTGTGGCCCCATCCTTGGGTTACCCAAACATGTTGACCCGCAGTCGTATTGGGAGCGTCGCAGTCAGTTCAGCGAGACGGAACTGGCTCGCCTGTTTCTGCCCGCCGCCCGGGTGAGCGACTGGGTGGTGGACACCGGAATCAACGGCGACGTGGCCGGCCTAACCGAGATGGCTGAACTGTCGCACAACCGCGCTCACGAGGTCGTTCGACTCGAGCAGGTGGCCGAGGAGGCCGCCCAAGCGCCGGGCGACTACGCGAACGCGTTCGAGGAGATCCTGCACCGGCGCGCGGCAACGGCCGTCGGCACCAAGTCAATTCTGGCCTACCGGGGCGGGTTCGAGGGCGATCTGAGCGAGCCGTCGCCGGCGCAGGTCGCGGAGGCCGCCGCCGGCTGGCGTGAACGCTGCGGTACCCGGTTGCAGGATCGGGTGCTGTTGCGTTTCGGGCTGTACCAGGCGCTGCGGCTGGGTAAGCCGCTGCAATTCCACGTCGGCTTCGGCGACCGGGACTGCGATCTGCACAAAGCCAACCCGCTTCTGCTGCTCGACTTTTTACGACGATCCGCAGACACCCCGGTCGTCTTGTTGCACTGCTACCCCTATGAGCGTGAGGCCGGATATCTGGCGCAGGCGTTCAACAACGTCTACCTCGACGGCGGTTTGAGCGTGAACTATTTAGGCGCGCGAGCGCCGGCGTTCCTTGCGCGCATGCTCGAGATGGCGCCGTTCCACAAGATCTTCTACTCGTCGGACGGGTTCGGCCCGGCAGAACTGCACTTCCTCGGTGCTACCCTGTGGCGCAAAGGTATTCACCGTGTACTGCGCGAGTTCGTGGTCAGCGGCGACTGGAGCGAGACGGACGCGATACGAGTAGTGGACCTCATCGCCCATGAGAACGCCGCGCGCGTCTATCGCCTCGGCTGAAGCGGCTTCCCCGCCGGAGGCTGCAGAATTCGGCGCGGCGGCTCAAAAGAAAGGCGCCTGGGGCCACAGGTCGGAGTCACGCCGCAGGAATATCCCGTCCACCTGCAGCAACGCACCCTGGGGAGTGCGTGCCAGCGGAAACATGTCGAACAACGCAAAGCCTTGTTCGCCAAGCCAATTGATCGCCTCCCCAATCAGCGGCGCGCCTTTGTTGTATTCCAGCAGCGACAGCTCCATGAAGATCGCTTCGATGCCCGCAAGCGTCCGCGGGCCGCCGCGCAGCACATCGAGTTCGGCGCCCTGCACATCGATCTTCAGCAAGTCGAATTCGCGGCCGGGCATCTCGGCCAGGACGTCATCTAGCCTGCGCATGGGCAGCGAGAGCATGTCGCGCGGATAGCTGGTCTGCTCCTCATAGAGCGACGAGCCCGACGAATTGATCGCGGGATTCACGCGATGAAATGCGACATCCGAGCGGTTTTCCGCGCCCAACAGCACGATCCGATAGTCCACCTGCGGCAGCTGCCCCGCGATCGCCTTGAGATTCGCGTCCTTGCCCGGTTGGGCTTCGAGCATGAGTATCGGCGACTGCGCGAAGAAATGGCGCGCGATCTGCGCGAAAGCCCCCTCGAACGCACCGATGTCCAGAATGCCCCTGGGCCGCAAGCCCAGCCGTTGCAACACATGCAGGCCGAACGGCGTTTGCGTCACCGCGAGGTTGCCGTGCAGCCATTCCACCGCCGATTGGTAGACGGCCAGCGCCTCGGCCGCCCTTCCTTGCGCGAACAGCGCGGCCGCCAGCAGCTGCAGTGCCGCAGGATGCGCCGGTTGCGTTCCGAGGATCTCGCCGGCGATCGCTTCGACCCGTGCCATGTCGTTTGCGGCCAGGGCGGCGGCAGCGTCATCTAGTGCTGTCATGTGGCAGCCTGTTTGCCCACGACGGTGCGCCGATGTTGCGTCAGACCAGGCCCGTCGCGTCGAAGATCCAGCTGGTGTCCCCAGTCGCCAGGCCCTCGAAGTGATTCGGGGGAGCGAAACTGACCAAGCTATTCATATCCCAATAGTCTTTCCAGAGCGTGATTTTGCCGTCGACGACCTTGTGCACGGTGACGAATCGCAGCACACCTTGCTCGCCCGTCGAGAACGTCCATGTCTCGGAGTGCTCGTACATGACATCGGAGCCATTGGACACCAGCACGCCGTCGTGGTTCTCATAGCCGGCCAGCGGCTCGAGACCCATTTTGAGGCGGTTGACGATGTCATCCGGGCCCTGCGCGGCAAGTGCCGGAACCGGCATATCGACATAGAGGCAATCCGCCGACAGGAACGTCTTGACCGCCTCCCAATCCCGTCGCGAAAGCGCCTGCCACAGGCCGAGCACGACATCCTCGACCGCGGTAGTGGAAACCTGTGTCATAGCGGCAAATAAACTCGGTTGCCGGACGGGTGTCAACACCGGGCCGGGCTTGAGGAAGAAGTCGTGATGAACCCGCGGACGAAGATTCTGATCGCGATCGCGACCACCGCATTCTTGGCCGGGATTTGCGGGGCGATCGCTTATGGCTTCTGGGCTGTCAGCCAGGGTTGTCACACCTGGGTGGACAGCCACGGCTACCGGCTGGTGCGCAACGACTGGTGGGCCAAGACCCGCGGTTGCGTGGCCGTCACACCCACCGGCGGCCAGGTCTCGCACAGTGAAGACTTCCCCAGTAAAGCAATTGGATGGGTCTGGCAATTGGCCATTTTCGCGGCGGGCGCCTTGCCGGCGGCGATCATCGTCCTGCTATACAACTTTCGGTGGCGCAGAGGTTCTCCCGGTGCAGACCCCTAGCTATCGACCGCCGCCATGGACCGCGCGGGCCCCAAGGTCACCGGCAGTGACGACCACCCACGCAACACCCGCGTATCCCGCCTGCTTCCGGCCCCTGCCGCACGCACTTCGGGGAAGCGGTCGAAAAACGTTCGCAGCCCGACTTCGCCCTCGGCACGCGCCAGCGCGGCTCCCAGACAGAAGTGCCGGCCCCCGGAGAACGCGAGATGCCTTCCCGCGTTGGGGCGTTGAATGTCGAAGCGATGCGGGTCGGGGAACACCGAGGGGTCACGGTTGGCAGCGGCCAGATACACCACCACCAACTCGCCTCGTTCGAGCTGCCTGCCCGCCAGCTCGACATCGTGGAGCGCCTCCCGCGCGGTCAGCTGCACGGGGGAGTCCAGCCGCAGGATCTCTTCCACGGCATTGGGCCATAGCTCCGGGCGCCGGCGCAGAGTTTCCAGTTGCTCCAGAGCGTCCAACAGCATCCGGGTCCCGTTGCCCAACAGGTTGACTGTGGTTTCAAATCCGGCGGCCAACACCAGTCCAGCGATGGCCTGCAGCTCAGTCTCGTCGAGATACGTTTCCGCAGAGCCGCTTTCAGCGGTCTGGATCAGCTGGCTCATCAAGTTGTCGCTTGGGGCTCCTCGCAATTGCCGCAAATGCTCACTGAGCCAGGAATTGAATCCCGCAATACCCTGCTGCACGCTGCGATACTGCCGCCACGGCAATCCGATGTCCAGGCTCGGCGCAGCCAGCTCGCCGAACTCCAGGACGCGGCGCCGGTCGCGTTCGGGCACGCCGAGGATGTCGCTGATGATCGCGACGGGAAGCTGCGAGCAATACCGTCCAACGATGTCCACGACACCGGATTCGTCGGCCAGCTGATCCAACAGATCGGCGGCGGTCTGCTCGACCCGATCCCGGAGCGCGGCGACCGCCCGGGGAGTGAACACCGCCGACACCGTCTTGCGGTAGCGGGTGTGGTCGGGCGGCTCAACGGCCAGTAACGATGGTGCGCGAAGCGGATGCAGCAGATCATCGCGACTGTGGCGCTCCAGCCACCGCATCGGTGCCGGCAGGTTCGATCCGAAGATCAGCACCCGGAAGTCATCGGAACGCAGCAGCTCGTGGGCGAGCGCGTGGTCGGCCGTCAGGTAAGCGACGCGGCCTTTCAGCAGCTTGCCCCGGCTCCGTACCTGATCGTAAAACGGCACCGGATCGTCGGCCACCGTCGGATCGGCGATCAGCCTGGCATGCAAGTCACCTCGACGGACCCCGATGGCCGCGACCCCCCGGATGAACCCATGCATCGCAAACCAGTGCAATCGTTCCTTCACCGGCCCTCCAAACGGTAGGTGGTTGTCACCAGCCTAGGCCGGGATCGGGGGGTCAGCATTCCGCGGTGATCTTGAAGTCGGTCGTCACCACCTTGTTCGGATTGTTGCTGTTGATGCCGTAGGCGCTGCCGGCGATGGTGAAGGCGTTGTTGGTGACGTCGGCGCTCGCGTCTCCCACTCCGCCTTCCCAGAAGCTGCCGGTGAACCCATCGATGTTGCGGATTTTCACCCATTGGGCAATGGCGCGGTAGCCACTGATCAGCACTACGGCTTCAACCGCGCCGTCGCGGTCGCGGATGTCGATGGTCCGATACGCCTGATCCTGGCTGCACGCGGCCGGACGTGTGGTATGCGAGGCGCCGTCAATGGTCAGATGGGCGGGCTTGCGCGGCGTCGTCTGCGCCTGCGCGCAACCCGCGGCGCCGGCGCCGGCCATCAAAACGAAAGCGACTGCGAGCAAACGGTTTCGCACCAGTGCAACTCCTCACTGCCGCTTCGGCATCAGCGCGGGTAGGGATTTGGCGATGCGGCCGCGCACGAACTCCGGGCTCAGCCCCTTGAGCAGATCGATCAACCGAATGCTCTTCGGCACGTACCAGTGCAACCGCTTCGGGTTGTGGTAAGCCTGCCACGCCGCCTCGGGCGCGCTGGTCGCGGGCATCAGCCGCAGCATGCCCTTCTTGGGCGCTCTGGCCTTGAGTTCCTCGGCCGACATCGGCGCACCGCCGTCGTCGGAGTGGTTGGGCGTCGTGGTGAGGATGGCGGTGTCGATCAGCCCGGGTAAGACGTCGGCGACCCGCACCCCGTGGCGCTGCCACTCCACGCTCAGCGCCTCGGTCAATCCCTTGACCGCATGCTTGGTCGACGAGTAGACGGCGATGCGTGGCATGCCGTACGTTGCCGCCGATGACGAGGTCGCGAACATCAGGCTGCCGGGGGTGTCTTCTTGAGGTACGGCAACGCACCATAAGCGCCGGTCAGCACGGCTTTATAGTTCACGTCGACGGCCCGCATCGCGGCCTCATAAGGCACATCCTCGAACCAGCCGGATTCGCCGATGCCAGCGTTGTTCCACATCATGTCCAGCCCGCCGCCGGTATTGCCGGCGCAAAAGTCACTTGTCCAAGGCCGCCTTGTCCGTCACGTCAACGGCACGCGTCCACAGCCGGTCGCCGCCCTGTTCTGCTTCTAACGTCGCCAAGCCGTCGCCGTTGCGGTCCACGGCACCCACTCGCCACCCGTTGGCGTGGAAGAGCTTTGCGCCCTCGCGGCCCATTCCGCTGCCCGCGCCGGTGATGAAAACCGACTTCACCTGCGTCAACCCGCCTCGACCACATCTTTGATGCGGTTCAGCGTCTTGGTCATGTCACGGACATTGCGGCGCTTGCGCAGGAAGCCGCCCAGCAACCAGTACACGCCGAGCCACGGCGCGGGGTTAAGCCGAAAAGACTCGGTCACGTCGGTTCCGCCACCGCTGGGCGCCAATCGGTAGTGCCAGTTGTTCACGGCCCTATCACCGAGCAGAACCGCAAATCCGAATTCCCGGCCGGGTTCGCATGCGGTGACCTTTCACGTCGTCCAATACACCGGTCCGATCTCGTTGCGCCTGACGTGACCACGGAATTTGGCGCCGAGGGCTGGACCGGTTGCGCCGCCCAGCCACTCGGCCTCAAATACTTCCGGGGAGAACCGTCCGATGTTGCGAACATCTGCGATCAAATCCCAGATCTTGACCGCGGGCGCCGCGATGTGAACAGTCGCCGAACCTTCCATGGCCTGATCCAAACACACCTTCGTGTTCGGTCATAGACCACGACGCCGGTTGAATCATCAGCGCGGGACGCTCGCCTGAATGAGCCCGTTGATGATTTCCTTGATTCCCTGTGCCGGGTGCGAGTACCACGCGATCGGAAGGCCCGATTGGGCGCCGCACTTCGGCCACGGCTCCACACCCTGATCGGCGAAAACCCGGTTCGCCACAGCGATTTGCTGCTCCCGCGAGGCCGCCGCAGGGTTGCCGACACCACCGTATTGAGCCCAAGTGCCTGGCTTGAATTGCAGTCCACCGTATTCGCCATTTCCGGTGTTGGCGTGCCAGTTGCCCCCCGACTCGCATTGCGCGATCGCATCCCAGTTGGGCGTAGGGGCGGCGCCGGCCGCACCGGTAAACCAAGCCATCGACGCTGCAACGAACCCCCCGACCACCACGGACTTGACGAGAGGCTTGCAGAGAATTTTCATGCCCAGCATTTCGGCTGGTCTGGCCAACGCGTTACCTATTCGAAAATGCCGCGAGATATGCCTGCTATCTGCGGGAATCGCCTTGTCGGCAGCCGAATTCGAGTGTTAGGAATTGGTGAGAAAAAATTAAATTATTGCTGGCAATATGATCGAGTTGCCACCGACAAGGCCCGCTGGTACAGACCGTCCAGCTGGCGAGTCTGTGCCACATCCGTCCTGGCGATATCGAGCTGCACTGCGCACGCCGGCGAATGCAACAGGCCCCAGTTGGCCATCACCTGGTTGAGCATCGTTTGGTTGAGGGAGTCGATCGCTGACCGCGACGCCGCGAGGTCCGGCGAGGCGGCCGGAACCGCCTCGGGGTTCAGTTTCCAGTCCCCGAACCGGGTGTACTCAATGGCTTCGGTAGCGTTGATCTGGTCGCCGAAAACCCTTGTGACGTAATCAGGGTCGACGTGATCGGCGCTGGCATCAGCACCCAGTTTGGCGAGTTCTTGCTGCACACGGCCGGGGTCCTCAATGGCGCCATGCGTATTCCACTTGAAAACTGCCACCGGCTCGGCGATCTGTAACCGCTGGGCAGCGGCGTCGACCAGGTCGGTCAGTGCACTCGTGCTGTCGGCTTGCGCCTGCGGTGCGACCAGCACCGCGAGCCCGCCGAGCACGGCACCGCAACGTGAAACCGAACGCAGGCGCCGGCCCGGTCGCGTGCGGGTGGTCATGACCATGATTGTGGCCTGTCTGCGGCCTCGGTTTGGCGCGGATGGCCGGGCTGCGGAGTTAGCCTGAGTTTTGATGGCATCGACTATTGAGGATCGCCGCCCGCAGCGGGTTGCCGGCGAGCGAGTAGAGCGGTTGCGCTCGAAACAGATTCGCGCGCTGATCGCCGCCGCGCTGGCGGTTTCGTTGCTGCTGGGCGGCGCGTTCGTCGTGGTGGATCGCCTTCATTCGACAACCTCGGATGTCCTCGACCACCCGGCCAATCCGGTAGGCGACGACCAATCGCAGGCGCAGGTCGTCGAGTCGGCCAAACACATCGTCACTCTGACCGGACTGCACACGTCATCGGCCGGCTACATGTTGATGTCGTGCAAAGACCGGGACGATCCGCCGTATCAGGGCGCCATCTACCTGACCTTTGCATTGCCCGACGCGGCACAGGCCGATACCTACTTTCCGGCAGTCGCGGCCATGCTCGTCGACCACGGTTGGACCCAGGGGCTATCGCCCAACAATCACCCGTTCGCCAAGACGTTCTCCAAGGAAGCCGTCACAGTGATCATTTACCGCCATGACGACGACCCGAGCCTCGGCGTCCTACGGGTCTATGGACAGTGCCGAAACATGAATGACCATCGCAAAGACACCACGTCGTGGGTCGATCTCACCGACCAACTTCGAAGGGCGGGGTGACCGTTCGACGGGTTAGTACCCGGACCCGCTACTGCGCTTGACAAACGTTGTCGTCAAGCGTCAGTAGCGATCTCAGGCGGGGCGTTCAGTGAGAAGCGCCGAGGCTGCCCTGCAGGTCCGGCTTCATCGCGTTGAGCTGGGCTCCCCAGTATTCCCAGCTGTGCGTCCCGTTGGCATTGAAATTGAACACGGCGTTGTGGCCACCGGCCGCGTTGTAGGCATCCTGGAACTTCAGGTTGCTGCTGCGCACGAAGTTCTCCAGGAACTCAGCGGGCATGTTGGCCCCACCCAGCTCCGACGGTGTGCCGTTACCGCAGTAGATCCAGAGCCGGGTGTTGTTGCCGACCAGCTTCGGGATCTGAACCGTCGGGTCGTTGCGCTGCCAGGCCGGGTCGCTGGACGGACCCCACATGGCGTCGGGCTTGTAGCCGCCGGCATCACCCATGGCGAGACCGACCAGGCTGGGACCCATCCCCGACGACGGATCCATCAAGGCCGACAGCGAGCCTGCGTAGATGAACTGTGCCGGGTGGTAGGCGGCCAGGATGAGGGCTGAGGAGCCGGACATCGAGATACCGACCGCGGCGCTGCCGGTGGACTTCACGCTCCTGTTAGAGGCCAGGTACTGCGGCAGCTCGCTGGTCAGGAACGTTTCCCACTTGTAGGTCGAACAACCGGCCTTACCGCACGCCGGACCGTACCAGTCGGCGTAGAAGCTGGATTGCCCACCGACCGGCATGACGATCGACAGCCCCGACTGGTAGTACCACTCGAATGCGGGGGTGTTGATGTCCCAGCCGTTGTAGTCTTCTTGAGCGCGCAGCCCGTCGAGCACGTAAACCGCAGGTGAGCCGTTACCGCCGCTTTGGAATTGGACCTTGATGTTGCGACCCATACCCGCGGACGGCACTTGCAGATATTCGACGGGCAGGCCCGGCCGCGAAAACGCTCCCGCGGTCGGCGCACCGCCGGCAAGACCGATCAGGCCCGGTAAGGCGACAGCCGCAGCTGCACCGACTAAAAGCCGGCGCCCCCAGGCCCGGACCTTCTGGCTCACTTCTGTCATACCTGCCCCTTGTCGTATGTGATGGCGGTCTCAGACAGGAATTTACCGTGTGAATACGTCAAATGTCGATCGGGACGCGAACCCATCTCAGTTCGGTATCGCTTTTCAAGTCCGAATTCCACAGTGGAGGTAACAGCGCCGCCGCGCTGACGCCGGTTCCTGGCCAATCCCGGTTGCACCACCGGTGCGCTGCCTAAAAAGAGCAGGTAGCGGACCGGTTATGGGGCGGCAAGTCGGGTATCCGCGCCGAATGCAGAAAGCATCGCTAAGCACATCGCGGGATGATTCACCGGCTGCGCAGCCGGACCAACCGCGCGGCATCGGTCGCCCCGTGGTGCGGCGGCCCCTCGATGCCGGAATGCCGCCGTTTATCCGCCCCGCAGCCCTAATAATTTGCGTTCGAGTAGACGGCGCTGATTACCCCGGCATGCACCTGGACGACTCACCCGCCGGTGCAGCTTTTCGCCCGCCGGTTTTCTACTGAGGTTGAACCGGCGCAGCCGAACTTGCACTGACCGCGTAGGCTCTCACGAAGCAAGCCGATGAAGACCATGCTTATCCCGGTCTGTTCCGGCTCTCACGAACCACCGCGCCAGGTTTTCGGTGCGCGTTGGTCCAGCTGAGGGCGTCGGAGGCGCGGGACCGATTGGGGCACGAATTTTGGACGCGGTACTTGGGCTATCAGTCACGCCGACCACCGTTGGGTGGGTTTTTGCGGAAGGACACGGCGCAGAGGGCACCATCCTGGACCATCGAGAGCTGGCGCTGCCCACCGGCCGCGGGGTACGTGCCGGGACTACTGCGGAGCAAGTGATAGACGAGGTGTTGCGGGTCGACGTGCTGGCGGCCGCAAGCGACCACCATCTACGTGTCATCGGAGTGACCTGGAGCGACGAAGCGGCCGCGCAGGCCGCGCTGCTGTTGGAAGCGCTGACCGACGCGGGCTTCGACAACGTGGTCCCGGTCCGGTTACTCGATGCCGTCGAGACGCTGGCCCGGGCCATCGCGCCCGTCGTCGGTTACCAGCAGACCGCGGTCTGCATCGTCGAACAGGACGGGACGACCGTCGTCATGGTGGACACCCAGGCTGGTGAAACCCAGACGGCGATCAAGCATGTGCGCGGCGGTTTCGATGGGCTGACCAGCTGGCTGACCGGCATGTTCGACCGCAATGGGTGGCGACCGGGCGGCGTCGTCGTCGTCGGCCCACCCAGCGACATCGACGGGTTCTCCTGGCAACTCGAAAAGACGCTGCCGGTACCGGTTTTCGCGCAAACGATGGCGCAGGTGACCATCGCCCGGGGCGCGGCGCTGTCTGCGGCTCGAAGCACTGAGTTCACCGACGAGCAGCTGGTGGCGGCCCACCGCGTCGAACCCGCCGCAGCGCCTGCGCGGCCGCGCCGATTGCCCTACGCCGGTGCGGCGACCGCGCTGGGTGCCGGGGTGATCACCTTCGTCTCGTCGCTATCGCTTGCGGTGGGCATTGAGCTTGCGCCGAACAGCCAGCCCGCCGGCTCACGGCATGTGGTGCATGCCCCGGCGCCTCACGTCGCCGAGGCGGTCGCGCCTGCCGTGGCCCCGGCCCCGGCCGCACCGCCAGCCGCCCAGGCGAAGGCACCCGGCGGTGAACCCGGCGCCGAGCCGGGAACGCCGGAGGAGCAGATCGCCCCCGCCGAACAGCAACCCGACCCCAACAACCGACAGCCTTACTTGACCAGAGTGCTCGAGCACATACCCGGCGACGCCGGTGACGCAACGGGTGATTCGGGGCCGCAGCGCCCCACCCAGCCGCAGCCCTGATTTCCCTCGGCGGTGGGGAGAGCTCCCGCATCGGCAGTGGAGATCAGCCGCCTTTGGCGTGAACCGCAGTGAAAGACAGGGCCACCTCGTCGCTGACGCGGACCGAGCCCATGAGCAGTGAGTAGGGCTTGATGCCGTAGTCGGATTGACGGACCGTGGATTCAGTCGACATCTGCCATGAGTCACCGAGATCTTCTGTGCGCAAGTCGATTACGTGCTCGCGCGACCTTCCGCGGATGTGAAGTTCGCCGGTGAGGCGATATCCGTCACCGGTCTTGGTGATGACCCGCGTGGCGAACCGGATTTCCGGGTAGCGCTTGGCGTCCAGCGAACCCATCGCGTTGGACTTGACCAACGCTTTCTCCGGCCCGGACAGTCCTTTGACACCGCCCTCACCGCGCAGGACCTCGAACGAATCGACTTCGACCACGAGCTCCGCGCTGACGGGTTCGGAGTCGGCCCAGTCGACGGTGGCCTGCCAGCGTGTCATCGCGATGGTGAGCCGATGACCCATTCGGGCCGCCCTGCCTTGGACGCCGGTGCGAAGCAGGAGCTCACCGTTCGATGCGTCGAGTGTCCAGCTGCCGGTCATAAGCGGACGGTCATTACACGGTGAGGACGGTGCGGTAGTGTGCGCGTCCACGCTCCAGCGCTGCGTAGCCGTCAGCCGCTTGCGATAGCGGCAACTCCTCGATCCAGGCCCGCACGCCCGAGACGACGGCGAAATGCATTGTGTCTTCGATGTCTTTCGCTGTTCCTGATGGGTGGCCCGTCACACTGATCCCGGGTGCGATGAGCTGCATGGGGCTGATCGGCAATGGGTCGGCGGTCACACCGATGGTAATCAGTTCACCTCGCGGCAGCAACCCGCCAACCGTGTCGGCCATGGCCGCCGAGTTGCCTGCCGTGGCCAAGACGACGGCCACCCCGCCCAGGGCCTGTAATGCTTCGGCCACGTCGCCGCCGGTCGAGTCGACGTAGTGATGGGCACCGAGTTTTCGGGCATCGTCAGCCTTGGCGGTGCCACGGGCAACCGCAATGGTTTCGAAGCCCATCGCCCGCGCGAACTGCACGCCGAGATGGCCCAGACCGCCGACACCGAGGACGGCAACCCGGTCGCCGGGTAGGGCTTTGGTGTGCCGTAACGCGTTATAGGTGGTGACGCCGGCACAGCCCATCGGGGCGGCCTCCGCGTCGGAGAGCTCGGATGGAATCCGGGCCAGTGCGCTGACCGGTACTGTCACCGATTCGGCATAGCCACCCGGATAGTGCCAGCTGGGCACCTTGCCGTTCGCGCAATGGATGAACATGCCTTTGCGGCACGGGTCGCAGTGGTAGCAGCATCCGCCGAACCATCCGACGGCGACACGATCGCCGACCGCGAACCCTTCCACCCCGGCGCCGAGTTCGGCGATGGTTCCGGCGATTTCATGCCCGGGGGTCAGCGGCCAGGACATGTTCGGGAAGTGGCCCTGCACGAATTCGCGGTCGGTCCCGCATATCCCGCAGGCGGTGACCGCGAGACGTACCTCGTCGCGGCCGGGGGGCTGTGTTTCGACGTCGGCCAGCTCTAGGGGGCCACCCCCGGAGTGCACCCGGACAGCTCGATGCGTCGGCATCGGTTCAGCTTAATGCGCGACAGGGCATTTCGCCGCCCCGGCCGTGTGGTAGTCGACTTGCCAGTGCTTGATTCCGTTGAGCCAGCCGGACCGTAGTCGTTCCGGTTTGCCAATCGATTCCAGGTCGGGCATCACATCGGCGATCGCATTGAACATGAGGTCGATGGTCATCCGGGCCAGGTTGGCGCCGATGCAGTAGTGAGCGCCGGTGCCGCCAAAACCGACGTGCGGGTTCGGATTACGCAGGATGTTGAAGGTGAAGGGATCGTCGAACACGTCCTCGTCGAAGTTGGCGGAGCGGTAGAACATCACCACCCGCTGCCCCTTCTTGATCTGCACGCCGGAAAGCTCGTAATCCTCCAGGGCGGTGCGCTGGAAAGAGGTGACCGGGGTGGCCCACCTGACGATCTCGTCGGCGGTGGTAACGGGACGCTCCCGCTTGTAGAGCTCCCACTGATCAGGGAAGTCGGTGAAGGCCATCATGCCCTGGGTGATGGAGTTACGAGTGGTCTCATTGCCGGCGACCGCCAGCAGGATGACGAAGAAGCCGAACTCGTCATCGGAGAGCTTGTGACTGTCGATGTCGGCTTCGATCAGCTTGGTGACGAGGTCTTGTCCCGGTTTCTTGGCCCGGTCTGCCGCCATCTGCATGCCGTACATGATCAGCTCGACCGACGCAGTCATGGAATCGTTGCTGGCGAACTCGGGGTCTTGGTCACCCACCATCTCATTGGACCAATGGAAGAGTTTTTTGCGGTCCTCCTGCGGCACGCCCATCAGCCCGGCAATGGCCTGCAAAGGCAGCTCGCACGACACCTGTTCGACGAAGTCACCGGACCCCTCAGCGGCCGCGGCCTCGACGATGCGCCGGGCGCGCGCGCTCAGATCGTCGCGGAGGCGATCGATGGCCCGGGGAGTGAACGCCCGCGAAATGATCTTGCGCAACCGGGTGTGTTGCGGCGCGTCCATGTTGAGCAGCACCAATTTGCCGCGATCGATCTGTTCACCGACGGTGCCGTCCTTATAACGCGGTAGGGCGGTCTTCTGCAGGCTGGAGAAAATGTCGCTGCGCAGCGAAATCTCTTTGACGTCTTTATGCTTGGTCACCACCCAAAAACCGCCGTCGTCGAACCCGCCCGCACCATAGGGTTGCGCGTTCCACCAGATCGGCGCCGTTCGACGCATCTCGGCCAGTTCTTCCACCGGCAGCCGCTCGGCGTAGATGTCTGGGTCGGTGAAGTCGAATCCGGGAGGCAGATTGGGGGCCGGCTTGGCGGTTGGCTCGACGGTTGGCATACCCATTCCTCCATACGAAGTCTTCTAGTCGTCCTTGTGCAAATAAACCACTGCTGCACCAAGGTTGTGAAGCACTAAACCAAGATCGGCTGGGCCGAATTGCAACATGTTCACCCCAGCGAGGAGGGACCTGAGGTGATGCGCATCGACCTAGTGGCGAGGACGGGAGGTGTTCTGGTCTGCAGTACGGCGTCGGCGCACCCGTTCAAACCAAACAACCTTGTGAGCGGGGCTCTAATCGATAAGCTTTGGTACATGTCACCGGCGGCAATATGGGGCCGGTGACACCGACGCGAAGGGTGGGAGCATGATTCGCGAACTATTCGTCACCGCTGCGATAACGGCCGGCGCGATCAGCGCCGCCCCCTGTGCGTCCGCCGGCTACGACGGCGACGTTCCGGGGATGAATTATCAGGCTTCGCTGGGCGCGCCGTGCGACAACTATGAACGGTTCATCTTCGGGCGAGGCCCAAGCGGCCAGGCCGAGGCGTGTCACTTCCCGCCGCCTAACCAATTCCCGGCAGCCACCACCGGCTATTGGGTGATGTCCTACCCGCTGTATGGAGTCCAGCAGGCCGGCGCGAAGTGCCCTGGCCCGCAATCGGCGGCGCAGTCCGACCGCGGACTTCCGATGTTGTGCCTGGGAGATCAGGGATGGCAAGAAGGGTGGTTCACCGGGGCAGGATTCTTCCCGCCCGCCGGATGATCGGGTAGGTGATGGACCGCTGTCAGCCCGCTCAGACAGTTGTCCCGCGCTGGCTACGCTTCGTCCTCGCCTCGGATCGCGCCGGCTCGGCTTGGTATATCGGGGCGGGCTTCTTCTTCGCGCCCGTGCTCGCGGTGCTGTCGCCGTGGCCGACTGTCACCGCCGTGCTTTGGGGAATCATCGCGCTCACTGGACTGTGGCTGGGACTGTTGGGCATCGCGATGGCCGTGGGGCTGGCGCGAATATTGCGGTCTGGGGCCGAGATTCCCGAAGAGTATTGGCGCACATTGGTGAACTACTGACTCGAGACGCCGGGGTCCTCGCGGCTAGAGTCGTATCAACGGTGCTGCCACAAAAGGAGACTCAAGATGGCTTTCAATGCAAAAGATGCAGTCGACGCGGCCAAGGACATCGCAGCCAATGCCATCGAGAGGGCCTCGGACATCGTCGAACACGCCAGCGACATCATCCGGGGTGATATCGCCGGTGGTGCCAGTGGCATCGTTCAGAACTCGATCGACATCGGCACGTACGCGGTGGACAGGGCGAAAGAGATGTTCACCGGTCAGAGCGACGTCGACGAGTAGTCGTCGCTAGACCGCGGCGGCGGCGTTGAGCTCGTCCAATCTGTTTGTCGCTTCGAGGTACTCCTGCACCCACCGCTCGATGACGGTCGCCGTCTTTTCCACCTTGGTGAATTGACCGACGACTTGCCCGACCGGGTTGAACGCGACGTCCACCGTCTCATTCGGGTACTTGTTGGTGGCCCGCACGGCCATGCCGGAGACCATGT
Source organism: Mycobacterium sp. (assembly GCA_035505695.1). Lineage (GTDB taxonomy): Bacteria > Actinomycetota > Actinomycetes > Mycobacteriales > Mycobacteriaceae > Mycobacterium. Next base: position 20,564 of record DATJQO010000086.1, read on the forward strand.
ACTGCAACGGCATACCGAGCGGCTTGGGGTTGTCCGGCCGTTCCCAGGCCTCGGTCCAGTCGTTGCGCAACATGCGGGCGGGCTTACCGGTGAACGAACGGCTCCGCACGGTGTCGCGGCTGCTCGCCTTGGCGTACGCCGCTTGCTGGACCGGGGTGTTCGAGGCTTCTTCGACCATCAGCCACTGCGAGCCGGTCCATACCCCCTGGGCACCTAACGCCAGTGCCGCCGCGATCTGCTGGCCGCTGCCGATGCCACCCGCAGCCAGTACCGGAACCGGCGCGACCTCCTTGACGACTTGCGGCCACAACACGATCGAGCCCACTTCGCCGCAGTGGCCACCGGCCTCGCCGCCCTGGGCAATTATGAGGTCGACTCCCGCATCAGCGTGCTTGCGCGCCTGCGACGGTGAGCCGCACAGCGCGGCCACCTTGCGACCGGATTGGTGGATGTGCTTGATCATCTCGGCCGGGGGAGTGCCCAGTGCATTGGCGATCATGATCACCTTGGGGTGCCGCAGCGCCATTTCAACCTGAGGGGTGGCCGTCGCCTCCGTCCAGCCCAGCAACTGCAAGGTGTCCTCATCGGCGTTGTCCACCGGGACACCGTGATCGGCGAGGATCTTCTTGGCGAAGTCCAAGTGCTCCTGCGGCACCATCTTGCGCAGTGTGTCGGCCAGTTCCTCCGCGGACAGGTGCGAGTCCATGCCCTCGTACTTGTTGGGGATGACGATGTCGACCCCGTAGGGGTGGTCGCCGATGTTCTCGTCAATCCAGTTCAGCTCGATCTCGAGCTGCTCGGGGGTAAAGCCCACCGCCCCGAGGACGCCGAAGCCGCCGGCCTTGCTGACCGCGACCACGACATCGCGGCAGTGGGTGAACGCGAAGATCGGAAACTCAATACCAAGCTCATCGCAGATGGCGGTGTGCATGCCTACTCCTGGGACGGCGGCTCAATTGAAACGTGTTCTAGTTTAGTACCAAGCGCGCCTTGACGTGGCCAGCGGGTCCTGACCTGCGCTTCATCACTACGGTCCCTCGTACCCCGGTTCTTCAGAGTGCGGTGCTGCGCACCACCCACAGCACCACGAAGGTCAGCATGCAGGCGGCGCACAGCAGATGGTCGCGGCAGACGGATCGCGCCAGTCGAGTCTGCTCGAGGCGACTGTCCGCGCGGCGCCCGAGCCGCACCGCGTCGGGCACCGTGTGTGTCAACGCCAGCAAGGTAGGAATTCCTGCCAGTGCAGCCGAGATCACCAGGAGCCACCAAGGGTCGTGCCGCTGCGCGGCTTGGAGCACCAGCGCGCCCAACAAGATCACCATCACGACGGCGATCAGGCGGCTCATCGGCCGAGAGGTGGTAGTCGCACGGTGGTAGTAACCCGCAATCGAGGCAAGTACCTGCTCGGGCAATTCGGTACCCGCGCCTCGGTGCCGCAGAACTTGGACGTCGAACATCAAATCCATCCAGAGCACGGCGAACAGGAATCCGCTGCAGGCCGTGAGTAATGAGGCCATGACGCCCATTGTTGCCCCCAACGCAAAAACGGCCGGGGCGCGATCGCTTCAACGATCCGCTCGGCCGCCGAGTGTCGATGTGTGTGCTCTTTTTGGCCAGTGACGAATCGCGGCTTGATCGCCCACGTTTCACCCAGAACCAAGTAGCGGCGTCCCGTCGTCAGCGAATGCTCAACTGTGACAGACCTTTTGGATCGCGCGAACGGCCCGGAAGCCTCAGGACGCCTGCTTGATTTGTATCTGGTCGGTTTGGCTGTATCCCGGCGGGTGGCCACAGGCGGGAATGATGTAGGTCTGCTGAGCCGTACCCGCGAGAGTGTTTGGGTCCCAGACCATGTGGCTGGTGGTCGCGTAGAGAATATAACTACCGTCCGCGCAGGTCACGTTGTTCATCGTGTCCAGTACCCACTGACCATCGACCAACCGTGCTTGGCTACCTCCCACACCCGCTTTGATGTAGATGCATCCATCACCGCAGGAGTTGACGGTCCAACTGCTGGTGAAGGTCGCCCCAGAAGGCGTTGTCGAAGTCAGGGTGTAATTGCCGTTCATCGTCGGCGTGTCAGCCTCGGCTGTGCTGGCGGTACCGACGGCTAACCCAGCGAACAGAGCGAGAGCGGCGAAGCCCCGTGCGATAGCCATGCCCGCAATTCCTTCCATTGAGTTAATCAATGCCACAAGCGCTGATGATGGTGTATCACAGGTTCAGGCTCGTCGCGATTCGGCAAACTAGCCGGTGCCGAGCCAGTTTAGCTGAAATGGTCGACTCTTGATCCTGTAGCGCGCCAGCGGGTACCGTAGTCCTGCCAATTACGACTCGGGTCGTAGCGTAATTGGCTTCCAGCCCACCGAGAGGATCCGCTCATGCGTAGCCTCTATGCCGGCGATCCCTTCACCACGTCGACAGCCGAGATTGCGACGGCGCTCGAGGATGTCAGCATCCCGACACTGCTGCTCTCGCTCGTCCATATCACCGGCGATGCCCGATTCATCCACGAGTTCAAGCAGATGGGAATCTTTCTCAACGAAATCCAGGGATACATGTCGGAGGAGGAAAAGGCCCGAGCCCGCGCGGTCGCACTACCGGTGATCACGGACTATCGAGACCGCGGCTGTCCCGAACCAAAGCCACTGAGCCTAGCACTGATTCGGGAAATGATGGACTGGGCGGCCTGCGAACACGTGACCGACGACTACCTGCCGCTCATTCTGGAAGAGATCGACCTCGACGGTGTAGACCCACGCCGCCCAGCAGCCCTGTCGACCGAATCGGCAGCCGCCAATCCAGTTCTAGTTGTCGGATGCGGGGAGTCGGGAATCCTCGCGGGAATTCGCCTCAAACAGGCCAACATCCCGTTCACCATCGTGGAGAAAAACGCCGGGCCGGGCGGAACCTGGTGGGAGAATAGCTATCCCGGCGCGCGGGTGGACGTGGCGAACCATTTCTATTGCTACAGCTTCGAACCCAACAACGACTGGACGCATTTCTTCGCCGAGCAGCACGAGCTTCAGGACTATTTCAGCCAGGTGATGAAGAAGCACGATCTGGCTGATCACGTGCGCTGGCAAACGGAGGTGCTGGCCGCCGAGTGGGACGAGGACGACGGCACGTGGGGCGTTCGGCTGCGTGGCGCCGATGGCCAGGCGAGCACTGTGCGCGCTCGGGCCTTGATCATCGCGGTTGGCCAGCTCAATCGACCGCACATCCCCACGTTCGAGGGTGCCGACACGTTCGAGGGTCCTTCCTTCCACTCCGCGGCGTGGGATCATTCCGTGGACCTCAAAGGCAAGCGAGTCGCGCTCGTCGGGGCCGGCGCCAGCGGTTTCCAGATCGCGCCCGCGATTGCCGCCGACGTCGAGCACCTAACCGTGTTTCAGCGGACCGCGCAGTGGATGTTCCCGAACCCGATGTACCACGACGAAGTGGGCGACGGTATGCGCTGGGCGATGCGCCACCTCCCGTTTTACGGCAGGTGGTACCGATTTCTCGTGCTCTGGCCTGGCTCCGACAAAGGCCTCGACGCCGCCGAAGCCGACCCGAACTTTGCCGACCACGACTATGCCGTCAGCGACATCAACGCCGCCGCGCGAATGATGTTCTCCCAGTGGATCACCAGTCAAATGGGCGAAGGCCACGAGCTGCTGGCCAAAGTCATGCCCGATTATCCGGCCACAGGTAAACGGACGCTGCAGGACAACGGCAGCTGGCTGCAAACGCTGCAGCGCGACCACGTCGAACTGGTGCGTACACCGATCCGCAGAATCATCCCGCGCGGCATCGTGACCGAAGATGGTGCGACGTATGCTGCCGATATCCTCGTGTACGCCACGGGATTTCGACACACCGATGTGCTGTGGCCGCTGAAAATCACCGGGCGTAACGGAGTCGACCTGCACAAGTTGTGGGGGAGCCGTCCGTTCGCCTACCTCGGCATCACCGTTCCGAATTTTCCCAACCTGTTCATCATCTACGGGCCCGGGACGCACCTCGCCCACGGCGGCAGCCTGATCTTCCAGTCCGAGCTGCAGATGCGCTACATCGACCAGTGCCTGGCCAGGTTGGCCGATACGAATGTGCATTCGCTGGAACCGAAGCCCGAAGCCGCCGCTGACTGGCACCAGTGGACGCAGGCCCAAATCAAGAAGATGGTGTGGTCTCATCCCGCAGTCAAACACTCTTACTTCAAGAACGCCGACGGCGAGATCCACACCGTCAGTCCATGGCGTCTCAACGAGTACTGGGCCGCGGTGCGCGAGCCCGATTGGTCACAGTTTGTGGTGCGCCAGAAACAGTGAGCGCGGCAAAGAAAGTGAGCAGTTGATATACGCACGGTAGTCGTGGACGACCCCAGCAGTATCCGGGTCGACACCCGGCCCGATCCCGCACTTCCCAGCCCCGACGGCGCGATCGTCGAAGTCGCCGCCGCCGCCATCTGCGGATCCGATCTGCACTTTTACGAAGCCGATTTTCCGCTCGCCGAGCCGATAACGCTCGGCCACGAAGCGGTGGGTACCGTGGTCGAAACCGGTCCTCTGGTGCGCACCGTCAACGTCGGTGATCAAGTAATGGTGTCATCGGTCACCGGCTGCGGCGCCTGCGCGGGCTGCGCCACCCGTGATCCGGTCATGTGCCACTCAGGTTTTCAGATTTTCGGCGGGGGCGTGCTGGACGGCGCACAAGCCGACCTGCTCGCCGTGCCCGCCGCCGATTTCCAGCTGCTTAAGATCCCCCAAGCGATCAGCACCGAGCAGGCCTTGCTGCTTACCGACAACCTCGCGACCGGTTGGGCGGCGGCTCAGCGCGCTGAGATTCCGTTCGGGGGAACGGTCGCGGTGATCGGCCTGGGCGCGGTCGGCCTATGCGCGTTGCGGAGCGCACTCTTCCAAGGAGCGGCAACGGTTTTCGCGGTCGATCGAGTCGACGGCCGGTTGGACCGCGCGGCCCGCTGGGGAGCAACGCCGCTCCCGGCGCCGGCTGTCGAGGCCATCCTCGCAGCCACCGGGGGACGTGGCGCCGACTCGGTGATTGACGCGGTCGCCGCGGATGCATCCCTGACCGACGCGCTGAATGCGGTGCGGCCCGGCGGCACCGTCTCGGTTGTCGGTGTGCATGACATGAATCCGTTTCCCCTCAACGCCGTCGGCTGTCTGATCCGCAGCATCACGTTGCGAATGACCACCGCGCCGGTGCTGCGCACGTGGCCGGAGTTGATCCCGCTGGTGGCATCCGGGCGGCTCGATGTCGACGGCATCTTCACCACGACGCTGCCGTTGGAGGAAGCGGCCAAGGGTTACGCGATCGCGGCGTCTCGGTCGGGCGATGATGTGAAAATTCTGCTGAGGCCTTAGTGCCGCGCAGCAATTCCGGAGTCGGGCGCAGTGGTGCCGAGCACCACCATGTGGGGCTATCCCGACCGGGTCGCCGTGATGTATTGCGAATGCATGAAAGCGTCGATCTTGACGTCCACCTCGGGCGGGGTCATCCCGTATCGGGCTTGCAGCTCGAGCGTGTTGCAGACGGGCTCGACCTTCCATCCGTGCGCGGCCAGCGATTGCGCCGGGTCGGTCTGGGTTTCGTAGGTAAGGGCCGAGAAGTCGACGTCACCCGACATGTTGACTCCGGGGTGATCGGTTTCCAAGGCGGCGAGCTGCTCGTGGTCCAAGCGTGTTCCCAGCGCCCCGATGGCGATCCGGCTGCCGGGGGCACTGAGCCCGCTGATCCGGGTGAACAGGGTGTTTTGCGCGTCGTCGGTCAGGTAGGGCAACACTCCCTCCACCGACCAGGCGCTGGGGCTCTCCACATCGAAACCGGCCGCCTCCAAGGCCCGGGACCAGTCGCCGCGTAAATCGGCGCCGACGTCGACGCGGCGGGCCTTGGGCCTCGCGCCGTGCTGGCCCAGCGCCTGCGTCTTGAACTCCAGCACCTTCGGTAGATCGATCTCGAAAACCGTTGTGTCAGCGGGCCATTCAAGCCGATATGCGCGAGAGTCCAGTCCTGCGGCGACAATTACGGCCTGGCGTATGCCTGCGGCGCCGGCGGCGGAGAAGAAATCGTCGAAGAACCGCGTCTGCACGCCGTAGAGGCGGGGAAAGGCCGTCTCGTCTTCGGTGGTCCCCGGGTTGGCCAACAGACCCGTCAAATACGGGTCGTGGGATTCGGCGATGAAAAGCTTCGCGTATTCGTCCCGAACCAGTGGCTGCGGGCTGACCGCATGTAGGGCGCGCCATCCCGCCACCAGCAAGGCGGTGTAGCCCACGCTACTGACGATGTTCCAGTGGTCGTCGCCGGACCGCAGCGACCCATACTCGGGTGTCGTGCTCATGGCCACGCCTCCCGTCAAATCAGCCGACATAGCCAACGTACCTGCAGTCGCGGCGTCAGAGCTCCAGAAGCACGGTCACCGGGCCGTCGTTCACCAACTCGACCTGCATGTTCGCGCCGAACACGCCCGTCTGGACCTCGGCGCCCAGCCTCTGCAACGCCTCGGCGAACGCCGCCACCAGCGGCTCGGCCACCGGGCCCGGGGCGGCCGCATTCCATGACGGCCGACGCCCCTTGGCGGTGTCGGCGTACAACGTGAACTGACTGACGACCATGACCGGCGCGTTGATGTCGGCAGCGGACCGTTCGTCGGCGAGAATCCGCAGGTTCCATAGCTTTTCGGCGAGCCGCCGTGCCTTGTCCGGGTCATCGCTGTGCGTGACGCCGACGAATGCCAGCAGGCCGTGGCCGTCCGGCCGGATGGCACTCACCACTTGGCCGTCTACCGACACCGTCGCTGATGAGACCCGCTGCACCAAAACCCGCATGGGCGTCGATGCTGCCAGGCTCGCTCGGTACGCTCGTCAGGTGTCTGTGCTTGTCGCCTTTTCCGTCACCCCGATGGGCGTGGGCGAGGGTGTAGGTGAGATCGTGGCCGAAGCGGTTCGCGTGGTTCGCAATTCCGGTCTGCCCAACAAGACCGATTCGATGTTCACCGTGATCGAAGGCGATAGCTGGGCGGAAGTCATGGCCGTGGTACAGCGCGCCGTCGAGGCAGTGGCTGCTCGAGCGCCCAGGGTCAGCACGGTGATCAAGGCAGACTGGCGAGCCGGGGCCAGCGACGCAATGACGCAGAAAGTCGCCACCGTGGAGCGTTACCTCGCGGAGGGTTAGCCGTGCACTGCGCTGCGAAACGCTTGCTCGGCCGCGTCGCCATGGACGGCGAACACCACCTTCTCCAGGGAGCTCGCGCGGTGCTGCCGGACCGCCTCGACCATCAGCCGCGCCGCGTCTTCAAGCGGGAAGCCGCCGACACCGGTACCGAACGCCACCAGAGCCAGGCTGCGGCAACCGAGCTCTTCGGCCTTGCGCAGCGTATTGGCGGTGGCCCGCGCGATGATATCGGCCGAGGTCGGCCCGCCGAGCTCCATCGTCGCCGCGTGGATCACGTAGCGCGCCGGCATGTCGCCGGCCGTGGTTTCGACCGCGTCTCCGAGTCCGATCGGCGCCTTCTGCGTCGACTCACGCTGCACCTCTGGCCCGCCGGCGCGAGAGATCGCCGCCGCGACGCCGCCGCCGTGCCGAAGCTGGGTATTGGCCGCGTTGGTGATCGCGTCGAGTTCGAGCTTGGTGACGTCGGCCTGCAAAACCTCCAACTCAATCATCAGCTCATTGTCGCGCAGCTGCCCCAGTAGGCTCATGGCGGTGAGCGCACGCGCAGGCATCGTCGTCACCGGAACTGAAGTCCTCACCGGGCGGGTCCAGGATGCCAATGGCCCGTGGATCGCCGATCGTCTGCTCGAGCTGGGCGTCGAGCTGGCGCACATCACGATCTGCGGCGACCGTCCCGGCGACATCGAGGCGCAGCTGCGCTTTTTAGCGGATCAGGACGTGGACCTGATCATCACCAGCGGGGGACTGGGGCCGACGGCCGACGACATGACCGTCGAGGTGGTGGCGCGCTTTTGTGGCCGCGAGCTGGTGCTGGACACCGAGGTGGAGAACAAGATCGCCGCGATCCTCAAGTCGCTGATGGCGCGCTTCGAGGGCGTCGACTTCGACGCCGTCCGGGCGGCCAACCGCAAGCAGGCCATGATCCCGGCCGGAGCCCAGGTGCTCGATCCGGTGGGCACTGCGCCCGGTGTGGTGGTACCCGGCAAGCCCACGGTGATCGTGCTGCCGGGACCGCCGCGCGAGCTTCAGCCGATGTGGCGCAAGGCGATTGAGACCCCGGCGGCGCAGCAGGCGATCGCCGGCCGGACGACCTACCGGCAGGAGATCGTGCGGATGTTCGGGCTGCCCGAATCGGGGCTGGCCGAGATGCTGCGCGACGCCGAGGCAACTGTCCCCGGGTTCGACTCACTGCAGATCACCACCTGCTTGCGGCGCGGGGAGATCGAGATGGTGACCCGTTACGAGCCGGACGCCGCCGACAGCTACGCGAAGTTGATGCAGCTGCTGCGCGACCGGCACGGACAACAGCTGTTTTCCGAAGACGGGTCCACCGTGGACGAACTGGTCGCGCGATTGCTCGCCGGCCGCTGGATCGCGACGGCGGAATCCTGCACCGCGGGCCTACTCGCCGCCCGCCTGACCGACCGGCCCGGGTCGTCGGACTATGTGGCCGGCGGTGTAGTGGCCTACTCGAACGCGGCGAAAGCGGAGCTGCTCGGCGTCGACCCCGCGCTGATCGAGGCACACGGCGCGGTGTCCGAGCCGGTGGCCGAGGCGATGGCGGCAGGCGCGCTGCAGCGCTTCGGCGCCGACACTGCCGTCGCCATCACCGGAATCGCCGGCCCGGGCGGGGGGACGGAACAAAAGCCGGTGGGAACGGTCTGCTTCACCGTGCAGCTCGCCGACGGCCGCTCGGATACCCGCACCTTGCGGCTGCCCGGCAACCGCTCGGACATCCGGGAGCGCTCGACCACGGTGGCCATGCACCTGCTGCGGCGCATCCTGAGCGACCGGCCGAGTTAGGTCACGTCATTTCGCTTGGCAGGAAAGCGCTTTCGTCGGTGCCGAAGCGAATACCCGTGGCGTCCTTACCTATGAAGGTCAAGAAGGCAACGGCGATCAGCACCGGCATGATCGTCGCCGCCAGCGCGAACGGATAGCCGTGCAGCTCGGCCAGGTGCTCCTGAATTGGCAAGTTGAACGCCGCCAACAGGTTTCCGAGCTGATAGGTCACCCCGGGATAGAGGCCGCGGATGGCGTCCGGCGATATCTCCGTCAGATGGGCCGGGATCACGCCCCACGCGCCCTGCACGCAGACCTGCATCAGGAACGAGCCGAGGCATAGCATCGCAGCGCTGTGCGAGTACGCGAACAGCGGCACAATCGGCAGGCCCAGCAACGCGCAGAAGATGATGGTGTGGCGGCGGCCGAACCGCTGCGACAGCGTGCCGAAGATCAGTCCGCCGATGATGGCGCCGATGTTGTAGACGATCACGATCCACTTGACGGTCGCGCTGGGCAGGCCGGCTCCCTGGTTGGTCGTCGATGTCAGGAAGGTGGGGTAGACGTCCTGGGTGCCGTGGCTCATCCAGTTGAATGCGGTCATCAACAAGATCAGGTAGATGAAACGGCGGACGATTGCGGGGTCGCGCAGCACGTCGCGAATCCTGGTGCTGGTCAGCGTCATTCGGTCTTGCGCGGCCTCCCAGACCTCGGATTCCTTCACGCGGTAACGGATGATCAGGCTGACTAACGCCGGGATGATGCTCAGCCCGAACAGCCAGCGCCATGACAGGCCCAGCCAGTTCATCACCACCAGCGACGCCACGCTGGCCAGCAGATAGCCGAAGGCATAACCCTCCTGCAGCAGCCCCGAGAAAAAGCCGCGCCGCTCGACGGGCACCTTTTCCATGGCGAGCGCGGCGCCCAGCCCCCAACTCGCCGCCCATGCCGATGCCGTACAGCAGCCGCAGGATCACCAGCACGGTGAAATTCGGCGCGAATGCGCACAGGAATCCGACGACCGAGTAGAAGATCACGTCGACCATCAGTGGAAGCCGCCGCCCGACACGGTCGGCCCACAGCCCGAAGATCAACGCGCCGACGGGGCGCATGAACAGGGTGGCGGTGGTGACGAACGCGACTTCGGCCTTGCTGTGATGGAAGGTCTGCGCGATGTCGGCGTACACCAGGACGACGATGAAGTAATCGAAAGCGTCCATGGTCCAGCCCAACAACGCGGCAACGAACGAGTTTCGCTGGTCGGCGGTCAACCGTTGCGTGGTCACGTCAGCATCGTGGCTTACCGGACGCGCTCGCGAGCGTTTCAACATCCAATCCCCGAGAGTAAGTTGCCGATTATGCGAATCATCGACGCCGATGGACATGTCGCCGAGAACTCCTCGCTGGCGATCGAGGCGATCAAACGCTGGCCCGAGCATGTCAAACCCAGCACCGACGGGCGGCTGCGGTTAACGTTCGAAGGCCGCAATTACCCGGAAGACCAGGGCCCCGGCGCGGGTTGTCCGCCTGAGCACGGGATCAGCAAAGCGCCCGACATCAATTGCCGCTCACCCGAAGGCGTGCTGGGCGACGCCGACCGCGACCACATCGACACGATGGTGCTGTATCCGAGCCTGGGCCTGTGCGCGCCCAGTCTGGAGGATCCCGAGTTCGCCGCCGGATTCTCGCGGCTCTACAACCAGTGGATTGCGGATTACTGCGCGTCGTCGGGCGGCCGGTTGCGCGGCGTTGCGGTGACCCCGATCGAACACGGCCGGGCGGCCATCGACATCATGACCGAGGCCAAGGACCTCGGGCTGGTGGCGACTCTGGTCCCGCCGGCACTCAAGACCCGCAACCTCGACCACCCCGATCTGGATCCGTTCTATGCCGCTGCTGTCGAACTTCAGATGCCGCTGGGCATTCACGGCGCTCCGGGCATTCACCTGCCGAAGATCGGTGTGGACCGCTTCACCAACTACATCCAGGTGCACTGCATCAGCTTTCCGTTCGACCAGATGACCGCGATGACGGCGCTGGTTTCGGGCGGCGTTTTCGAGCGCCACCCGAGGTTGCGGGTCGCCTTCCTCGAGGCGGGCGCAGGCTGGGTCCCGTTCTTCATCGACCGACTGCACGAGCACTACGAGAAGCGAGGCTACTGGGTGGAGCGCGGTTGGCGTCGCGATCCGCACGAATATCTCGCTGCCGGCAACATATTCGTGACCTGCGAGCCGGAGGAACCGATCCTGCCCGGGGTGATCGACGTCCTGGGCGCCGACTTCATCATGTTCGCCAGCGATTACCCTCATTGGGACGGCGAATGGCCGGAGAGCACCAAGCATCTGCGCACCCGCCCGGATATCAGCGAGGAGGCCCGCGAAAAGATCGGCGGGCTCAATGCGCAGCACTTCTACAACTTGAACTGAACAATGCTGCCGTCGCGGACGGCCGATGGCAGGATCTCCGGCATGGGCCCTTTCCTGCTTCGCGCCGCATTGACCGGACTCGCACTGTGGATCGTCACGCTCGTCGTGCCGGGGATCAGATTCGTAGGTGGTGAGACGAAGCTGCAGCGCGTCGGCATCATCTTCGTCGTCGCGGTGATCTTCGGCTTGGTCAACGCGTTCATCAAGCCGATCGTGCAGTTCTTGTCGATCCCGCTGTACATCGTGACGCTTGGCCTGTTCCATGTCGTGGTAAACGCGTTGATGTTGTGGATCACCGCGTGGATCACCAAACACACCACGCACTGGGGGCTGCAGATCGACCATTTCTGGTGGACGGCAATCTGGGCGGCGATCGTGTTGTCCATTGTGAGCTGGCTGCTGTCGCTGGTGGTCAGTGACGTGAGCCGCCGCACGCGCGCCTGATCCTCAGCGGGCCTGCCAGCGCGGCGGTCGCTTCTCGGCGAACGCGCGCGGCCCTTCTTTGGCGTCCTCGGTCGCGAAAACCCGGTCGCTGTGCCCGGTTTCGTTGTCATATGCCGACTCAAGATCAAGCGCCAAGCCTTCGACGGCCGACTGCTTGGTCGCGAAGACCGCGAGCGGTGCATTGGCGGCAATGCGCTCGGCGTAGTCGTAGGCGGTATCCATCAGCTGATCTGCGGGCACCACCCGGTTGATCAGTCCCATCGCCAATGCCCGCCCCGCGTCGACCATGTCCGCCGTCAACAGCAGTTCCATCGCGAAGGCGTAAGGCATCTGCCGCGGCAGCCGCACCGTGCTCCCGCCGCCGGCGAACAGGCCCCGCTTGGGCTCCATCACCGCGAAGCGTGCCTCGGGCACGGCCACCCGGATGTCGGTGGAGCTCAACATCTCGAAGCCGCCGGCGACGCAGGTGCCGTTGACCGCGGCAACGATCGGCTTGTAGACCGGAAAGCGATGCAAGACAGCATGAATCGCGTCGACCTTGTCCCACCCTTCGGGCTGCGGTAGGTCACCGGTCAGCTCCGGGATGAACTTCTTGAGGTCGGCACCCGTGCAGAAGTCCTGCCCAACGCCGGTGATCACCGCCACCCAGGCGCGGGTGTCGTCGCGAAACGCCGCCCATGCGCGGGCCAAGTCGCGGAAATGTTCCATGTCCAGCGAATTGCGCGTCTCGGAGCGGTTGATCGTGATGGTGGCGATGTGGCCGTCCAACGTGTAGTCGATGCTCACGGGGCCTTCTGCCCGCTGACCAGGCGCACCACGTCGCGTGCGCAACCCCACGACAAGGTCACGCCATTGCTGCTGTGGCCGTAGTTGTGGATGCACCGCGCCGACCCGAGCGACTCAGCCTCCACACGCACCGACGGACGGTCGGGACGCAGCCCGGTGATCACCTCGATCACCTCGGCCTCGCCGAGTCGCGGCTCGATCCGCCGGCAGCGTTGCACGATACGGTCCGTCACGTCGGGTTCGGCGGTGGTGTCCCAGCGGTCGGCGACGCTGATGCCGCCGCACACCACGCGCTGCGGGTGCGGGAAGTAGCATGTCCACTCCGGGCCGCGGTTGATCTCCAAAAAGAGTTGGCGCAGGCCCGGATTCGTCAGCACCACGTGCTGGCCGAAGAGTGGCCGAACGGTGTCGTCGCCGGTCAGCGCTCCGGCGCCGAGACCGGCGCAGTTGATGACTATCGGCGCGACCTCGGCGGCCTCGGCTAGCGACCGCACCGGATGCTGCTCGATTTCGCAGCCGGTCGCCGCCAGCCGCCGGGTCAGGTAGTCGAGATAGTGCGGCATGTCGATCATCGGCACCGTCGCGCGAAACCCCATACCGAAGCCCTCCGGGACATCGGCCGGATCTGCCGGACGCAGGTCCGGTATCAGGGCTGCCGCGGACGACATCGCCTCCGTCGCGGTCAATTCGCCGACGGCCAGCGCCGGCGCCATCCGGACGCCGGATCCGGCATCGTCGGCCAGTTCACGGAACACCCGCAGCGAGTGTTCGGTCCAACCCAGCGTTTCGGCGGCACGTTCGGCGGGCCGCGGCGGCGTCCAGACCGCACCGGCCACCGCCGAGGTCGTCTGCTGTGGCATCGCGGCCGTCCACACCCGCACCGGCCACCCGGCTTCAGCCAGGCAGATGGCTGACGTCAAGCCACTGACACCGGCCCCGATCACGACAATGTGTTGCGTACTGGCCACGGCGCCACGGTAGCGAAAACAGGCCGGGCCCGGGTTGTCGCTGCCGCCGTCCGGTCGTCAGACCGATCAGTTGTGTGGGGCCGGCGCTGCATTCTGGCCGCCGAGCAAACCGTTGAGGATGCCGAGCGTGCCCTGCACGTTGCCCGGCGGTGTGTTAGCCGGTGGACTGGCGTCCGGCGTCAGCTGCCAGGGCTGGCAACCGGATGTCTTGAACGACTTGTCTGTCGGATCAATCTGCACTACCTGGGGCTTCTTGGTCATGGCGTTGTCGATCACCCCGCCGTCCGCATTGCTCCGCTTCCAATAGCAGGTGCCATTGCCGGCAGGCCCCGCCGAGCTGTAGATGCCCGGCGCGATGTCACTGCCGACCGCGTAAACACCGTCTTTGTCGATCGTCGTCTTGCCCCCTGGCGCCGGCGAGGCGGCCGGTGAAGCGCCCGGCGACGACGTCGGTGCGGCGCCCGGTGAGGGTGCGGGCGATGCCGCTGGTGTCGGTGAGGCCGCCAATGTCGGTGCCGGTGACGGCGACGGCTCCGGATCGGCGCCGGCAACGGCCGCCGACGCAGCCGACCCGGTGAAAATCACGCCCGCGACGGCCAACCGTGTGGCAAGTGAAACTCCGGCCTTAGATCCCATAGAAGAGCAGGGTACCGGGCTGAGCAGGCGAATTCACATCTGTCTGGTCTCAGCCCCGCCGCGGCGCGCTATCCCACCCGCTACGTCAGCCGCCGCACTCGGCCTGCGTAGCCCAGCGCGTGCTCGTACGTCTTGAGGTTGTCCCGAGAAATCTTGGCGTGCACCGGGCGTTCGAGGAAGAAGCGCAACACCGGGTTGTAGGCGTGATAGGTCTCGTGGAAGGTCAGCACGGTGGTGCCGTCCGGCTGCTCCTCGAGCTCGTGATAGCCCTCGGCGCGAGACCACAGCGGTGCGCCGACCGCTACGTATCGCGACAGCTTGTTGATCTGGGCTTCGGTCACCGTCTCCCAGGAGCGCGCCTTGCCGCCGGACAGCAGATACTTGGGCACTTCGAAGATGCAGGTGCGGACCAGACCCTCACCGGCCTCGTTACCTTCGTTGAGGATTTCCATGCTGCCGGTGGGCCAGGTGAGGATCCGCGGGTGCGGCGCGTTCGGCGGCGCCGGCGGATGCAGTACCCGCCACACTTTCCTCGGGGGTGCCTCGACGTGGAATCGCACGGTGTAGGACTGCATCAGCTTTCTCCATCAGCGTGTTCCCAGGTGTCCCAATAAGTGATGGTCTCCGCGGGCGGCCGCGCGGCCGGCCGGAAGTCGGTGCCAATCGTGTAAGCCACCGGGAATAGCGCGGCCTGCGTGACCGTGTCTGGGATCCCCAGCAGCTCGGCCACTTCCCGTTCCTTAGCCAAATGCATTGTGGTCCATACCGATCCGAGTCCCCTGGAGCGCAGGGCGAGCAAGAAGCTCCAGCCGGCCGGGATGATCGAGGCCCACTCAGACGCGGCGAGCAACAGGTTGGAGTTCTCGATCCGGTTGTTCAGGCATGGGATGACGTGCACGGGGACTTGGCCCAGCGTGTCGGTCAACGCCAGCGCGCTGGCGTACACCCGCCGGGTTTGCGGGTCGGACGTGTCCTTGGCGGCGTATGCCAGGTAGTCAGCGCCGACGCTGCGGTAGATGTCGGCGATGGCGGCGCGCTTGTCGGCGTCGGTGATCACCAGCCAACGCCAGTCTTGTGCGTTGCTCGCGGTGGGGGCCTGCATCGCGAGCCGGATGCACTCGAGGATCACCTCGCGACCGACCGGCCGGTTGAGATCCAGGCGCTTGCGCACCGACCGGGTGGTGGTTAGCAATTCGTCGACCGTGGCAAGGTCCATTCCGTGTTCCTCACTAGAGATCGATCCCGCACGACTGGTCGACGCCCAGCACGGTCAATGAGCGCCCCAGGCCCAGAAATACCGCGACACACAGCGTCAGATCCAGGATCTCCGGGTCGAAGAACGATGCCCGCAGCCGCTCGAAAAAAGCGTC
>DATJQO010000087.1:0-34865 GCA_035505695.1 Mycobacterium sp.
CTGCCCGCCAGAGATCGCCCACCGCTGGGCGCCCGGGCGGGTGCTGCTCAACGGCTATGGCCCCACCGAGACCACCGTGTATGCCACCATCAGCGCCCCCCTGCGCGCGGGGACGGGGGCGCTGCCGATCGGGGCGCCGGTACCCGGGGCCGCGCTGTTCGTCTTGGATGCCTGGCTGCGCCCGGTGCCCCCCGGGGTGCGCGGGGAACTGTATGTGGCCGGACACGGCGTCGCGGTCGGCTACTGGCGGCGCGCCTCGCTGACCGCTTCGCGGTTCGTGGCCTGCCCATACGGGCCACCAGGAACCCGGATGTATCGCAGCGGCGATGTGGTGTGCTGGCGGCCCGACGGGCAACTGGACTACCACGGGCGCGCCGATGACCAAGTCAAAATCCGCGGCTACCGCATCGAACTCGGCGAAATCCAAACCGCCCTCACTCAACTCGACGGGGTTGCGCACGCCGCGGTGATCACCCGCGAAGACCGCCCCGGCGACAAACGCCTGATCGGCTACCTCACCGAAACCACCCCGGGCACCATCGATCCCACCACCGCGCGCGCCGCCCTGGCCCAGCGGCTGCCCGGCTACATGATCCCCGCCGCCCTCATGGTCCTCGACGCCTTGCCGCTGACCCTCAACGGCAAACTCGACGCCCAAGCCCTACCCGCCCCCGACTACCGCCACACCGAGCACTACCGGGCCCCCACCAGCCCGGTCGAAGAACTCCTGGCCACCATCTACGCCGAGGTCCTCGGCGTGCACCGCGTCGGCATCGACGACTCCTTCTTCGACATGGGCGGGGACAGCATCTTGTCCATGCAGGTGGTGGCCCGCGCGCGGGCGGCCGGGCTGACCTGCCGGCCCCGCGACATCTTCGTCGAACAAACCGTGGCCCGCCTCGCGCGCATCCCCGGCCTAACCGATGCGCACGCCGCGGTCATCGACGAGGGTATTGGGCCGATCCCCCCTACCCCGATCATGGCCTGGCTGGCCGGCATCGCCGGCCCGATCGACCAATTCAACCAAACCATGGTGCTTGACGCCCCCCGCAGCGTCACGCCCGCCGACGTCATCACCGTGCTGCAAGCCCTGCTCGACCACCACCCCATGCTGCGCCTGCACGCCCACCATCACCGCGACACATGGAGACTGCGCGTGCCCGAGCCCGGCACCATCCACGCCGCCGATCACGTCCACACCCTCGACGCCCTCACCGAAGACGCCCTCGCACAAGCCCGGGCCCGGCTTAACCCGGCCGCCGGGATCATGCTCAGCGCGCTGTGGGTGCCCGCCACCGCACAGCTGGTACTGATCATCCACCACCTGGCCATCGACGCGGTGTCCTGGCGGATCCTGATTGAAGACCTCAACATCGCCTGGACCCAACACCACCACGGCCACCCCATCACCTTGCCGCCGGCGGGAACCTCGTTCCAACGCTGGGCCACCCTGCTCACCGAACACGCCCACACCCCAGCAGTTATCGACCACACCGACACCTGGCGCCAGGTGGCAGCCACCCCGGCCGCACTGCCCGCACCGCAACCACAGACCGATACCTACACCGCCGCAGGGCATCTGACGGCACAGCTGGACACCGACACCACCCGCGCCCTGCTCACCGAGGTCCCCACCGCCTTCCACACCGGCATCCACGACATCTTGCTCATCGCCTACGGACTGGCCTGCACCGAATTCCTCCACACCAGCCCCAACCCCATAGGTATCGACGTCGAAGGCCACGGCCGCCACGACGACCTCACCGAACACGTCGAGCTCACCCGCACGGTGGGGTGGTTCACCACCAAATACCCTGTCGCGCTGCACATCGCGGGGCTGCGCTGGCAACGCGTCACCGACGGTGACCCGGCACTCGGTCCAATTATCAAACACGCCAAAGAACAACTCCGCGCCCTGCCCCACCCGCTGACCTACGGACTGCTGCGCTACACCCACCCCACCCTGCACACCCCCGACCCCACCATCGGATTCAACTACCTCGGCCGCCTCAATCCCGCTGGGCCGCAAGCATCCGATGATCTCTGGCTGGTCAGCCAGGACGGCTTATCGGCCATCGCTGCGGCCACCACGGCACCGATGCCGCTTTCGCACACGGTGGAGCTCAATGCCGCCACCATCGACACCGAGACGGGTCCGCGGCTCAACGCCACCTGGACCTGGGCGCCCTCGGTGCTCGATCAGGCCCAAATCGACCGGCTCAGCCGCCTGTGGTTCGAGGCGCTACGCGGGATCTGCGCGCACGTCCGCCACGGCGGGGGCGGGCTGACCCCCTCCGACATCACCCCCGCCCGGCTCACCCAACACCAAATCGACACCCTGCAAACCCAATACGACATCGCCGACATCTTGCCGCTCACCCCCATGCAACACGGCCTGCTCTACCACAGCATCACCACGCACGACACCGACGCCGATATATATGCGCTGCAGTTGCAGATCTCCCTCGCCGGTCCCCTCGACGCTGACCGGCTACGTGATGCGGTCCAGACCGTGATGCGCCGGCATCCGCATCTGGCGGCGCGGTTTTGCCCGCAGTTCGATCAGCCAGTGCAGATCATTCCCGCCGACCCCGACATACCCTGGCAATACCTGGAATTCGACACCGACGACGACGAGCGGATCGCCCCACTGTGCGCTGCCGAACGCGCCGCAGTCTGCCAGCTGGCCGACCAGCCGGCCCTGCGAGCGACACTCATCCGCACTGCCCAAGACCGGCACCGCATCGTGCTGACCAACCACCACATCGTGCTCGACGGCTGGTCGTTGCCTATCTTGCTGCAGGAAATCTTCGCCAGCTACCAAGGCCACCCACTGCCCGCACCCACCCCCTACCGGCGCTTTGTCACCTTGCTGACCCAACGCGACCCCAGCGCCGCCCGCACCGCCTGGCACGACACCCTGGCCGGCCTCGACACCCCAACCCTCCTCGGCCCACCCGGTCGATCGAGATCCGGGCCGCGGGCGGTTGCCTCCGATCACCTGCCCGCCGAAATCACGCGGGCCATCATCGAACTGGCGCGCTCACAACACACCACGGTCAACACCGTGCTGCAGGCCGCATGGGCGCAGCTCCTCATGCGGCTGACCGGCCGCCACGACGTCGTGTTCGGCACCGCGGTCTCAGGACGGCCCGTCGAGCTGCCCGGCGCCGAATCCATGGTCGGCCTCTTAATCAACACCGTGCCAGTGCGCGCCACCACCACACCGGCCACCACCACCGCCGAACTGCTTAAACAACTGCACCGCGGTCACCAACACACCCTGGATCATGAACACCTGGCACTCAACGAGATCCACCGCGTCAGCGGTCACGACCAACTCTTCGACACCCTATTCGTCTACGAGAACTACCCCGTCGACACCACCGCCATGGCCGGCACCGACGGCCTGAGCATCACCGAGTTCACCGGCCGCGAAACCAACCACTACCCCCTAACCCTGCAAGCCACCCCCGGCAGCGAACTCGGCATCCGCGCCGAATACGACACCGACATCTTCGACCCCCAAACCATTGACACGCTGCTCAAGCGCTTGCACCGGGTGTTGGAAGCAATGACCACCCGCCCCCACACCCGGTTGTCATCGACCGACACACTCGACCCCGCCGAGCGCACCCGCCTCGACGACATCGGCAACCGCGCGATATTGACCCAACCCGCACCCACGCGGGTCTCGATCCCCGAACTGTTCGCCACGCATGTGACCCGCACCCCGCAAGCCATCGCAATCCGTCACACGGGCCGCTCACTGACTTACCGCGAGCTTGATGAGGCGTCAAATCGGCTGGCGCACTTGCTGATTGAGTATGGTGCACGCCCGGGACAGTGCGTGGCTTTGTTGTTCCCACGGTCCGCGGAGACGGTTGCGGCGATCTTGGCAGTGCTAAAGACCGGAGCGGCGTATCTGCCGATCGACCCGATGCAGCCGCACGCCCGTATCGAGTTCATGCTTGGCGACGCCGCGCCCATTGCTGTCGTGACGACTAGAGAACTGCAGTCCCGACTGGACGGATGCGGCGTGACCGTCATCGACGCCGCCGACCCCCGGATCGGCGACCAACCCAGCACCGCGGTGCCATCGCCCTCGCCCGATGACGTCGCCTATATCATCTATACCTCGGGTACGACCGGTGTCCCGAAAGGTGTTGCGGTCACTCAGCACAACGTTACCCAATTGTTCGACTCACTCGACACCGGTATCGCGTTGGGGCCCGAACAGGTGTGGACGCAGTTTCACTCCTATGCGTTCGACTTCTCGGTGTGGGAAGTTTGGGGTGCGCTGCTGTTCGGCGGGCGGCTCGTGGTGGTCCCCGAGACGGTGGCGCGTTCACCAAAAGACTTCCACGCCTTGCTGATCAGCGAACATGTCAGCGTGCTGACCCAAACCCCGTCGGCGGTCTCAGGATTGTCCCCGGAGGGACTGCAATCGGTGGCATTGGTGATTGGCGCCGAAGCCTGCCCACCCGCGCTGGCGGACTTATGGGCGCCTGGACGGGTGATGATCAACGTCTACGGCCCGACCGAGACCACGATGTGGGCGTCCAAGAGCGCGCTGACGGCGGGCTCGGGTGTCCCACCGATCGGTTCACCGGTGGCCGGAGCCGCGTTTTTCGTCCTCGACCAAGCTTTACAGCTGGTCGCCCCGGGGGTAGTCGGTGAGTTGTATGTGGCCGGGCGCGGGGTCGGGGTGGGTTACTGGCGCCGAGCCGGGCTGACCGCGGCCCGGTTCGTGGCCTGCCCCTTCGGGCCACCAGGAACACGGATGTATCGCAGCGGGGACCTGGTGTGCTGGCGACCCGACGGGCAACTCAACTACCACGGGCGCGCCGATGACCAAGTCAAGATCCGCGGCTACCGCATCGAACTCGGCGAAATCCAAGCCGCCCTGGCCGCCCTGGCCGGGGTGAAACACGCCGCGGTCATCACCCGCGAAGACCGCCCCGGCGACAAACGACTGATCGGCTACCTCACCGAAACCACCCCCGGCACCATCGACCCCACCGCGGTTCGCGCCGCCCTGGCCGACCGGCTGCCCGGCTACATGGTGCCCGCCGCCATCATGGTCGTCGACACCCTGCCCATCACCCTCAACGGCAAACTCGATACCCGCGCCCTGCCCGCCCCCGACTACCACGACGACACCCGCTACCGCGCCCCGACCACCGCAGTCGAAGAACTCCTGGCCACCACCTACGCTCACACCCTGGGCCTCGACCACGTCGGAGTCGACGACTCGTTCTTCGACCTCGGCGGCGATTCACTCTTGGCGATGCGCTTGATCGCCGCCATCAACGCCGATTTGGACGCGGACGTTTCGGTGCGCACCTTGTTCGACGCACCGACGGTTGCCGAGCTGGCGCCTCGCCTCGCCGGCGGGTCGAACCGACGCAAGCCGTTGCTACCCGCCACGCGCCCCGCGCGGATCCCCCTGTCATGCGCCCAGAACCGTTTGTGGTTCGTCAACCAATTCGAAGGCGGAGTCGCGACCTACAACATGCCGACCGCATTCCGGATCACCGGAGAGCTGAACGTTGAGGCGCTGGCCGCCGCGCTCGATGATCTCGTCATCCGGCATGAATCACTGCGCACCGTCTTTCCCGATACCGACGGCGTGCCCTATCAAGAGGTGTTACCGCCCCGGCCAGGGATGTGGCGGCGCGGGGACGCGACAGTCGAGTCGTTGTCCGATCAGCAGCATGTCGCCGGCGAGCTGATTGCGCTGGCAGGCCATCAATTCAACCTGGCGGCGGAGATCCCGATCCGCGCGCAAATCTATTCCACGGGATCCGATGAGCACGTGCTCGCAATTGTGCTGCACCACATCGCATTCGACGGATGGTCACTGGTTCCGATGTTCAGGGACATCGGCGTCGCCTATGCGAGTCGATGCGCCGGGGTTGCCCCGGATTGGACCGAACTGCCGGTGCAGTACGTCGACTACACGCTGTGGCATCAGGAGCTGTTGGGGGCGGAGTCCGATCCGGACAGTGTGGTCGTGCAGCAATTACGTTATTGGCGAAGGGAATTGGCTGACCTGCCGGAGATAGTGTCACTGCCGGCGGATCGTGCCCGCCCCGCGGTGCCGAGCTATCGCGGCGACGAAGTGGAGCTGCTGATCGAGCCGCAGGTGTGGGCGGGAGCCAAGCGGCTGGCAACGACGCACAACGCGACGCCGTCGATGGTCTTGCAGGCGGTGATGGCGGTCTTGTTGCACCGCGTCGGGGTCGGTGACGACGTGGTGATGGGCACACCGATCGCCGGGCGGTCGGACCGGGCGCTCAACGATCTGATTGGGTTTTTCGTCAACACCTGGGTGTTGCGCGTTGCTGTGGATCCTGCGCTGCCGTTCACCGAAGTCCTTGCCCAGGTGCGTCATAAGGCGCTAGATGCCTACAGCAACCAGGACGTCCCGTTCGAGCGCCTGGTCGAAGAGCTCAATCCGGTGCGCTCCGCGGCGCACCATCCGTTGTTCCAGGTGCTGATGGTGCTGCAGAACAATGTGCGCCCCGAAGGGTTCGCGAGCGAGGGTGTCAGCGTCGAACAGTGGGCGGTGCCCACCCGCTCCGCCCGATTCGACCTGGATTTCGAATTGGTGGAGGTACCCACCGACGAGCCAGGGACACCCAAGGCCGCCGGGTCGGTGACGTATGCGACTGACCTGTACGACCGGGAAACCATCGAGCGGTTGGTTCATCGGTTTGGACGCCTGCTCGACGCTGTGGTGGCGGACCCGTCGGTGGTGGTGGGCGATATCTCGCTATTCGATTGCGGTGAGCGCGATCTCGTGCAGTCGAAATGGGCATGCGCCGGCGCGCGGGCCCCGGTGGGGATGGCGCCGCAGTTGTTGGCGGCGGCCGTGGCGACCGATCCCGAGGCGGTGGCGGTGGTTGACGGCGCCCGCACCATGTCATATCGGGAGCTTGATGAGAAGTCCACGCGCTTGGCGCGGGTACTCATCGAAGCGGGAGTGGGTCCCGAGCGCGCGGTGGGCGTGGCGCTGGATCGCTGCCTGGAGCTTGCGGTCGCCTGGTGGGCCGTCATGAAGGCCGGCGGCGCCTATGTGCCGGTGGATCGAACGTATCCGGTCGAGCGGATCGCCACCGTGCTGGACACGGTCGACGCGGTGTGCGTGTTGACCCGCGGCCCGGACACCACGGAAATCATCGACGGGGCCGGCACGCGGTCGGTGCTACGCATCGACACTTCAGAGCTATCCGCACAGAGCGCAAAGCCGATCACCGACACCGACCGGCTGGCACCGCTGACCGTCGACACCACCGCCTATGTGATCTTCACGTCCGGATCCACCGGAACGCCTAAGGGAGTCGCGGTCAGCCACGCCGGATTGCACGGAATTGCCGCGCTGGGCTGGGAATTCGGACTGGGCCCCGAGACGAGGCTGCTGATGGTGGCCGCACCGACGTTCGACGTATCGGTC
The DNA here is from genome assembly GCA_035505695.1 of Mycobacterium sp. Classification (GTDB taxonomy): domain Bacteria; phylum Actinomycetota; class Actinomycetes; order Mycobacteriales; family Mycobacteriaceae; genus Mycobacterium. The sequence continues at coordinate 7,460 of DATJQO010000087.1, forward strand.
GGCGAACTGTTGCTGGCGGTCGGGTCAAGGGCGACGCTGGTGGCGGTGCCGCCCGAAGCCGCTGCGGGAGATGCGTTGAACGCGTTATTGCACGACCAACGCGTCAACGCGGCGGTGTTGACCCCGTCGGTGCTGTCGTCGCTGGATCCCGGCCGCCTGGTCGCGGTCGGCACGCTGATCACCACCGGGGAAGCTTGCCCGGGTGCACTGGCGGCCGCCTGGGCGCCGGGCAGGCAGATGTTCAACGCCTACGGCCCCACGGAGGCCGCCATCTGGTCCACCTGCAGCGCGCCCCTGTCGGTGGGACAGCCGGTCGGCATCGGCACCCCCATCCCGGGTATGAGCGCTTTGGTGCTGGATGCCAGGCTCAACCCGGCGCCCATCGGTGTGGTCGGCGAGTTGTATTTGGGCGGCCCAGGCGTGGCACGCGGTTATGTCGGTCGCGCGGAGCTGACCGCAGAACGGTTCGTGGCCAACCCCTTTGGAGATGCCGGGGCACGGATGTACCGCACCGGAGATCTGGTGCGGTGGACCCCGGCCGGGACTTTGGACTACCTCGGCCGCGCCGACTCTCAGATCAAACTGCGCGGACAGCGAATCGAACTGGGTGAGATCGAGAACAGCCTGCTGGCCTGCCCTTACATCACCCAGGCCGTTGCCGCGTTGCACAGCAACGGTACCGGCGCGCACCTCGTCGCCTACGTCACCCTCGAGCACGCCACCACCGCCGACAACGACGATCACGAAATCGTCGCGCAGTGGCAGCACGTCTACGACGACCTCTACGGCAGCGAGGACGGCGTGTCGGCGCTCGGCGGGGATTTCCGGGGTTGGAACAGCAGCTACACCGGCGACCCGATTCCACTGGCGGAGATGGAGGAGTGGCGTTCGGCCACCGTGGATCGGATCGTGGCGCTGCAACCGCGCCGAGTGCTGGAGATCGGTGTGGGCCTGGGTCTGGTTATGTCACAGGTCGCGCCGCAGTGTGAGCGGTATGTCGCCACCGACATGTCCGCCGCGGCAACAGATCACCTTGCCCGCTCGATGGAACAGCTGCAACTCCCGTGGCGGGATCGTGTCCAGCTGCTGACACAGCCGGCGCACGTGACCGAGGGGCTGCCGCTGGGCTTCTTCGACACCATCGTCCTCAACTCAGTGATCCAGTACTTCCCGAACGCGGGATATCTGGCCGACCTCATCGACAGCGCAATGGATCTGCTGTCCCCCGGCGGATCGTTGTTCATCGGCGATGTCCGTAACCACGCCTTGCACACCGTGTTCCAGACAGCGGTTGCGCTCGCCCGCAGCGACGCCGGCGATACTGCAGAGCTGCGGCAACGCATCCAGCGCTCGGTCGTCGGCGAAGCCGAACTCCTGCTTGCCCCAGAGTTTTTCACCGACTGGGCCGCCGACCACCCGTCCGTCGCGGGACTCGACATCCAAGTCAAACGCGGAGCGGCCGACAACGAACTGAACCGGTACCGCTACGACGTCGTCATCCATAAGGCCCCGACACCGCTACGCCCGCTGGGCAACGCGCCGACCTGGGCGTGGCTCGACTGCGCCGGGCTGGGCGGACTGCTCGACAGGCTGACCGCCCAACGCCCCGCCACCGTCCGCATCGCCGAGATTCCGCGTGCCGGCCTGATCACCGACGTCCACATCGAACAGGCCCTGGCCGCCGGGCTGCCTGTCCCCGACGCACTAGCCCAGGCCTCCGCCGCCGAGCCGGCCGACACCGTAACGCCGGAACAATTGCACCGTCTCGGCGAAACCATCGGTTACCACGTTGCCGTCACCTGGGGTGGCCAGCCCGGGACTCTCGATGCCGTCTTCATGACCCCGGTCGACACCGGCCCGGAGCGCGTGCCGGCTCTCGGTGAGATCTACCTGCCCAGCGCGGACACGCATGGCGCCACTCACTCCAACGACCCGCGCAACAACACCAGGATCAGCGCGGTGCGTCAGCGGTTGAGCGCGCGGCTGCCGGATTACATGCTGCCGACGCAGATCGTGGTGCTCGAAGAGTTCCCGCTCACCCCGTCGGGCAAGATCGACCGAAAGGCGCTGCCGGCTCCGGTATTTGCCGACACGCCGTTCCGGGCGCCGCAGAATCCGACCGAAGAAATCTTGGCCGGGATCTACGCGCAGGTCCTGGGGCTGGAGCGGGTCGGGGTCGACGAGTCGTTCTTCGACCTGGGCGGCGACAGCATCTTGTCGATGCAGGTGGTGTCGCGGGCCCGCGCGGCCGGCCTGAGCTGCCGGCCCCGCGACATCTTCGTCGAGCAGACCGTGGCCGGGCTGGCCCGGGTGGTCGGAGTGGCCGACACAGGCCCCATCGACGAGGGAATCGGCGAGGTGGCGGCGACCCCGATCATCCGCTGGCTGAACGGCGTCGACGGCCCCGTTGACCAGTTCAACCAGACCATGGTGTTGCAGTCGCCCGCGCGAGTGGACCTGGCCGACGTCACGGTCCTGCTGCAGGCCCTGCTGGACCGGCACGCCATGCTGCGGCTGCGCGTCGACGACGGCCCCGGAGGCTGGAAACTGACTGTGCCCGAACCACAATCGGTACAAGCAGCGGCACTACTGCACACCGTCGACGCACTCACCGACGAGACGATCATCGCGGCCCGGTCACGGCTCAATCCGGCCACCGGGGTCATGCTCAGCGCCGTGTGGGCGAGCACCACCGGACAGTTGGCGTTGATCGTCCACCACCTGGCCGTCGACGCGGTGTCATGGCGGATCCTGCTCGAAGACCTCAACATCGCATGGGCCCAACGCCACAGCGGCCACCCAATAGCCCTCCCGCCAGTGGGGACATCATTCCAACGGTGGGCCGCACTCCTCGCCCAACATGCCGGCAACCCAGCGGTGTTGGCGCAAAACGAGACTTGGCAACAGGTCTTGGCGACGCCGCCGGCACTACCGCAGACGTCAGACACCTTTGCCACCGCCGGGCACCTGACCACCTCGCTGGACGGTGAGACCGCCCGCCTGCTGATGAGCGACGCGCCCGCGGCGTTCCACGCGGGAATCCAGGACATCCTGTTGATCACGTTCGCGTTGGCCTGCGCCGAATTCCTGGACATCGGCGACGCGGGGATCGCGCTCGACGTCGAAGGCCATGGCCGCGACGAAGAACTGGCCGCCGACGTCGACCTGTCCCGCACCGTGGGCTGGTTCACCACCAAATACCCCGTGGCGCTGAGCGCCGGCGCGCTGCCCTGGCCGCTGGTGACGGCCGGTGACTCCCGCCTCGGCCCAATCATCAAGCGCGCCAAGGAACAACTCCGCGCGCTTCCCGATCCCCTCTCCTATGGACTGCTGCGCTACCTCAACACGACGCTCACGGGGCCCGAACCCACGATCGGATTCAACTACCTCGGACGGCTTGGCGCCCACGGCGCCGATCCCGACGCGTCGAAGGATCTGTGGCTGATCAGTGCGGACGGCTCGGCGTTCACCGCGGCCGCCTCTGCGGTGAGCATGCCGTTGATGCACACCGTGGAGCTCAGCGCCGTCGCCGTCGAAACCGACTCCGGCCCTACGCTAAACGCCACCTGGACCTGGGCGCCCTCCGCGCTGGACCACGCCGGCGTCAGCCGGCTCAACCGGCTGTGGTTCGAGGCCCTGGCCGGCATCTGCGCCCACGTTGCGCGGGGCGGCGGAGGGCTGACCCCCTCCGACATCGCACCCGCGCGGCTTACTCAACAGCAGATCGACACCCTGCAACAGCAGCATTCGATCGCCGACATCCTGCCGCTCACGCCGCTGCAGCAGGGCCTGCTGTTCCATGCCAGCACGACACAGGGTTTCGACGACCTGGCCGAACTCTATTCCGTCCAGCTGGATTTCAGCGTGACCGGGCCGCTGGACCCCGACCGGATGCGCGCGGCGGTGCAGACCGTGGTCGATCGCCACCCCAACCTCGCGGCCCGGTTCTGCACCCAAGACGAACCGGTTCAACTCATCCCGGCCGATCCCACGGCGGCATGGCAATACATCGAACTGGACCACGTCGACGACGCCGATACACGGATCCGGCAGCTGTGCGCGGCCGAACGCGTCGCCGTCTGTGACCTCGCGAATCCGCCGGCTTTCCGGGTGGCGCTCATCCGCACGGCACCGGACCGGCATCGGATCGTGGTCACCAACCACCACATCGTCCTCGACGGCTGGTCGACGTCGATCCTGCTGCAGGAGATGTTCGCCGCCTACTACGGGCAGCGGCTCCCGGCATCCACCTCGTATCGCAGATTCGTTACCTGGCTGGCCGATCGCGACCTCGAGGCCGCCCACACCGCATGGCGCGAGGTGCTCACCGGATTCGACACCCCCACCCTCGTCGGCTCCGCAAACCGGGCTGGACCCGGGCGCCGCGGCGAGGCCTCGTATCGGTTCTCCGAGGGGATAACCCACGCGCTGACCGAACTGGCGCGCTCACATCACACCACCATCAACACCGTGCTGCAGGCCGGTTGGGCGCAACTGCTGATGTGGCTGACCGGCCAGCACGACGTTGTCTTCGGCACCGCGGTCTCCGGACGCCCAACCGAACTCCCCGGCGCGGAATCGATTGTGGGCCTGTTGATCAACACGGTGCCGGTGCGCGCCACCATCGGGGCGGCCACCACCACCACCGAATTGCTGAACCAACTCCAACAGGCCCACAACCGAACGCTGGATCACCAGCACCTGGCGCTCACGGCGATCCACCACATATCCGGCCACGACCAATTGTTCGACACGCTCTTCGTCTACGAGAACTACCCAGTCGACACCAACGCGATTGCGGGTGCCCACGAGTTCGCGGTCACCGACATGACCACTCACGAATCCACCCACTACCCGCTGACATTGGAAGCCCGCACGGGCGGGCGCCTCGGCGTGCGCCTCGAGTACGACACCGGCATCTTCGACGCCGACACCATCCACACACTAATCACGCGGCTGGAGCGCGTGCTGGAGGCCATGACCGCCGACCCGACCGCCCGATTGTCCGCCCTCGATCTACTCGACGAGCCCGAACACGCCCGCCTCGATGCCTGGGGCAACCTGGCATCGTTGGGCCGGCCAGCGACACCGATTTCCATTCCGGTGTCCTTCGCCGCTCAGGTCGCGCGCACCCCCGATGCCGTGGCGGTCACCTGTGCCGGTCGCTCGATGACCTACCGCGAAATCGACGCGTCCGCGAACCGCTTGGCGCACCTGTTGACCGAGCAGGGCGCGGGGCCCGGACAGTGCGTAGCGCTGCTGTCCGCCCGCATGGCAGAGGCGATCGTAGCCATCCTCGCGGTATTGAAGGCCGGTGCAGCCTACCTGCCGATCGACCCGGCGCTCCCGCGGGACCGCATCGAGTTCATGATCGCCGATGCCGCGCCGATCGCCGCGATAAGGACTGGAGGGCTGGCCGACCGGCTGGACGGGTCCGAACTGCCGGTCATCGACGTCAACGACCCCCGGGTCCCGCGATACCCGACGACAGCCTTGCCGCTGCCGGGCCCCGATGACCTGGCCTACATCATTTACACCTCGGGCACGACCGGCGTCCCCAAGGGCGTGTCGATCACCCACCACAACGTGACCCAGCTGGTCGGGTCGCTCGATCCCGATCTGGCCGCGCCACAACAGGTATGGACGCAATGGCACTCCTACAGCTTCGACATCTCGGGCTGGGAGATCTTCGGCGCCCTGCTAAATGGTGGGCGGCTGGTCGTGGTGCCGGAGTCGGTGGCAACCTCCCCCGACGACTTCCGCCACCTGCTGGTCACCGAAAAGGTCACGGTGTTGTGCCAAACGCCGACCGCGGTCAGCGCGCTCACGCCCGAGGGACTGGAGTCGGTGGCGTTGCTGGTTGGCGGTGAGCCCTGCCCGCCCGAGGTAGTGGACCGGTGGGCCACCGGCCGGAAGATGATCAACGAATACGGTCCGACCGAGACGACGATGTGGGTGACGTTGAGCGCGCCCCTCACAGCGGGATCGGATGTTGTGCCGATCGGTGCGCCGGTGCCCGGCGCGGCACTCGTCGTGCTCGACGGCTGGCTGCGCCCGGTGTCGGCCGGGGTCATCGGCGAACTCTATGTGGCCGGACGCGGTGTCGGAGTCGGCTATTGGCGCCGGCCCGGACTGTCCGCTTCGCGGTTTGTGGCGTGCCCGTTCGGGCCGACCGGAACGCGGATGTATCGCACCGGGGATCGGGTGCGCTGGCGCGCCGATGGGCAACTCGAGTATCTCGGGCGCGCCGACGATCAGGTCAAGATTCGCGGCTACCGCATCGAACTGGGCGAAATCCGCACCGCGCTAACCGAACTCGAGGGCGTCGAGCACGCGGCCGTGATCGCCCGCGAGGACCGCCCCGGCGAGAAGCGCCTGGTCGGCTACATCACCGGCACGGCAGACCCGACCGAGGCGCGCAGCGTGCTGGCCGAACGGCTACCGGCCTACATGGTCCCGGCGGCGGTGGTGGCGGTGCAGACTCTGCCGCTGACGGTCAACGGCAAACTCGACATCCGCGCACTGCCGGCACCCGAATACCAGGACGGCGACCAGTACCGCGCCCCGACCAACGCCATCGAAGAAATCTTGGCCGGCATCTATGCCGAGGTACTCGGGCTGGAGCGGGTCGGGGTCGACGACTCGTTCTTCGACCTCGGTGGGGATTCGCTTTCCGCGATGCGGGTGATCGCTGCGATCAACACAACCCTCGATATCCAGCTTGCCGTGCGCACCTTGTTCTCCGCGCCGTCCGTGACAAGCCTGAGCCAGCAGATACGCAGACAAGACAACCCAGCCAACGGGCCCAGCTTTGGGCTCGTGCATGGCCACAACACCACCGAGGTGCACGCCGCCGACCTCACACTGGACAAGTTCATAGATCCCGCGACGCTGACGGCTGCCCCGACGCTGCCCCGGCCCAGCGCCGAGGCGCGGACTGTCCTGCTGACCGGGGCGACCGGTTTCATCGGACGTTACCTGGCCCTGGAATGGCTGCGGCGGATGGACCTGGTCGACGGCACCCTGATCTGCCTGGTGCGGGCCAAGTCCAACGAGGATGCGCGGCGCCGCCTCGACAAGAACTTCGACAGCGGCGACCCCGAGCTGTTGCGGCACTTCCAGGAACTGGCAGCCGATCATCTGGAGGTCGTCGCAGGCGACAAGTGCGAAGCCAACCTGGGACTGGACCCGCAGACGTGGCAGCGGCTGGCCGACACCGTCGACCTGATCGTCGATCCCGCAGCCTTCGTCAACGGCGTCCTGCCCTACAGCGAACTGTTCGGCCCTAACGTCGTAGGCACAGCCGAGCTAATCCGCATCGCGCTCACCACGAAGCTGAAGCCCTACACTTATGTGTCGACCGCCAACCTGGGCGACCAGATCGAGCCGTCAGTGTTCACTGAGGATGCCGACATCCGCGTCATCAACCCCACCCGCACCATCGACGACAGGTACGCCAACGGCTACGGCACCAGCAAGTGGGCCGGCGAGGTGCTGTTGCGCGAGGCCAACGACCTGTGCGGGCTGCCGGTGGCGGTCTTTCGCTGCGACCTGATCCTGGCCGACCCCACATACGCGGGCCAGCTCAACGTGTCGGACATCGCGACCCGGATGACGCTGAGCGTGGTGGCTACCGGCGTCGCGCCCAAATCGTTCTACCAGCTCGACGCCGACGGGAACCGGCAACGCGCGCACTTCGACGGGCTGCCCGTCGGATTCGTCGCTGAAGCGATCGCAACCCTGGGTGCCCAGGTTGTCGACGCGTTCGAGACCTACCACGTGATGAATCCGCACGACGACGGCATCGGACTCGACGAGTACGTCGACTGGTTGATAGAGGCTGGCTATCCGATCCAGCGCATCGGTGATTTCGGGGAGTGGTTTCAGCGATTTGAGACCGGCCTGCGTACCTTGCCGGATCGACAGCGCCAGCACTCGGCGCTGCAGGTCATGCTCTCGCTGCGCGATTCGAATCTTTTACGGCCCGTAGAGCCGAACCGCGGGTCCATCGCGCCGACCGATCGATTCCGTGCTGCGGTGCAAAAAGCGAAACTCGGCCCCGACAACGACATCCCGCACGTCTCGGCGCCGATCATCATCAAATACGTCACGGACTTGCAATTACTCGGACTGCTCTAGCCACTTGCGGACTCTAACGCGCAGCGCCAGCTTTCGTACGGCTATGCGTGCGCCCTCCGCGTCTCGCCCGCCTCCCTATCCCGAAGCCGTCGTCCAAATGGTCATCGAAGACGAAAGTCAAAGGGGCTCTCCCATTTTAAGCAAGCGCATGTGATTTCCGCCTCAATGGGCGTGCGCCCTCGGGTCTTCCGAAGTCCTAGGGTTGCAAAGTTTTAGAACGGATGGGACGCGGAGGTCGTGTAGCAGTCTGGTCTGCTCGCGTAGTCCGACGGCGCTTTGGCGACGACTACGATGAGGCGACCCCAAACGCCTTACTCGTTGGCGAAGCAGAACATTCGGTAGGAGATCTTTCCGTTCAACAATTCACGGCCGATGCCCGCGTATAACTTATCGACGTAGAACGTCGGAGCAACGCGAGACATCACCTTCAGCAACTGCGGAACATTCTTCTGCACCGAGCGCGCAACCTCCTCGTTGATGACTTTCTCCGAAATGAGCCGCATGGGGGCGCCTTCCAGGTCCTCGTTCCACTTGGCGATACTGTCGCCTCGGCGGATATCGGCGTACAGGAAATGGCCTCCCGGGCGCAGGACGCGCGCCACTTCCGCGAGGAAACGGGGAAAGTCGGGATAGAGGTGGGAGGCTTCGATGTTGATCACTGCGTCGAAGGAATGATAGGGGAACGGCAGGTTTTCGGCACTGCCCTGCACGAAATCCAGGCCGGGCAGTTGGTGCCTTTTTCGGCACGAGTCGACGCCGGCGGAGTTCAAGTCCAACCCCGTATAGGAGGCCGGACCCAGGGTCCGTACGAGGTACGAGGCTCCGCCGCCGTGGCCGCAACTGACCTCTAATACCTTTTTGCCCCTGAGATCCACCTGGGTCGCCGTGCGGTGGTAGAGCTGGATTGGAAACCGGTTCCGCTCATCGGACCCCTCCAGCGGCAAGGCCATCGGCGGATCCTCTTCGTAGCCCCAATTCATGAACACCAGATCATCACCGCTTACACGGGTGATGAACGAGTAGTAATGCTTTGCAAAGAATTTCACGGATGGGACGGTTACCAGGCGGCTCTTGAAGCTCATGGGCAAAGTATGGGCGTCATGCGTCGGACAATGCGTCGAATTGGCCAAGCATCTCTAAAAGCGCGGTTCCGTTTCCGTCGTCGTGCGGCAGCTACGAGGAGGATCGGCAAAACGCGGTCGGTCACCGCCGCGATAGTCCATCATGTTCTATGTGGATAGCAGCACCCACGACATCGCGAGCATGCCCCGGGGCGGGCCGCAGGCCTCCTGGCTGGACCGTCGATTGCAGACCGACCGACTGGAATACCTCGACCGCGACGACGTCGACGATCTCAAGCAAAAGGTCATCCGCGCACTCGACCGCGCCGGCCGGCGACGGTTCTTGGGTGCTCACGAGAAGTTGGCCAAAATCGTGCTTGCTGAGGTTGCCGATGTCCCCTCTCCGAAGATCCTCGAGCTGGGGGCGGGCCTCGGCGGCCTGTCGAGCAAGCTGCTGGAGATTAACCCCACTGCACACGTGACGGCCACCGACGTCGACCCCACGTTTGTGGCCGCCATCGCCGCCGGTGAGCTCGGCAGTCACCCAAGGGCCGCAGTGCGGGAGATGGACGCCACCGCAATCGACGCCCCGGACGGGCACTACGACCTCGCGGTGTTCGCGATGTCGTTACATCACCTGCCACCCGAAGCGGCGGCCCGAGTATTCGCCGAAGGGACTCGGGCCGCGAAGAAGTTGTTGATCATCGATCTGCGCAGGCCGCCGGCACCGCTCCACTCGGTGGTGCTGGCCTCGGTGTGGCCCTTCACCCGGCTGAGCCCGCTGGCGCACGATGGTGTCATCAGCCAGCTACGCGCCTACAGCCCGTCGGCGATGAGCGCACTCGCCCACTCGGCCGACCCGGCGATCACCGTGAAATTCCCCAATCAACGGCTCGGCCCGACGGTGGCGGTCGCCAGTCGCGCCTAGCCCTCCAGCTCCCGCTTGAGGTTTTCCAAAACCTCGCCTTGAATCCTCTTGAGCCCCAACGGCGCAAAAGTCTTCTCGAAGAAACCCTTGACGCCGCCGGCGCCATTCCAACTGGTTTTCACCGTGACGCTGGAACCAGGCCCGGCAGGAGCCACCGTCCAGTTGGTGACCATCGACGAATTGGCGTCCTTCTCGATGACGGTGTGTCCGGCGACGTCAACGTTGACCTGCACATCGCGAACGCGGGATTTGGTCGCCTGCAGCCGCCACTTGGCAACCGTGCCCTTGCCCTGCCCGCCCTGCAGCACCTGGTAGTCGCTGTACTGCGGGGAGAGGATCTTGGGGCGGACGTTCTGATAGTCCGCGACGGCGGCAAGGGTCGCCGCGGGTTCGGCATTGATCAAGATCGTGCTGGCCGCGCTCACCTGTCCCAAAGCAAACTCCTGAAGCTATGCGGCCCGCGCGCGGGTGCACGGGCTGTCGTCGAAGACTAGGGTATATGTGGTGCCTGTCCCTGGATCTGCACTCTCGGCGCACAAGTCGGGCGTTGACCGGTTGATGGCGAGTTATCGATCCATCCCGGCAACGTCCGTCGTCCGGCTCGCCAAGCCAACCTCAAACCTCTTCCGCGCCCGGGCTAAACGCGACGCACCGGGATTGGACACTTCGGGGCTGACCGGGGTCCTGGGTGTCGATCCCGAAGCTCGCACCGCCGACGTGGCCGGCATGTGCACCTACGAAGACCTGTTAGCCGCGACACTGCCGTACGGCCTTTCGCCGCTGGTCGTCCCGCAGTTGAAGACCATCACGCTCGGTGGTGCGGTCACAGGCTTGGGTATCGAGTCGGCGTCCTTTCGCAATGGTCTGCCCCATGAATCGGTGCTGGAGATGGATATCCTCACCGGCGCTGGCGATTTGCTCACCGCCTCCCGCAGCGAGCACCCTGACCTGTTTCGGGCCTTCCCGAATTCTTATGGCACCCTTGGATATTCAACTCGGCTGCGAATCGAGCTGGAACCCGTCGCGCCTTTCGTCGCACTGCGGCACGTCCGATTCCGCTCGCTGCCCGAGTTGGTCGCGGCGATGGAACGCATCATCGACACCGGCGGGCAGGGCGGCACCCCGGTGGACTACCTGGACGCGGTGGTGTTCAGCGCCGACGAAAGCTACCTGTGCGTGGGGCGGCGGACCACCACCCCCGGCCCGGTCAGTGACTACACCGGACGCGACATCTACTACCAGTCGATCCGGCACGACTCTGCGGGAGTCGAGGCCACCAAAGACGACCGGCTGACCATGCACGACTACTTCTGGCGCTGGGACACCGATTGGTTCTGGTGCTCACGCGCGTTTGGTGCGCAGAACCCGCGGCTGCGCCGCTGGTGGCCGCGCCGTTACCGGCGCAGCAGCTTCTATTGGAAGCTGGTGGCCCTCGACCAGCGCTTCGGAATCGCCGACCGGATCGAGGCGCGTCACGGCGGTCCGCCGCGGGAGCGGGTGGTGCAGGATGTCGAGGTGCCGGTGGAGCGGACCTGCGAATTCTTGGAGTGGTTCCTCGGCAACGTGCCCATCACACCGATCTGGCTGTGTCCGCTGCGGCTGCGCGATCACGAGGGCTGGCCGCTATATCCCATGCGGCCCGACCACACGTACGTCAATATTGGTTTCTGGTCTTCGGTGCCCGCCGGCGCCACCGAAGGCGCAACCAACCGGATGATCGAAGCGAAGGTGAGCGAGCTCGACGGACACAAGTCGCTGTACTCGGACTCCTTCTACACCCGCGAGGAGTTCGACGAGCTTTACGGCGGCGAGGCCTACAAGACGGTCAAGAAGATCTACGATCCGGATTCTCGTCTCCTCGACCTCTACGCAAAGGCGGTACAACGGCGATGACGACGACCAGGGAACCCAACCGCACGATCGGCAAACTGAGCATGGCGGAGATTCTGGAGATCTTTGCGGCTACTGGACGGCAACCACTGAAGTTCACCGCGTACGACGGCAGCGTCGCCGGAAGCGAAGACGCCGAGCTGGGCCTGGACCTTCGCAGTCCCCGCGGCGCCACCTACCTGGCCACGGCTCCCGGTGAGTTGGGGCTCGCCCGCGCGTATGTGGCGGGCGACCTGCAGGCGTACGGCGTCCATCCGGGGGACCCGTACCAGCTGCTCAAGACGCTGACCGACCGCGTCCAATTCAAGCGGCCGTCGGCGCGGGTGCTCGCCAATGTGGTCCGCTCCATCGGGTTCGAGCGGTTATTGCCGGTCGCGCCGCCGCCGCAGGAGACGCCGCCCCGGTGGCGCCGAATCGCTGACGGGCTGATGCATACCAAGACCCGCGACGCCGAGGCCATCCACCACCACTACGACGTCTCCAACACCTTTTATCAGTGGGTGCTCGGCCCGTCGATGACTTATACATGCGCGGTCTACCCGGACGCCGACGCGACGCTGGACGAGGCCCAGGAGAACAAGTACCGAGTGGTTTTCGACAAGCTGCGGCTCCAGCCTGGCGACCGGCTACTCGACGTTGGCTGTGGCTGGGGCGGCATGGTGCGCTATGCGGCGCGCCGCGGCGTGCGGGTTATCGGTGCCACTTTGTCGGCCGAGCAGGCGAAGTGGGCGCAGCAGGCGATCGAAGATGAAGACCTGACAGACCTTGCTGAAGTCAGGCATTCCGACTACCGCGACGTGCGTGAGGTCGGGTTCGATGCCGTTTCTTCGATCGGGTTGACCGAACACATCGGTGTCAAGAATTACCCTGCCTACTTCGGCTTCCTCAAGTCGAAGCTGCGTACCGGCGGTTTGCTGCTCAATCACTGCATCACCCGCCACGACAACAAGTCCACGTCTTTTGCGGGCGGCTTCACCGACCGGTACGTGTTCCCGGACGGGGAGTTGACCGGCTCGGGACGCATCATCACCGAGGTCCAGGATGTCGGGTTGGAGGTTTTACACGCGGAGAACTTCCGGCATCACTACGCGATGACGCTGCGGGACTGGTGCCGCAACCTGGTCGAACACTGGGATGACGCGGTCGCCGAGGTTGGCTTGCCAACCGCCAAAGTGTGGGGTTTGTATATGGCGGCCTCCCGAGTCGCCTTCGAGCAGAACAACCTGCAGCTGCATCACGTACTGGCGGCCAAGGTCGATGCCCGCGGCGAGGACAACCTGCCGCTGCGGCCATGGTGGCGGCCCTAGCCGCGACCGCTGCTAGCCGCCGTCGATCCGACGAGCACCCAACTCGTTCTGCAACAGCTCGAGCGCTGCCTCTTCGGGGTCGCGCCGCGGCTCGGAAGGCTCGCTGCGGCCGGCTTCGGTGAGCATGTGTTCCTCGTCGTCATCCTGCTGAGCCGAATCCGGCACGGCGACAGGCTCTTCCACTTTGGGAATCACCGGTGTCGCCGCGACGGGGTCGGGTGCGCCCGTCTCACAGCGCACCCGCCAGTTCACTCCGAGCGCATCTTTGAGTGCTTCGGAGATGACGTCGGCGTTGCGCTGTTCGGATAGCCGCTTGGCCAGCGGCGCCGATGCGTGGGTCAGGACCAAAGTGTCGCCGTCTATCGCACGCACGGTGGCGCCCGCCAGCATGACCTCGGTGGTGCGGCTACGCTGGCGCACCTTGTCGCGCACCGTCGGCCACATGCTTCGCACCGCGGCTGCGTTGAGTTCACCAGGTGCAGAAGCTAATTCGGCGACTGGCGCCGGAGCCGGTTCGGGCGCGGGCTCGCTCTTGGACTCGCTCTTGGGCTCCGGCCGGGGCTTGGGCGCAGGCTCGGCGGCCGGCTTGCGCGGGCGGACGGCAACGGCCGGGGCTCGTGGCGGGGGAGCGGCGCTCTCGGCGCCCGGGATGGACATGTCCAGCCGGGTCTCGATGCGTTCGACCCGTTGCAGCAGCGCCGACTCGGTGTCGCTGGCCGACGGCAGCAGCAGCCGCGCACAGACAACCTCGAGCAACAGACGCGGCGCCGTCGCACCGCGCATCTCGCCCAGCCCGGCTTGCACCGTCTCGGCGTAGCGGGTCAAGGTCGCCGGCCCGATTCGGGTCGCTTGCTCGCGCATCCGGTCCAGTACGTCCTCCGGCGCGTCCACCACGCCGCGACTCGTGGCATCCGGGACCGCCTGCAGCAAGATGAGGTCGCGGAACCGCTCGAGCAGGTCGGTGGCGAAGCGCCGTGGATCATGGCCCGCATCGATCACCGATTCGACCGCACCGAACAACGCGGCGGCATCGGAGGCGGCCAGGGCGTCCACGGCGTCGTCGATCAGTGCGACGTCGCTGGCGCCCAAAAGCCCCAGTGCCCGCTGGTAGGTCACATGGACCCCTTCGGCACCGGCCAGCAGCTGATCGAGCACCGAAAGCGTGTCGCGTGGCGAACCACCGCCGGCGCGGATCACCAGCGGGTACACCGCATCGTCGACGACTACGCCTTCTTGTTCACAGATCCGGCCGATCAATGCCCGCATGGTGCGCGGCGGCAACAGCCGAAACGGGTAGTGATGGGTGCGCGACCGAATCGTCGGCAGCACCTTCTCGGGTTCGGTGGTGGCGAAGATGAAGATCAGGTGCTCAGGCGGCTCCTCCACGATCTTGAGCAGCGCGTTGAACCCTGCGGTTGTTACCATGTGCGCTTCGTCGACGATGAACACCCGGTAGCGCGACTGGGCCGGAGCGTAGAAGGCACGGTCGCGCAGCTCACGGGTATCGTCCACGCCCCCGTGGCTGGCCGCGTCGAGCTCGACCACATCGATGCTCCCGGGCGCGTTGGGCGCCAGCGCGACGCAAGACTCGCAAACTCCGCACGGGTTGGCCGTCGGACCCTGCGCGCAGTTCAGCGACCGCGCCAAAATGCGCGCGGATGAGGTCTTTCCGCAGCCGCGGGGCCCGGAGAACAGGTACGCGTGGTTGATCCGGCCGGCTTCCAGGGCAATCGACAACGGCTCGGTGACGTGCTCCTGCCCCACCACTTCGGTGAAGGTTGCCGGTCGGTACTTGCGGTAGAGGGCCACGGTCAGCAGGCTACCGGCGCTGGCTGACGTAAGCCGGACCGGCATCGAGTGTGCATCAGTGGCTTTCGGCGTGAATCTACGGCGAACCCGCCCGGCGTGTCGGCGCCGTCAGCTCACATTGGATGCAGCGGAAACCAGCAAGCGCTCGGAAGCCGCCAACAGGGCGCAGGTAGCCAGCCCGTCGACGGCGTCGCGCAGATCCGGCAGCGACGGGAAGGTGGGCGCGATCCGGATGTTCTTGTCGTCCGGATCCTTGCGATACGGGAAGGACGCCCCCGCTTCGGTCACCGCGATACCGGCATCCTTGGCCAGGGCGACGGTCCGCTTGGCGGTCCCGGGCAATACGTCGAGGCTGATGAAATAACCCCCCTGCGGCTCGGTCCACGAGGCGATCCTGGAGTCGCTCAGCCGCTTCTCCAAGATGTCGAGCGCCGACGCGAACTTCGGTGCCAGTATCTGCTGGTGACGCAGCATGTGCAGACGGACCCCGTCGGCGTCGCCGAAGAATCGCAGGTGCCGCAACTGGTTGACCTTGTCCGGGCCGATCGACTTCTTGGCCGCGTATTGCAGATACCATGCGATGTTCCCCAGCGATCCGCCGAGAAAGCTCACACCGGCCCCGGCGAAGGTGATCTTTGAGGTGGACGCGAAGACGTAGGGCCGGTTGGGGTGCCCGGCCGCGGCCGCCAGCCCGAGCACGTCGACCTGGCGGATGAAGTCATGCGTGAGGGTGTGCACGGCGTACGCGTTGTCCCAGAACAGCCGGAAGTCCGGCGCCGCGGTTTGCATTTGGACAAGTCGGCGCGCCATCTCCCAGGAGTAGGTGACGCCGGTGGGGTTGCCAAACACCGGTACCGTCCACATCCCTCTGATCGCGGGGTCTACGGCGACGAGCTCTTCGATCAGGTCGACGTCGGGACCGTCGGCCAGCATCGGGACGGGCATCATCTCGATGCCCATGGTCTCGGTGATGGCGAAGTGCCGGTCATAGCCCGGGACGGGGCACAGGAACTTGACGACCGGTTCGTCCTTCCAGGGACGCTGCGAGTCCACACCGCCGTACAACATCGAGAAGGCGACGAGGTCGTGCATCAGCTCGAGGCTGGAGTTGTTCCAAGCGATCAGGTTGGGCACGCCAATGCCGAGCAACTCCCCGAAGATTTCCCGCAACTCGGGCAGGCCGTGCAGGCCGCCGTAGTTGCGGGTATCAGTGCCCGCGCTGTCGCGGTAGTGGTCTCCGGGCAGGCTGAGCAGCTCGTTGGACAGGTCCAGCTGTTCCGGCGACGGTTTGCCGCGGGTCAGATCCAGGGCCAGCTTCTTTGCCTGCAGATCCGCGTAGTCCTGCTGGTTGCGCGCATGCACAGCGGCCAGGTCTGCAGGGCTGAGGGAATCGAGCGACACCATAGCTATTGCGGGCCCTTTCACCGTCAACTTCGAGTGGCGATCGCAAGCGCGGCGGAGCCCCCGGGCGCTGGGGATACCGCCCGCTTGCGGGGGACGGGTCGCCACCCAATCAAGCTAGGGGACCCCGCGCACCCGACAGAGCCCATTGACCCTTGCTGCCTTCCGGCCCTGGGGGAGTTCACAGGATAGACGCCGCGCGGGGTCCTCCGGCGAGTCTAGTACCCGGCCGGAAGCGCTTGACGGCGGCTATAGCACCCTCGGCTACCATGGCCACGGAGGATTCGCCTAGTGGCCTATGGCGCTCGCCTGGAACGCGGGTTGGGTTAACAGCCCTCGCGGGTTCAAATCCCGCATCCTCCGCAATTGGTCCGCCATGCGGACACGGACGATTTGGTTCGGAATCGGGTTGGTCGCCTTTAGGCTGGCTTGAGCCAACCAGTATGAGGAGGCTTATGGGCCGCAAGGTCGCCATACTGTGGCACGCGTCATTCTCGATCGCTGCCGGCGTCCTCTACTTCTTCTTTGTGTTGCCCCGATGGCCTGAGCTGATGGGTGACACGACGCATTCGTTGGGGACGGCGCTGCGCATCGTGACGGGTGCATTAATCGGCTTGGCCGCACTGCCCGTCGTGTTCACCTTGTTGCGGACCCGCAAACCGGAGCTGGGGACCCCGCAGCTGGCCCTGACCATCAGGGTGTGGTCGATCGTGGCCCATGTGCTGGCCGGGGTGCTGATCATCGGTGCAGCGATCAGCGAGATCTGGCTGAGCTTGGATGCCGCGGGACGGTACTTGTTCGGCATTTACGGCGCGGCTGCCGCGATCGCGGTACTCGGGATCTTCGCGTTCTATCTGTCATTTGTGGCCGAGTTGCCGCCGCCACCGCCGAAACCGATCAAGGCGAAGAAACCCAAGAAACGCCGCATTCGCCGCAAGAAGGGCGACGAGGCCGGGACGGACGAAGACGCTGCCGACACTGAGGACGCCGACTCCGAGGACGCCGAGGAAATCAAGGCTTCAGAATCACAAACCGAAGAGACTGAAGAAGCCGAAGCGCCAGAACCCGCAGCAGAACCGGCCGAGGTCACGGCCGATACCGCCGAAATTGCTGAGCCGGAACCGACCGAGCCGGAACCGACCGAGCCGGCACCCACGGCCGAGTCGACCGAAGACACCGAGGAATCCCAGGCCAGATTGCGTAACCGCCGCCCGACGGGCAAGGGGTCGCATCGGATGCGGCGCCGGCGTACCCCGGGCGGGGTCGCCCTCGACGAATAGCGATCAGTTGCGGCGCCGCAGCCGCTCGACGTACGCGGCGATGCGCTGCTGCGTCTGGTCTGCGGCCCACATCTGGCGGACCTCGCTGTCGATGTCGCCGGCCTCGCCGATCCGCGCCATCGTCGGAGCATGCAGCTGGGTTTTGGTATGGCTGTAGGCGTCGACGGCGATCTCGCCGAGATCTGATGCTTCCGCCACCGCCGCCGCCAAGAGATCGTCCGCGACGACACGATGCGCAAGTCCTCGTGCGACGGCCTCGGCCCCCCGATAGGTGCGGCCGCCGAGCAACACGTCGTCCGCTTGAGTGCCGCACACGTAGCGCATGACCTCGAGCGCGGCGACCGGGAAGGCCACCCCGACGCGCACCTCGGATGCCCCGATCTGCGCGTCAGGGCTGATCAGGCGGCGGTCGCAGGCGCACGCCAGCACGCAGCCGCCGGCGATCGCCGCCCCGTTGATCGCGGCCACGGTCGGCCCCGGGTAGCAGAACATCGCCTCGAACGCCTCGGACAGCGCCGGGATCAGGCGATCGGTGTAGTCCGCACCGCCCTCCACCACGCGGTTGAGGTCAACCCCAGCGCTGAAGGCGCGGCCCGCACCGGTCACCACGAGGGCATCGGCGCCCGAACCCTGCAGGTCGCGAAGGGCCAAGGCCAGCTCTTCCAGCAGCTCCACGTCCAGCGCGTTCACCGGTTCCGACGACAGGGTCAGCACTTGCAGCGCGCCAACGGCGCGTAGCTCAATCATGGTCACGCCCGCTCAACGGTCCGTGACCGCGAGGACGACCGGGATGTCGGTGTTCTCATCGGTGTGATAGCTCGCGCAGACCCGGTGATAGCCGTCGGCGATCTGCAACGGAACACCGGTCTTGAGCTCACCCCGCACCAGCAGGATGGGCGATAGCGGTTGCCCTTTCTTGATCTTCGAAAGATCGGCGGCCACGTGCGGATTGTCTTCCGGTAACAGACTCAGCCGCGCTGCCCGCAGGATGTCTTTGGCCTTCTTGTGCACAACGAGTCCAGCCTGCAACCGGCCGGTCACGTCGTCGACAGTCTGTGCGTCCGCGAGCAATGCCAGGTAGTCCGCCGCTGCCGGAAAGTCGTGCGCCTCAGGCTTTTCGAGCCACTTCACGCTGGGCATCGCGGGTCTCCCTTCCTAGCGCCGACAGCGAAGCAGCTTACCGGGTGGACGCTACGAAATTGGGATCGGTAGCAAATCG
Organism: Mycobacterium sp.; assembly: GCA_035505695.1. Lineage (GTDB taxonomy): Bacteria > Actinomycetota > Actinomycetes > Mycobacteriales > Mycobacteriaceae > Mycobacterium. The sequence continues at coordinate 26,494 of DATJQO010000087.1, forward strand.
GGCGGTCTGTACTGGCGCCATGACGACGCCATCGGGGCGGCGCATGAGGGAAGGAACCACAAGTGAAACGTCTTCTCGTAGGTGCGATTGGCACACTGGGCTGCGCATCGGCGCTGGTGGCGTGCTCGAGCGGCGGCCACACGGCCAGCCCGCCGTCGAGCACGGCGGCCAGCATCGCCGCCGGAGGCGGGGCGGCGCAGGTCAAGGTTGGCGGCAGTGACCTGGCGGGCTTGGACCCGTCCTCGGTGACGTGCGTCAAGACCGGCGGCAAGATCGACATCGGCAGCGGCCCCTCCGCCGGCCGGCAGGCACTGGCCGTGGTGATGACCGACGAGGCCACTCCGAAGGTCGAGTCACTGGCGCTCGTTGTCGACGGCAACGCCTTGTCGGTCAGCAACAACATGGGCGCGAAAGTCGGCTCGGCCAAGGTGTTGGTGGACGGCAAGACCTACACCATCACGGGCCAGGCACAGGGCGCCGACATGAAGAACCCGATGGCCGGGATGATCACCAAGGACTTCAACATCAAAGTGTCCTGCGGCTGATCGGATCGCAGCCGAGCGGCGGACGTGCCTCACTCACGCGTCCGCCGCTCGCCATTTGGACAACCAGACACTGCCCGCGGACTTATGATGCAGCCGTGTCGATCCCCGAAGAATTGGAGCGCGCGCGCCGTTTGGCGTTCGCGGCCGACGAAGCCGGGGCCCGTGATGTGTTGCTGTCATTGATACCGCACATCGAGCGTGAAGACCGAGACGATCTGATGCTGGAAGCCCTGGCCCAGCTCGGTGAGATTTATCTTGTCCGCGGATCCAATGACGGTGTGCGGGAGACCATCCGGCAGATCCGCGACTGCGTGGCGATCTATTCGGAGATGTCCGGCGCCGAGGCCGCGCACACAGTGTGCCGGTACTCGCGCCGAGCCGAGTTCCTGCAGACGGGCTTGGCCGCCGCGCTTGGCGATCACGAAGGCGCCGCAACGGCGCTGGGGGTTTTGGACGACGCCCACTCGGACAGTGGTTTTGCCGACCTTTCCGACGAACACGCGTACTTGCGCGCCTATGCGCGAATCCTGTGTGCGTCCGCGCTGTGCGACGACGACCTACATGTGCAGTCACTTCCGTTGTGGGAGCAGGTGCTTAGCGGCCTAGACCACCCCGGCGACAACGGCGAGTCCGCCGACTTCCTTCGGGTAGCCGCAGCCACCGCCTACGGCAGGTTCTGCGTCGAAACGGGGCGGTTATCGGAAGCTGAGCCCTGGCTGCGTCGCGCGGGCGCGCGGGCACAGGCATATGGTTGGGAGTTAGCCACGGCCAGAACGCAATTGGAACGAGCGGCGGCACGCTGGGCAGCAAATGACCATGCCAGCACCGAGCAACTGGTTTCGGAGGCCTATCCCGTCATCGCCCGCTATGCCCGGGCGAACGACGTCTCACGCTGCTGGCTGTATCTGGGCCTGGTTCGCATAGGCCGCGGCGAACTGGAGGCGGCCGACCAGTGCTGGGAGCATGCCGAGCGCCATTGGCGCGAGTTGGGAAAGCCGCTCCCTATTCATCGGATCCTATTGCAGCGCAGTTGGATCGAAATTTTCTGCGGCCGTTTTGCGGCCGCGGTGGACCTGATTGCCCAGGCCCGCGAGTGGCTCGACTCGTCGCCGCGCAGCAGCTGGCTGCAGTATGCGCGTCTCGACAATCACTTGGGGACCGTGTGGCGGGCCGACGCGTTGACGGACCTCGGTTTCGACGGATCCGGCGACCCCTACGAAACGATCCAGGAAACCGAAACACGGCAGGCCGAGTCGCTGGGTGTCCTGCTGGGCGAGGTCGGCAGCCCCAAGTACTGGCGCGCCATGCCCAAACTCGAACAGGCCGCCGAACTGAAGGTGCCGGCCGCGCTGGCGGTCGACTCGGTGCGGTATACGATCGCCGACGCCGATGCCCGATCCCGATGGGCGACCAGTGTTTCGGCGCCCATGCTGGCCGGTGCCTTCGCGGTCGCCTGGGAGTGGGAGAACACCGATCTGATCAGTGAACTGGTTGAATACCACAGTGCCCGAGGCACATTCGGCACGGATCCGCAGCCACGCGGAATCGGCGAGTGGGCTGCCACTGCAACGGCGCCGGTGCTCGCCGACGCGGATCCCGCACCGGTCGCAGCGTCCGCCCAGGTGCTCACCGCGGCCGGCCCGTCGACAGCCGATGGCCTCTCGTTGACCCGGCTCGGGCCGTTGCCGCCGTTACAGATGCAGCCGGACGCCGCACCGATCCTGAGTCACTATCGCGCACTGGCTGTCCAGCGCTACGGTCGCGAGGTCACCGCGGCCGAACCTGCCTGGTCGACCTGGCCATGAGCCAGCCCGACCGGCCGACTTTGGTGCTGCGGTACGCCGACGTCGGGATCGCCACCTACGCCAGTTTGCGGATCATCGGGCAGCCGTCGCGAACCGTCACGTGGGTGGTGGAAGAACCGATTCTGCTGGCCGCGCTGCAAGAGCTGGCTGACGCGTTGCCCGAGCCGCACGGTTCGGAGAACCGGCGCGACGCCATCGAGCGGGCACTGTCCGCGGGGCCGTTCGCGGCGCCGGACACCGAGCTGACGGTCGCCTACATCCTTGGTGTGTTGCTGATCGGCGCTGCCGGCTGGCAGCTGCTGACCGAATGTATGGCCTCGCCGCGCGCGGTGCTGTTCGTCTCGCCGAGCGCGCGGCTGGCGCGGGTGCCCTGGGGGCTGTTGGCGATGCCGAAATCCGGCCCGAGCAAAGAGGAGCTGGTGCGCGCGCGTCAGGAGGCCATCACCGCCAGCGGCCGGGTGGCCGCCCGGATCCCCTGGCAGCTCGCCGATATCGCGGAACATACCGATGGTTACCGACTCATAGAATTGGTCGACGTGCTGATGGCGGTGCCACCGAACATCGTGCACTCGCCACGGGAGCCCGCCGGATGGGACGCCCGGTGCGACGGTCCGCCGCTGCTGATCCTCGACCCTCGGGTGCCGGGGCAACGCCCGGACTCCGCGCTCGGGTCGGTGCTGGGAAGACCGTCGCCGCACACACCCTTGGCGCAGCACTTCGCCGAGTTGATGCAACGCCGGCCAGTGCTGCCCACGGTTGAAACCGTGGTCGAGCTGTTCCGACGTCCGGACGCCGACCGCACCTGGCTGGCCAAGCTGCTGGCGCAAGGCCCGAGCAGGCTGCTGTATGTGGGTCACGCGAGTTCGGCAGACGACGGCCACGATTACGCCAGCCGGGCCGATCGGGCGGCGCTTCACCTGGCCGACACCGCGGAAGCCCGGGGAGGTGCCGCCGCGATCGGAGACCATCGCCCGCTTACCGCGTCGGATCTGATGGCCCTGCAGTTGCCGATGCCGCCGCGGATTGCTCTGCTGGCTTGCGGGTCGGGTGGCGACTATCAATTCGACGAGGCGACCGGCCTGGTGGCAGCGATGGTCCTGGGTGGCGCGCAATTGGTGAGCGCGACTTTGTGGTCGCTGCCGACCGGCGCGGCGTATCGGCAGTTCGGCACCGCAGCCGCTGAGGCGGCCGATCCGATGGCTGACTTGGTGATAGCGGTGGATCGCGCGCACGAAGCGCCCGGGGATGCCGGATGCGCGGTCAATCGATGGCAGCGTGAGCAGATGCGGCGCTGGCGCGGCGGCGACGTCAGCGCCAGCCCGCTGTATTGGGCCGCCTTGGTGACATTCGCGGTGGACGGCGCACGATAGCGCTCACAGCGCGGCCACCCATGCCGCATGTACGGCCAGCACGTCATCGGGTAACGAAAGCTCCTCGCGGGCAGCCGGATCGAACGCCACCAAAACCACAAGTCCCGGGCGCAGTGCCGACACGTCCAACTCGTCGTCACAGCGGGCCAACTTGCCGATAAAGGTCTCCCCCGACACGGCGACCACTTCGATAAAAACCTGACGCTGGTCACCAACCGTGCGCACCGTACCGACTCCGACGGTGCGGTCCGCGGCACCCTGGCGCCCGCCGAACCGGAGTCGGCTGACGAGCATCAACAGCTTTTTCATGTGACCAGGGTGGAACCGGCGACCGGCTACCGAACCCAACTTTTCGGCTGCCGCAATTTTCGTGATGCCCCTATTCTGTGCAGATGAGCGTGGATTCGCAGGTGGCGACCGCCCCTGGAGGCGGGGCGGTGGGCCACCCACGCCGGTCGGTGATCGAGGCGGCGTGGCGGGCGATCGGTCCTGGCGTCGAGGTGCTCAGCAGCGACGACGGCGGTCCGCTGACCCGTACCGTCAAACGCATCATCGACCCCTTGGTGCTGCGGTTAAGGTCGAACCCGCAGTATTCGGCCCCGGTCGTGGCCCCCGAGACCGCCGCGGCGATGCACGAGCTGATCGTCGCCAGCGGTCCCGAAATGCGCTCGGCCGCAGCATGGTTCGAGGCCCTCAAGCTGGAGCGCCGCAGGCAACGGATCCGCACCGGAAACGCCCAGGAACTTTACTTCCCGGTGTGCTTCGAGCTTGCCGTAACGAAAGGCCCACCCACACCGCAAGATCAGGAAACCGCGGCCGCTGTGCTCGGCAATATTCACCAGGGCCGGGACCGCACCGCAATCGAGGTGTTGCACCAATACGTGGCAGACCCCGATGTCGTGGCCAAGCTGGCGGATCAGCTCGACCGCAGCTGGCGTGACGTTCGGGCGAGCGAGACGGTCACCGGTCCATTTCTGGCCGAACTGGCCACGGTGCTGGGGTCGGCCCACAGCCACCGCGCTGCCGCCGCCCGCCAGCGCGTCTGGTCGACCATGATCGCCGACGCCACGCCGTACAACCTGGGCGCTTTGGCCCGCGTCCAAACGGCGGAGCTGCCGTGGTCGATCGTCGAGCTGGGCTTGAGTTCCGTTGCCCCGCAACGACCACCGAGGATATCCGGCGTGTCCGATAGCGAGCGCCCACTGGATCGCGGCGTGGTGGACCGGGTGCGCGCAACGCTGCGGCGTGCGCTGGACCGCGACGCATTGCCGGACATTCCCTTGCTGTGCGAGGAGGAAGTCGATCGGGCCTGTGCGCCTTGGGGACTGCTGTCCGAGGACAAACAGGCTACCCTCGTCGCCGGGATCGAGGTCGCGGTCGACCTGGCACCGCTGGACCCATCGACGCACAGCCGCTACGCGCTGGCGGCACAGATCCAGGCGCGATTGCGCAAGGAGGCGTATGTGCTGCACGCGCGCCGCTACCTGGCCGAGGGCGGGCCGATCCACCCACGGCAACGGCAGGTGGTCGACGACCTCGCCGCGTACGCACAGCCCTACCTGAGCCGGCTGTGGGCGCGGCTGCACGGACGCGATGTCTGGCAGGAGCCCTGCGACGACGTCGATGACGTGCGGTCGCTGCTCGAGGGAGTCGCGCGTTCGGTCAGCCTGGACCACCGGCAACGGATCAAGGCGATGCTGGAATTGCAGGTGGCGGGATGAGATTGGTTGCCGATTCCGGTCTTTGGAGCACCGGCCCAGTCACCGAGGCCACGCCACTGGTCGCGGTGCTCGAAGTCAGCGGCGCGGTGCTGTCCTGGACCGTGGACGATCCGCGGGGTGATGCGGCAGCCCAGATCACCTTCACCGATCCCGCGCTCGCCGACTGGCTGTGGCGCGTTCTCGGTGAACCCGGACACGTCGCGGTGGCATCGGCCCTCGCCGCGGTGGACGGTGTACCGGAGCAACAACACAGCATCGACCTTGCCGGCGTGGACATCCTGCCGGGATCGATGGGTCACCTTCGCAAACTGGCCATCGGCCATTGGCTGCAACGATGGTGGCCGGCCAGTCGCCAAGACGGCATCGCCGGCTTGGACCGTGCCCTGCTCGACGTCGAGGTCGCATTGTTGACCGCCGGCGCGCATGGCTTCTTCGGAGACGACACGCTGGATTCGGATGTGACGGGACTGCTGGCCCCACACGCCGCGGACCTCATCGCCCATGTCGCGGCTGGTGACCCGCGAGCGGTTGACCTGGTGCGGGCTGGTGCCGGGCTCGCCGACGAAGTGGGCCTCGATGGTCTCGACGGCGGATGGCCGGAATTGTATGCGGTCCTTGACGATTCGAGGCCGGTATTGGCACCGCCAAGCGGGCATCGCGACGACTACGCGCTGGCCGCCGGCACGGGCGCCGTCCGGCGCGGTGCCGCTCCGGTCGCCCGCGGTGTCGCCTCCATCAACTGGGGTGGCGTTCCCCCGGCCATCTTCGATGCGGGCGAGAACACCGTCCACTGGAGCGTCGAGACGGCCGGCAATGCGGTAGTCGCCGTCGTGCGGGCGGCCGTCATCGGACCGGACCCGGCTACCGGCATTGCGGTGCAACTGCAGTCGGGGGATATTGGCGGCGACGGCGCACTGGACGCCGGCGGCACCGCAACTTTCCCGCTGGTGGACGCCCAGCGGCGGCCACTGACCGAACCGGCGGCCTGGGACCACGACTGGTCGGCGACGTCGGTCATTATCGGCGCACAGCTGACCGAGGCGCCCGAAACTCGGGATCGGGTCCGCCGGTGGGCGCGGGCACGGTTGGCCCATCCGGCGGCCGACGCCTTCCTGGCCGAAGTACTGGCGGCCGAATCCGACTACTGAGGCCCGTCATTCCCTATGCTGAGCGAGTGCCAAACAACTATCGAGTCGTTCAGTGGAACACCGGCAACGTCGGCAAGAGCTCGCTCAAATCGATCGTCGCCAACCCCACCCTGGAATTGGTGGGCTGCTACGCCTGGTCAGCGGAAAAGGTGGGCCGCGACGCCGGCGAACTCGTCGGGATCCCGCCGGTCGGTGTTGCGGCCACCAACGACGTCGAGGCGCTGCTCGCGCTGAAACCCGACTGCGTGGTCTACAACCCGATGTGGATCGACGTCAGCGAACTGGTCCGCATCCTGTCCGCGGGCGTCAACGTGGTGACCACGGCGTCCTTCATCACCGGTCACAACCTGGGGGTAGGCCGGGAGAAGATACTTCAGGCCTGCGAGAAAGGCGGCTCCACGATCTTCGGGTCCGGCGTCAGCCCGGGTTTCGCCGAGCTGTTGGCCATCGTGTCGGCAATGGTGTGCAACCGGATCGACAAGGTCACCGTCAACGAGGCCGCCGACACCACGTTCTACGACTCGCCGGAAACCGAGAAGCCGGTCGGCTTCGGCCGGCCGATCGACGACCCGGACCTGCCGGCAATGGCGGCGAAGGGGACGGCCATCTTCGGCGAGGCGGTCCGGCTGGTGGGCGACGCGCTCGGCGTCGAGCTCGACGAGGTCAAGTGCGTGGCCGAATTCGCCCAAACCACTGCGGATCTGGAAATGGCGTCCTGGACCATACCCGCGGGCTGTGTGGCAGGCACCTACATCAGCTGGCAGGGCATTGTCGGCGGCAAAACCCTGATCGATTTGAATGTGCGGTGGCGCAAGGGTCAGACGCTCGAACCCGACTGGAAGATCGAACAAGACGGCTGGGTCATCCAGATCGACGGGCAGCCCACGGTGACGACCAAGGTCGGCTTCTTGCCGCCGCCCTACTTCGAGGCCACGACGCTCGAGGAATTCATGGACCTCGGCCACATCATGACGGCGATGCCGGCGATCAACGCAATCCCGGCCGTCGTCGCCGCGGCGCCGGGCATCGTCACCTACACCGACCTTCCGCTGACACTGCCATTGGTAGTCAGGGGCGCGGTGTCTGCAGGGCAGACCCGTTTCCCCATCCCCCTTTCAATCCGTGCGTGCGGTTTTCCCGCACACGGCTTACCGATGATCTTCTAGACATGGTTACGCAGCCTTCGGGTAGCGGATGGTGCCGCGAAGTCGGTGCAGACCGTGCCCGTTAAACCACTCTTCGGTCCACTGATCGGCTTGTCCAGCACGCAGATTGCGGCCCCGCTTCTTAACCATCAAGCGGAACAAACGCCACGTGACGTACCGGTCGATCTGGCGGAACTTGAAGGCGGCGTTGCCGGTACGAAAGTAGTTGCCCCAACCGCGCAGGATCGGAGTGAGATCCGCGATCACATCACAGATATCGAGTCCGACCCGGTTGCGCCCGGTACGGTTACGAACCTTGGCCCGCATTCGAGCCATGGCCGTTTGGCTGGGCCAGCGGTGCAAGTAGTAGCGGATGACCCGCTTCTGCTCCCACAACCGCCCCGGCATACGCGCCCGGAAATGACAACCCAGAAAATCCAGGCCCTCACGACCCTCGCGCAGGTCGACCACTTTCGTCTTATCCGGATGCAGCCGCAACCCCAACGACGCCAGGATCTCTCCCACCACCGCCAAAGCGTGCTCGGCGTGTGCCGCGCTGCGGCACAACACCACGCCGTCATCGGCGTAACGCACCAACTCATCCACCCCACGGGCAGACAACTCGGTGTCGAGCACGT
>DATJQO010000088.1:0-9183 GCA_035505695.1 Mycobacterium sp.
GCCGTCGACCTACAACGACGTGATCACCGTGCCGCCCCGGCACCGCGAACACCAAACCCCGGCATGACCAGCCAACAAGCTGCTCACGGTCAGTGCCGGATCTCTACCCTTTGGTGCTCAACCTGAGTGCCCCCCAACAGCGTGGTCCGATAAGGGAGTGGCCCAAGTCGTACATCATCCCGTCGATCATCCTTTCGCTCGCTTGCGGCGGGGTTGCCGTTCTGGCATGTGAAAGACCCTGCGCGACAGATCGACGCATGGGCGGTCACGTTGCTTGTTGTTGGATTCTTGGCCCTGGCTGCGAACAGTTGACAACGTCTCATCAGCTACGGCGAGCAAGGTCGCGTCCAAGTCCGTTCTCTCCGTGAATGACCCCGGCGCCCACGCCCGCAAGCTACTCAAGCCCGGAACTTTATTTCGTTGGCTTCAGCGCCTCGCGGACTATTGTCGTTACAGTTGCGCATCCTCAGTCGAAGGAGAGTGTGATGGCGGCCCAATTCGTTGTTTATCAGGATAAGGGGATGTTCCGTTGGTATCTGAAGGCAGACAATGGGAATGTCATCGTCCGGCATGAGCATGCCTACACATCACGAGAAGAAGCTGAGACTGCGATCCAGTCGGTGATCGATAACGTTCCCAACGCCACGGTAGTGGACGACGGCGAGCCACCCGACGACGAAGAGGCCTCGGCGGCTCGCAGGGCAGCGGAGGCTCATGCGGTCGCGGTGTCACGTCAGGAGCGGCTCAAAGCGATACCGCGCAAACAAAAAATTCGTTTCATCACCAAAGACGGTGAAACAACAACTCGGCTCTAATCACCAAGCGACCTAACGCTGTTGTCGTTGCAGGCGAGCATCCCTAGCAGAAGGAGATCGTGATGGCGGCCGAATTCATTATCTATCGGGACAAGAACTCGTTCCGTTGGTTCTTGACGGCGGACAACGGAGATGTAATCGTTCGTCATGAGCATGCCTACACATCACGAGAAGAAGCTGAGACTGCGATCCAGTCGGTGATCGATAACGTTCCCAACGCCACGGTAGTGGACGACGGCGAGCCACCCGACGACGAAGAGGCCGCGGCGGCTCGCAGGGCAGCGGAGTCGCGAGCAAAAGTGGCACAAATTCAGCAGTATTACAGAGATTCGTCGCAAAAAAATCCTCTCATCATCAAAAAAGATGGTGGAGCACCGCGGCTCTAGTCGTCCAGCCACCTAATAATCGTCGTCCCCGACTCCCCTGATCCTCCTGGACATTGCGAGCAGACGCGCTCGAAATTCGGTGGCTGCCGCGTCGTCAACCACACCCTGTTCACCAGCCTGCGCTTCGTGGGGTATTTCTTCTGGGTGCCGCTCACTCTCATCATCCGAGAGGTCGGGTGATCTGTCCTGAGGATCGGTGACGTCCTCGTCGGTGTCATCGCCGGTGCGAGCGCGGCTCATCGATGCGACGACGTGTGCGGTAGCGGCGTCTTCGATCAACGCCGCCCTATCTTCGATCTCGATCTCCATTCCCTCAAAACGCTGTTCGGCCGGTCGAGCGGCGAGCTGCATCAGCAGCTGGTGCTCGTCGCAGATGGCTAGAAGCTCCTGCCCGGTGTAGTGAATCTCATGCTGCGCACGGTAGAGCCGAAGCACGTTGCGCCACTGCTGAATATGGCGCGCCGCAAGCAGGTAATCCGATGCCGCGGCGATAAAGGTATGGAAGCGCGTGTCCTGGGTGGCGAACTGCATCTCGACGTCAAGGTCGACAGTGCCCTGCGCGGCGTGGGTGGCGAGGTCTTCCATCTGTTGACGGGAATCGGCAATGATGGCCAGCGACTGGTCAATGCGCTGAAAATCGCTCTCCGCGGTGACGCCCACGCCGGAGATACTGGACCCCAGAAAGCTCGCCACCATCGCATCGATATCGGCGCGCATGGCGCCGATCTGGCGAAGATCGTGAGCGGTGTATTCGACCACCCAGAATCCGTGCTTGGCCCGCTGCGCAACCAGCCCTTCGGAGGCAAGCACCGCCAGCGCCATCCGGATAGGCATGCGCGAACCGATTCCGTACCGCCCGTACCGATCGAGCAGCGCGACCTCTGACGACGGCTTGTCGACGGTCGGCAAGAGAGCGCCGCGAAGGATTTCGTTGAGAATGAGTCGGTATGCCTTCTCTGCTTGTGTCTGCAGGGCCGCTGACGGGTGATTCGGATCCTCGTTGTCGAGCACGTCCAGACGTTGTTCTGACGGTTCTTCGGGCGTGGACATCGTGACATCCTCCTTTAAAGCGAACCGGGACCTTTAGGATCCCAAAGCTACTCCTCTGGGATCCCAGATCAACCTCGGGCGATCGGTTCGGGAGTCAGTAGGCTTCGAGCACCCTCATGACGGCTTCGATCGACGACTGGATCGCGCTTTGAATCCAGCCGTGCAGCAGGCTCAAGTGTTCCCCGGCGAAGAACACTCTCGGGTCGGCCACTGGGTGCGGCTTACGCAGATGCTCCCAATAACGCTCGCGTCCGCCCGGCTCGTACAGGGTCCACGCTCCTCCTCCGGGGGTGGTCTGCTCCATCCATGCGCAGTCGGCCTCGCAGCACACGTCATCACGGATGCCGGGGTGGAGTTCATCGAGGCAGGAGAGGACCGCCTCTTTTCGCTGGGATTTCGTCAACGAGATGAATCGATCAGCGTTAACGCCGGTCATGTACGCAGCGGTCAGGACCGCGGGTCGCTCCCACGCATGCGGGCTGGGGTCGCCTTGCACCTCGAATATGGTGTACGCGGCAGCGCCCTGATCGCCCGCCCCCACGTTGTACACCAAAGGTTCATGGGTGCTGTTGGGGGCGGCTGGGTAGACGTGTCTCACGTTGTCCGACGGGTACCAGCACTGCTGGATGAGGCGGTCGGTGTAACTGGCCCCACCGAATATCGGATTCCGGGGATCGTTTTCCCATCTCCTGCGCTTCATGTGCAACAGATACTTCGCCGCGTTCTGATAGGGAATCCCCGTGAGTGCGGCTGATTGCGCCGCCGGTAGCGGCGGATTGAAGGAAATCCGCGCGGTGGCAGAGGCCGGCGCCGCGCAGACCACATAGTCGAATCCGTCTTGGCCGGGTGCAGTGATCTCCTCCTCGACCTGTCCGGGGCCTTTAACGTAGACGTGCATCGGATGCTCACCGCCGCTGCGAGTCACCCGCGTTACTGGCTTCTCTTGAATGATCTGCCCGCCACGCGCCTCGATACCGCCCACGAACGCGTTCGGGAGTGCATCCATCCCGGCGACGAGTCGGATCCGATTGTCGCCGCCGAGAATCGCCGCCGACTCGACCCATTCCTCGAGCGCCGAAAGGGTCTCGCGCCAGCGTTGCCCGGAGGCTCGACTCAGCAGCTCCCACGCTGTCGCGCCGACGATCTGGTCGCCTCGTGTGAGATCGCCCTTGCTGTGGCCCAGGCGCCCTGACCGGCGCCGGGCGTACACGGCATCGGCGTTGGGGTCGGTGTCGTGCTCGTCGCGCGGTTTGATCTCGATCTCGCGGAGGAACTGCCATAAAGAGACACGGTCGAACGCTCGTGTCGTGGGATCCAGTTTCCCGTTCAAAACAGCGCGCCCTTTGAGCCTGACGCCCAGCGACGCCTCGAGCAGATCGAAGAGCGCCGCCCGCGGATCGCTGCCCCGCTTGTAGTACCAGCGGCCCAGCTTCACTCCGTGGAGGCTGAGGAGCGCGCCGAAGTCACGGCGGCGTTCTTTGTGGTCACCGACCTGACACCACGCGTTGGGGTTGCTCTGGACGAAAGTTCCCTTAGCGAGCTTGAACACCTCGTCGATGTAATGCATGGTGCCGTGGTGGTTGGGAGGAACCCGCATCGCTCCGAATTCCCCGTGTAGATCGCTCTGATCTTTGTGGGGATGCCAGGTCCAGACCCTGCCCCCGAGGCGTTCGGTCGCCTCCACGAGGACAACCTTGTGAACCAGTCCCGTATTCGTCGGATCGAGCAGCTCGTAGGCCGCGGTGAGTCCCGCAATACCGCCACCGATCACACAGACAGTTTTCGGCCGGGATTGGTTTCTTCGAAGCCGCTCCAGCCGATCCTCGGCGAACTTGAATTCCTCGGTCACGGGCGGCAGCGCCGCTTTGAATTCGTCGGTGGCGGCAAACGGCATACTGGTCTCCTCGCCCTGGGACTGTCGGCATCACGGCGCAAATCTAGTCCCGCCGACCAATTTAGCGATAGTGGCGAGTTTTAAACAGCAGACGAAATCCGCCGGTTGCCGTATCGCGCGGCGCCTACGCCCCCGCCGTCCGGGATTACGCACCACACTCACATTCGCCCGCAGCGCGGGCGGGTCCGGCATCCGACCGCGGTTCGCAGAATTTCCTGAGACAAAGCGGGCCATGACAGGGCTTCGCCCGGCTATGTTGAACCCGCCGCCTTCGTATACCAATTCGGATCGGCGACAAGATTCGCCTCGACGGCTGCGGAAGGTCCGGTGACTATTTATGCGCTCCGTGAGCCCACCCCCGGCAAATCCGGGCGAAACGTACTACGTGATCGTCGGCTGCGGCGTGAGCGCGGCGGTGAACTACACCACCCTCCTCGCATCGGGCAAAGACCCGTTCGGGGGACATGAAGTCCTCTTCATCGGCGAGCACGAACCCTGGGGCGAATACGACCCGCTGCCGATGGGCCAGTGGCCCGCTATCCTTGCGACACCCTCCTTCGAGCGCCAATTGCGATCCATCAACCAGAACGATTTCGTCCCGAGCGACGAGTTCGCCGAGCGCATCGATCACCAGTGGGCCTGGTTGTACGCTACGCGGCCCTTTCACTACAGCCGTGGGCTCGTCACATCCGTCACTGATCACCCCAAGGTGGGCTTCGATGTCACGTGGGACGACAACGGCAGTGTCCACCAGGTGCACGCCGCCCACCTCGATATCTGCGGGGGGCCAGGCCCCTCACGACGCCTGTGTCCCAACCAGGTCGGCTCTGGCCTTTGGCCCTATCCTGACGCGTCTCGGCTTCTGGAAACCGGAGAGTCGTACCTGAGTCAGTCGGGCAGAACCGTTGCCAAGGGCGAACGCGTTGCCGTTATCGGTGGCGGCCCCACCGCCGCGTGGTGCGTGGAGCGCGCGCTCGTCCACGGCAACAAGGTCGAGTGGTTCAGCAGAGGGGATCTCAATCCCGCCTTCGTCTCCAGCCTCCGCAATGATGCGTTGATCCGGCTACCCGTCACCCGCACGCGGAAAGACCGCCTCACCACAATCACCGAGCGCGTCGTCCCAGCCTCGCCCGACCTGGTCTTCGCGGAATTTTATGACGTGGTGGAAGTGAGTAAGCACGATCACGTCTCCGTCGACGTCTACTTTGATCGCCTGCCCGGGAATCGGCGTGTGAATAGTGAAGGCTTGCCACGCCCAGCCCTCGGCCGAGGAACCTACGAGCAGGTGATCTTGGCGCTGGGGCAGGAAACGGGTCTTAAGAGGGCCTGCAAACACAACAAGAGTGGCTGCGCGCTGACCATCGAAAATAACTCCTGGGCCACCCGGCTTGACCCCGTCTTGTCCCTCGGCTCGCGGAAAAGGAGACGCCTCATTACGAGGAAGGGCATCGCGGTCGGTCTACGGTCTTACCAGGGAGACCTCCGGGTCTTGGGTGCGGCGTTTCTCGCCCATCCTCATGGCGAAGCCGTCTTCGAGAAGATCGATTCCGAACTTTTCCATTACATCGTGTCGCTGCCCGAGCAGGCGCAAGTAAATCGCAGCGCGGCGGTGGCTGCGATGACCACTGCTCTGGCAAATGGGTATTTCGATTCCCGACCGAATCTCAACCGGAATACCGCCACGCTGGATCAGCTGGCCGCTATTCCCGGCCTGGCGAAGCAATTCGCCGAATTTCTGCATGACGTTCGCACCTACCGCATAAACCCCGTCACCGACGCGGAAGCGAGTGATGTGGCCGGGTTAACTAGCGACCGCTATAGCTGACGGGTTACTTAGCCGCGCGCACCTGACCGCGGCACATGCTGTGGCCGCCCGAATTCCAGCCTCTCGATGGGACGGATTCGCCCGCGATCGAGCATGGGCCGCAGCCAGGGAATAGGGCGCCCAAGCGTAACCTCCAAGTCATCCACCTCTTCACCTCGCCACCGCAGCACGACATCCTGGTCGTACTCCAGCTCATGCGCCGGGTCGAACTCATTTCCCATCAGGTCCACGAATTCGAGCGCGGGCGTTCGTTCCGTCCAGCTCTGGGCGAGCAGCGCTATGCCGTCGCGAGTCAGAAAATTGTCCTCTAACGACAGCCACCGCAATTGCGGCCACGTCCATTCTGTAAACAAGCCGACATGATCGTCGCGGAGGTCCAGACCGGCCAGTTCCAGCGAGATCACCCGTTGCCCGATTTGCTGCGCCAATGCTTGAAAGAGTGCGGCCGGCTCGAAGTCGTCGTCGGCTGGGAGAACATCCACATGTCGGATCGGCGCGCCCGCGACCAGCGGCCCTAATCGCTCCTGGAGTATGTCCGGAACAGACATCTCCACGAGTTCCACGAACCCCCGGTCGAATCGAAACTGCCCGGACTCCGGCGCGAAAAGGCCGTCCGCCTCAAGCCAGCGGCCCTCGTATTCCAGCAATAGTTGTCTGCTCTCTCGCGTCAGCGCAAACCATTGGGGGTCGTCAATGCCGAATGGCAGCGCCGCGATCATCAGCTGCGTCCGGATGAACCGCGCTCGCTCCGGCTGCCCTTCGAGCTCGTACGCGAGCGCGGCGTCCCGACGCAGCTGATCGTCTAACGGCTGCGTCGCGATGTCCCTCAGTAGCTCCGGGTTCGGCATACCTCCACGATAATTACATCAACCCGCCCTCGCGACCACTGTCATCCGAATGCCCTGATGCGCTTGCTTCGGCGTGCCCGGCCTCACGTGAGCACACCAGTCCTGGTGATCCTGAATTGGGATATTTCGTAGGCGGTGGACCCGTCAATGACCAGCTCGGAAAGTATCTTGCCGATCAGCGGTATCAGTTTCATGCCCCAGCCGGCCGTGAACACAGCGACGTTCTGATGTCCTGTTCCAGTCGGTCTCTGTTTCAGGCGCAATGTTCTGAAGGTTATTCCACAGGCGTTGCATCGAAGCTAATTCATCCGCTTCAAGGGGCACTTCGCCAAATAATGCGAACAACGTTGTGTCCCAGGGCCTGACCCTGTCATAACGCGGTGTCAGCATGATCGCAACCGTCGTCGCGTCGCTTCGTCTGTCGGGTTCGACTGCCGTGATCCACTCGTGATGTCGCAGCATGCACCACTGTCTGAAAGCTTCCTTATGGAGGTCGGTGTGGCTATGTCAACTTGAATTGGCCCCAGGGGGACGGGGCAGATTCCAGTGACTCGCAACACCGAGGCGATTCGGAGGTTGCGGTGGGAGCACAGCGGAAGACCCGACACGGCCGGATGGTCGTGGAGAAGCAGGAGTGGTTCGTTCGGCTGATTGCGCAAGGGGTAAGCAACCGCCAGGCGTGCCGGATCGTGGGAATCAACCGCAGGACCGGGACACGCTGGCGCTACGGGCGCACAATCCGCAACACTGCCGGCGAGCCGGTGCACTATCCGCCGGTGAGGCTCATAGCACCCAAGCCGCAGCATCCTCGATACCTGTCGCTGGCCGAGAGGACGACGATCGCCGACCTTCACCATGCGGGTGTCAGTGTGCGCGGTATCGCCGAGGAGCTGGGCAGGGCGGCCTCGACGGTTTCGCGGGAGCTGCGCCGCAACGCTGACGATCAAGGCCGCTACTTGCCCGCTACGGCGGAGCGGCTTACGGTCGAGCGGCAATCCCGGCCGTCGCGGACGCGCCGCGTAGCGCGTGACGAGCAGCTCCATGGTGTGGTCGCCGATCTGTTGGGCAAGCGGTGGAGTCCCGAGCAGGTTGCCCATGAACTGCCGGTGCGGTTTCCTGACCAACCCGAGCGTCATCTGTGTACCGAGTCGATCTATCAGGCAATTTACGATCCCAGGACCGATTTAACCCGTCCGGCCAAACGGCGCCGCCGGCGACGCCGACGACGGGTCCAGGGGCTAGAACGCCGTGGTCGGCTCACCGGTATGACGATGATCGCCGATCGGCCCGCCGAGGTTACCGACCGGGTGCAGGTCGGGCACTGGGAGGGTGACTCCATCATGGGCGCCGGAAACCGTTCGGCGATCGGCACTCTCGTCGAACGCGTAACCCGCTTCGTGATCCTCATCCATGTGCCCACTGGGCGGCCGACCGCGGAGGCCATGCGTGATGGCATCGCCGAGACCCTAGGCGCTTTTGCCCCCCATCTGCGCCGAACCCTGACCTGGGATCAGGGCAAAGAACTTGCGCTGCACCAACAGATCACCGCCCGCACCGGCACACGCGTGTTCTTCTGTGACGCACACTCGCCGTGGCAACGGGGCTCCAACGAGAACACCAACGGCTTGCTGCGCGATTACTTTCCTAAAGGCATTGACCTGGCCCACATCTCACCCGAGGAACTGCAACGAGTCGCCGACGAACTCAATGACCGGCCCCGTAAAACTCTTGGCTGGGCACGACCCGCTGACCTGATCACCGATGCCGCCCTAAAGACGGCATAACACCACGCGCTCTGTTCGGTAGGCTCGGCTTCCATGGCAGAGCCGATAGGCCCCCTTCCTCGGTCTCGATGCCGCCGACGCGGTCGAGCTCGGCGAACTGTTGACCTTCCTTAGCGACTGGCTGGCCAGCGACCCCAACCGGCTTGACGCGTCGCTGCACGACTACGTCGCCGCACCCGACCACATCGGCGCCGCGTGCCGCATCGACGAACTGCGCGCTGACATTGAGCGTTACGCTCGCATACTGCTCGGCTATGACACCGCCGGCAGCTTCTTCGGGTAGCCGCGGTCAGCCCCAAAAGATCGCTGTGGGATCCCGATCCACTTCGGCGAGCAACTCCTCGATATTGGCCGTCGGCGACACCAGGTCATAGGCATGGAAACGCAAGTTGCGGTCGCGCCAATACAACGACCACACACCGGCGGTCTTCGCATAGCGCAGCCGAGCGATCGGGAACCGGGTCCAGTCCGAGCCCATATCCGCTCGCCACGGCGGCCGGCACTCGACGATCGTCAGATGACGCTCCGCGACGTCCACCTCGACTCGGACCTCGTCACGGATCTGCTCGGGCACCCGGCCT
>DATJQO010000089.1:0-53503 GCA_035505695.1 Mycobacterium sp.
ACAACCACACAATCCCACCGACTGGCCCCCCAGCATCCGCCGACAGCATGCGCCAGGCAAAGGGCCGCGCTCAAGACCGTTCGTCCTCGCTACGCTGCGGGCGCTCCGTCTTGACCACGGCCCCTGCCTGGCGCCGTCTACACGGAGGCCGAAAGCCAGCTAAACCGCTGGTCGACAATGCCTTGACAGGGCCCCGCCCCTACAGGGATAGTGCCCCATCAACCGATCCATCGACAGCTGCTCGTCGACGTGCCGCGTACCCACACCCTCGCGATCCGGAACAGGTTGCACGTTGTTCTCCCTCATCGATTCTGCGGGCATCGCTTGGTGCGGCTTCGCCGGCCGGGGGCGCACGGCTGCGACGCTGCCGGCTTTCTTCTGCGCACTGTTGTCGTTACTCGACATGGGAAACTCCCTCAACATGATTCGTGCGAATCGCCAGACTCGCGTACGGCGTCCCACCATCCATGAGAGGACGCAACCATTGCACCAAGACCGAACGTCGAACGACACAAGTAGTCGGCTACTCCAATTCGACTGAGTCCGCTTGGGTCAGATCGGCCCCGCTAAAGCAGTGCCGATCTCATCAATTCATCCGATGCATCGCTGGCTTACGTCGTGTCGGATTTACAGGAAGAGACGTCGCACACAATCGAGGCCGAGTTGCTTGTCGGGCATCTTTACGACGTCGGAAATCTGTCTCAGGCGCCGAACACGGGTAGTCGACTACGCGTGTCATCAGCGGCGTGCTGCCCCTACGTTGCGTTCATGTCGCCTACCGGAACTCGAGTGCGGCGGGATGAACGCCACGTCCTCCGTCGATCGAATAGCTCAACGGAACCGCCTATTGGCGGCTCCCACGGTCGGGAAGGACCGGTTGTGCTGCGAGCGATCGCGCCACTGGCCCTGGCCGCGCCGCGGCGAATCATTGCCATCGCGTTGCTGGTCATGGTCGGCGCCGCGATCGTCGGTGTCCCAGTCGCCAAGAGCCTGGACTCCGGGGGTTTCCAGGATCCGGCATCGGAGTCGTGGCGCGCATCGCGGCTTCTGTCGGAGAAGTTCGGCCAGGGCGACATGCGGATGATCATTGCGGTCACCTCGGATGCGGGCGTGCACAGCCAGGCCGCGGGTGCCGCGGGCGCCGAGATAGTCGCGCAGTTGACGAGCTTGACGTTCGTGACCGACGTGACATCGGCGTGGACGGCGCCACCGCCGGCGGCGAGCGCGTTGATCAGCAAGGACGGGAAGACCGGGCTGATCGTCGCGGGCATCACCGGCGGTGAGAGTCACGCGCAACTGCACGCAAAAGCGCTATCCGATCGGCTGCACGACTTCGACGGCGTCAGGGTCACGGTGGGCGGCGAGGTGATGGGCTCGGCGGAGATCATCGACCAAACCAAAAAAGACCTCCTGGCGATGGAAGCCATCTCGCTTCCACTGAGTTTCGTTGTGCTGGTATGGGTTTTCGGTGGAGTGCTCGCGGCGGCGCTGCCATTGGCGGTCGGCGCGTTTGCGATCCTCGGCTCGATGGCGGTGATGCGCGCGATCACGTTCGCCACCGAGGTGTCGGTCTTCGCGTTGAACCTGATCCTCGCACTGGGACTGGCGTTAGCAATCGATTACACCCTGCTGATCGTCAGCCGGTTCCGTGACGAGCTCGCCGGCGGCGCAGGACGTGACGAGGCACTCGTTCGCACGATGGCCACCACGGGTCGGACAGTGCTGTTTTCGGCGATTACGGTCGCACTGTCGATGGCGGCGATGGCGTTGTTCCCGATGTACTTTCTGACCTCGTTCGCCATCGCTGGTGTCGCGGTGGTCGCCTTCACGGCGGTCGCGTCGCTGGTAGTGACGCCCGCGGCGATCGTGCTGCTCGGCGGGCGGCTTGACGCACTGGATGTGCGCCGCTTCGCGCGCCGTGTCCTGGGCCGGCCCGAGCCGGTACGACCCCCGGTCCAGGGGACCTTCTGGTACCGCTGGACGAAAGTCGCTATGCGCCGAGCGGTTCCGATCGGGTTGGCGATCATCGCGCTGCTGCTTGCTTTGGGCGCACCGTTCCTTGGTATCAAATGGGGCTACCAAGACGACCGGGTGCTACCGGGCTCCGCCTCGGCGCGTCAGGTCGGTGACAAGCTGCGCACCGGTTTTGCGTTGAACTCCTTGACCGATGTGGTCGTGGTAATTCCTGAGATGGCCGGGGTAACGGAGGCTGAACTGGCCCGCTATGCCGCGCAGCTGTCGCTGGTCGCGGATGTGTCGTCGGTCTCTTCACCCGGCGGCACGTTTATCAGCGGCCAACGATCTGGGCCTCCTTCAGCCGCAACGGGTTTAAAAGATGGCAGCGCGTTCTTGACCGTCGACTCCACTGCGCCGATGCACTCGCAGGCATCGCAAGCTCAGCTGGATCGGCTGCATGCTGTCCCAACTCCCGGCGGCCGAGATGTCCAGCTGACGGGGTGGGCACAAATCAACCGCGACAGCGCAGCGGCAGTGAACTCCCGGCTCCCGCTGGTGCTGGCAGTAATCGCCGTGATCACCTTCCTATTGTTGTTCTTGCTGACCGGCAGCATTGTCCTGCCGCTGAAGGCGCTGCTGCTCAACGTGATGTCGTTGACCGCCACATTCGGTGCGTTGGTATGGATCTTCCAGGACGGCCACCTCGGCGGGTTCGGCACCACAGCCACCGGCACGCTGGTGGCAACTGTCCCAGTGGTGTTGTTCTGCCTCACATTCGGGCTGTCGATGGACTACGAGGTGTTCTTGATCTCGCGGATCCGGGAGTCCTGGCTGGCATCCGCGAAGACCCGGGCCGACAACGACGAAAGCGTCGCTCTGGGCTTGGCCCGCACTGGACCGGTTGTTACGGCCGCGGCGCTGTTGATGGCGGTTACCTTCGCCTCGCTGATTTCCGCCGATGTCTCGGTCACGCGGATGTTCGGCGTCGGAGTCCCGCTGGCGGTTTTGATGGACGCAACTCTGGTCCGGATGCTGTTGATGCCGGCACTCATGCGTGTGCTTGGTCGGGTGAATTGGTGGGCGCCAGGACCGCTGGTGCGGCTGCACCAACGTTTCAGCACCAGCGAGCCTCAGGGCCTGCCGGACACGTCATGGCCGGAAATCCGCACAGCCAACGAGGAGGCTGCAATGCCCACCAGTTTCGGCGACCGAGTTCGCGCCAAGGTACAGGACCCCTGACATAACTCAGTATTTGGTGTGCGGTGGTCGGTGCGGTTTGGCGCCGTAGGGCAGGGTCAACGTCGTGCTCCGCGTATCCGCCTACAACACCATGCGATCCCTCAATCGGGGTGCAGAAAAGCGCAGTTGTTCAGAACCGAAAAACACAGAATGCTGCTCGCCCTGCACCGTGTCCATCACAACAAGCGGCTCGCTTTGCCGAGCGGCACCGCGAAATCCACTGCGCGGTGAGCCTAAGCCGCGTGAGTGGCGTAGGCCGGGTTAATGCGAAGCTTTGGATTCGGTCCACTGTTGTGTCTTATCCAGTAGATCGAGGTACTGCCGTGCGGTTTCAGACAGGTCGAAGTAATCTCGAACATCGCCGCGTTCCCTGTTCATCGCGGCGATACCGCGACCTGTGTGTTGTGTCAGGAAGCCCAGCGACCGCAGTCGCCGCATCTCATCGAAGAAGGAATTGGGTGTGGCTTCCGTGACTGGGAAGGGTGCACGGTCCGCGATCTTTCGTAGGTGGGTTCTCTCGTAGTCGGTGAGAAAGTGTGCAACGAGGAACTGAAGTGCCCGAATCTCGTCTTGCAAGTGTTCCTGCTTCTCTTGCAACTCGCGGAACTCCAGGATGGTGTCGATCTCGCTCCCGATCGCATAGGTGACATCGGTGCGTTGGCGCAGCGCGCGTAGCAAATTACGGATGTCGTCCAAGACGGTCGGGTCGTCCTCGTCGTGGAGCGCGTTGCGCAGCTCGAACAACATCTGCGCCTGCACCGGAGGGGGCAGCATCGTGGCGGTGTCGTAGATCGATGCGCCGAGCCGGTGCAGATACTCGTAGGGAATCGGAGGCGGCTCGGGAAGCGGATCAGGCAGGCCGCTGTGTTGAGTCGCGCGCGCATGCAGCGACGAGACGAGGTCGAATGCGCTGTTGATTGTCGGGTTGCGGTAGTCCACCAACTGCACTGTGAAGATCGGATCAATGTGGAAGCTCTTAACCTCCCCGATTTGCACCGGCAGGATCGGCACACCTAAAGCCTTGGCGTAGCCCAGTTCGGCCTTGCACGGCTTGGAATAGAGCGACTTGTCCGACAACGCGAAGACGAAGACGCTGCACTCACGGATTTCGTTGAGGATGGCAGTCCACCACGCGTCACCGCCGCCGAGCTGCTCATCCAGCCAGACTTGCACCCGCGCCCGCTGTCCTAGATCCTCCGCCAGCGATCGGACGGCAGCGTCATCGTGCCGGGAGTAACTGATGAAGACCTTCATGGGCTCCGAAGCTCCTCTGCGGACGTGCCCCACGAAGAGTAGCTCCTAGCGTAGGGGCCGCCTATAGCCTGTGATGGCGGATTCGTGCGCGCCGGGCGGCGCGGACACCACAAGGACGACACAACCAGCGATCAGCTGCTAGGCCAATATGCGGGCTCAACGATAGTTTCACCGTCGGCTCGGGCGTCGAAGTCGTCCGGCTACCGATCTCCGCACACTGCTCGGCAGTTCGGTGAGGTCATTCTCGACGGAGATCCAGTTCTCGCCGTCGTCATACAGCTCACCTGTCAGGAGGCAGCGGTGTGGGGCCGTGTGCATGCCGTCAGACATGTTGGTATTCGGCGGCGTTCATACTGGCTCGATCGAGCCCAAGTTTTGAAACTCCCATATGTCGTCCCATTTGAGACATGCCAGTACAGCGCTGGGCTGGCCGGATTTGACGCTCCAATGATGCGCTGGACGCCTTTGCACGTACACGCTTGCGAAGTGTTGTGACACTGATCGGCTGTGAACTATCAGAGTCGCGTTCCACGACGGTGCCGATGAATAGCCGGGGATGGCGCGTTCGCCGGCGGCGACACCGGGCGTAGCGGCTGCAGCTTCGACCACGCACCCGTGGTTCGCGAACGACTAAGGCTGTGACCCCCCAGCGACATCGAGCCACGAGTCGCACAAGCCTCGATGATCAGCGTCGATGCGATGGAGGCCGATCGGCGCGTCGAGCACACTGCTGGGGGCACTGTCAACTTGAGCCAAGCTAATTGGCCGATGTGATGATTCGGGGTGATGGGCCGTGGCTTGGACGAAACGTCCTGTCCCAGTCGCCGATTCAAGCGGTGGCCGTGGTCGTCGCCCCGATGATCTCGTTGCAGACCGCGAAGCGGTCGGCCATCACCTGTCAGTAGTCGGCCGCCGACAGCAGGTGCCGACGGGGCCGAAAGTGCGGCGAGATGCCGCTGAACCCGGACAGGAATCGTTGCGCGTGTCGGATCGACTTGACGCGTTTCATTGCCCGCTCGCGTTGCCGGGTCGGCTGGTGAGAGTTCTCGGCGCGGTTGTTCAGGTACTTCGACCGGCGATGCTGCACCAACGGCATGAGCTCGCGGTGCGCGACCTGGTAGCTGGCCAGCTTGTCGGTGACGATCACCCTGGGTACGTACCGCAGGCCCTTGAGCAGTCGGCGGAAGAACTTCTTTGCGGCCACCGCGTTTCGGGCGCGACTGGACCAGAATGTCGAGCATGTTGCCGTGCTGGTCGACCGCGCGCCACAGGTACCGCTGTGCGCCGTTGATCTAAAACGAACACCTCATCGAGGTGCCATTTGTCGCCCGGCCACGGACCACGACGGCGCAGCTGATTCGCGTACTCCTGCCCGAACCGGTCGCCCCAGGCCCGGATCGTCTCATAGGACACCTCGACACCACGTTCGAGCATCAGCTCCTGCACGTCGCGGAAGCTCAACGGAAACCGATGGTACAGCCAGACGCCACGGCTGATGATCTCGGGCGGAAACCGCAACCCTTTATACGACGAGCCTACAGCGGTCACGATCGTCGATCCTGCCCCACCTCACCTTCCCGGATCACCAACCTGATGACAATGCCTTTGAGAGCACCTACTACTACGTGCACACCTCGCCCGATTTCATGGCCGCCTACGCCGACATCACCCGACAACGCCAGTCCCTACTACCGCCGGTGGGATTCTGATGAGACGCGACCCGCATACCGGCGCACCGGACTTCTTCGGGTTCGCCCGCGATTATCTGCACGCCTACATGCCCAAGACCAGAGGGCTGTCACCGAAAACCATTGAGGCCTATCGGATCAGCCTAAGACTCGGGGAAAGCGTCGGGGTGCGGTCGTGGAGACCGTTCCGCGGATGCGCTCTGAGGGCGGCGAGTCAAACCCTTGGTGAAGAGGGCTGTGAGACAACCGACCCCCTTGGAAATGAGAGTGCACCTGTAGTTGGCGGGTGGAGCGCCTTTCGCGCGCTGGGTGAGAACGCGTTGGGCTCGGCGGCTAGGCTTTGCGTCGGCGACCGCGTCCGGGCATGAACCTTGATCCCGGGACCAAGTCCACCAGCGCGTCCGTCTGGGCCAATAGGGTGGCGGCCGCGTCGCCCAGGAACTCAACCGAGTCCGTGCCGCGCTGAAGCAGTGGCAGCGTCCGCAGGACGGGCTCCAAATCGCTGCGCAGCTGGTGGGAAACCACGGCGAGGCGGCCAAGGGAATCCAAGAGATTCTCGTCGGTCAGCGCCGTGCCGAGGTTGTGGATATCAGCCCTGAGATCCTTGTTGTTCAGCGCGGATGCGGTCCGCTTGAGGTCGGCCCTGAGGTCCTTGTCATGCAGGGCCGAGGCGATCTTGTGAACATCATCGAGCACCGTCGAGTTCAGCAGCGCGGACACGAGCTTGTGGAAGTCCTCGAGCGCGCGCACCACGAGGGGCGGTAGCTGGACGACGATCGTCACGAGGTTCGCCATGCGTTCTCCTAATTGGTTAGTAGGGGTGGGTTGGCGGTCAGGTGACCGCGGTCTGTTCCTGACGGGAGGTCTGCCGCCCAAGGTGATGCCTGATTGCTCCGGTCGTTCGACGACTTAGCTTAGGTAAGAACGGCGCGCCTGGCGGCAGATCAACCTGGTCCGGTGGTGGGATGCCGTTGCCGAGTCCACCGTAGGGTTGACTTCCCGACCCGAGCCTTGAGCTCTTCGAAAGAACGAGGTCCCGCGGTGGTGGAGTCATGGACGGCTAGTGAGATGACGGACCGTCGAGTCCTGCAATTAGGGCGCCGCACAACTCCATCGGCAACAACAGAATCACCGATCAAAGGAGTGATACACCTTGGGATTGTACTGCGGAATCGACTGGGCCACCGACCATCACGACGTCGCGGTGGTCGATGACGACGGGCGTGTTGTGGCGTGCGGACGGGTCGGCAACGACGCCGGCCGGGTTCACACAGTTGTTGACGCTGCTGGCCGAGGCCGGCGACAGCCCCGAGCATCCGATACCGGTGGGGATCGAAACCGACCACGGGCTGTGGGTGGCCGCGCTGCGCGAAACCGGCCGGGTGATTTACCCGATCAAGCCGCTGGCCGCCTCGCGGTATCGGACCCGTTAGGCGGTGTCGGGGGCCAAATCCGATGCCACCGATGCGGTGCTGCTGGCCAATATCGTGCGTATCGACCGCAACGCACAACGCCCGTTGCCCGCCGACACCGAGCTGGCGCAGACCATTAGGGTGCTCGCGCGGGCCCAACAAGACGCGGTGTAGACCCGCCAGCACATCGGCAACCAGATCCATGACCTGCTCAACGACTTTTACCCGGCCGCCATCGTGGCGTTCGCCGAGCTGCCCGGTGGCGGGCTGGCCCGCGCCGATGCGCGCGCCATCCTGGCGGCCGCGCCGACTCCCGCGCAGGCCGCCAAGCTGACCCCGGCGCGGCTGCGTGGGCTGCTGGTCAAGGCCCGCCGCCACCGCAACCTGGATCGTGACATCGACCGGCTGCGC
Organism: Mycobacterium sp.; assembly: GCA_035505695.1. Lineage (GTDB taxonomy): Bacteria > Actinomycetota > Actinomycetes > Mycobacteriales > Mycobacteriaceae > Mycobacterium. The sequence goes on from DATJQO010000089.1 coordinate 7,961, forward strand.
GCCGTCTTCACCGACACCTACCTGCACCAACCACCGATGGCCGAAAACGCGATGGGAATTCAGCTGACCGCACCGCTGCGCCAGTTCGACGCCGCCTGAACGGCCACCGAGGAGCTGGCTGAGGCGGCGATCGCCCATTTTGAACAACACCCGGACGCCGAGATCATCACTAGCTTTCCCGGCCTGGGAAATCTGGCCGGTGCCCGGGTGCTGGCCGAGATCGGCGATGACCGCCGCCGGTTTGCCGATGCTCACGGGTTGAAAGCCTTCGCCGGATCCGCCCCCATCACCCGGGCCAGGCAAGAAAACCATTGTGCTGCACCCGCATATCAAAAATCGGCGGCTCGCCGCGGTCGCCCCGATATGGGCGCTGTCCGCGTTGCGCCACTCCCCGGGCGCCCGGGTGTAGAGCGAGGTGGTGCTGGCATGTTCGTGACCCAGCTGGTCCTGGACGAATTTCGCGTCCCAGCCATCTTCTATGGGGTGGGTGGCATAGGAGCGTCGCAAGGAGTGCAAGTCCAATCCGCCTGGCAGCTGCAGGTCATCGGCGCAGTAGCGGCGGAATCGACGGAGCAGGGTGCGTTCGGCAACCAACGCGCCCCTCTCGCTGGGGAACAAGTCAATGCCGTCGTCCAGGTAGGGCTGACCGCGGGTCAGCCAGTCGCCGATTACTTTAGGCGTCCAATCGAAGACGGTCAGCACGCTGCGACGTTTGGGTAGCGATCCCTTCTCGGCCTTGCCGTGCCGGATCTGAACGACGCCGTAGCGGCCGAACTCCCGACCGCGCGGATTACGGGAGAAGTCTACGGTCTGTAAGTGCCGTAATTCGTTGCACCGCAGCCATACGAGTAAGCGATCTTGAACATCACCGCGTCGCGGTAGGCTGGCAACCAGCCCTTGCGCCCCGACGCCGCGACCAGCGCGACCTGGTCGTCGGCGGTCCGCTGAGCGGACCGGGAGGCGCGGGAGTAGACAGGTAGAACAGTCTTACTTGGGCCTTTGACATGTCGTAGAACGGAACCCATTTTCGGCAACGTCGCCGGTGACAGCGCGAACGGTTTGTGTGCCGTGCTGGTCATGGACGAGAGTCCGGTAAACGTACCATTAATGGGCAGCCGTACACGCGTCAGAGGTTGAGAGGACTATCGTGTCGTGACCGCCAAAACCGTTCTCATCGAGGATCTAGAAGAGGTCCTGTTCGCCTACGAGGAGATGGCGCGACGTGAGTGAAAGTCATGTGACGTCCAGCGATGACCGCACCGCGGCCGGCCTGGCGCGGCGTCTCATTGGCTCGGCGAGAGCTCTGGCGGTCACCGCCGTGCGGCGGTGGGCCTGGTCCACCCTGGCGGTGTGGATAGCGCTAATGGTCCTGGCGGTGGTGGCTTACCTGGTGCACCGCCGCGGCGGCTACGGACGCCTCGGCGCAGCACTAGATTCCGTGTTGGTCACCGCCGCAGCAGTGCTCGACCCGGATGACACCGGCACTCCCGCACCACGCAGCCTGCTGCGTCGCGTTGAGCACGCACTCATTGACCAGCTCACCCGCGGCGCCGTCGCCCGCGTCGCCCGCCGGCGCGGCGCGCCAACCCTCAACAACTCACCACCCGTCGCTGCCGAGACAGGACCGACGTCGCCCGCCAGTTGAGCGGCGGTGAACGTTCGGACGCGCGGCTGTCCAGGAACGTAGGAGGACCCAAACGATGATGCCACACGACCCCGACTACCGCGTGCTCGTCAAAGTGGTCGTCCGGTAAACGTTCGCGGGCTCGCTCCCAGGCACGATGCTCATAAGCAGAGTCGACGTTATCGCGGGGCATATCGCGCTGCAGCGCAAGGCAATTCGGGGATACCTGACATAATATCTAATATCAGCGAATCATGTTGTGCCGCAGTATGTTTTGCACAGTGGGCTCTTGGCGGCGCGGACGGCTGCCATGACTGACAGAACGCCCACTTTCACGCATGCGCTGTGCGATAACAGGTGGCTATGCGATCAGTCCCCCGATGGGGGAGGGGCGCCGTTGAGCCCGAGCCCGACGGATGCGGTGAATCCTCGCCGTCGGCGTCGGCAAGACGCCGGATCTCGGCGTATGCACCGTCGGGCACACACCGCATGGTACCTACCACAAGACAGCGGCCGAAACCGAGCCGCAGGAGCGCGACGACGCCCTGTGGCGGCGATGGCGCGAGGGTGGCGTCCTTTTCGCCAAGACCTTCCCCGACCAAAACTCCGATTTGGCGGCCAATGACATCGCTCGGGAGTTCGCCGAGGCACGGATCCGCGAAATCGTCGCCGATCCCGTCGTCGCGACCGACCTCATACCAGTCGACCATCCAATCGGAACGAAGCGAATCTGTACCGACGCCGGTTATTACGCCACCTTCAACCGGGACAACGTCCGGCTGGTGAACCTGCGCGGCGAGCCCATCGACGCGATCACCGCCGACGGCGTGCGAACCAGCGCCGCGACTTACCCCTGCGACGTGCTGATCTTCGCGACCGGCTTCGACGCGCTGACCGGCGCGCTGACCCGCATCAACCCCGAAGGGCCACGGGGAGTGCGGTTGCGCGACGCCTGGGCCGACGGCCCTTTGACGTTCCTTGGCCTCATGGTGCCGGGCCTGCCGAACATGTTCACCATCAGCGCCCGGGCAGCCCCTCGGTGCTGGCCAATATGGTCCTGCACGCCGAAGTTCAGATCGACTGGGTCATCGAGCTCGTGTTGACCGCCCGGCGCCTGGGCGTCACGCAGGTGGAGCCTCGTCGTGACGCGGCCGAAGAATGGACCGACCATGTGGCCAGGGCCGCCGAGCAGACCCTGTTTCCAAGAGCGGCATCATCGTGGTACCTGGGCGCCAACATCGAGGGCAAGAAACGCGTCTTCATGCCCTATGCCGGCGGATTCGGTACCTACCGGCGGCACTGCGACGAGGTGGCTCGTCAGCACTATGCCGGGCTGGTGCTGACAACTGTCACCGAGCCGGGGGAGTGAACGGTGCCGGAGACCGTTCAACAGCTACTGCGTCAGCGCCGGCACGATGATACGCCGGCGGTCGCTCATGGCGACCGGACGTGGACATGGCGACAACACCTGGCCGAGGCCGAAGCGGAAGCCGCCGCGCTGATTGCGCTCGCCGACACCACCCGTCCCCTGCACGTCGGGGCCCTGCTGCCGAACCCCCCGGCGATGCTGCGGTCCATCGCCGCCGCCGCGCTCGGGGGCTATGTGTTGTGCGGCATCAACAGCACGCGCCGGGGAGCCGGCCTGCTGGCCGACATTCGACGCTCTGACTGCCAGATGCTCCTCGTCGACGCGGAGCACCGGCCCTTGCTGGGTGGTTTGGACTTGACCGGGATTCCGGTGCTCGACGTGACCGGCAGGCGCTACGCCGAGGCAGTGGACGCGGCGCCGCCTCTGGTCCCGCACCGGGAGGTAACCGCCTCGGACACCCTGATGATGATCTTCACCTCCGGGACGAGCGGCGATCCCGAGGTGGTGCGATTGGCCCACGGGATGGCAATCATGTGCGGCGCCAGCCTGATCTTCCAATACGACGTCACCGCCAATGACGTCTGCTACCTGTCCATGCCGCTCTTTCACTCCAACGGCGTGGCCGCTGGATGGGCGGTGGCCATCGGCAGCGGCGCCACCATGCTGCCCGCCCGGTTCTCGCCGTCACGTTTTCTCGATGATGTGCGCCGCTACCACGTGACCTACCTGAACTATGTCGGCAAGCCGTTGGCTTTGATCCTGTCCACCCCGTCGCGCCCGGACGACGCCGACAACACGTTGCGAGTGGCGTTCGGCAATGAGGCAAGCGATCGCGACATCGCGCAATTCGCAAGACGTTTCGGATGCCGAGTGGTAGACAGCTTCGGATCTAGTGAGTTCGCGGTGATCGTCGTGCGAGAGGAGGGCACCCCGCCCGGCTCGATCGGCAAGCCGTATCTCCTGGAGTGAGCATCTACAACTCAACCACCCTGCAGGAGTGCGCCGTCGCCGAGTTCGACGAACACGGGGCACTGACCAACTTCGACGAAGCGGTCGGCGAGCTGGTCAACACCCAGGGTGCCGGCCCGTTCATCGGCTACTACAAAGATCCGGCTGCGACGGCCGAGCGCATGCGACACGAGATGTACTGGTCGGGGGACCTGGCCTACCGCGACGCCGAGGGCTGGATCTACCTTGCCGGGCGGACCGCCGATTGGATGCGGGTGGACGGCGAGAATTTGGCGGCGGCGCCGATCGAGCGGATCTTGGAGCGGCTGCCCCAGGTGAGCCAGGTGGCGGTCTATGCGGTGCCCGACGAGCGGGTGGGTGACCAGGTGATGGCGGCGCTGGTATTGCGCCATGGCACCCGGCTGACACCGCGTGACTTCGAGAGGTTCCTTGCCTCGCAACCCGACCCGTCACCGAAAGCCTGGCCGCGCTACGTGCGCTTCAACGAAAACCTACCGACGACGGCGACGAACAAGCTTCTCAAGCGCGCGCTGATCGCCGCGGGCGTCAGCGCAGAGGGCGGCGAGCTGTGGACACGCCCGGCGCGCGGCACCAGGTATCGTCCGGCGGCCGACACTCCCGACGACCGCAAGGCTTCCGCCGTGAGCTGACGGCTTCGCCGGCTTCGGTCGGTTCGGGCGCTTCCCCGAATCGGGCCAGCACCAGTGTCGCGGACACCGCGACGACAAATCCCACCAGGACCAGCCAGCCGAGGCCGTCACGGGCACGATCACCCAGCCACACCACTCCAACGAGGGCCGGCGCGATCGTTTCACCGACAACCATCCCGGCAACAGCGGTGGTCACCGATCCGCGATGCAACGCCGAGGTGAGCAACAGAAATCCGGCGGCCCCACCCGCGATGGCGGCGTACAGGGCCGGGTTGGTGTAGAAGGACCGTTTGGTCGGATCGGTCACGTCGATCAGGCGCACCCCGATCTCGATGACACCGAAACCGCTACCGGCGGCCAGCCCCAGTGCGAGTGCGCGGGGGCGGTCCGGCAGTCGCCCCGCCGCAGCTCCGACGAGGAAGATTGCGGCGACCACACCCAGCAGTGCCCAGCCGAGCGCGGCCGGGGCGCGTCGAAAATTTCCGGGGCCGGCCGCGAGAGCCAGCGTGACCAGGCTGAGGCAGACCACGCCCACGGCCGTCCACTCGGCAGACGACAGCCGCGCCGAGAGTAACCAGGCGGCCACGATGCCGGTGACTGCGATGGAGGCAGCCAACGCCGCGGCAACGACATAAATCGGTACCAAGCGCAGCGCGGCCACCTGAAAGAGAAAGCCGAACCCGTCAAGGCCGATGCCGACGACGTAGCGCCACTGCCGGGCGGCGCGCGCAAGGAGCACGGCGTCGACGCCCGAACCGCTGCCCGCTTCCACCGACCGCGTCGCCGCCGCTTGCAACACAGACGCCGTCCCGTAACAGATCGAGCAGCCCAGCGCGAGTAAAAAGCCGACCAGCACACACAGACAATAGGCGTCAGGTCGGCCGTTGCGCTGCTTTGCAGTTGATATCCGCCCCGGGACCACCGGCCTGGCGCCGGGCGCAACTGACCAAATGTTTGGGCGATCCGCTGCGGGGGCACGCCACGCATAGCGCATGGCTTTGGCCCCGAATCAACGCAACCGAGAGCAGTGAACAGCCATGTTGATTTTGTGCGCTCGTTTAGCATCTGTCTAACTCTGAGCAACAACAACTTTGATCGTAATGTTTAGATTCGGTGCGCAAGTGTGTACTCCAAATTCATGGCCGAGCGCGGTGCCCAGCCCCACGTCCCATGGGGACGGCGGTTGTTCCTGCGGGCGGTGCGGCGGTTGTTCAGCCCGCTGCAGCCGGACGACTACCTCGAGATGATCAATCCGTTGTGGACCACCAAGGAGCTGCGCGGGAAGGTCGAGGGTATCGAGCAGCAGGGCTCGGAGGCGGCCAGCATTCTGATTCGTCCCGGATACGAGTGGCCGGGCCACAAGCCCGGGCAGTATGTGCGCGTCGGCGTGGTCATCGACGGGGTTTACCACTGGCGGGCGTATTCGCTGACATCGGATCCCAGGCCCGAAGACGGACTGATCAGCGTCACGCCGAAGAGGGTCGACGGCGGCGTGGTGTCGCCTTATCTCGTGCACAAGATTCAGCCGGGGGATCTGGTGCGGCTGGGCGAAATCGAAGGCGTTTTCACGCTGCCCGAGCCGGTGCCGGCCAAGCTGCTGTTCATCAGTGCCGGAAGCGGCATCACGCCGATCATCAGCATGCTGCGCGACCTCGACCACCGCGACGAGCTGCGCGACGCGGTGGTCATTCATTCCGCCCGGACCCGCGAACAGGCCATGTTCTTGCCCGCCTTGGAAGAGCTCGAGGAACGCCACGAGGGGATGCGGCTGGATCTGCGCCTCACCTCCGAACAGGGGCGATTCACCCCCGGTGACCTGGACGAGGCATGCCCGGACTGGCGTAAACGCGAGGCGTTCTGCTCGGGTCCCGGAGAAATGCTCGACGCCCTGATCGAGCACTGGGAAGAGAACGGGGATCGCGACCGCCTGCACTTCGAGCGGTTCCAACCAAAGATCGGCGGCGACGCCAACGCCGGCGAGGGCGGCGTCGTGTGCTTCCTGGAGAGCGATAAGGAAGTCGAATGTGACGGCGGCACATCGATACTCGAGGCCGGCGAGAAGGCCGGTCTCAACCTTGCCTACGGCTGTCGGATCGGCATCTGCCACACCTGCGTCGGGACGCTGAAGTTCGGCAAGCTACGCGACCTTCGCTCGGGTGACGTGATCGAACCGACCGGACAAGACGTCCGAATCTGCATCAACACCGCCGAAGGCGACGTGGAACTCCAACTGTGATCGAAAGGAGCGACCGGTGACTACTGCAACCAGGACTGCAGGGCAAAGCCCACTCGCCCGCTTGGGGGAACAGGAACTCGAGAAACTCGCGAAGGAATTCGACGCGATCCACGACGAGGTGTTCGCCGACCTCGGCGACCGCGACCGGCGTTACATCAAGAACGTCATCGCGGCACAACGACAGATCGTCGTTGCCGGCCGGGTGCTGCTGCTGGCATCGCGCTCGAAGACGGCGTGGCTGCTGGGCACCGCATGTCTGTCCATGGCCAAGATCCTGGAGAACATGGAGATCGGCCACAATGTCATGCACGGCCAATGGGATTGGATGAACGATCCCGACATCCACTCGTCGGTCTGGGACTGGGACACGGCGTCCACCGCCGAGTCGTGGAAGCACTCCCACAACTACATCCACCACACCTTCACGAACATCCTTGGCAAGGACAAGGATCTCGGCTACGAGATCATGCGGATCGACCCCAACCAGAAGTGGGAACCACGCTTCCTCTTCCAGCCGCTGTACAACCTGCTGCTCACGCTGCTGTTCGAATGGGGCGTCGCCGTGCACGACATGGACATCGAAGCCATACGCAAACGCGAGAAGCCATGGTCGGAGGTGCGCAAGGAACTGAAAGGCATTGGGGTCAAAGCACGCGCGCAGATCGTCAAGGACTACCTTGGCTGGCCATTGATCAGCGCAGGCACGTTCGCGCTCACCCGGTTGGCGTTGCGCGGCCGGCTCGAACAGCCGGCGCAGTCCCGCGTCGCCAGAAGGCTTCGCAGGGTGTCCAAGGGCGGACGCATCGGCGCCGCGGCGAACTTCCTCGACAAAGTCGCGCCCGGCGTCGAAAGCACCTACCTGCGCACCCTGGCCGCCGATGCGCTGGCCAACGTCATCCGCAACGTGTGGGCGCACGCCATCATCTTCTGCGGTCACTTCCCCGACCAGGCCTACACGTTCACGCAGGAAGAAGTCGAGAACGAGACGCGCGGTGGTTGGTATGTACGCCAACTGCTCGGCGCCGCGAACATTGACGGCAGCCCGCTGTTCCACATCATCAGTGGCAATCTCGGCTATCAGGTCGAGCACCACCTCTACCCGGACATGCCCAGTAGTCGCTATTCGGAGATCGCTCCTGAGGTCAAAGACATCTGCGAGCGCTACGAGCTGCCCTACAACTCCGGCCGTTTCTCGAAGCAGTGGGCGATGGTGCACCGCAGCATCTTCCGCCTGGCATTCCCCGGCGGAAAGCCCAGGGCGAAGCCCGGCCCCTACCGCGGCAACGTCCATCGGCCCGAACCCGAGCGGCCCAGCGAAGGTGCCCGCTTCCGTGACCGGGTTCCGGCCGAACACCCGGCCGCCGGCCCAGAACACGAGTCTGGCGGCGTCGAGGTGCAGCCGCCACCACGCGGCACCGACTGACGCCACGCTCGGCGCGATACGCGCCTGGTGAACCTTTTCCACGCCCGGGTCGTGGATCATCATCGATGATGCACCGCATCCGGCCACCCGATAACGACGACATCGAACCGGCCGCCGAGACCGGCCCTTACGGCTTCCCGGCGGGGTTGTGGCGCCTGCTGGACAAGCATCCGCCGCCAGGTGTCAGGCAGGCCCAGCGCTGGCGCAGCCCGCTGCGCGGACCGTGGCTGACGTCGATGTTCGGCTCGGCGCTGCTGGTGACGCTGCCGATCGTCATCCTCACCGGCCTGCTGTCCTACATCGCCTACGGGCCACGGTTCGGCCAGGCCATCCCCGGTGACGTCGGCTGGCTCAAGCTGCCGACCTTCGATTGGCCCACCAACCCGTCCTGGCTGTATCGGCTGACCCAGGGATTGCACGTCGGACTGGGCCTGGTGCTGATTCCGGTGGTGCTGGCCAAGCTGTGGTCGGTGATTCCCCGGCTATTCGTGTGGCCGCCCGCCCGCTCGATCGCCCAACTGCTGGAACGGGTTTCGTTGCTGATGCTGGTCGGCGGGATCCTGTTCGAAATCGTGACCGGCGTGCTGAACATCCAGTACGACTACATCTTTGGATTCAGCTTCTACACCGCGCACTATTTCGGCGCATGGGTGTTCATCGCCGGATTCCTCGTTCACATTGCGATCAAGATTCCGCGCATGTGGTCGGCTCTGCGTTCGACGTCGATGCGCGAGGTGCTGTGTACGGGGCGCCCCGAGACCCGCCCGGAGCCGTGGGAGCCCGACGGGCTCGTCGCCGACCACCCGGGCCCCGCCACCATGAGCCGCCGCGGGGCGCTGTCGCTGGTGGGCGGTGGTGTGCTCTTCATGGCAGTCATCACCGCCGGCCAAACCCTGGGTGGCTTCACCCGGCCCGCGGCCCTGCTGCTGCCGAGGGGGCGCACCCGGGGCGAGGGACCCAATGACTTCGAGGTCAACCGCACCGCCGTGGTGGCCGGAATCTCGCCCACCGACACCGGCGAGCGCTGGCGGCTCACGCTGAGCGGCGGCCCCCGGCCCGTGACCCTGGACCGCGCCACGCTGCTGGGGATGCCGCAGCACACCGCGACATTGCCGATCGCCTGTGTGGAAGGCTGGTCGACCACCCAGACCTGGACCGGGGTGCGACTGGCCGATCTCGCCCGCCTCGCCCGCGTGCCCGTGCCGGAATCGGCGCAGGTGTCGTCGCTGGAGCGCACCGGCCCCTTCGGTCGCGCGACGCTGCAGGGAAGCCAGGTGCTGCACCCGGACGCGCTGCTAGCGCTGCGCGTCAACGGCATGGACCTATCCCCGGACCATGGCTTTCCGGCGCGCATCATCGTGCCCGCGCTGCCCGGGGTGCACAACACCAAATGGGTGGAGTCCATCGTCTTCCGGGCTAGCCGAAATGCATAGCGCGGTAGCGGGTTTCGCCCGTCTCTATGGTTCCCGCCCGCTGCACCTGCTCACCCTGATCGCCGGATTCGCGCTGCTGGGATATGTCGTCGCCACGATCAAACCCGCGACGCTGTGGAACTCGCAGGTGTGGTGGCAGTCGATCATCGTGTGGTTCGCGGCGGCCATCATCGCCAACGACCTGCTTCTGTTCCCGATCTATGCGTTGCTGGATTGGATGCTGACGCGCGCGCTGGGCACGCCCGCCCGCGCCAATCCTCCGGTACTCAACTACGTACGGGTGCCCGCGCTGGGTGCCGGTCTGACGCTGCTGGTGTTTCTTCCCGGCATCATCAAGCAGGGCGCCAGTACCTACTGGGCCGCGACTGGTCAGACGCAGGACCCCTTCCTGGGTCGCTGGTTGCTGCTGACCGCCGCATTGTTCGCCATCAGCGCCGGAATCTATGCCATCCGCGTGGCGATGCTGCATCGGCGGACCGGCTAGGCGGCCGTCGGCCTACATGCTGGCGATGATGTGCAGGCGCTGCGCGCTGTACTCGGTGTCCGAGATGGCGCCTCGGGCATGCAGATCCTCCAGCTGTTTCAGCCGCTCGGAAAGCGGCGGAACCGCCGGCGGCCGTGCCGGGATGGTGCCGTTGCGCGGCGGGCAGTCAACCTTGGGCTCCATCCTTCGCTCAGGCTGATCAGCCGCAGTGCACACAGCACGCCGGCAGCGGTGATCGGCAGTCCGCGATAGAGCATCCACCCAGCGGCACGCCGGCTCGGCTCAGCGCGAAATAGCGCGACAACAACAGCGAGGCCACTATCCCGCCGGCGAACAGCACGACGACCTTGCTTTTCATCTCCCGATGTACCTTCCGTCTAGTTCGCCGTTGCTGGCAGCGGTCCTGAGCCAAGTGCAAACCTGCTGTGCCGCTACCGATCCCAACATTGGGGCGCTGGCCCGGCGCAACTTCACCGTCCAGGGCCGTCCTTAAAGGATTCTTGGTAACTTCTTGGTGCCATCTGGCGAGTCCGGGCGCGTACCCAGCGCATTCGGCGTCGAGGAACTACAGTTGTCAGTCGTGACGAATCGCACCGCCAGGACAGCGGCCGCGTTGTGTGTAGTCGCGCTTGCCTCGGCCGGCGGTTGGGCGGCGGGGGATACGACCGCAGTGGCCTCGACGGCTCCGTCGAGCAGCGTGGCGCCCGCGCCGCCCGCACCCGCGCCGGGCGGTGCGTTGCCGGTGAAACCCGCCGGTGGAGGCGGCTGCATCATCGGACTCAACTGTGGGTGTATCCGCAACGTCACCTGTCCGAGGCCGCACCCGCGTCGTCCGGATCCGGTGAACGACCAGCAGCACGCTGCGCCCGCCCCGCAGAATCCGTAGTTGCTTGCAGGAGCCCTGGTTCCTGCGCTGGGTCAGCGTCTTCTGTTGTGTCAGCACCCAATTGACCATGCTGATGGCAGATCCCGCCACGCGCGGTTACGACCTGAGTTCGCTGCGTGTCGTGTTCACCGGCGGTGAAGCCCTGCCGTATCGGCCCGCCGCCGAATTCGAAGAGCTCACCGGCGCCAAGATCTTGCAGTTTTACGGTTCGAACGAAACCGGGATGCTCAGCGCGACCACGGTCGATGACCCGCGCGACCGCCGGCTGCGCAGCGCGGGGCGGATCGTCCCGGAAATGGCGGTCCGACTCTTCGACGGAGACCGCGACGTCACCCGGACGGGACGAGGACAACCTGCATGCCGCGGTCCGGCGACCAGCCTCGGCTATCTCGGCGGCACCGACCACGACAAGCTGTTCACCGCCGACGGGTGGATGCGCATGGGCGACAACTGTGAGATCGACGCCGACGGCTACCTGAGCATTACCGGCCGCACCTCGGACTTCATCCTGCGCGGGGGTAAGAACATCAGCGCCAGCCAGGTCGAAGATGCCGCCACGACTCATCCCGCGGTCGCGGTCGCGGCGGCGGTGGCGATGCCGGATCCGGTTTTCGGTGAGAAGGTGTGCCTCTACGCCGAACTGGCCGATTCGGCCACCATCGACTTGCCCGCACTCGTCGAACACCTATTGGCACTCGGTGTTTCCAAGGAACTGCTCCCCGAACGGCTCATCGTGGTCGACCAACTTCCTCGGTCATCGGGCGGAAAGATTGCCAAGGGCCGGCTCCGCGAGGATATTCGAGCCAGATTGGAGGGAGATCATGAACGCGCCTAACGCCCGCCGAGGCGGCCTGGAGGTCTGGGCGCCGTCGGTGGTTCCACCGATCGGCGTCGAGCTGTCCCACCAGCAGGCGCTTGCCGTGGCGTTCTGTCATCTTGCCGCCATCGGATTCGCCGAGAACATGGCCGGACACGTCACCTGGCAGCCCGAGGGGCAGACGGAGATGTTCGTCAACCCTTGGGGGCTGTGGTGGCAGGAGCTCACCGCGTCCGACATCTGCGTGGTGGATAGCGAGGCCCGAGTGGTCCGCGGTCGTTGGGATGTCACCCCGGCCATCCACATCCACACCGAACTGCACCGGGTCCGCGACGACGCCCGGGTGGTCATTCACAACCACCCCTACGTGTGCGTGCTCGCCGCGCTGGGCAGGCTCCCCGACCCTGGTCCACCAAACCGGTTCGCTCTACCTCGATGACATGTGCTTGGTCGATACCTACGACGGCGAAATCGACAGCCCGGCTCGGGCAGCTGATCTGGCCACCCGTATCGGGGGCGCCAACCTGACGATCCTGGCCAACCACGGCGTCATCGCCACCGGTCGCACCCTGCCCCAGGCGGTGTACCGCGCGGCATCGATAGAACGGGTGTGCAAGCTCGCCTACGACGTGATGCTGACCGGAGTGCAGCCGGTGCAGATGAACTGGCCCGACATGGCGGGGATGCAACGGTCCCTTCTCGAACGGGCCGCCGACGTGTACTGGGCGGGCGCAGCCAGGATGACGATCAAGGCCGATCCCGATGTGCTCAACTGAGCCGGCGGGTGTGAGCTCAGGGCGGCGACACGCCGGGCACCGCCGCCACCACCGCACACCCGACGCCGTGGATGCACACCTAAATGCGCTGTCCGGCAAGGAGATTGCCGCGTGAAATCAATCGACGAGCTGGCCGCCAATCTGGACTTCACCACCGCCAAGACCGGCCAGCAACGCTCGGTCACGTTTTTGCCCGATCCGCCCCGGGCGCCACGCCGATACACGGTCATCTCGGTGGACGATCACATCGTCGAACCGCCGGACACCTTCACCGGACGGCTGCCGCGCAAGTTCGCCGACCGGGCACCCAAAGCCGTCGAGACCGAGAGCGGCGGACAGACGTGGGTCTACGACGGCCAGGACTTGCCTAACGTCGGGTTCAACGCGGTGGTCGGCCGGCCGATAGCGGAGTACGGCTTCGAGCCGGTCCGCTTCGATGAAATGCGCAGGGGCGCTTGGGATATCCATGAGCGTGTCAAAGACATGGATCTCAACGGCATCTACGCCTCGCTCAACTTCCCCTCGTTTCTTCCCGGCTTCGCCGGCCACCGGCTGCAGCAGTTGACCAACGATCGCGACCTCGCGCTGGCGTCGGTGCGCGCGTGGAATGACTGGCACCTCGAGGTTTGGGCGGGCTCATATCCCGACCGCATCATCCCCTGCCAACTGCCGTGGCTGCTAGACCCCCAGCTTGGTGCAAAGATGATCTACGAAAACGCCGAGCGTGGCTTTCGCGCCGTCACGTTCAGCGAGAACCCGGCGGTGCTCGGGCTGCCGAGCATCCACTCGGGCCACTGGGATCCCGTGATGGCCGCCTGCGCCGAGACCGGCACCGTGGTGAACCTGCACATCGGATCGTCGGGGTCGTCGCCGTCCACTACCGACGACGCCCCGCCGGATGTAGCGGGTGTGTTGTTCTTCGCCTATGCCATTTCGGCGGCAGTCGATTGGTTGTACTCGGGCCTGCCCAGTAAGTTCCCCGATCTGAAAATCTGTTTGTCCGAAGGCGGAATCGGCTGGGTGGCGGGTCTGCTGGATCGGCTCGACCATATGCTGAGCTGTCACGCGATGTACGGCACGTGGCAGGCGCTTGGCGAAACCCTGACTCCGGCAGAAGTTTTCACCCGGAACTTCTGGTTCTGCGCCGTGGAGGACAAGTCGTCGTTCGTCCAGCGTGACCGAATCGGTGTGGACAACATCATGCTGGAAGCCGATTACCCGCATTGTGACTCCACCTGGCCGCACACCCAGCAGACGATCCACGAACAAATCGGCGATCTACCCCTAGACGTCATCCGTAAATTCAGCTGGGAGAACGCCTCTCGTTTGTATCGCCACCCAGTCCCCGTCGAGCTCCAACAGAATCCCGAGGCTTTCTAGGGCGTTCCGGCACCACTGAGCACAATGCACAAAAGTTGAAAATCGCCTGTTGCGTGGCTATTGCGCACAAGCGAGTCATGGCCGCCGTCGATCCGTAGCTTGAAACGCAACGAGGTGTCGAGACCCCCCTCGACATCGAGACCAACGAGGAGCCCCACCGTGTTCACTCAGCCAGAACTGACGACGGGAACAAACGCCTATCGAGCTACCACTGCTGACCTTCCGCTGCGGTCAAACGCCAGGCGCGGCAACTATGTCGAGCGAACGGTTGCCACCAGTGACGGGGTGCAACTGGCGGTCCGCGACTACGGCGCTTCCGGCGCCGCGCACACTGTTGTTTTGCTGCACGGTCTTTGCCTGACCCAGGAAAGCTGGGCCCGGCAGATCCGCCACCTGGTACGCCGCTGGGGCAACACCGTACGCATCATCACCTACGATCACCGCGGACATGGCCGCTCCACCGGAGCCGACATGTGCACATACCGAATCAACCGGCTGGCCGCCGATCTCGCCGAAGTCCTCACCGTATTGCGCGTCACCGGGCCGCTCACGCTGGCGGGGCATTCGATGGGAGGCATGACGGCGCTGGCGTATCTCGGCCGCCCGGTGGGCGATCGCCCGGTTGAACCGCAAGGTCTGGTCCTGATAGCGACCGCCGCAGGCCGGCTCGCCGAGCGCGGCTTCGGCCGCCTGCTGGGCACCCGCGCCACCGAAATGCTGTTCGAGCTCGTGCACCGCCTGCCCCGACGCGCCATGCAGAAAGCGATCGATGGACTGGTGCGGCCCGTCTGCGACGGCTTGTCCCGGTACACCGGCCCGGACTGGGCCGGCGCGGTCGCACTCACCGCGTCTGCCATTCGCACGACCCCATTGACGACCGCAGCCGGTTTCCTGCCCAGCCTGAAGCGATACGACCAATACCGCGCACTGGCCTCCATCGTCGCCAACACCATCGTCATCAGCGGCGGAGCGGACAAGGCGACTCCTGCCGCCCATGCTCGTGACCTCGTCGCGGCCATCCCCGGTGCCACCCACGTACACCGGCCGACCGCCGGGCACATGCTTCTCGACGAGCACCCGCAGTGTGTCAGTGATGCGATCGACCGCGTCCTGGGGTTGCAGAATGCATCGGCTCATCGCGCGGCCAGTTGAACGCGGACACCTATCGACTAGCGTGCGAGGAGGAGGGAACCATGAAATGACTAAGGTCGACTTCAGTTCCGTTCGCTGGGGCTCGGTGGAGTGGACGAATCTCGTCACGCTGTATCTACGCGCGTACGAAAGTCGTTCGCGGCAACCTATTCTGGGGGACCATGAGGCCGCGGAGGCGGTGGACCGGATCGACTATGATTTCAAGCGGATTCACCGCACCTCGTTCCCGGTGACGAATCGGTACCTGGTGGCGTTACGGGCCAAACAACTCGACGATTGGTGCATCAATTTCCTGCGGCGCCAACCCGATGTGGTGGTTCTGCACTTGGGTTGCACCTGGACGGCCGGGCATTTCGGCTTGCCGTGCCGCGGTCCGTTTTGTGGTTCGACGTCGACCAGCCAGGTGTCATTGAGTTGCGGCAGCGGCTATACGACGACACCGAGCACTACCGGATGATCGGATCATCGGTGACCGATCCGCACTGGCTGGATCAGATCGCCACCGCGCGCCCCACACTCGTCGTCGCCGAGGGTCTGCTGATGTATCTGCGCATAGACGAAGTGCGGGAGCTGCTGCACCGCTTGACCGACCGATTCGATTGTGGGGAAATGCTTTTCGACACGCTGTCAGCGCTGGAGCCGGTGCTGTCGAAAATCCTCACCCACGGGATCATCAAGTGGGGCATCCGCGACGCACGTGAGCTGCAGACGTGGAATCCGAGGCTGCGGTTCCTCGAACAGGTATCCGCGCTGGCCGGCTACCCGAATTTATTTCATTCGGTGTGCCGAAACTGCCGTGTCTCGCTAGCGTCGAGCCACCAGCAACACGCTGGTGACTAGTACCTCAACGGTGAAGGGGAGGTGCCCGGTGAGGAAGATGATCGCCGCCGGCGTCGTCGCGTTGGGCGGGTTGATGACCACCGGCGTGGGCGTCAGCAACGCCGATGTAATCCAAGTCGAGGGCAGCTATGCGACCCAGGCGGCTTGTATGGCGGATGGCCCGCACGTCGAGGTCGACCATTCCGGGTGTGTCGACCCATTTCTCGTGTGAGCAGCATGCCGACGGCCTTTGGTATCTGTATTTGTTGAACTGAGCGGATTCACAGATCTGAGGCCAACCGCCGCATGATATCGGCTGCGGGCTCGGCCGTAGCGTGCCGGTATCCGGTACCCGCCCATAGATGGACGTAGTCGGGTTTGCCCGCCGCGGCAGCGGCTTTGCGTAGCGGGCTGGTGAGGTAGTGAATCGCCGGATAGCCCAGCGGAGCTTCCGCTTCGTGGGCGTCGATGAACGCATTGCGCAGACCGCGGGCCGGGCGGCCGGTGAAGGCTCGAGTGAGCACCGTTTCGGTGCGTGCGGGATCGATCAGAGCCGCCTGGTGAGTGGCTGACGCGCCACTTTCCGCGGCACGTAATAGAACCGTGCCGACCGCGGCCGCCGCTGCACCCGCCCGTATCACCTCGGCCACCGCGGCCGGAGTGGCCAGTCCGCCGGTGGCTATCACCGGCAGCGGTACCGCCGCGATGACTTGTCTGACCAGGTCGGCGATCGGCACTGGCACCAGTGGCTTCCGCGGCGAGAGCGTGGCGGAATGCCCGCCGGCGGCGGCAGCCTGCACGGCAAGCATGTCGACGCCCGCCTCGTACGCCTGCGCCGCCTCGTCGGCCGTCGTCACCGTTTGCACCACTACGCTACCAGCCCGGTTCAGCGCGGCGATCACGCTGCGCGGCGGTAATCCAAAGGTGAACGACACCATCGGCACCGGGTCGTCGAGCAACAGCGCGATCTTCTCGTCGAACTTGTCGGTGTCCTCGATGGGCTCCGACGGCAGAGTCAGACCGAACTGGTCGGCTTCTCTCTGAATGGTTGCCGCATAGCTGCGATAGCTGTCCGGGTCGACCGGCAGCGGATTGGGAGCAAAAACGTTGATCCCAAAGGAGATTCCCTCTGCGCGAACCTTCTTGATCTCGGTATCGACCGCTTCCACGGTTTTGTAGCCGGCCGCCAGCATGCCGAAGCCGCCCGCCGAGGTGGCAGCCGACACCATCGCCGGCGTGGTGGGGCCGCCCGACATCGGGGCAGCGATCAGGGGAATGGACATCCCGAACTGTTCCAGCATTGCGGTGCCCCCTTTTGGTCCTCGTCGCGCCAAGCGCGCCGTTTCGACCATATCGGCGACGGCGGCGAGCCAGCTGGTGACGTCGAGGGAATGTGGCGAACGTTTCGTCTGCGCACCGGACCTGGCAGGATGCTTCAACGTGAAGAGGCCCAACTTCCTGGTGATCGTGGCAGACGACCTCGGGTTCTCCGACATCGGCGCATTTGGCGGCGAAATCGATACGCCCAATCTCGATCGACTGGCCTACACCGGACTCCGCCTCACCGATTTCCATTCCGCACCGGCCTGCTCGCCCACCCGCGCGATGCTGTTGACCGGAACCGATCACCATATCGCCGGTGTCGGCACCATGCTGGAGGTCGCGGTCCCGGGATTCCGCGGCGCGCCTGGCTATGAGGGCTATCTGAACGACCGCGTCGTGGCATTGCCCGAGCTGCTGCGTGACGCCGGATATCTGACGCTGATGTCCGGCAAATGGCACCTCGGTGACACGATCGAGAGATCGCCGTGGGTCCGCGGTTTCGAGCGCTCGTTTGCCTTGCTGCCGGCCGGCGCCAGCCATTACGGTCCCGCCGCGGGCGGCGGGTTCTTGCCCGCGCCAACGCTTTACACCGAGGATGACCGGTTCGCCACGGTCGGGGACGACTTCTACTCCTCCGATTTCTACACCGATACGCTGCTTCGCTACTTCTGGGAACGCGCCGAAGACGACGACCGACCGTTTTTCGCGTATCTGCCCTTTCAAGCGCCGCACTGGCCACTGCAGGCACCGGACGAATCCATCGCGAAATATCGCGGCCGTTACGACGCCGGGCCCGATGCGCTGCGTGAGGAGCGCCTGACGGCGCTCAAGCGGCTCGGCCTTTGTCCGCCCGATGTCGAGGCGCACCCGTTCGTGGCCGACGGCGCCCCGGAGTGGGCCGATATGACCGCCGAACAACGCGCGCATTCGGCCCGCAGTATGGAGGTCTACGCCGCAATGGTCGACCGGATGGACTGGAACATCGGACGGGTCATCGACTATCTGGCCGACACCGGCCAGCTCGACAACACGGTCGTCATCTTCTTGTCCGACAACGGTGCCGAGGGTGCGATCGTTGAGGTGATGCCACTGCGTGGCCCCCAGATCGTCGCGCAGATCGAAAAGTACTGCGACAACAGTCTCGACAACCTTGGCCGCCCCACCTCGTTCATCTGGTACGGCCCGCGCTGGGCACAAGCCGCGACCGCTCCGTCACGGCTGCACAAGGCGTTCACCTCCCAAGGCGGCATTCGGGTGGTCGGTTTCGTCACCTGGCCCGGGTTTGCCCGCCAGCGCGAGATCGGTACGGCGTTCAGCACGGTCATGGACATCGCTCCGACCGTGCTGGAGCTGGCGGGCGCCGCACATCCGGGTGCGGCGTACCGCGGCCGCGAAGTGGTACCGATGCGCGGCCGCTCGCTGGTGGCATATTTGTCCGGCGACACCGAGACCGTACACGACGCCCGTACTGGCACGGGCTGGGAGTTGTTCGGGCGCCGCGCGATTCGTCAGGGCGACTGGAAGGCGCTTTACTTGCTTCCGCCGTACGGTCCGGGCCGATGGCAGCTCTACGACCTTGCCTCGGACCCGGGGGAGATCCACGACCGCGCCGCGTCGCGGCCGGACAAGCTGGCCGAGCTACTCGAGCTGTGGGATCGCTACGTCGAGGAAAACGGCGTGATCACCGATCCCATTTCAATTTTCGATGCGGAGCTGTGATGACTCGGTGCCCGCCTATGCTTGAGCGCTGATGGTTGAGAAGACCACTTGCGCGATTGTTGGCGGCGGCCCGGCCGGCATGGTCCTGGGTCTCTTATTGGCTCGCGCCGGCGTGCAGGTCACGCTGCTGGAGAAGCACGGCGACTTCTTACGGGACTTCCGCGGTGACACCGTGCATCCGACCACGATGCGGCTGCTCGACGAGCTGGGCCTGTGGGCGCCCTTCGCGGCATTGCCATTCACTGAGGTCCGCAAGGCGAAATTGGAGTCAAATGGGCGGTCGGTGACCTACGTCGACTTCGAGCGGCTGCGCCAACCGCACCCCTTTGTCGCCATGGTGCCGCAGTGGGACTTGCTCAACCTGCTCGCAGATGCCGCACTAGCGGAGCCGAGCTTCTCGTTGCGAATGAGCACCGAAGTCACCGGGCTGGTGTGGGAGGCCGGCCGAGTCGCCGGCGTGCGCTACCACGGACCTGATGGCCCGGGTGAACTGCGGGCGGAGTTGACCGTTGCCTGCGACGGCCGATGGTCGATCGTGCGTCGAGAGGCCGGACTGCGGGCGCGCGAATACCCGGTGAAATTCGACGTCTGGTGGTTCAGGCTGCCGCGCAAAGAAGACACGGAATACTCCTTCTTGCCTCGGCTCGGTCCTGGCAAGGGTCTTGCCGTGATTCCGCGCGATGGGTATTTCCAGATCGCATATCTCGGGCCGAAGGGCACCGACGCGCAGTTGCGCGCCCGGGGAATTGGGGCGTTTCGAAGCGACGTCGAAGCATTGCTTCCCGACATGCCCGAATCGGTCGCGGCGCTGCAATCGATGGACGACGTCAAGCATCTGGATGTCCACGTGAACCGGCTGCGTCGCTGGCACATCGACGGGCTGCTGTGCATCGGCGACGCTGCGCACGCCATGTCACCGTTGGGAGGTGTCGGTATCAACTTGGCCGTCCAGGATGCCGTCGCGGCCGCCACCTTACTGGCCGAACCGCTGCGACAGCACCGGGTTAGCGGCCGCGACCTCGCCGCGGTCCGCCGCCGGCGCCTGCTTCCCACCGTGCTGACCCAAGCGGTCCAACAGGTGTTACACCGGATGCTGCTCGGGCCGCTGCTGCGCGGCGACGACCCGACACCGCCGACGGCGCTGCTGGGCCTGATGCAGCGGGCGCCGTGGTTGTCGGTGGTGCCTGCTTATTTCGTCGGCGTCGGAGTACGTCCCGAGCATGCACCGGCGTTTGCCCGTCGAGCAGGCGGTGACCGCAATGGCTGAATCGACGGCGCGGAGCCCGCTGAGCATGAGCATTTTGGGTGCCGCCCGCATCCGCCGTTGGCGCTCATCAAACCCGCCAAGGGCAACGCCGACGTCGTGGTGGCAGCCGTGGCAGCCCGAGATGTCAGCCGCGGGCAGGCGTACGCCGCCAAACACGGCATCGGCCGGGTGCACGATGACTACCAGGCGCTGGTCGCCGACCCCGACCTCGACGCGATCTGCAACCCATTGCCAAATAGCTTGCACGGCAGGTGGACTCGCGCCGCGCTCGACGCCGGTAAACATGTGTTGTGCGAAAAAGCCATTCACCGCCAACGCGGCCGAAGCCCGCGAGGTCGCCGAACTGGCAGCGAAGTAGGACCGGGTGGTGATGGAGGCGTTCCACCATCGCTACCACCCACTGGCGTTGTGGGTCGAGGAAATCATTGCCTCGGGCGAGTTGGGCACGCTGCAGCGAGTCGAGGCCGCGTTGTGTTTCCCGATGCCGGTGTTCTCCGACATCCGCTACAACTATTCCCTCGCCGGCGGAGCGACGATGGACGCTGGGTGCTTTGCGGTGCACATGGTCCGCACTTTCGGCGGTTCGACACCGAACGTCTAGGCGCACAAGCTAAATTGCGGGATCCCCAGATTGACCGGGCGATGACGGCAGAGCTGCGGTGCGCCGGCGGCCACACCGGTCGGATCCGTTGCTCGATGTGGTCGTCGCGTCTATTGGAGATCAGCGCCCGCGTCGTCGGTGAACGTGGGGAGCTACGCGTCTTCAGCCCGTTGATGCCGTCCTTCTTGCACCGCCTGTCGGTCCGTACTCCGGACAGCAGGCGGGTGGAACGCTTCGGTCACCACGCTTCCTACGGGTATCAACTGGACGCTTTCGCAGCAGCCGTGCTGCGTGGCGAAACCGGTCAAGACAACTCCGGAAGACGCAGTCGAGAACATGACCGTCATCGATGCGATCTATCGGGCCGCCGGCCTGCCGCTGCGCTATCCGAGCTGAAGCCGCAAAACAACCCCTTGCCAGGACGTCGACGCCTGCGACGATTGAACCGTGCATGCGTTCGCCTGCCCCGTTTGCCGGGTGGTTTGCCCCTTCGAATCGCAAAGCTGCCCGAATTGCTCGGCCGAGCTTGGGTTGCATGTCCCAAGCCGCTCCCTGGTCGCGACCTCATCTGGGAAGGCGGTAGTCGACGATCAGGTCTGGATTGCGTGTACGAGGTCGGCCACTCTGGGCTGCAACTGGTTGACTCCAGAGCAACAGGAATTCGGCGGCCAGGAGGGGCGATGCGTTGCCGATTCGCTGATCCGCCGACAGCCCGCGGCCGACGACACGATTGCGCTGGAGAAACTGGCGACCACCGCGGTTGCGCTGCGGCGGTTGATTTATCAGCTCATCGATATTGGGTTGCCGGTCGACCATACTGGCGTCGAGATGGGGGACTGGCATTCGATTTGCTGTCCAGTTACAGCGGCGAGCCTGTGATGCAGAGAGCTGCTACATGACCCTGAGTGCTCGCTCATCGAACAGAGCCGTCGGCATGCGCCGAACATGGAGATTCCCAATGGCGATGGGACGGGCTTGGGTTGGTATGAACACCGCGCGGAACCGGCGCTGTTTCGCCGCATCACTCCGGCATGGGGCGATGAGAACCTTCTGGAACTGGCCACCGAGATTCGCACCCGACTGTTTCTCGCCCATGTGCGGGCTGGGACCGGAACTGCGGTGCAGCAGAGCAACTGTCACCCGTTCCGCTACCGTAATTGGCTATTCGTGCACAACGGACACGTTGGCGGGTACAAAAAGTTGCGCCGGGATCTGCTTTTGGCTGTGCGCCCTGATCTGTTCGTTAACATAGCCGGGACCACCGATTCGGAGTTGCTGTTTTATCTCGCACGGACCTTCGGTCTCACCGATGATCCGATCGCGGGGTTGGCCCGGATGGCGGGGTTTGTCGAGGCGACCGCCGCCGCGGCCGGGTTGGAGGAGGCCGCGCTCCAGATGACGGTGGGGGTTAGCGACGGCGTGCGCTTATATGCGGTCCGTTACGCCACCGGGCCGGAGGTCAATACCCTGTTCGTGACTGAAGATCTGCATTCGGTGCGGATGCTTTACTCCCACAATGAGCGGCAGGAGCACTTCGGCGATCATGCCCGGGTGGTGGTTTCTGAGCCGCTGACCGACCTGCCGGGGATGTGGCGACAAGTGCCCGCTGTCACCGCATTGATCATCGGTACGGACGTCGACGAGCGACCCTTCCGGCCGGTAAACCCGGCGGCTGCCTGACTACAACAATCGGCGGGCCGCCTCGACGCATGGGCGCAGCCGATCGATCGGACTAACGCCGGCCAAAGCCAATGCGCGCCTGGGCACTTCGATTTCGATCACGACGTCCGAGGGAAGCGCGGAAAGAATGGCGGGCAGCGGTAATTCGGCCTCGCCGGGAACCATGCGCTCGAACATGGCTTCCTCCATGTAGTTGTCGAGGCGCGGCTGCAGCGTGGTGTCGTTGAGTTGGGCGTAGCCGATGCGGTCAGGCTCAATGGCTGCCAGCTCGGCGGAGCTGGAACCCGACCGCACCAGATGCATGGTGTCGATCAGCAATCGGAAGTCGGGCCGTCCCACGTGACCGAGCGCGTCCAGCGCGGTGCCCACATCGCCGATGGTCAGACCGGGCACCGGTTCGACGACCGTCTCGAGGCACCGCTGGGCGCAAGCTCGGTCAAGGCGGCAAACTGGTTGAAGGTGCGGAAGAGGTCGGGATCGAGGCTGACCACGTTGATCCGGGGAACACCGAGCTCGGTCAAGACATCGAGATCTCGGGCTAATGCGCCGACGTCGGCGCCCGGTATCACGAGCAAGCCGTCGCCCAATGAGATGGTTACGCCGCGGTCATTCATCTTGGCGAGCAGATCGTTCCTGAGTGCAACATCGTCGCGCAACGAAAAAGGAGGGTAGCCCAGCGGCACCAATGGCATTCCCTGCAATGCGAGACGTACCGGCAGTCAAGATCTGCGGCCAGTTCAACCAAATCCGTTGGCGGAAGACCAAATACGCTGAGCATACCGATACCGAGCCGATCCGCATTCGGCCGGGCTGTCATGACGGACGGCTGGCCAGTTGAGCCAGCTGGGCCGCCGCTTGGGCTGTCTGGGTGGTCATCGCGATCCGTCCGGAGGTGACCTGTTCTTCGATGATCGGCGCTTCCAGGACAAGATTGTCACGGACGAAGGCAACGTGGTCCTGCAGGTGCGCGGCCGTGAACGACGCCCACGCGCTCGCTGAAGGCGGGTCCAGTATCAAAGTGACTTCATAGAAATCCGCGGTGACCGACTTCGGCGGCTCCACCTGGATCAGCCCAAGTTGCATCGTTTCCGGACCCAATGCGTACACGGTGGTCCGGCCGATATCACAAGTAGCGAGGGTAGCGGCCGGTGCCGCAGGTGGATTCGGCTCGGTAGCGGGGCATTTGTGGTCGGGTGTCGTCGGCTGCGACTTGTTCACCGGCCGAACCGGCAACGGCTGAATTCCCGCGATCGGCGCGGCCGACGGGGTGGTGGTCGGCGTTGCGCTGGAGGTCGACGCGCTGGGTGCCGACTGGTGGCGCGCGGAGTGGCAGCCACACATCGCAGTGCTGAGGATGATGGCGCATGCAAGGGCGGAGATCGGTGCGAACGAAGAACGACCCGCAGCCAACGACTCCCGGCCGGCAAATCCGTCGGGGCGGCGTTTGCTCACCGGCCTGGCCTCCTGTCGGACACTTAACCTCAAGGTAAAGGACCACGGCTTTCGGCCACCATGGGTCCACCGGTGTGTCGCCGACAAACCTCTATTTCCAGAATGAGTCACGAAACGTCGTCTCGTTGCTGACACTACGAATATAGAGTAATCTCTCCGTTCAACATCACGGATGACCGATGGACAAACGACGAAAGCCTAATCCCGCGGAGCGCCGCCGCGACCTATGTGATGCGGCGATTCAGCTGTTGGCTGACCATGGGGCCAAGGGATTGAGTCATCTCAAGGTTGATCGCAAAGCCGTTGTGCCGGACGGGACGACGTCGTTTTATTTCCGCACCCGATCGGCCTTACTGCGTGCGGTAGCTGAGCGGCTGGCCGAGCTCGACCTTGCTGACCTGCAGTCGGTGGCCGACAACTCCGACGGGCTGGGCGACAATCCGTCACCCTCCCGGTTGTCGCAGGTGGTCATTCGAGCCGGCAGCGAATCACAGTTGTTCCGGACCAAAGCCAGATACGAGCTGACAATGCAGGCCGGGCGCGACCCGGCGCTGGCCGCGATCCTGCAGCAGGCCGCGGACGCGTTCACCAAACTGCACCGAGAAATCTTGGTCCAGCTCCTGCCGCGCGGCGGCGACCTAGAACCCGCGGTCGTTGAGGACCTGAGCAATGTCACCCTGACATTCATCAACGGCCTGCTGCTGCGGTTCGCACTCGGCGACCGGATCGTCGAAAGTCCCGAGCGGCTCGATGCGATCTTGTCGGCCATGGCTGCCGGCATTCTCGGGAGCGCGCAGCGAGGACGCCTAACCGTTACCGCCCGCCAGCCACGCCGGCGCCGGGCTGCGGCAGCCGGGTGAGCGACAAACAGATCTGCGCCGCTTTCGCGGCCCGGGGGCTTGCCAGACCATTCGCCGTATGGTTCTCTACGAGAATAGAGAAAGGTCACTTGACGGGCCATTATCAACGGCAACGCAATTAAGCAGAGTGTACAAATTGCGCGAGCCAAACCAGCCCTGCGACACCGGTAGCGCTAGCGCAGGTGCAGCGGGCGTGAGCGTCTGGGAATGGCAGCGGTAGGAGGGATTTCGTGACGGCAAGCACCGATAGTCATGTTCGTTTCGATCCGTACGATGTCGAGCTGATCACCGACCCGTATCCTATGTTCGCGCGCCTGCGTGACGAGGCACCGCTTTACTACAACGACGAATACGACTTTTTCGCGGTAAGCCGGTATGCCGATGTGAACAAGGCCTTGGTCGACCAGGCCACATTCAGCTCAGCCCGGGGCGCAATCCTGGAGTTGATCAAGGCCAACCTCGAGATCCCCCCGGGGATGGTGATCTTTGAAGACCCCCCGATTCACGACGTGCACCGCAAATTGCTGTCACGCATGTTCACGCCACGCAGGATCGCTGCGCTCGAGCCGATGATCCGCCAGTTCTGCGCTCAATGCCTGGATCCGCTGGTGGGCTCGGGCCGATTCGACTTCGTCTCCAATTTGGGCGCACAGATGCCCATGAAGGTCATCAGCATGCTGCTCGGCATCCCCGAAGACGACCAGGAGTACATCCGCGACCGCGGCAACGCGCAGCTGCGCACCGAAGCCGGCAAGCCCATGAGAGCCGCCGAGCGTGGCCTGTCCGTGGGCCAGCAGTTCGAGGCCTACATCGACTGGCGGGCCGAGCATCCGGCCGACGACATCATGACCGAGCTGCTCAACGTGGAATTCATCGATGAAACCGGCACGAAGCGGCGGCTGACCCGCGAAGAGATACTCGTGTACCTCAACGTGGTGGCCGGAGCGGGCAACGAAACCACGACGCGGCTAATCGGTTGGGCCGGAAAGGTTCTCGCGGAGCATCCAGGGCAACGCCGCGAGCTGGCCGAGCACCCCGAGCTCATCCCGCAGGTCATCGAGGAGCTGCTGCGCTACGAGCCGCCCGCACCGCATGTCTCGCGCTACGTGACCCGCGACGTCAATCTGTACGACCAGACCGTGCCCGAGGGAAGCGTGCTGATGATGCTGATCGGCGCGGCGTGCCGCGACGAGCGTCAGTTCGGCCCTGATGCCGGCGAGTTCAACATCCACCGACCCGTTCGCCCGCATCTCACCTTCAGCGTGGGCACGCATTTCTGTCTGGGCTCGGCGCTGGCGCGTCTGGAAGGCCGCGTCGCCTTGGAGGAAATTCTGCTGCGATTCCCGGAGTGGGAGGTCGACCTGGGCAACGCCAAGCTGAGCCCGACGTCGACGGTGCGGGGCTGGGAGTGCATGCCGGCTCTGGTGCCGAGATGACCGGCCGCGTTGCGGGCAAGGTTGCGTTTATCAGCGGGGCCGCCCGGGGTCAGGGCCGCAGTCACGCGGTGCGCTTGGCGCAAGAGGGTGCCGACATCATCGCGGTCGACATCTGTGGACCGATCGAGAATCTGGCGTATCCGCACTCGACACCGGAAGACCTGGCCGAGACGGCCGACTTGGTGAAAGCCCACGACCGCCGCATCGTCACCGCACAAGTCGATGTCCGCGATTACGAGGCACTCAAGTCCGCGGTGGACTGCGGTGTAGAGCAGCTCGGCCGGCTCGATATCATCGTCGCCAACGCCGGCATCGGGACGTTCGGCGACAAGCTGCATAAGATTCGCGAGAACGTCTGGCAGGACATGATCGACGTAAACCTCTCCGGCGTCTGGCACACCGTGAAAGCGGGTGTCCCGCACATCATTGCCGGCGAACGCGGCGGCTCCATCGTGCTGACCGGTTCGGTAGGTTCGCACAAGGCCATGGCGTACACCGGCCATTACATCGCCGCCAAGCACGGCCTGGTCGGCCTGATGCGCGCCTTCGCCGTCGAACTGGGACAGCACCGGATTCGGGTGAACTCGGTGCACCCCAGCCAGGTCAACACCCCGATGACCATGAATGACGTGACGTTCCGGCTGTTTCGGCCAGATCTGGAAAATCCCGGACCGGAGGACTTCGCGCCCTTCTCGCAGATGACGCACACCCTGCCGGTGCCCTGGGTGGAGGCCATCGACATCAGCAATGCCGTCCTGTTCCTCGCCTCTGACGAATCTCGTTATGTCACTGGCGTTTCGCTACCCGTCGACGCGGGAGCTTTGCTCAAGTAAAGAAAGTGGAGAGACCTATGCCTGAGTACGACTACCAAAAGATGAAGGAAGAAGCCGAGCCGTACATCAAGTTCGAGAAGGACCGAAAAAACAGGATCGCCTACATCACCTTCGATCGCCCGGATGCGCAGAACTCCACCACGCTGGGGATGCGGCAAAACTATGCCGACTTGCTCCACAAATGCAACGTCGACGACGAGGTCAAGGTCGTGGTAATCCGCGGCGAAGGCCAGGATTTTGGCAGCGGCGGCGACCTGCCCGAACAGCGCGGGATGCTGGAGAACCCCGGCATGCCGCTGCTCCACGAGCTCGCGATCAACGACGACGACGTCAAGTACCCACCGGGCGGGTCATACCGCTATTTGTCCACCGTCACCGACTTCTACGCCAAGGCGCGCGCCGGTTGCCGGCCGCTGCAGGAGCTGCGCAAGATCAGCATCATCGAGGCCAAGGGCTACTGCTACGGGTGGCACTTCTATCAGGCCGGCGACGCTGATTTAGTGGTGTCTTCCGACGACGCGCTGTTCGGCCACCCAGCGTTCCGGTATGTGGGTTGGGGCCCGCGCCTGTGGTGGTGGGCCGAGACGATGGGTCTGCGGAAATTCTCCGAAATGCTGTTCACCGGAAGGCCATTCACCGCCAAGGAAATGTACGACTGCGGCTTCGTCAACAGCGTGGTGCCCCGCGAGAAGCTGGAGGAAGAGACACTGAAATACGCGATGGCGTGCTCGCGCTCTCGCCCCACCGACACCGTCGCGGTCCAGAAGACCTTCCTGGAGTTGTACAAGCAACACAAAGGCGAATACTTCGGTAGCCTGCTGACCGGCATGGTCGAGGGCATGTTGCCGTTGATCGCCAACGACCAGGAGAACGAGGTCGACCTCGCCGAGGGAACCTTCAACAAGGGCCTCAACAACGTGGTGAAGGACAACGACCTCAACTTCCCGCCGGAGTGGCGCCTGAGCCGCTCGGGACGTAAGAAGCCCTGACCGCTGTGCGGGAGCGGGCATGTCGGCGCTAGCGGGTATCCGGGTCATCGAGCTGGCCGAATCCGTAGCGGGGGAGTACTGCGGAAAGCTGTTGGCCGACTTGGGTGCTGACGTCATCAAGGTTGAGGCACCGCAACGTGGCAGCCTGACACGATCAATGGCGCCCATCCTCGCCGACGGTTGCGACGGCAGCGGCCTGTTCGCCTATCTCAACACCAACAAACGGTCCGTCGTGCTGGACCTCACCTCGGCTCCCGACATCGCGGCCCTGCACAAGCTCATCAGCACCGCCGACGCGGTCATCGAGGGCCGGGCCACCGACTGGTCCGCGCAACATCCGCGGGTGGTGTTTTGCGCGATCACCCCGTTTGGTCGCGAGGCCGCCGCTGAATTCGCAAACGCGAAAAGCATCAACGTCTTCCATGCCAGCGGCTGGGGTTATCACACGCCCAGCCATGCCGACCCGGCCAAGCCGCCGCTGCAGGGGCCTGGCCGATTTCTCGCCGACTACGAAGCGGGTTTGGAAGCGGCGCTATGCGTCGTGTCGTCGCTCTTCAAACGCCTCCATGACGGCCAGGGCGAATTGATCGATATCTCACAGCAAGCCGTGTTGGTCTCGCGCGCTGATTGCATCCTGGGTCGATTCATCACGGGGGAGGTGACGGCTTACGGTGACCGCGGCGACTACGACCAAGCCGGCCCGGCAGCGTTTTTCGCCTGCGCTGACGGCTTTGTCTACCTGTACATGACCAGCGGCGCTCACTGGCTCGGGCTGAAAAAGCTCATAGGCCATCCGGAATGGCTTGATGTATTCGAGGACGACTGGCTGGAGTTCTCCGTCACCGCCCTAAAAGTCGCCGCGTTCCAGCGGGGGTTCGCGGAATGGGTCAGGAGGCTGGCCAAAGAGGACGTGTCAGACCGAGCCCAGCGCCTGGGCGTGCCGCTGGTACCGGTCAACGGCGCTGCAGATCTGCGTGATTCGCCGCAATACCGCCACCGCGGTTTTTTTCAGCACATTCGACACCCGGTGCTCGGCGATGCGGCATATCCCGGTGTGCCCTACGTATTCAGTGCGACGCCGGCTCACATCACCTGTGCTGCACCCACTCTCGGCCAGCATACTGCTGACGTTTTGAAGCGGCTCGATAACCCCCATCCGCCGCCGAGGGCCAAAGCGGCACAACTGAAGTCACCGAAGGATCCTCGCGGCGGTCCGTTGTCCGGGGTACGCGTCGTCGAGCTCACCAAAGTGTGGGCCGGCCCCTACGCGGGCAAACTGCTGGCGATGCTGGGCGCCGAAGTCATAAAAGTGGAAACCGCCGACAGCCCCGAAGAGATGCGCGCCTACGGGGGCACAGATATCAACCACGCGCCTTACTTTTTGAGCATCAACACCGAGATCCTGAGCGTGGACCTCGATATCAAGTCGCCTCAGGGCATGGCTCGGTTGCGTGATTTGATCGCCCATAGCGACGTCGTCCTCAACAATCTGCGCCCGGGCGCGATGGAACGGCAGGGCTTGGGTTATGAGCAGCTCAAGGAGATCAAGCCGGACATCATCTCCGTGTCGATCAAAATGTGGGGGAATGACGGGCCGCTGGGGCACCAGACCGGCTATGCGCCGAGCTTCGCCGCGCTGGCCGGGCTGGCGTCGCTGGTCGGCTATCCCGGGGGTCCGCCGCTGGGAACGAGCATGCGCTACGGCGACTCCACGGTCGGCGCGGCAGCCGCGTACGCCGCCGTGGTGGCGTTGCTGCATCGCGAACTCACCGGTGCCGGGCAATTCGTCGACGTATCGGCGGTGGAAGCCCTCTCGTCGATGATCGGCGACTGCCTGCTCGAGCAAGCCCTGACCGGGCAACCCCTCGGGCGGGGCGGTAACAACCACCCGGACATGTGCCCGCACGGCTGCTATCCCTGCTCAGACGGTGCCTGGGTTGCGGTGGCGGTCGCCAACGACGCGGAATGGCGGCGGTTGTGCGACGTGCTCGACGCGGGCGCACTGGCTCGCTATCCGCGGTACGCCACGCTGGACCGCCGGCAGCGCCACGCCGTAGCACTCGATGCCGAACTCGCTCGACTCACCCGAGGCCACGATGCCGAGCGGCTGGCGCACCGGCTGCGAGCGGCGGGAGTGCCGGCGAACAACAGCGCCACCGCAATCGATGTGATCGCCGACCAACGACTGTGGGACCGCGAGCTGTATCGCTTCGTCACCGATCACCGCGAAGGGCAGCGCCCGATAGTGGGTCCGTCATGGTGGATGGCCCGCTCCCCGGCCCGGATCGCTCGTGGTGCACCAGACTTGGGCGAAGATACCGAGTACGTGTTGCGCGAGGTCTTGGGCACCGAATCGCCTGCGGGAGGCGGAAGATGACGTCGATACTGACGGACACCGTGGCCCTGGTGACGGGTGCCAGCAGTGGCATTGGTGCGGCAACGGCGAAAGCACTCGCCGCGCAGCGTGCGCGGTGGCTGTGTTCGCGCGTCGCGCCGACCGGCTGGCCGAACTGAAGGCCGACATCGAGTCCGCCGGCGGCACAGCGCTGGTCGTGGCGGCCGATGTCACGCAAGCCGAGCAGGTATCGGCGGCTGTGCAACGCACAGTCGCGGAATTGGGGCGGCTCGACATCGTGGTGAGCAACGCCGGATTGATGCAATCGGCGCCCGCGGCCGAGGCGTCTCTGCAGGACTGGGATGACATGGTGGCGGTCAACGTGCAAGGCGTCCTCTACGTCACCCGAACGGCGCTGCCACACCTGGTCGATGCCGCCGCCGACTCGCCTCGCGGTGTGGCCGACTTGGTCACCATCAGCTCCACCGCCGGCTGGGTGGCTCGGCCTGACACCGCGGTGTATTCCCTGACCAAATTCGGCGTGAACGCGTTCAGTGAGGGCCTCCGCCAAGAGGTGCTGGGCAAGCGGGTCCGCGTCGGGGTGGTGGGACCCGGGACCGTCGATACCGAGATCTTCGGTCACCTGGCCGCGCCGTCACGCGAGGCGTTCGAACGCCAGACCGCCGGCATGGTCATGTTGCGCCCAGAAGACATCGCCGACGCGGTGCTGTTCATGGTGACGCGCGACCGACGGGTGGCGGTGAACCACATGTTGGTCCGTGCGGCCGAACAGACATGGTGACGCCTTTCGCGTGTTAAGGCCCGTCGTCATCACGGTCCTCGCGCAAAAGCTTCTCTGGATGCCAGTAGGTGTTGGTGCGCGGTTGGCCACGGTCCAGGTGTGGCGGTGGGATCCACTCGGTGTCGCCCTTGGCGTTCTTGCGGGTGGTCCAACCGCCAGATTTCAGCATCCTGTGTTGAGCGCCGCAGGCGAAGGTGAGGTCATTGACGTCGGTGGTACCACACTTCGTCCAGTCGGTGACGTGGTGCACTTCGGAGTAGTAGCCGGGCACGGTGCAGCCCGGATGCGAACAGCCGCGGTCCTTGGCGTACAAGACAATTCGCTGAGCCGGTGAGGCCAGGCGCTTGGTGTGATACAGCGCCAGGGCCTTGCCTTTGTCGAAGATCGCCAAATAGTGACGGGCGTGGCGGGCCAGGCGGATCACATCGCTCATCGGCAGAATGGTGCCCCCGCCGGTCAGCCCCCTACCCGCCGCAGCTTCCAGCTCAGCCAGAGTCGTGGTGACGACGATGGAAGCCGGCAGCCCATTGTGCTTACCGAGCCTGCCCGACGCAAGCAGTTTTCTTAGCGCCGCGTTCAACGCATCGTGCTGGCGTTGGCCGGTGGTGCGGGAATCCCGCTCGATGGCCTGCTCCGTGGGACTCCCTTCCACGCAACGGGTTTCGTCGTCGGGATTGCACATCCCGGGGGCGGCCAGCTTGGCCCACACGGCTTCTACGGTGGCGCGGGCCTCAGGGGTCAGCCAGCCTCGCAACTCCGACATCCCATCGGCTTGTTGGTTGCCCAGAGAGATGCCACGGCGACGGGCCCGGTCCTCGTCGGTATAGGTGCCATCGGGGTTGAGGCAGTCGGCCAGCGTGGCGGCCAGCTCGGCGAGTTGCTCCGGCCGAAACCGGGTGCCTTCTTTGGCCAGCTTGGCTTCTGCTTGCTCGCGGGTGGCGGCATCGACCCAGCCAGGCAGCTGATGGTAGAACTTGCGGATTACCGTCACCTGCCCGGGCCCCAAAGTGCCTTTACGCTGTTCGGCGGCGGTGGCCGCCAACACCGGTGCCAGCGGTTCCCCGGTCAGGCCCCGCCGCGGCCCCAAATCCACGGCCTCGCGAATGCGCCGGGCGGCTTCCGCGCGGCTGGTCAACGTCCATTCGGCGATCGCGTGCGACAGCTTGCCGCCGAGCTCTTCGGCGGTGGCTTGCCGGGCCAGATTGTTGATCAGGGGATGCTCGATGGCCGGCAGCCGGCGGCGCACCGTCTCGCAGCGCTCCAGCAACGCTAATTGCTCGGGAGTGGCCAATGCGTCGCAGTCATAACCGATCAGCTCGTCGAAGGCAGCGTTGATGGTGTCGAAAGCCGCCGACAATGCTTCCCGATCAACACTCACACCGCGAAACTATCGGAGCCCACCGACAAAAAACCTCGCCTTGTGACGGCTGAAGCCAAAGTGACGCAAGTTATTTCAACAACCGGACCAGGACGGACTGATGGTCAACACATCAACTCCACCGTCGGTGATATGGACGGTGTCGCGGCGGAAAACCGCCCCCACGCCCTGCTCCCATACGTAGCCGGTGACCGCGAGCACCATCCCGCCGTCAAGGCGATCATTCTCACCTGCGGCACAGAGCTTTTCGGAGACGACGGGCGGATCGAAACCCAAACCGAGCCCGTGCGCGACGGGCATGGGCGGTAACGGCTCGGCGGCCGCTTCGTACGCGGCGAGCAGCCCGGTGGCCGGCCCACCGGGGCGGCAGGCAGCGATCAGCTTGTTGTGCAATGCATCCGAGCGTCCGAACAGCTTGCGGGTCGATTCGTCAGTCGGATCACCCACCGGCAACGTGCGGCCCACCTCAACAACGTAGCCCTCGGCCAGGGCACCGGCAGCGAATGCAACGAGGTCACCCGACCGTACCTCGCCCGCGCCATCCGCGCGTCGCAACGGACGCACCGGTGAGGTCACCCAGGCGCCGTCCTGGGTGGCAGGCGTACTCACCCCGCCCGCGGCCATGGCCTCGAGCATCGCACCGGTCAAGGTCTGTTCGGAAGAGCCGACAGCGGCCGCGAGCCCGTTCTCGGCGATACGAACGGCCGCAGACATCGCGGCGAGTTCATCGGCGGTCTTGATTCGGCGCGCGGCACGCATCGCCAGCTCGCCGTCGACGAGTTCGGCATTGGGAAATGCCTCAGGCAACAAGGCGGCGAAAGTCGGCGTGATGGCATCGGTTCCGACCTGGCGCGCCGTCGCCGCCCCATCGATCTTTTTCAGCACATCGATGAGGGTGAGCGGGTTCCAGGCCAGCCCATAGAGGTGATCATGCCCGATCTCGTCGGGGACGCCCTCGTCGTCGGTGCTGTTGAGATAGATCTCCCCGGTGGCGCGGACGACAACGCACATCGGCCCGAACGGGCGTGTACCGGCTATCCACAACTGCGGGGCCCCGGTGACGTAACGGATATTGGCTTGCCGG
The DNA here is from genome assembly GCA_035505695.1 of Mycobacterium sp. Lineage (GTDB taxonomy): Bacteria > Actinomycetota > Actinomycetes > Mycobacteriales > Mycobacteriaceae > Mycobacterium. The sequence continues at coordinate 41,738 of DATJQO010000089.1, forward strand.
CCGAGCACCAAGATGTCAAGGTCATGTTCTTCCATTTGGGCCAGCGCCCGTTCCCGGCGTCCGGTCCGCAATGCCATGGGGTCGGGCGAAACTTCAGTCGCCATAAGGGGAGTAGGGGTAGTCGGTGATCGGTGTATAGCCGTCTCCGGTGATCACGATGATCTCCTCACTGCGATAGCCGCCGGTGCCGTCCTCCCATACCACCGGTTCCAAGACGAGGACCATGCCAGGCGGGAAAACGAAGTTGTCGTCGAATTCCTCGCCGAGATCCGTTCCGATCATCGGAGACTCGGCCGGGTACGTGCCAATGCCGTGGCCCAGGTAGAAGTGCGGCAACCACGGTTTCTGGCCACCGTTGGCGGCGATCGCCGCCCGCGCCAGATCGCCCGACGTGGCACCGGCTTTCGTCACAGCGAGGGTCGCGTCCAGGATTGCCTTCCAGTGCCGGAATTGGTCCTGCTGCCGCGCCGAGGGCGGCTCGCCAACCAGCCATGTTCGCCCGAAATCCGAGCAATAGCCGTGGTAGCTGATGCTGATGTCGGTCCACAACACGTCGCCGGCAACGAGTTCACGTTCGGTGGGCAGCAACGGCAGCGCAAGATCACCATGGGTCGTCCATACACCGGTTTCGCGTGACCTCGGCATTACCTGCCAGATGGCCTCGAGCATGTTGGTGGTGGCGCCGAGCTCGAATGCGCGGCGTACCAGCTTGGCGGAGAGATCGATCTGCCGCACGCCGGGCGCCAATGCCTGTTGCACCTCCGCCATGGCCTGTTCGGTGATACGGCATGCTCGGCGCAGGCAGGACAATTCGTCGCGCGTCTTGACCAGCTGCGCCGAGCCGACCGCGATCGTCGCATCCAACGGCGCATCCGAACCGAACAGCGTGGCCGCTGACCGCCGCATCGCGCCGGTCAGCTCGTCCACGGCGAGGGTCGCGCCCGGCGGAATCAGCTCCACCAGTATGCGAGCGAATTCGTTTACGCCAGTGTCGAATTCGAGATATACAGGTCCGTGTAAGTGATCGTCAGGCACCGGCGCTTGGGTAAAAGCTCCGCCGCGAAACGGCATGAACAGGTGTGGGTGCTCATCGTCGGTCAACACGACTGCCACCGGACGCTCCGCGTGTGAGAGGCCGGCGTCGAGCAACGGCCAGCTGGCACCCGTCGCATACCCGACATGACCGTTCATCAACAGAATCAGCGCGTCGACGCCATGCTCAGCCATCACCATCCGGAGCCGCGCGCCGATTTCAGCACGCATGCGTGCCCAGTCCGGCTCGTCGGGAATCTCGATGACCGAACCGCGAGCAGTCAATGAGCCGGTCGTGCTCACCACCTCCTGACGTCAGTCGCGGCGCACAGATCGGCTTTCACCATGTCACGGGAAGCTCGTAGAGGCCATAGGCCAAGGCATCGTGCTTGAAGGGAAGCTCCTCGAGCGGCACCGCAATCCGCAGGGTCGGAATGCGACGCAGCAGGGTGGGCAACACGATCTGTAATTCCATGCGGGCCAGTTGCTGACCGACGCATTGGTGGCGGCCGTAACCGAATCCGACGTGCGGGCCATCTTCGCGGCGCAGGTCCAGCCGGTCCGGACGGCAAAATTGGCGGGTATCCCAATTCGCTAGCGCGACATCGAGGATGATGCCCTGACCGGCGCGGATCGTTTCACCGCCGACCTCGATGTCCTCGATGGCGATGCGGCGCTGACCGGTCTGAATGATGCTCAGATACCGCATCAGTTCCTCGACCGCGGTGGCAATGACCTTCGGGTGCTCGGCGTCGCGCAGCAAGACCATTTGATCGGGGTACTCAAGCAGTGCCGCAACGCTCAGACTGATCATGTTCGCGGTGGTCTCATGGCCGGCGATCAGCACGCCGGTGGCCAATTGTGCGGCCTCGCGCACACTGAGCTCGTCGGCGTTTACGCGCTCAGCCAGATCCGACACCAAATCCTCTGATGGACTGCGCATTTTGGTACTTACCAGGTTGGCCAAATACTTCGCCAACGAGGCGGCGCCCTGGGCGGTGTCCTCCGCGGTGGCGTAGCGGTCCATGCCCCGGTGGGCTTGTTCTCGAAAGAAATCGGCATCCTCATAGGGCACGCCGAGCAGTTGACTGATGACCAGCGAGGGGACGGGAAGCGCCAGTTTGCTGACGATGTCGCCCGGCTGAGGCCCGGACAGCAGGTCGTCGATATGGTCGTCGGTGATCTTGTGTACCGCTGGGCGCAGCGCTTCGACCCGCTTGAAGGTGAAGGGCTTTGACGACATCCGGCGAAAGCGGGTGTGCTCTTCAGCGTCGGAGGTGAAGACTGAACGTGGTCGGGAATGCACCGTCGCCAAGATTCCTTCGTTCCAGTGCGGGTACCCAGGCAGCCGGTCATCGACGCTGGTGCGAGAGTCAATGAATAAGACGCGTATCGCCTCGTAGCCGTGGACCGGCCATGGTGTGCTGTTGTCCCATATCCGGACCCTACTGAGTTGCTTGTCGGTGTTGAGCTCCAAGACCTTCGGGGGTGGGGCAAATGGGCAGCCGGGCGCTCGCATCATCGGGAACTCCGGGATGTCGGTTACGGTCGAGATCTCAGTCATCGCGCTCCAGCTTTTGTTCTGCCCGGTTACCCTGACGTACCGCCCACGTGGACCGGCGCGTTCCACAGGCCGACGATGGCGTCGATGAGACCCTCTCCGGCTAGCCAAGCTGAACGCGAACGTGGCCCGTCAACCGCCAGTGCGCCTTCGTGCTCGGCGCAGGTATGCATGAGCAGGTTGCGCACCATCGCCATCCGTTCGGAACGTACTTGCCTGGGCAAATCGGGAAGGCGGCGATTGATGCCGTCGATCGTCTGCACGAGCAGCGGAGACGATAGGGCATCTTTCGTGACCACATGGCGATACGTGGGATCAGCCATCGCCTGGGCGGCAAGCCGTGCATACCAGCTTGGGGTGCCGACCGCGGCCAGGTGATCGGTGAGCGGGCGTACCAACGCGCCGACCCAGTCTCGCAGCTCGTTGGAATCGCCTATGGCGGCCAGCATCTGCGCGCGCAGCTCTTCGATCGGCGCGCGGTGCCGGCTTTCGATCGCTCGGAGCAGGTCGGTCCGCGTGCCGAAGTGGTAACACGCCGCGGCGTTGTTACCCTGTCCGGCTGCTTCACTGATCTGCCGGTTCGACACGGCATAAATGCCGCGTTCGGCGAACAACACTTCTGCGGCCGACAAGATCGCCTCCCGGGTGCCTGTCGACCGGTCGGAGCGAACGATCCGCTCGGCGGTCATCGCCGCAGTGAACACCGCACCCCTCGTTAAATCAAGCGATTTATTTAACGGCTGTGGCGTCGGGTGCAACCGTCTAGGCCGCTGCTCGGTGAAACCTTTAGTCGTCAATGGGATTTCATCGGTCCCACTCGCAAGCCAGACAGCCCGGGAATACAGTCACCGTATGAACCCGCTGAAGTCGGTGGCTCGCAATCCGACGGCCTATCGGTGGCTGCTGCAGAACGGGCGACCGCTCGCGGAAGCTCTCGAGTCGCTACTGCGGTTTGCAACGAGTGGGCGCCTTGGTGTGCTGGATCTGATCGGCGTGCCCAATGTGCGAATCACTACTGCAGGCTGCAAGACAGGTCTTGCCCGCACCGCGACAGTGCAGTACGTACCCGTCGAGAATGGGTTGCTGGTAGTTGGCTCCAACTGGGGCCGGGAACGCCACCCTTCGTGGTCGGCGAATCTCAGAGCGACGCAACGGGTCACCGTCCGCGAACGCGGTCATCGCTTCGTCGCAAAGGTGCGGTTGCTCACCGGCGAAGAACACGACCAAGGATGGGCCACGGCCGTGGCCCATTGGCCGAACTATCAACTCGCCCAGGATCGGGCCGACCGGCGGCAATTCCGGCTTTTTCTGCTGACGCCGACCAACTAACCGGGGTGAGCTTTCTTCAGGCGCGCTATCTCGCCGCCCCAGACCGACTGGGAGCCGGCATCGCCGACGCGATAAATCTGCACCATGGACGAGACGCCGACGGCCAGCACCAGTATCGCTACAAGAACATGGGCGACCGCGCGGCCCTTGTCCGATCGGCGTTCGAGCAGCCGCAGCAACACGAGCACGATCGCAACAACCAGCAGCCCGGCGGAGAAGTAAATCATCAGGCTGCCCCGCTCGGCGTGTTCGTTCAAGATGGGGCTGGGATTGGTCTTCAGGTCGTAGAGCCATTCCCCGGCGTTGATAGTGAGGGGCGTCAATACCATTGTGGCGGCGGCCAATATCAGCGTGAGCCATAACAGCTGGCCCCGCCGGGCCGCCGGCCACAGACCGCACACAATTTCCAAGAGGGCGGTCAGCGGCACGAGCACTACCACGAAGTGCAGCAGCAAGGCGTGAGCCGGCATCCCGTTGACGATCGTCATGAAACTCCTCTGCTGGTCAGCGCCAAGGCGTAGTCAGCCGCCGAGCCCGGTCTTGATGGCCGCGTCTTGTTTCTGGCCGACGTCGTTGACGAAGTCCGGCGGCGCAAGCGTGTCGGGTGGCCCATCAAATTGCAGGGTGACAAAAGCCCTGCCCTCGGTGAACAGCAGGATGGTCACACCCTTGCTGCGGTCCGGTGAGTTTCCCAACAACAAGGTCCCGCCGGTGCCGACATTGGACGGTTGCGCCGTCGGATCTTTGATGACGTCGCCTTGCTGCCCCTTCGCTGCGTTGAGCGCATTGGTGGCAGCGGCTGGGTCTGCGAGCACTTGGATGGTGTCTTTAATGACATGGCTGCCGTCATCGTCTTTGAACGTGGTGGCGACGCCGGGCTGGCCATTGGGATTGCTGGTCGGCGGGCTGGCCGTAAACGATACCGGCGCCTGGATGTCGCTTGCCTTGATCAACAGCCCGGCGTAATCGTTCGGCGGTGCCGGCGTCGACGAAGAAGAAGTCGGTGCTGAGCTTCGGGCACTGGTGCTCGAGGTGGCTGAGGAGGATGTCGACGTTGATGACGTCGGCTTTCCGCCGCAGCCCGCAACCGACACCACCAGCGTTGTCGCCGCCGCGGCCCCTACCACCACCGTCCGTGAGATCCTCATCGCGTCGAGCTCCTTCCAGGCACCTTCTGGCGAGACAGCCGGGTTCGTTTCCGAATCGCACAGTACATCGCGCCATGACGCGGATGCCTCGCCGAAGGTCCTGAAGGCGATGAAGGGCTACTCCAGTTGGTCGCGCAGACAGCGCAAAGTGCTGGCCAGGATGCGCGAGACCTGCATTTGCGATACCCCGATCCGCTCCGCGATCTGGCTTTGAGTCATCGATTCGAAGAACCGCATCTGCAACACCTGACGTTCGCGCCGGGGGAGCGCGGCTACCAGAACACGCAGCGCTTCGCGGTTGGTGATGTGCTCTATTTGCGGATCGATGGCGCCAACGGAGTCGGCGACCAATCGGGGCGAACCCAAACCGTCGGAACCCACTGGCGCGTCCAGGGAATCGAGCCGATAGGCATCGCCTGCGACGAGGCATTCGACGATCTCTTCGCGCGGCACTTCCAGCACCTGCGACAGCTCGCCGGCGGTGGGTGCGCGGCCGAGTTGCTGGGCTAGATCCGCTGTCGTCCGGCTGATCTGGACGTGCAACTCGCGCAAACGTCGCGGTAGGCGCATGCCCCAGCTGTAGTCACGGAAGTAGCGCCGGACCTCGCCCATCATGGTGGGCACGGCGAACCCTATGAAGCTCGGCCCCTTGGCGGGATCGAATCGGTTGACGGCGTTCATCAGCCCAAGACGCGCCACCTGAATCAAGTCGTCGAGACTTTCTCCCCGGCGCGCGAAGTGGCTGGCCACATGGTCGGCCAGCGGCAGGCATCGGGCCACAATGCGTTCCCGTTGCCGGCTGTACTCATGCGACTCCGCTGGCATCTGGTGCAGCACCACGAACATTTCGACCACGTCGTCGTAGGAATCGTCGGATTGCGTGCGAGCGGGCGGTGCCGGAGGGGTTGGAGCCAAAACGTCGGTCATAGGCTGAAGCGCCTCGTCTCGACTCGGAGCAAACAAAAATCAGGGTAAAAAGAGGTTTCCATCGCTGGGACACTTCCTCTAAGTCGTGCACACGGAGGCATCGCAGCTATGCGCACAGTCGCCCCTACTGCACCCGTATCCGAAGGACGCGTCCTTTATCCAAAGAGCGCAGGTGCTGAGGAAAGGAGGTAACTCTGGTATGTCGCCGGAGCCCGACCAAGTTCAGCAGCCATGCGGCTGACTGGCCGCTTTTAGCTAAACGGCGACATGTCCATAACGGACTTCAATGACGATTATACGCCTCATCGCGCCAAGCCGCGTGGCTGCCCGCATGCCACCAAATAACCCGGCTCAGCTCCTTCACTGTCGAAGAATGCCCGCTGGCGAACTGTCACGCCGACGGTGGCATCGGATGCAAGCGAAATACCGCGTCGGCAGACGATGGATTGGTGAAAGTTGCTCATCAGGCTGACGGCGTGCTCAACCGAGAATTGCGGGCACGATTCTCATTCCGGTGCCTGGTGGGTACTGTTCCCCTCATGTTCGCGACCGATACTGCCCGGCGTGCACTCAATCATGATCGAAAGCAGTTCGCGCACAACGCATTACAAGGCTCCAGACGTTAAGCAGCGACCGGGGCCCGCTCGCCGGCCGCGGCGCGGTGATAGCCGGTGCCAGCCGCGGAATCGGCCGCGCCGTCGCCGAACCGTTGTTTAGCTTCGACGTCGGCGTGGTGGTCAACGGGCGTGACGCACGCGCGGTGGAGGAGACGGTCGCCGCGATCCGGGCATCGGGAGGCCGCGCCACCGCGGTGGTCGGTGCGGCGGACGAAGAGCGCATCGCCCGCATTCTCGTCGACGAATGCGTGCATAGCTTCGGGCAGCTAAACACCCTGATCAACTGCGCGGGGATCGCTGAGCCGCCCGGCTCCTCGATCCTCAACATCACGTCGGCAGATTTCGACCGCCTGATCAGTGCCCACCTCGGCACGGCTTTTCACACCTGCCGCGCCGCAGCGCCTGTCATAGCCAAGCAGGGCTACGGTTCCATCATCAATACCGGCTCGATGGCTTTTCTCGGCGACTATGGCGGCACGGGCTATCCTGCGGGCAAAGGTGCGGCCAACGCTTTCACAATGACCGTTGCTGCCGAGCTCAAGGCACATGGGGTACGGGCCAACGTGGTGTGTCCGGGCGCCAAGACACGGCTCTCCACCGGAATCGACTACGAGAACCACATCCAGAACCTCCACAGCGCGGCTTGCTCGACGAGACGACTAGGCGCGCGTCCCTGGACAGCGTTTCACCCGCGTTCGTGGCCCCGCTCTACGCCCATCTGGCAAGTGACTTGTCCGGTGACCTGACCGGCCAGATTTTCGTGGCCGCAGGGGGGTTCGTCGGCAGGTTCGACCGCCCTGTACCGCGCGTGCTCGGTTACCGCGATCACCATCACGCCCAACCCTGGTCGCTCGAAGACTTGCACGAAATGATTGCCGCCGCCACTGAGTCGCCGCCGCCCGGAAACGCGACGGTAGCAAACTGACCGGGCGAGGAACTCGCCCGTTACCGATGTACCGGGCGGTTCGGCGGCTTACGCTATCCTCCGAACCGCAGGAGGGCATTTGGCGATGCAACCGAACCCGCTCGACCCAGTTGCCAGTGAACGGTTGTCGCACGCCGGCAAGGTGTTCACGTCCGACCTCTCGATCAACGAATTCGCCTTGCTCGATGGGGCCGGATTCGAGCCGATCGAATTGGTGATGGGCGTCTCGGTCTACCACGTTGGTTACCAGTTCACCGGAATCAGGCAGCAGTCTGAACTCCCCGTGCTGACCGACGCGACGTACCGCGCGCGGTGGAATGCGATGTCGCGGATGCAGGCGGAGGCCGATTCGCTGGGCGCTGACGGAGTGGTTGGTGTTCGCCTGGAATGGCGCCATCAGGGCGAGGGTGAGCACCTCGAGTTCCTCGCGGTCGGCACCGCGGTGCGATACATCGATAAGCCCGGTGTGTATCGGCGCCCCACCGGGCAAGCCTTCACCAGTCACCTGTCCGGCCAAGATCTGACGACGCTGCTGCGTTCTGGATACGTCCCGGTGGCTTTTGTGATGGGCAATTGCGTGTTTCACATTGCGGTACAAGGATTCTTGCGGACACTCAGCCAGGTGGGACGTAACGCCGAGATGCCGCAATGGACGCAAGGCAGCTACCAAGCTCGGGAATTGGCGATGTCGCGCATGCAGAGTGAAGCCGAACGGGACGGCGGAAACGGCGTTGTCGGTGTGCATTTCGCCATCTCGAACTATGCGTGGGGACATCACACGGTCGAGTTCTATGTGGCCGGAACCGCGGTGCGGCGCACCGGCGAGGCGCAAACGCTGACACCGTCGTTCGTGTTGCCAATGAGTGATTGATGACCGGCTTCGATCACGACCGGATCAGTCGCACCATCGGGATGAGCCTGGCCGGGCCCGGGGGAGTTGGGTTAGTGCTCCGGGTTTTCTGCGGCGTTCCCGGGGTGGTTCTCTTGCCGGCGCGGCGGGGCCTGTTCCGGTCCCAGCCGGAGCGGATCCAGATCGGCGACTGGCGATACGAAGTCACTGCCGACGGCCGCGTGAGCGCCGCTCACCTGGTGAACGGCATTGTCCTGGCCGAAGAAGTCTTAGCAGCCGGCGCCGTCGGCCTGCACATCGCTCGCGCGCTTGGGCAGTTGGTGACAAGTTATGGCCCAACGATTGTTCCCAATATCGACGCGGCTCTTGAGGTCCTCGAGACCGGATCAGGACCGCGATGCTGACTGGATCAGCTACAGCACACGGCTTTCGCCCAGCCTGAGCGGTTAACCGGATTGTGCGGTTGTGTCTGATCGATGCCGACCACCCACCGGTTGAACCGCCACACGCCGTCCTGCTTGACCGCGGTGAAGTCGTAACAGCCGGCCAGGTCGGGGGCGGGCGCTCCGCCATCCTTGATGGCGAAAACCTGGACGTAGCAGTGTCCGGTGGCCTCGTCCGCGCTCCGACTGGAAAACCAGAACGAGTTCAGCGCGTGGCGCCGTTGGTTGTTTTCGGCTTTGAAGGCTGCTTTGCGGGCTGCGAGCGGGCTCATGACCGTGTCAATGTCCGCCGAAAGCGGTCGGCCCTCGTGCAGCAAGACGAGCTGCGGCGCTTCGATGAACAACGTGCGAAACTCGTCGAGCCGGTTTTGGTCGTAGGTGTAGGCGTAGGCGCCGAACGTGTTGATGATCGCCAACCGGTCGGCGACGTCGAATGCCATACTGCCGACCTCTTCGGTCGGTGCGGGATGTCCGTCAACCGTCACTTTGGCCTCCAGGATGTCAGCGGCAGAGTGCGTCCGTGTGACTACATCTACTCCAAGCGCATTGTCTTTTGAAGGGCCGCCCACGGGTCCACACCAGCTGACCGCTGGCTCATAGGCGACTGGCAGCGAAATCGGCCGCTTGGTCAACCATCCCTGCCTCGACGTACTGCCGGTGCGCAACCGGATTCACCGAGTCGGAACAGACCGCATCGCCGGGGATGCACAAGTCGATGGTTTTCGCCGCATACAGTGGGCCAATGGTGACGGGCGGCTGGTTGATGATGCTCATGAACTGGTTTGACGGCTTACCAAACAGGGCGACCGCAGCCACGTGTCCGGCAACTTCAGCTGGCATCGGCTGGAGTGCCTGCACGAGGTGCGCTCCGTCAGGCACCGAATTCTCGGTGACAAAACCCATCACCGCGGCCCCCTGCGAATACCCGCCCAGCACCATCCGGGTTCTCGGGCACGCCGCCGCCATGTTCTCAACGTGCGTGCCGGCATCGGTGATGCCATCGACCGCCGTGGGAAAGTCAGTGGTGGCTGGATAGTTGACCGGGTACACGCCCAGCGACCTCGCGCCGACACGCGAGCGCAGGGTGTCGATGAAACTTTGGCCCACCCGACCGACGCCAAAAGGTTCGTTGGTACCTCTTGCGAACACCACTTCGGCATCAGGGCAGCGCTCCGCGGATGCGACGGGACGGGCGCCATCGGGGACGCCCAAAATGGCGTCACCGCAGCACAAATCAGACCAGCGATGGCACGGGAGTTCACATCGCGATCTTGTCACAGGGTGACAAAAGACGCGTGTCACGCCTGGCCGACCCCAGCGTGAGACCGCCGGCCTACGGCGCGGGAGGCGGATGCCGCCGTGCGCTACCGCGCTGCTTATGCACAAACGCACTGGCGACCCGCAGCACGCCGCGCAACGCATAGGCGGCCGTCACCACCGACAGGATGATCAGCAAAATGAACATGGGCAGCCAATTGCTCCTGCTGTGGTCGGCGTCCCACCAGATGATGCTGAACAACACCACACAGAGCACCAGCACGAAGTCCCGCCAATTCCCCTGGTAAGACTGTGCGGCTCTGCGCATCGCCCGCGTCCTGTCGGCGGTCTGCACCAGGTCATCAATGCGGTCATTGATGGTGCGTTGCAGCTCGGCGCGCCGCTCGGTGGCTTCCGGCGGGAGCCGGTCCAGCAAATCCATGTCCTGTTGGAGCATTCCGCGGTAGTCCGGGGCTTTGAATTGGCCGGCGACGATGGCCAACATTGCGCCACCAAAGACCGGCGCCGAATTGAGCGCAATCTGTCCCAGGCCCGCCATGTCCGCTCCTTCATCGGTCCCCGTCAACGTCCGCTCGTTGAGAATCGCCGAACTCGGGGAACCGATCAAGCGCCCACGATCGGGGGCTCGGTCGCGTGCAGTACCAAACCATGAACGCGAAGGCGCATCACGCCACCGATGCTCCGAGAATGAGGTTGACCCCCCGTCGAGTTGGCCCGCGATCTCCGGGAAGCTGACGAATCGGGCAGTCATCACGGCGCGGAAGGTCATCATCAGCGTGGACTTCACGACACGGGGCCACCCCGGAGCTAACGCAGCCCCAATTCGCCGGGAGATTTTTTCGCCGATCTGCTCGCGGAGCGGCTTGACCGCCGGGTCGTCGGCCATCAACGCCGCGCCGCATGCGGCGATCAGCTCTGGCTCGTCGGCTACCACTACAGCCATGTCGCGCAGCGTTGCACTGACGCGGGTCTTGGTCGTGTCGTTGACATCGGTATGCAGCGGCAGGTCGCGCAGAAAGCACAGGTATACCGCTGCCATCAATGCGCTTTTCGACGGAAAAAGTGTAGGCGCTGGCCGGGGACACCCCGGCGCGAGTGGCAACCGCACGCATCGTCAGGTTCGCGTATGACGACTCGCGCAGTTCCTCCAAACCGGCGTCGAGGACTCGACTCTGCGGATCGTCCGCCCAGGCCGACGGTCCGACCGGCGGGCTGCGGCGGCACGGCGGGAGACGGCCAGGGACGCCGCCTCGTTGGACATCGGTCCAGTGTAGGAACGCGATGGGCCGTCAACAACTCTGCCGGCGAAGTATCGCTTCGCGGCCGGATCGCCGGGGTCATCGGCATTTTGACATCGCCCACGCGCTGCCGCCGTCGGTGCGGTACTGCCGCCGGGCTTACGATCACGGACAATTGTCCAGAATCACGTTTGGCCGGCACTGCGTCGCGGGCGGAAATCGGTTCTAGAGTGGGGCTATGGCCGATGTGGACCGCACTCGCTGGGACGAGCGGTATGCGGCCAAGGAACCACCACCGGTCAGTGCCGTTGCGCCGCCTGACTTGCTGGCGGCCTACGCGCACGTATTTCCCACTGCGGGAAGGGCTCTCGATCTCGCCTGCGGGCAAGGACTGGGCGCGGTTTGGCTCGCTTCGCGC
>DATJQO010000090.1:0-10559 GCA_035505695.1 Mycobacterium sp.
CACGTTTGCCCCCGCGACTCCTACCTTGGCCACCGCTGCGGCACCGGCAGCTCCGCGGGTCGGACCCCATCCCCCGACGAAGCTTCGACCATCGTCCGAGAGCGCCACGCAGCCACCCCGGCCCTCGGCAAGAACGCGGCAGTCGGTTGCGCCATGCCGCTCGGCGCAATGGCTCAGCGCATACGCCTCCACATCACCCAGACTGGCAAGGCTGCCGCCGACGGTGGCTTCGACGGCATGGGTGGAATCTGACCCGGCGATCACGATGTAGCCGCCCTGGGCTTGTGCCGGTGCTGCCAGGCCGACGGCACAGACAGCAGGAATTACCGCGAACCCGAGGAGCTTGAACACGCACTTCCTTCCGCAAAGTGTTCGGGGACGCCGCCCACGAGCTGCGTCATGCTTTAACAGTGCTGGTGTAACGGGAAAGTGGCCACCGTCTTAACAAAGCCTTCACACCCGTGTCGCAAATCTTCACAGTTGCGGCGTCCGGCCTGTGAGGCGCGGCGGGCGTGAAGGATCGAACGGTCGCCTCAGCTTGTCTGGTTGGGATCTTGCGCCCAGTGCTGGGCAAACCGCTGCGCGCTGCCTTGGGCGTGGAAACCGCCTTCCAGCGGCTCAACTTTTGCCCTGTACCGCTTAAGGCGGCCGCCTCACCCTGCCTCAACCGGCAAAGACTGCAAGTCCGCCAGGGCCTAGGCCTCGCCGGTCTCCGCGGTCCATTGCGCGTACTCGTTGCCAATCGAGATGGGCCAGAAAGTCGATGCATGCACCGAGCCATCGTCGCCGAACGAGTAAATCTCGATGCTTTCGACGGTCATCGCCTCGCCGTTCACGGTGCCTGAATTGCGAATGACGGCTGCGCCGGTCGATCCACATACGTATAGAAGGCCGATGCCCAACTTCCAGTCAGCGTTCGCTCGGTCCCAGGCCTCGCTCTGGACATCCCAACCTCGCTTAAGGGGCGTGCCCACTGGGTCCTCCATCGTGACCTCGCCCGGCACGACCCGCTTCCAGTGCGCCAGCCAAGCCTCCTTGTCACCGGCGTTACACAATTCGACGTGCCGCTCGACTGCGGCGCGGATCTCCTCGGCAGTGGGTGCTGACATGTCGCTTTCTCCTGGCTCAGTCCCTTATTCGGTAGATCATGACGCCGCTGAACGAGCCTGCATAGGGTGTTCCTGCGGTGGCGGTCGATCTGGATGCCGCGATTGCTTCCTGCCGGGGACCGGTTGGGCACCGAGCCGAAATCGGAACCCTCGTACCCGGCCAGATACCGCGCCCCTACGCTCTCGATCAACCAGCCTCGATGGCGGCAACGGTTGCGGCCGCGTCGGGCCCACAGACGCTCTGCAGGTTCACGCTGCCAGCGGCGAGCAGATCGTCGATGCGGCGCTTAAGGTCGCCGGAGGAGATATGGCTGTACAGGTTTGCTCCCGGGCATGACGTTTGGGCCAGGTCGCGGTGGCCAGCCAGGCTGTCGCTGGCGATGTGAAAGGTCTGGGCGGCCCAGGCGAAGGCGAGTGCCGCTCCGTGAAGTTGGGCTTCCGAGACGACTTCGTTGTCGAAGTCTCCTTCGCAGAGGACCAGGAAATGCCCTGTCGTGTCGTAGTCCGTCGCGGTGTCACCCGCGATCTCAGTCGTGCGCAGTTCGTAAATGTTGCCATTGCGATCAATGCCGACGTGATACGCGATGTCGACCCACCCCAGTTGGTCTTGGTGGTAGCGCTGGTCCTGCCGGAAGCGCCCTGGGGCGTTGCGGTTGTCGCCGAGGACGACGGCCTCGTGGTGAAGGGTCATGCGGGTGATGGTGTGCGGCCTGCCGCCGGGGCGGGCGGGGCGGGCGCCCCAGGCGTCCCGGCACAGCAGGACGGCCGAAGCTGCAGCTGGCGGGAGTGTGGGCGGGGCCATTGGCTGGGGCGGTGGGTCCGCTATCGGGCTGGCATTGGGCCCGGTCGTTGTAGCCAGGGCCGTGGGACTCGGATTGGGGCGGGTCCTGGACTCGCTGGCAGATGCCGAGCATGCGCTCACGATGGCCGCCATGCCGGCGCCACCGGCCAGCCAGAGCAGCCTGCGGCGGTTGACGAGCTCCGGGCACCCGTCGTTCCGGCCGGGCGGCAGTGCGTCCATGACCGACACGATAGAAGCTCGGTCGTCGGTGGAGACGGTAAAGCGAAACCAACGGCTTGGGGGTCGCCGACGCGAACAGTGCGCTTTCCGGATGTCACGGTGACCAGACCCCGTGAACTGGTCCACGGCACCTTCTTGTGATTGACTGTGCAGCCTTCGGCGGGGCTGTCGTGATACGCGGGCCGGAATCCCGTCGTGGGTGGTCTTTGGCGTAGGCTCGAAGCCAGGACCGCAACCCGCATCGGGGTCCTGCGGATAGCAAAGCCGGTTTGTGCCGTTGAGTAGCGCGGTGTTGCCCAGTCACGCGGCCGGGCGAAAGGGTCTGCGGGCGAGCAATGTCTCCGGCTCCTCCAGCGTTCAAGTCGATACCGGCAGCTTCAGGATTCGATGAGCCCGTTCTGCTCACCGGCATCGGGGTACACGAAGTATTCACGGACCTCCATCACAGATGTCCACCGTTGAAATCCCGCGATTATGGCGGCGTCGGACAGTTCCCCCATATCAGGCGGGGCACGTCTAATCCCTCGATATGCCCTTATAGAGTCGAGCCGTTAATCCCGACACGGATAACCGGCCAAGTTGCAGAACATAGTTCGGCAGTTCTCTGCCAGCCGCGCTTTCAGGAAGCGACGTGGAGCCGGATGCTTTGACTCGCGTGTCAATGGTACCGAGCGCCCAAGTGTCATCGGCGAGGGTATTCCAGCGTGGAAATGGCGGTCCGACCGATGCGGATCTCGTTGGCTCCCAATCGCCATACTGGGCATGCCAGTGGTGTCGGCGTACCTGGTCGTCGTTCGACCAACTGACGTTTCCAACACCGTTTAACACGACAAGCGCCGTATTGGAAACCGGCGAAGTCGCTACACCATTGAATATCGCAGAGAACTCCGACACGAAACCGCTGCGGGGACAAGCGCATATCGATGGCCTCCGCTCCATCTAAAGCTCCCTGAAAAATCAGGGGGTTGCGTCCCGAGGGCGTTCTTGCTTCGACATCAGCCGTGAATTCATGGTGCTCATTGACAGTGTAGGAATTCATTACATCAAACTCTTACTCCGGTAACGGGATATGTGCATAGTCGTCCGATGGCGGTATCGTTCGCCCAGTAAAAGGATTCACCGTTTGCCCCATCCCCTTCATGTACACTACATAACCGTTCGGATATTGGGGCGTGGGCTCGGCACGAAGCGACCATGGCCGTCATGCGCAACTTGTGGTTTCATACTGGCGACATCGGACGATTCGACGACGACGGATGGTTTTGGTTCGTCGACCGAAAGAAGGACTATCTGCGGCGACGCGGTGAAAACATCTCCAGTTATGAGCTCGAGCGCACCTTCCGCACCCATCCCGACATCGCCGATGTCGTGGTCCATGCCGTGCCATCCGACCTCACCGAGGACAACGTCAAGGTCATAGCGGTGCCCTGCGACGGCGCCACCCTCACCGAAGAACAGCTGTGCCGTAGGTATTTGGACAAGCTGCCATATTTCGCCGTGCCCCGTTACATCGAGTTCCGCGCCGAACTTCCGCGCAACGCCACCGGCAAGGTGCTGAAGCGCCAGTTGCGTGACGAGGGTGTCACCGAGGGCACGTGGGACATCACCAGCTCTGACATCGAGGTTGTGACGCGATGAGCGCACCCGTTGTCCTGCTCGACGGAACGGCGACCCTGCCACGAGCCATCCTCGGCAACAAGGGCTACGGCATCAACGCGATGCGGCGCGAGGGCTTGCCGGTCCCGCCGGCGTTCTGCATCATCGCCGAGGTCTGCGCGCGCTACTTCAAGGAGCCCGACGCCACCACCGATTCCATCCGCAATGAGGTAAGAGACAAGCTGCGCTGGCTGGAAGCCGAGACGTCACGGTCTTTCGGAGCCGGACCACGCCCGCTGCTGGTGAGCGTGCGCAGCGGCGCCGCGCTGTCGATGCCGGGGATGTTGGACACTGTGTTGGATCTCGGCATCAATGACGCCGTCGAGTCGGCGCTGGCCGAGCTTCACGGCGGCGAGTTCGCCAGCGATACGCGGCGGCGGTTCTGTCACATGTACCGGCGCATTGTCCTCGGTGACGAGAACGGCGAAGTTCCCGACGACCCGTTCGCCCAGTTGGGCGGCGCGATCGGCGCGGTGTTCAGGTCGTGGCACTCGCCCCGCGCCGTCGCCTACCGAAAGTATCACGGCCTCAGTGACATCGGCGGCACTGCCGTGGTGGTGCAGGCGATGGTGTTCGGCAATATGGAATCCAAATCAGGTACCGGGGTATTGTTCTCGCGCAATCCGGTGACCGGCGCGAACGAACCGTTCGGTGAGTGGCTGCCCGGCGGTCAGGGTGAGGATGTCGTTTCCGGCACCTTCGACGTCGAGCCGGTGTCGGCGCTGCGTGACGAGCAGCCGGCGATCTACGACGAGTTGATAACAGCGGCTGGCACTCTCGAGCGCATCGCCAAAGATGTTCAGGACATCGAGTTCACCGTTGAGCAAGGCAAGCTCTGGCTACTGCAGACCCGGATTGCCATGCGGTCGGCGCAGGCCGCGGTGCGCTTGGCCCTGACGCTTCGCGACGAAGGATTGATCGACGATTTAGAGGCGCTGCGCCGGATCGACCCCGCGCAGATCGAGATGCTACTTCAGCCCTCACTGCAGCCCGAGACACGCTTGGCCGCAGCTCTTTTGGCCAAGGGGCTGCCCGCTTGTCCGGGCGTGGTGTCCGGTACGGCCCACATGGACGTCGACGAAGCAATCGATGCAGCTGAGGGGGGCGAGGACGTCATTCTGGTTCGCTCCAGCACCAGTCCGGATGACATCCAAGGAATGATGGCCGCACGCGGCATCGTTACCGAAGTCGGCGGTGCCACCAGTCATGCGGCCGTGGTGTCACGCGAACTCCATCGTCCGGCAGTCGTCGGTTGCGGCAGCGGGATTGCTCAGGCCCTCGCGGGCAAGCAGATCACGGTCGACGGTACCGAAGGCGAAGTGCGTGATGGCATTCTCGAGCTGACGTCGTGGTCCGAGTACGACAGCCCCGACCTGGCCGAGCTCGGCAAGATAGCCCGTCAACACAGCCCGTTGCGCGCGCACGCCGGCGGGGAATATCCGGCACTTGACGACAACACCGAACGCGGTGTGCGTGCCGCGCTGGAGGGTGGTCTGACCGACGTCGCTTCGCCGCATCCGCTGGTCACGATGCTGATCGCAGCGCATCTGCGGGCCAACGTAAATCAGGGTTAACTCAGAGAAGGAAAGCATGGGTCACGTCGAGGACAAGGTCGTCTTCATTACCGGTGCTACGCGCGGTCAGGGCCGCAGCCACGCGGTGCATCTGGCCGAAGAGGGCGCCGACATCATCGCGGTGGACATCTGCGACGATATTGCGACCAACCAGACCCGTTCGCGCGTCCCGAGGACCTCGATGAGACAGCACGGTTGGTCGAAAAGACCGGCCGGCGGATTACCCATCCAGGCTGATGTACGAGACCGCAACGCACTAGGCGAGGCGTTGCACACTGGCATCGCCGAACTGGAAAGTTGGATGTGGTCATGGGCAATGCAACGTCCGTTACGACGGCGGCTGTGGCAGCCATCGATCGTCTCCGGCGGATCGAACTGGCTATGATCGAGCCCACTATACATCTGAAGGATATGTATTCGGAGTCATGATCGAGCTGAAGGTGTTGCAAGCAGTTCGACTCAAAGGCCGAATCGCACCGGCGGACATCGCCGCAACCGTCGGCGAAGACCCCACGGCGGTGGCCGACGCGGTCCGCGCTGCAACCGAGGCAGGATCGCTCATCGAGGGCAAGACGGTCCGCCTCTCCCCGGAGGGCCGCACCAGACTCAACGGACTGCTCGCGGCCGAACGGGAGAACGTGGATCAGGTCGCCATCAGCGACGCCTACGACAAATTTCGCAGTGTCAACGCCGATTTCAAGGTGTTGGTCGCCAATTGGCAACTCAAGGACGGCGAGCCGAACCCACACGACGACCAAGAGTACGACTCGGCAGTGTTAGCCCGACTCGTCGATGTACACAGGCGAGTGACGCCCGTGACCGCAGCGGTCGCGACCCAGATCCCGCGTCTGACAGGGTATTCGGATAAGTTAGACGCCGCGTTGGCGAAGGTCCAGGCGGGAGACACAACCTGGCTGACGTGTCCGATCATCGACTCGTATCACACCGTATGGTTCGAGTTGCACGAAGAACTGATCCTAGCCGCCGGGCTCACTCGAGAAAGCGAAGCACAGGCCGGCCACGCGTATTAGGGCCGCGAGGACGCGAGGACCGACGTGACATAACCGGCCTTGAGACCATCGAATTCGACGTAAGCAGTCATGTCGTGACGCTTACACTTAATCGGCCTCGACATCCCAGAGCGGCCGAATACGCAGCGGCACATAGCGATCCGGCGCGGTGCCGCACCACTCCTCAAGCATCCAGTCTTCCAGGACCGCACGCAGTCCAGGGCCCACCGACACCAACTTTATCCAATCTTGAAGCGGCATAACACAACTCCTTTACTCAAACTCTGCGGAGCTAAGGGGATTCGAACCCCTGACCTACTCGATGCCGAACGATAGTATCTGGGCGTTTTGTAGCCGCAAGCCGTGTTAGCAGTGCGACGAACCTGCAGTTCAGACAGTTGGCTCTGACGGTTACGAAATTTTGCCGCTAACTCTACTGCGGACTGGCTGCGG
Organism: Mycobacterium sp.; assembly: GCA_035505695.1. GTDB lineage: Bacteria > Actinomycetota > Actinomycetes > Mycobacteriales > Mycobacteriaceae > Mycobacterium. The sequence goes on from DATJQO010000090.1 coordinate 6,824, forward strand.
ACTGGCCGGTTGGTGCGCGCTAGCCAGCAAACAGGACTGAGCCTTCGCACCCTGTACCTCGGCACAAACCAAGGACCGGAGTCCGCCGCAAGGCGCTCACCGGGCGTTCGTAGTCGCCCGGTGTCGCAGTGGGCGGCCATGAGCAGTTCCGGGACGGCAGCGGGCAGGCTGGTCGCTCCGCTGGTGATCCCCGGCGTGACCAGCTGCCTGGTCAATCACCAAGTGGAAATATCCGGGGCCAAAAACACCGCCAGCGGGTCGGGCAACGTTTTTGGCTCTGGGATCAGAGTTCGAGCGTCTGCGCGGTGTAGATCTCCCACGTGGCGATCTTCCCGGTTTCGCGCATCAGCGCCTGCATATTCGGGTCGCCGTACACCGCATCCTGGATCTGGCCGAACTTGGTCCAGTTCTCGGCGGTGACGAGCATCGACAGAGTGTTCGTCTGCTGGCCGCCGATCACGAACACCATCAGGGTGACGTTCTCCCCGCCGTGCTTCTTGACGATCTCCATCGCCTTCTTGAGCTGCTTTTGCAACTCGTCCCAAACCTCGCCCGACCGCGGGTGGATCGCCACCGCGTTAACAATCGTCATGTTCCCGACCTCTCGCTTCAAGAATGGTGTTGCGCCGCTTGGCAACTGGCGTTGCCAGCAGCAAGTTAACGCGCGAATGCTGCTGCAGGCTAGTGTCGAAGGTCCCCGAGCAGCAGCTAATGGTGCGTTCGTAGCTGCGCAACGTCCCTACGGACCTGAGCTGCCTGGTTGATCACATGAGGGGAACTAGCCGGGGAAGGTGCCCCGCTTAGTCACCGCCTGCGCAGCCTGGGCCGAGTCGACATCGGCAGCCCAGCCGATCGCGTGCAGGCCCTGCCTGCCACGTTGTGTGCGCCATGCCTCTAGCATCACCGCAGCTCGGTCATCAGGCCATTCGGCGATGATTGTCTCGTCGAGGTCGACGGCGTCGGCGAACGACGTGGGCTTGCGGCGCTCGTAGCGGACGATCCGACGGCTGAGGGGAATGCCAGCGACCAATTCACCGATGAGTATGCCCACGGCCACCCCCTCGACAATCGTCAGCATGTCGGCATGTCCACGCCATGCCAGGTCATGATGTTGGTCGCGTCGCACACGAGCACGCGCCCAGTATGGCCCTCGAGACGTCACGATGATGGTAAGCCCCAGCGGTGTTTACATCACGATGTTGACCGGACGTCGTGATAACCCAGACTGCTGTATTGCCGCACGCCACGAATACGCTGTGCGTGCGGCAATACAGCTGCCCGGACTCGACGCTTTGATTAGCAGCTTGAATGCCTGGATGCCGGTGAGGTTCTGACATTGCATCAGCATTCCTTTGGCTTGACCAATGACGTCGCGGGTTGCGAGTGCAGTCTCGAACTGCTGACGGGCTTGGACGGCACCGCGCTCCCGCACCGCGGTAGGGGCCGTGGCGACAAAAGGCCTGCTTCAGCAGCTGGTGCTGATAAGGCTAAAGGCGGGTAGCCTGGCGCTCGAGCATGCTATGACCACCCTCCTTTCGCAAGACGACCCGTTTACTGTCGCGACCAAACACTGGCATTGCCTCGACGACGGGCGGATCCAGTGCGACGTATGTCCGCGCGCCTGCAAACTTCACGAGGGCCAGCGCGGACTGTGCTTCGTCCGCGGCCGGATTGACGACCAGGTGAAGCTCACCAGCTATGGACGCTCGAGCGGGTTCTGCGTCGATCCGATCGAGAAGAAGCCGCTCAACCACTTCCTCCCCGGGTCGGCCGTGCTCTCGTTCGGGACCGCAGGGTGCAACCTGGCGTGCAAGTTTTGTCAGAACTGGGATATCTCCAAATCCCGGGAGATCGACATGCTGGCCAGTAAGGCCACTCCTGCGCACATCGCGCGCACCGCTGAAGAATTGGGTTGTCGCAGTGTGGCGTTCACCTATAACGACCCGACGATCTTCTGGGAGTACGCCGCTGATGTCGCCGACGCCTGCCACGATCGGGGAATCAAAGCGGTTGCCGTGACGGCCGGGTACATGTGCCCTGAGCCCCGCGCCGAGTTTTACCGGCACATCGACGCCGCCAACGTCGACTTGAAGGCGTTCACCGAAGACTTCTACCGCAAGGTCTGCGTCGGGCATCTGCCCGATGTCTTGGACACATTGGTCTACCTGCGGCATGAGACGAAGGTGTGGCTAGAGATCACCACTCTGCTGATTCCCGGACGCAACGACAGCGACGCGGAAATCGCAGCCGAATGCGCGTGGATCCGGGAGAACCTCGGCATCGACGTACCGGTGCACTTCACCGCATTCCATCCCGACTACAAGATGCTGGACACACCGCCGACACCGCCCGCCACGCTGACGCGGGCCCGCCGTATCGGCATCGATGAAGGCCTGCGGTTCGTCTACACCGGCAACGTCCACGACGCCGAGGGCGACAGCACGTTTTGCCCAGGGTGCGGATCGGCTGTCGTGGTTCGCGACTGGTATGCGATGCGGCACTATGCCCTGACTGACGATGGCCGCTGCCGCACATGTGGCTGGGAGTTGGCCGGTATCTATGACGGCCCGGCCGGACAGTGGGGCCCGCGGCGGCTACCTATCCGGGCCAGCCTCTCCGAGGCGTGAAGTGCTTAACAGACGCCGCCTACCTTACTCCGGAGTAAGATAGCGTTATCCGCATCGCCCCACCAGATCAATCCCGCTGAGCAGACCCGCCGTCGACTCGACCAGCAGGATCTTCCCGCCGTGACCAGCGGCCATCACTCGTGCTGCACGATTGAGCACGGCACCGAAGTGATCGCCCTCCTGCGGATCGGCTTCGCCGGTCGCGACACCAATCCGTACCGGCAACCCGAGGCGACCGCCTGCTGCAAACCGACGCCGCGCACCTAGGTCGCCTGCTGACCTACCACGTGATACCGGGGCGGTTCAGCCCCACCAACCTCGACGGCACGCACACGACGCTGCAGGGCGGCAAGCTAATGGTCACCGGTCCACGGGATCACCCCTGGGTCAACGACGCAGTGGTGCCCTGCGGCGGCATCACCACCGCCAACGCCATGCTCTGCCTCGTCGACACCGTACTGACGCCGCCCACTGGATCATGCAGCGTCGTTGTGTGGCACTCGACAAAGCTCAGGTTTGACCACGACGGCGCACCTGCAGAAGCTCCCTAACCGTCGAGCACCTGGGCGGAGGGTAAGCCACACCCTCCCTACAGGTTGACGCTGCCGGTCGATCCGCCGTGCGGGCTCAGTCGGGAACGAGCTGGTCGGTATTGACGAACACCAAATTGCCGTTGTTCAACTGCACCGCCCACCGGCGGGCCGGGGCGATGCGGCGGCTACCGATATCGACGGCTTGCCCCATCAGTTCACCGAAATCCTCGACGATCACTCCTGGAGTCTCGGCCTCCGTTTCCGGATAGACGCGCACCCGCATGTTCACCGCCAATTGGGCGTCGGGGCCATCACTGCTTTCCCTGACACGTTTGTTGAACACTGCCTACCCCTCCAAAACGTCCACCAACTGCCACTGCTAGTACATCACCGCTGCTCGACGTTGAGAGGCAACTTGGCCTATTCCTTCACTATGACCCCTGACCGCGGACCCGTTGGCAAGGTCACTGGGTACTTAACGGTCGCGTTCTTTCGCCCTCAGGTCACCTTTCGCAACGTGATCGCGCTGCCCGAGAACTCCCTTTAGGTCTTGCGGTCGGGTGGCTCTGACCCGTT
>DATJQO010000091.1:0-9459 GCA_035505695.1 Mycobacterium sp.
GGAATGGTCCGGTTCGGAGACCGGGGGGCGTCGGTACTCGCCGTTCACGATCAACACCGAACGGCTCAAGCCGTGGCACACGCTGACGGGTCGCCAGCACTTTTACCTCGATCACGACTGGATGAGCGAACTTGGGGAGCAATTGCCGATCTTCCGTCCGCCGCTGGACATGACGGCGCTGTTCGACGAGCCGGCGGTCGGCGACAGCAGCGGCGGGATCACGGTGCGATATCTGACACCGCACTCCAAGTGGTCCATCCATTCCGCATACCAGGACAACCTGCACATGCTCACGCTTTCCCGTGGCGGGCAGGCGATGTGGATGTCGGATGTGGACGCGGCGAAGATCGGCGTCAAGGACAACGACTGGATCGAATGCACGAACCGCAACGGTGTGGTGAACGCGCGTGCGATCGTCAGCCACCGGATGCCCGAAGGCCTGGTGTTCATGTACCACGCGCAGGACAAGGCGGTGGACGTGCCCCGTACCGAGAAGACCGGGAAGCGCGGCGGTATCCACAATGCGCTGACCCGGATCATGATCAAGCCGTCACACCTGATCGGGGGCTACGCCCAGCAGTCCTTTGCGCTGAACTACCACGGTCCCACCGGAAACCAGCGCGACGAGGTCACCACGATCAGGCGGCGCTCGCAGGAAGTGGAGTACTGACGATGAAAGTCATGGCTCAGCTCGCGATGGTGATGAACCTCGACAAATGCATTGGATGTCACACCTGCAGCGTCACCTGCAAGCAAGCCTGGACCAACCGCGGCGGTATGGAGTATGCCTGGTTCAACAACGTGGAAACCCGTCCTGGGCAGGGATATCCGCGCCAGTACCAAGACCAGGAAAAGTGGAAAGGCGGCTGGACACTAAACAAGCGCGGCAAGCTGACGCTCAAGTCGGGATCTCGGATCAAGCGGTTGCTCAACATCTTCGCCAACCCGGACCTGCCCACCGTCTCGGACTACTACGACCCGTGGACCTACGACTACGAGACCCTGCTGTCCGCGCCGGCGATGGACACCACGCCGGTGGCCCGTCCCAAGTCTTTGATCACCGGCCAAGACACCAAGGTGACCTGGGGCGCGAACTGGGATGACGACCTCGGTGGAGGACCCGAGCAGGTTGGCCGCGATCCACTGCTGGCCAAGGTGTCCGACAAGGTGAAGCTCGAATTCGAGCAGACGTTCATGTTCTACCTGCCGCGCATCTGCGAGCACTGCCTAAACCCCTCCTGCGCGGCGTCGTGCCCGTCCGGCGCGATCTACAAGCGCAGCGAGGACGGCATCGTGCTGGTCGATCAGGACCGGTGTCGCGGTTGGCGGCAGTGCGTTACGGGCTGCCCCTACAAGAAGATCTATTTCAACCACAAGACCGGCAAGGCTGAGAAGTGCACGTTCTGCTACCCGCGCGTCGAGGTGGGCATCCCCACAGTGTGCTCGGAGACCTGCGTGGGCCGGCTGCGCTACATCGGGGTGCTGTTCTACGACGCCGACGCAGTGCTGCAGGCCGCGTCGGTACAGGACGAGAAGGACCTGTATCCGGCGCAGCTCGGCGTGTTTTTGAACCCGCACGACCCGCGGGTGGTCGCGGAGGCGGAGCGCGCCGGGATCTCGAGCGAATGGATCGAGGCCGCCCAGCATTCGCCGGTGTACCGGCTCATCGTCGACTACCAGCTGGCGCTTCCGCTGCACCCGGAGTACCGCACGATGCCGATGGTCTGGTACATCCCGCCGCTGTCCCCGGTCGTCGACATTCTCGCCAAGACCGGCCACGACGGCGAGAACACGAACAACTTGTTCGGCGCTATCGACGCTCTGCGCATCCCGGTCGAGTATCTGGCCGAGCTGTTCACCGCCGGCGACGTCGGACCGGTTCGCGTTGCGCTGCAACGGCTTGCGGCGATGCGCTCGTACATGCGTGCTGCGAACCTGGGCGAGGAATTCGACGACACCATCCCGGAGTCGGTGCGGTTGACCGGCGAAGAGATCGAATCGATGTACCGGCTGCTGGCGATCGCCAAGTACGCCGACCGTTACGTGATCCCCAACGGCGCAGGGTCAGACGCGCACCGCCTCGACGCGCTGGCCACCGGATGCAGCCTCGACGGGGAGGGCGGGCCGGGGATGACGGCGTTGGACGCGATGGCCAACAAATTCCATCTCACCGACACCAACGGCGCTGCCGCGGAAGACAAGCCAGTCCGAGTCAACCTGCTCAACTGGGACGGCAAGAGCACCGATGGGCTGGTGCCGACAAAATGAAGATGCTGACGCTGACCCGCAGGCGGGCCGGCGATGGTGCCGGGCTGTCCGAGCGGGACCAACGACTGGTGTGGCGCATCGCCGCGCTGCTGCTGGACTACCCCGGCGCGCAGACGCTGGCGATGGCCGATCAACTCAACACTGCGACAACCGAACTGCCCCCATCCGTGGGCGCGCCGCTGCTCGACTTCCTGCGTGAGTTCTGCAATGGGGATCCGCTGCAGCTCGCCGCGCTCTACGTCGAAACGTTCGACATGCGTCGCAGCGCGAGCCTGCACCTGACGTACTACGCCTACGGAGACACCCGCAAGCGTGGCATGGCGCTGCTGCGGTTCAAGCACGCCTACCGCCAGGCCGGGATGCAGCTGGGTGATGACGAACTGCCCGACTACCTGCCGCTGGTTCTCGAGTTCGCCGCCACGATCGACCACTTGCAGGGGGAGCGGTTGCTCGCCGAGCATGTCCCGGTTCTCGAGTTGTTGCGACTGTCTCTGCTGGACAGCGGTTCCCCCTACGCCAATGTGGTGGCCGCCGCTCTGGCGACGCTGCCACCGATCAGCACCGCCGACCGCCGCCGGATTGCCGAGCTGGCCGCACAGGGGCCTCCGGACGAGGACGTCGGACTGGAACCGTTCGCAATGGATCCGCTCACGGTCGAAGGTCGCCGGTGACCAGCCTGCTCTGGATGACCGCGCCGTACGTCGCGCTCACATCGTTTGTGCTGGGCCATATCTGGCGCTACCGCACCGACCAGTTCGGCTGGACCACACGGTCTTCGCAGATCTACGAGAGCCGGCTGCTGCGGCTGGGCAGCCCGCTGTTCCACTTCGGCCTGCTCGGCGTGTTCGGCGGTCATGTCGTCGGTCTGCTCGTTCCGCAATCGTGGACATCGGCGGCCGGGATCTCCGAGACCGGTTACCACCTGATGGCGGTCACGATGGGCTCGCTCGGGGGGTTCGCAGTCGTGGCCGGACTCGGAATCCTGCTGTACCGGCGTATCACGGTGCCTGCGGTGCGCAAGGCGACGACCCGCAACGACAAGCTGATGTACGTGCTGCTGGTGGGCGCGCTGGTGACCGGGATGCTCAACACCCTGACCAACGTGTTCGCCAGCTACAACTATCGCGAGACGGTGTCGCCGTGGTTCCGCAGCCTGTTTTCGCTGCACCCGGCGGTAGAGCTGATGGCCTATTCGCCGTGGACGTTTCAGGCGCATGCGCTGATTGTCCTTGCGCTGCTTGGGATTTGGCCTTACACACGGCTGGTGCATATGTTCAGCGCGCCGGTCGGATACTTGGTGCGCCCGGACCTGGTCTACCGCAGCCGTGACCTGCAGAAAGCATCCAGCAACCGCTATGCAAAAGCCTGGGCAGCGCCCGAAGCACCACCTGTGCGTAGCCGCTGGGTGTGAGTTCCGGCTCGGACACAGTCGACACTTGGCGTGGGGCACGACTGCCTATCGAACTCACCACCCTCAAGAGCTGACCGTGAGGAGCTTGTAGCACGCAGGTCATCGCGGGCAGCGTTGCCGCAACAACAGTTTCCTACGGTGATCTCATGCCGTTACAGACGCGCCAACACACCATCGTTGACTGGGACGCCGAAGACGTCGACGCCTGGAACAACGGCGGCGCAAAGATCGCGCGCCGCAACCTGCTCTGGTCCATCTTCGCCGAGCACGTTGGGTTCTCCGTCTGGTCGATCTGGTCGGTGATGGTCCTGTTCATGCCGCAGAACGTCTACCACATCGATGTCGGCGGAAAGTTCTTCCTCGTCGCGATGCCGACGCTGGTCGGAGCGATCCTGCGGCTGCCCTATACGTTTGCGACCGCGACGTTCGGTGGCCGCAACTGGACAATGGTCTCCGCGCTGGTGTTGGCGATCCCAACGGTGTTGACGCTGTATTTCATGGCCCACCCCGGCACGTCCTACACGACATTCATGATCGTGGCGGCGATCGCCGGGTTTGGCGGGGGCAACTTCGCGTCGTCGATGACCAACATCAACGCGTTCTATCCACAGCGGCTCAAGGGGTGGGCGCTGGGTATGAACGCCGGTGGCGGCAACATCGGCGTCGCGATGATCCAGATCGTCGGGCTGCTGGTGATCGCCACGGCGGGCAACCGTTCCCCGCACTGGGTGTGCGCGGCGTATCTGGTTCTCCTGTCGATCGCTGCGGTCGGCGCCGCGCTGTTCATGGACAATCTGACCAACCAGCGCACCAATGGCCGCTCGATGATCGACGTGATGGGATACCGCGACTCGTGGCTGATCGCGCTGCTGTACATCGGCACGTTCGGATCGTTCATCGGCTTTTCGTTCGCGTTCGGCCAGGTGCTTCAAATAAGCTTCCTGGCCAACCTCAGTCATGGCGCCAAGGTGACCCCGGCGATGACGGCCCAGGCGGCGCTGCACGCCGCGCAGATCGCGTTCATCGGGCCTCTGCTGGGCTCGATCGCGCGGCCGCCGGGCGGTTGGCTGTCCGACCGCATCGGCGGCAGCAGGGTCACGCTGTACACGTTCGCCGCGATGATCGGCGCGGCCGGCTGGGTTGTGGTGTTCGGTGAGATGGGCGACGACAACCATCACGCCCTATCGGGCGGCATTCTGGCCGCCTACGTGGTCGGGTTCGTCGCGCTTTTCATCCTGTCGGGAATCGGCAACGGGTCGGTATACAAGATGATCCCGTCGATCTTCGACGCCAAGGCGCAGAGCGTGCACGGTTTTAGCCAGGCAGAGAAGGCCGACTGGTCGCGTCGGATGTCGGGTGCGCTGATCGGGATCGCCGGGGCGATCGGCGCGCTGGGCGGCGTCGGCATCAACGTCGTGCTGCGGGCGTCGTACCTGTCGCCCGCGAAGTCAGCGACGACGGCGTTCTGGGTCTTCCTGGGCTTCTACGTGCTGTGCGCGGTGATCACCTGGTTCGCGTACGTGCGCACGCCCAGCAGGGCGCCTGCCCCGAAGATCCTGACGGTCGCAGAAGCGGTGGCACCGGCGTGATACCCGCGCCGAAGTCGGTAGTGGTCGTCGGCCACGGCATGGTGGGTCACCGTTTCGTCGAGGCGCTGCGCGATCGCGACCTCGACGGCCGGTGGAACGTCACCGTGCTGTGCGAGGAACCGACACCGGCCTACGATCGGGTCGCGCTGTCGTCCTACGTCGGCAGCTGGGATCGCGGTGCGCTCGCGCTGGCCGGAAATGATTACACCGGTGACGGTTTGGTGCGGTTGCGGGTTGGCGAGCGGGTCACCGCCATCGACCGCGACGCCCGCGCCGTCACCACGTCCGCAGGGGAGGAGATCGGCTACGACGCGCTGGTGCTGGCTACCGGCTCGTACCCGTTCGTCCCGCCGATCCCGGGCAAGGACCTGGATCGCTGCTTCGTCTACCGCACGCTGGATGACCTAGACGCGATCCGCGCGGCGGTCGAGGCCACCGAGCCCGGGGCCGCCGGCATCGTGGTCGGCGGCGGGCTGTTGGGGCTCGAGGCCGCGAATGCATTGCGGCTGTTGGGTTTGACCCCTCATATCGTGGAGTTCGCACCGAGGCTGATGCCGCTTCAGGTCGATGAGGGCGGCGGCGCGGTGCTGGCCAACCTGGTCTGCGCACTGGGTCTGACCGTGCACACCGGGGTGTCCACCACCGCAATCGAGAACCATGGCAGCGGGCTGCGGGTCACGCTGTCCGACGGCGAGACCGTCGACGCCGCGGTGTTGGTGTTTTCCGCCGGGGTACGGCCACGTGACGAGCTGGCCCGCGCCTGCGGTCTCGACGTGGCCGACCGTGGCGGTGTACTCACCGACATCGCCTGCCGGACAAGCGATCCAGCCATTTATGCGGTCGGCGAGGTGGCGGCGATCGAGGGTCGCTGTTATGGGCTCGTCGCGCCCGGTAACGCCACCGCGGAGGTGGTCGCCGACCGGCTGCTCGGCGGGAACGCCGAGTTCCCAGGCGCGGACTTATCGACAAAGCTCAAGTTGCTCGGCGTGGACGTGGCCAGCTTCGGCGATGCGCATGCCAGGAGCGAGGGCGCGCTCGAGGTCGTGCTCAAAGACGCCGTCAACGGCACCTACGCCAAACTCGTTGTCTCCGATGATGCGTCGACGTTGCTGGGCGGAATTCTGGTCGGCGATGCGACCGCCTACGGGACGTTGCGCCCCCTAGTCGGCCGCCCCTTGCCGGCCGACCCGGCGTCGCTGATTGCGCCGGCCGCCGCCGAAGTGGGCCTGGGCGCGTTGCCCGACGAGGCACAGATCTGCTCGTGCAACGGCGTCAGCAAAGGCGCGATCTGCGCGGCGATCGTCGACGGCGCGTGCGACGTGCCCGCGATCAAGGGTGCGACCGCGGCCGGGACATCCTGCGGCAGTTGCGTTCCGATGCTCAAGAGGCTGCTGGCGGCCCAGGGCGTCGAGCAGTCCAAGGCGCTGTGCGAACACTTCACACAGTCGCGGGTCGAACTCTTCCAGATCGTGCACGCCACCGGGATGCGCAGATTCTCCGGCCTGATAGCCAAGCACGGCACCGGAACCGGTTGCGACATCTGCAAGCCGGCCGTCGCGTCGATCCTCGCGTCCACGTCGTCCGACCACATCCTCGACGGCGAATCCGCGGCGCTGCAGGACACCAACGACCACTTCCTGGCCAACCTGCAGCGTAACGGCACCTACTCGGTCGTACCGCGGCTGCCCGGCGGTGAGATCACCCCGGAGAAGCTGATCGCTATCGCCGAGGTCGCCCACGACTTCGGGCTCTACACCAAAATTACCGGCGGGCAGCGCATCGACATGTTCGGCGCGCGCGTCGAACAGTTACCGGCGATCTGGCGGCGGCTGATCGCGGCTGGCATGGAGTCCGGGCATGCCTACGGCAAGGCGTTGAGGACCGTGAAGAGCTGCGTCGGGTCGACGTGGTGCCGCTACGGCGTGCAGGACTCGGTGGGCATGGCCGTCGACTTGGAGCTGCGCTACCGCGGCCTGCGCTCCCCGCACAAGATCAAGATGGGCGTCTCGGGTTGCCAGCGGGAATGCGCCGAAGCGCGCAGCAAAGACGTCGGCGTCATCGCAACCGAGAAAGGATGGAACCTCTACGTCGGCGGCAACGGTGGCGCAACCCCCAAGCATGCGCAATTGCTTGCAGGCGACCTCGACGACGAGACCCTGGTGCGCTACATCGACCGCTACCTGATGTTCTACATCCGCACCGCCGACCGGCTGCAGCGCACCGCGGTCTGGCAGGAAACCATCGAGGGTGGTCTCGATCACATCCGCGCGGTGGTGTGCGAGGACTCACTGGGCATCGCCGACGACCTAGAGGCCGCGATGGCACGCCACGTCGCCGGCTACTCCGACGAGTGGGCCGCAGTGCTCGCCGACGAGGCGAAGCTCTCGCGGTTCGTGTCGTTCGTCAACGCCCCCGACCAGCCCGACCCGACCGTGGTGTTCGACGAAAGCGGCCCGCGGAAGGTGCCGGTGATGCTCGGCACACCGCGGCTCGGTGACACGACGGAAAGATCGACTTAATGGCTCGGAAACATGCCGGACGTGCAATTGATACCGACGGGAGGAGCAACCGATGACCGTGCTCGTTGAACGGCCGCGCGTCGTCGAAACGGATGCCCGCGTCTGGACAAAGGCATGCCAGCTTGACTCATTGCTGCCCGGACGTGGGGTTGCCGTGCTGCTTCCCGGCGCTGAGCAGGTCGCGCTCTTCTTGCTGTCCGACCAGACACTGGCCGCGGTGAGCAACATCGATCCGTTCGCCGGGGCGGCGGTGATGTCGCGCGGAATCACCGGCGACCGCCGCGGTGAGCCCACCGTCGCGTCGCCGCTGCTGAAACAGGTGTTCTCCGTTCGTGATGGACGCTGCCTCGATGACGAGTCGCGCTCGCTGAGGGTCTACGACGTGCGGGTGACCGATGGAATCGTTGAAATCGCCCGCAAGTGAACCACTAGCGGGATTCACCATCGGCGTAACGGCGGCGCGCCGATCCGAAGAACTGATCACGCTGTTGCAGCGCCGTGGCGCTACCATCGTGCACGCACCGGCGATCCGGATCATCCCGCTCGTCGACGACATCGAATTACGGCGTGTCACAACACTGCTCGTCGAGAAGCCGTCCGATGTGGTCGTGGTGACCACAGGCATCGGCTTCCGTGGCTGGATCGAGGCCGCGCACGGCTGGGATGTCGCTGACGACCTGATCGCCGCGCTCGCGTTGACGCGCATCCTCGCACGAGGACCGAAGGCACGCGGCGCCATTCGCCAGGCCGGGCTCTGCGAGGAGTGGAGTCCGGAATCCGAGGCGTCGCGGGAGGTGCTCGATCGGCTCCTGGCCGAGGGCGCAGCCGGTCTGCGCATCGCGGTGCAGCTGCACGGCGCGGCCTCCGAGTGGGAGCCCAACGCCGACATTTGCCATGCGCTGACTTTGGCCGGCGCACAAGTCATCAAGGTGCCGGTGTATCGCTGGGAGGCGCCCGAGGACAGCCGGCCGATGGATCAGTTGATCGCGATGATTGTCCACGGCCAGGTCGACGCGGTGAGCTTCACCAGCGCCCCGGCGGTTGCGTCAATGCTGCAGCGCGCCAAGGCGCTCGGCTGTCTGGCTGAACTCGTCGTCGCGCTGCGTGATCACGTTGCGGCGATCTGCGTGGGCCCGGTCACGTCGGCGCCGCTGCGGCGGCTGGGAGTCCCGACCGTGCACCCCGACCGCTACCGGCTGGGCGCGCTCGCCCGGTTGATCAGTGACGAGGTTCCGCGCCACGCTCGCCATGTCACAGCGGGAGGACATCACATCAGCGTCCGCAGCGCAACGGTGGCGGTCGACGGCGACATCCGGACTTTATCGCCGACCGCGATGGCATTGCTGCGGCGGTTGATGGCGAACCCCGGCTGGGTGGTGTCGCGGGAGGAAATTCTCGCACTGCTGCCCGGGGGCGGGGCAGACTCGCATGCGGTCGACACCGCAATGACCAGACTACGTTCGGCGCTCGGCGCGCCGCGCGCGGTCCAGACCGTCGTCAAGCGCGGGTACCGGCTGGCGATCGACCCGGCCGAATGCGATGCGCGCCGCGCAAGGCACCCGAAGCACCGCCGGGGTGCCGGCGATTGAGGCGTTGAGTTCGGTGGTGTCCAGCCGGATCGGTCCGCTGCGAACGGCATTCGCCGACCTCCTCGGGCCGAAGCCCATCTAGG
>DATJQO010000092.1:0-15594 GCA_035505695.1 Mycobacterium sp.
AGCGGCTACCAACGGGAGCCGAGGGAGGCCCTAGTCGGCGGTCTTGCCCCTGTGTATGTTCACCGCAGCGTCCACGTTGGCCTTCTTGTCCTCCCCCGAGCCTTTGGCCGCGGCCTTCCTACGCTTTGCCACGACGGTGTCGACAGCGCCGTTGAGCGCCGAGCCCAGCGGAAACCCGAGATAATGCGTCAGGAAGACGGCCATCTCCTTCAGCTCGGTCTCGTCTAGTTCGCCGTTGAGAAGCGCGGCGTTGATTTGAATCTCGGCCAGGTCGCGATTTCCCAGGGCGGTCACCGCCGTCAACGTCATGATCCGCTTGTCCCGCATCGACAAGCCCGGTCGCGTCCAGATGCTGCCGAACAGGTGATCAACGGTCAGGGCGAAGTACGCGTCGCCCTCGATGTTGGGCATCTCCCAGCCGTAGACCTCGTTCATCTTCTCTAGGCCCTTGCGGCGCAACTCGTCCATTACGCGTCTTTCTCCTTGTGTGGTACTCCGAGCCCGGGAGCCAGCCGTTCCTTCGCCAGCCTAGCCAGCGGTAGGTCGACTGACAGCGCCTCCCCCAGCGCCAGAGCCAAGCTCAGGTCCTTTTCGCCAAGCCCCCGGGCGTGCAGGAATGGTTCATACAAGAAGTGGCCCGGCGCAAGGTCTTTCGTGTCATCGCGATACATGATCGATCCGGCGCCACCGGTCAGTTTATCCGTGTGACGCACCACATTGCCGAGGTCTTGCAGGTTCAGCCCGCTTGCCTCCGCCAGCTTCCATGCCTCCCCCACGGCCGCGTACTCAGTGAAGGTAATCATGTTGCGGGCCAGCTTCATCCGAGTGCCCGTGCCGGGTGGGCCAGCGTGGACAACCAACTCCGCCCAATGCGAAAACGGATCTTTGACGCGGGCGAAGACTTCGTCGCTGGCGCCCACCATCGTCGCCAATTGACCGAAACGTGCGGCACGCGTCCCGCCGCTGACCGGCGCGTCGATGACATGAACTTTTTGCGGCTCGAACTCGCTCGCGAGCTGCTCGGCGGTGGTGTCATTGATCGTGGAATGGACTGCGATGATGGTGCCGGGCTTGGCATGTGAGGCGAGCTCACCGACGACGTTACGTACCTGATCGTCGTTGAGCACTGTGACGCTGATGATGTCGGCGGCGGCCACGTCGGCGATTCCGTCGGCCAGAATGGCACCTCGTTCCCCTAACCGGGTCATAGCCTCAGTCCGGATGTCGTAGACAGTAAGCCCGCCAGGCCACTCGACCATCTTCTTGGCCATCGGCGTGCCCATGTTGCCCAGCCCGACGTAGCCGAGCCTCACGTGATCGCTCATGACCGAATTATCTGTCCGCCGTCGACGTTGAAGATCTGCCCGGTGATCCACGATGCCTCGTCGGACAGCAGGAACAGGCACATGCCGACCAGATCGGCGGGTGTGCCCATGCGCGACAATGGAAGTCCCTTGACGATGTCAGCGACCATCTCAGCCGGCGTGGTGGTCCGGTTGGCCTCGGTGTCGATAGGTCCGGGCGCAATCGCGTTGATCCTGATGTTCTGTCCACCCAGTTCCCGCGAGAGTTGCTGGGTCAGACCATTGATACCGACCTTGGCCAGGCCGTAATAGTTGGCGTACAACCACGCTGCCGTCGAGGACTGGTTGACGATCGCTCCGCCGCCGCGCTTGGCCATTTTCTTGTAGACGGCACGGGTGCACCACAACGCGCCGTCTAAGTTCACGCTCATGAATTTCTTGTAGTAGTCCGGGTCGATGGTGAGCAGGAAGTCCAGCTTCATGCCCCCGAAGATCGCGGCGTTGTTCACCAGATAGTCGATGCCGCCGAACTCAGCCAGCGTGCGATCGGCCATCGCCTTGGCCGAGGCCGGGTTGGAGACATCGACCGGAACGGCGAGCGCCGTGCCGCCGTCGGCCACGATCTGCTTAGCCACGCCCTCGGCCGCCTCGGCCTTGATGTCGGCGACCACAACCGCGGCGCCTTCACGAGCCAGCGCCTCGGCATAGGCCTGGCCGATGCCGCCGCCGGACCCGGTGACAATGGCGACTTTGTTCTCGAATCTCATGCTGCGAAGCTCCTCTGGTTAAACCGCTGTCGCGATGGTCTTGATTTCCAGGTACTCCTCGAAACCGGCCAGGCCCATTTCGCGACCGTTCCCGGACTGCTTGTATCCGCCGAATGGCGCATCGGCCGAATACCACACGCCCCCATTGACATTGATGGTGCCCGCGCGGACCCGCGCGGCAACACTCGCCGCGCGACCCGGGTCGGCGCCGAACACGGTGCCCGACAACCCATACGGTGAGTCGTTGGCGATGCGGACGGCGTCGTCATCGCCGTCGTGCGGGATCACGGTCAGCACCGGGCCGAAGATCTCCTCACGCGCGCAGCGAGCGTCGTTACCCAGGCCCGCGATCACGGTGGGCTCGATGAAGAAGCCGACGTCTCGGTCTGCCGGACGCCCGCCCCCGCAGGCGAACGTCCCGCCCTCGGCGATCGCCGAGTCGAGGTAACCCTGGATCCGATCGCGCTGGCGCGCTGAAATCACTGGGCCGCAGATTGTTCCGGGCTCGGTGGGGTCGCCTGCCTTGATACCGCCCATCGTCGCGGCCGCGATGGCCACGGCTTCGTCATACTTCGCGCGCGGGACCACCAGCCGGGTGGTGATCGCGCATCCTTGCCCGGCGTGCATGCACACGGAGAACCCGGCCACGCCCACGGCACCGCCCAAGTCGGCGTCGTCGAGGACGATGAAGGCCGACTTGCCCCCCAACTCGAGGAAGACCTTCTTGATGGTCGCGGCGCCGTCGGCCATCACGGCGCGACCGGTGGCGGTCGATCCGGTGAACGAAACCATGTCCACCCGTGGGTCTTTCGACAACATCGCGCCCACAGCGTGGTCGCTGGATGTGACGATGTTGATCACTCCAGGCGGGAAGTCGGTGTGCTCGGCGATGAGTTCGCCCAGCACGGCGGCGCACCAGGGCGTGTCGGGAGCGGGCTTTAAGACGACGGTATTTCCGGCGGCCAGCGCCGGTCCCAGCTTGGCGAGATTGATCTGGTGCGGGAAGTTCCACGGAGTGATCGCGCCGACGACGCCGACGGCCTCACGGGCGATGGTGCGCCGGGTGGGGATGCCCATCGGCGACGCCTCGCCGAGATCTTGTGTGTATTCATAGGATTCGGCGGTATCCGCGGCGAACGCGAGGTCGTTGACCGGGACTTCGAGCTGAGCGATGCTGGTGAGCATTCTCGGCGCACCGACTTCGGCGATGGTCAGATCGCGCAGCTCTTCGAGGTGCTGTTGCATCGCGTCGAGCAGTTGCCGCACGCACCGCACCCGCAATTCGGTGTCGCGGGACCAGTCCGTCTCGTCGAAAGCGCGCCGCGCGGCGTCGATCGCACGGTCCATGTCGTCGGCGTTGGCGTCGGCCGCGACACCGAGCACTTCCTCGGTCGCCGGGTTGATGGTCTGGAAGGTACCGCCGCTGCCGGGCGACAACTTGCCGTCGATGAAGAGTTCACTCACGCCGTCGGCCAGCAAGGCCATCTCCCGCTCCCGTCGTTGCGGATCAAATCGAATGGACAGTTGTCCGATATTGCCCGATCGAACCATAGTCTCCAGGCCGTCGGCGGTGCAAGGGCCGATCTACGCGGCCACGGTTGCGAACCGAAAAACACCACATTAATCGGTATGTCTACAGTCCAGGCTTGCCTCCGGACGAATCGATCCGATAGCCTGGACATGTGTCCAGCGACGCACTGGTTACGATCACATCCCAATCCGGGCACCAGACCGGTGAGCCGCCGCGCAATCGTCGCCAGGAGGAGACCTTTCGCAAGGTGCTCGCGGCCGGCATCGAAACGCTGCGGGAAAAGTCGTATGCCGATCTGACGGTGCGTGCAGTGGCGGCCCGCGCGAAAGTAGCCCCGGCCACCGCGTATACCTACTTCTCGTCGAAGAACCACCTGATTGCCGAGGTCTACCTGGACCTGGTGCGGCAGGTGCCCTACTTCACCGATGTCAACGATCCAATGCCCACCCGGGTGGAACAGGTGTTGCGCCATCTGGCTCTGGTGGTCGCCGATGAACCAGAGGTGAGCGCCGCATGCACGACAGCGCTGCTCAGCGGTGGCGTCGACCCGGCGGTGCGGGCCGCCCGGGACCGGATCGGCGCCGAGATCCACCGCCGTATCACCTCTGCCATGGGCCCTGACGCCGACCCGACCACTGTGTCGGCGCTGGAGATGTCCTTTTTCGGCGCACTGGTTCAGGCCGGCAGCGGCGAATTCACTTACCGAGAAATCGCCGACCGGCTCGCCTATGTGGTGAGGCTGATCCTCACCGCCGGAGGGTTGAGCCAACAGACAGAGGCAGGTACTTAAGCCATGACCATCCACGTCGGTGACCACGCGCTGGTCCTCGATCCTTACGACTACGACTTCCATGAAGATCCGTACCCGTACTACAAGCGGTTGCGCGACGAAGCCCCGCTGTATCGCAACGAGGAACTGAAGTTCTGGGCGTTGTCGCGGCACCGTGACGTGCTGCAGGGATTCCGCAACAGCACCCAGCTTTCCAATCGCGACGGCGTGTCGCTAGACCCGGTGTCACGCGGACCCCACGCGTCCAAGACCATGTCATTTCTCGCGATGGACGACCCGGCCCACCTGCGTCTGCGCACACTGGTGTCAAAAGGTTTCACTCCCAGGCGAATTCGCGAGCTCGAGCCGCGGGCCACCGAGCTAGCGATGCAGCACCTCGACACCATGCTGGACAAGGCCGGCTCGGGAACGGTCGACTACGTTGCGGAATTCGCCGGCAAGCTGCCGATGGACGTGATTTCCGAACTGATGGGCGTGCCGCTCGCCGATCGCGACGACATCCGCACCATGGCCGACGGTGTGATGCACCGCGAGGACGGTGTCAACGACGTGCCGGCTTCGGCGATCGAGGCGTCGATCAACCTGATCGTCTACTACCAGCAGATGATCGCCGAGCGCCGTAAGCACCCGGCCGAGGATCTCACCTCGGCGCTGCTGGCCGCCGAGATCGACGGAGACCGGCTCACCGACGAGGAGATCCTCGGATTCATGTTCCTGATGGTGATTGCCGGCAACGAGACAACCACCAAACTTCTTGCCAATGCCGCCTTTTGGGGGCACAAGAACCCCGACCAACTGGCGTCGGTCTACGCCGACCTGTCCCGGGTACCGCTATGGGTCGAGGAGACCCTGCGCTACGACACCTCGAGCCAGATCCTGGCCCGCACCGTGGCTGAAGAGTTCACCCTTTACGACACCACCATCCCCGAGAAGGACGTGCTGCTGCTACTACCCGGTTCGGCGCACCGTGACGAGCGGGTGTTCGACGACCCGGACGACTACGTGATCGGGCGCGAAATCGGGCCGAAACTATTGAGTTTCGGTAGCGGCGCGCATTTCTGCCTGGGTGCACATCTGGCCCGGATGGAAGCCCGGGTGGCGCTCACCGAATTGTTCAAGCGGATCCGTGGCTATCAAGTCGACGAGGCCAACGCCGTCCGCGTCCACTCGAGCAATGTCCGCGGATTCGCCCAGCTACCCATGACCGTGGAGGTCTGCTGAATGCCCCGCTTCGAACCACATCCGGCCCGCAGGCCCGCGATAGTTGCCGGCGCCTCCTCGGGCATCGGAGCGGCTACCGCCATTGAGCTTGCCGCCCACGGGTTTCCAGTGGCGCTGGGAGCGCGGCGTGTCGAGAAGTGCCAGGAGATCGTCGATAAGATCCGCGCCGAAGGGGGTGAGGCGATCGCGCTGCCGCTCGACGTCACCGATGCCGACTCGGTCAAAGGATTCGTACATCAGGCCGCCGGCCAACTCGGCGATATCGAAGTCATGGTCACCGGCGCCGGCGACACCTACTTCGGGCGGCTACACGAAATCGACACTCAGACTTTCGAATCGCAGGTTCAGATCCATTTGATCGGGGCTAACCGGTTGGCGACCGCGGTATTGCCCGGCATGCTCGAGCGTCAGCGCGGCGACCTGATCTTCGTGGGTTCCGACGTCGCGCTCCGCCAACGCCCGCACATGGGGGCCTACGGCGCCGCGAAGGCCGCTCTGGTGGCGATGGTCACCAACCTGCAGATGGAACTGGAAGGCACCGGCGTGCGTGCCTCAATCGTGCATCCCGGTCCCACCAAGACCGCCATGGGCTGGAGCCTGTCGGCCGAGGCGATCGGCCCGGCACTCGAGGACTGGGCCAAGTGGGGTCAGGCGCGGCACGACTATTTCCTACGGGCGTCCGACCTTGCCCGGGCCATCACGTTCGTCGCGGAAACACCCAGAGGAGGCTTCGTGGTCAACATGGAACTGCAGCCCGAGGCGCCGTTGGCCGCGACGAAAGACCGTCAACAACTCAAACTCGATGAGAAGGCCCTGGATTCATGACTTCGCGAAACGAGAGCAAATGACTTCGCGAAACGACGATGCGGCGCGAGGGACGAGCGCCGAGAGGAGTGAGCAAATGACTTCCGCCATCGTGCCGCGGGTTTCCGGCGGCCAAGAAGAGCACGGTCATCTCGAAGAATTTCGCACCGATCCCATCGGTCTGATGCAGCGGACCCGCGACGAATGCGGGAACGTCGGCACATTCGACTTGGCGGACAAGCACGTCATCCTGCTGTCCGGCGCACAAGCCAATGAGTTCTTTTTCCGGTCCGCCGACGAGGATCTCGACCAGGCCGAGGCGTATCCGTTCATGACGCCGATCTTCGGCAAGGGCGTCGTGTTCGACGCCAGCCCCGAGCGGCGTGCCGAGATGCTGCACAACACGGCGTTGCGGGGCGAGCATATGAAGGGCCACGCGGCGACGATCGAGAATGAAGTCCGCAGAATGATCGCCAATTGGGGCGACGAAGGCGAGATCGAACTACTCGACTTCTTCGCGGAGTTGACCATCTACACCTCGACGGCATGTCTTATCGGGGTGAAGTTTCGAAATCAGCTCGACCATCGCTTCGCCGAGTATTACCACCTGTTAGAGCGAGGCACCGATCCGCTGTGTTATGTCGATGCCTACATGGACATCGAGAGCTTCCGGGTCCGTGATCAGGCGCGCGCCGGCCTGGTCGAGCTGGTACAGGCTGTAATGAACCAGCGGATCGCCAACCCGCCCAAGGACAAGAGCGACCGCGACATGCTCGACGTGCTGGTGTCGATCAAGGATGAGGAGGGCAATCACCGTTTCTCGGCCGACGAGATCACCGGCATGTTCATCTCGCTGATGTTCGCTGGACACCACACCAGTTCAGGCACCTCGTCATGGACCTTGATCGAATTGATCCGTCATCCCGACATCTACGCGCAGGTGGTCAAGGAACTCGACGACCTCTACGCCGACGGGCAGGAGGTGAGTTTCCATGCGCTGCGGCAAATTCCGAAGCTTGACAATGTTCTCAAGGAGACCCTGCGCCTGCATCCCCCGCTCATCATCTTGATGCGGGTCGCCAAGGGCGAGTTCGAAGTAGAAGGCTTCCCGATCCACGACGGTGACTATGTCGCGGCATCCCCGGCGATCTCGAACCGAATCCCCGAGGACTTTCCCAATCCGGACGCCTTCAAGCCGGATCGCTACAACAAGCCTGAGCAGGCTGACATCGTCAACCGGTGGACCTGGATTCCATTCGGTGCGGGGCGACACCGATGCGTCGGGGCCGCGTTCGCGCAGATGCAGATCAAAGCCATCTTCTCGGTTCTGTTGCGAGAGTACGACTTCGAGATGGCCCAGCCAGCAGACAGCTACCACAACGACCACTCCAAGATGGTCGTCCAGCTGGCCCGGCCCGCCAAAGTGCGCTACCGCCGCCGCAGCGGGAACTGATCATGGGTTACCGGGTCGATGCCGACTTGGACTTGTGCCAGGGCCACGCCATGTGCGAACTGGAGGCGCCGGATTACTTCCGGGTGCCCAAGCGCGGCAAGGTCGAGATCCTCGACCCCGAACCGCCCGAAGACGCCCGCGACGAAGTCGAGCGCGCGGTCGCTATGTGCCCAACGCAAGCACTATTCATCAAAGAGAAAGAAGACCGGTAATGGCGTCACGCGAAGAACTCGAGGCATGGGTCGACCGCTGGCTGCAGGTCAATAAAGACTGCGAGAAGGCCGGCGACTGGAAGCCGCTGGCCGACTTCTACGCCGCAGACGCCACCTATGGCTGGAACATCGGCCCCAAGGAAGATGTGATGTGCGTCGGCGTCGATGAGATCCGCGATATCGCCCTCGGCCTGGAAATGGAGGGCCTGGAGAACTGGGTGTACCAGTACCAGAAGGTGCTCATCGACGAGAAGCAAGGTGAGATTGTCGGCTTCTGGAAGCAAATCGTCAACAAGGCCGACGGCACCCAGGACGAGATCTACGGCATCGGGGGCAGCTGGTTCCGCCTCAACAGCGAGCAGCTCATCGAGTGGCAGCGCGACTTCTTCGACTTCGGTCACGTCGCCAAGATGTTCGCGAGCCTCATCGAGTCCGGCGATCTATCCGCCGGCATGCAGAAGCGAATTGAGCGCAGCCTGGCCGGTGAGAAGCTGCCCGGCTACTACCCGCTGGGCAAGACGCCGGTCCCGATTTGGTAAGGGTGAGCAATGGCGGCCGGACCAACCAAGCATTTGATTCGTTGCACGCGCTATGCTGACGCGACAGGAGTGCCTGTGGCACTCGTCACCATCCCTGCCGGGCAGGATGAGCCCGGGCAGTCTCAATTCAACGGCGAAATGGGGTCAGGACCATCGTGAAGACAAAAGGCGCACTGATCTGGGAGTTCAACCAGCCGTGGTCCATCGAGGAAATCGAGATCGGCGACCCGCAAGCACACGAGGTCAAGATCCTGATGGAAGCGGCGGGGATGTGCCACTCCGACCACCACCTGGTCACCGGCGGCATCCCGATGGCTGGTTTCCCGGTACTCGGTGGACACGAGGGTGCGGGCATCGTCACCGAAGTTGGGCCAGGTGTGGAAGACATCGCCCCGGGCGACCACGTGGTGCTGTCGTTCATCCCGTCGTGCGGCAGCTGCCCAAGTTGTCAGGCGGGCATGCGCAACCTGTGTGACTTGGGAGCCGGGCTGCTGGGCGGCGCTGCGGTTTCCGACGGCACGTTCCGCATTCACGCCCGAGGCCAAAACGTGTATCCCATGACGCTGCTGGGCACCTTCTCGCCGTACATGGTCGTGCACCGTAGCTCCGTGGTGAAGATCGACCCATCCGTTCCGTTCGAGGTGGCCGCACTCGTCGGCTGCGGCGTCACCACCGGCTACGGTTCAGCGGTCCGCACTGCCGACATTCGGCCGGGTCAAGACGTCGCCATCGTCGGTGTCGGCGGAGTGGGGATGGCGGCGCTGCAGGGTGCCGTCAACGCCGGCGCGCGCTACATCTTCGCCATCGACCCGGTGGAGTGGAAGCGCGACCAGGCGTTGAAGTTTGGTGCCACCCATGTCTATCCGGACATCGATACCGCCCTGATGGGCATCGCCGAGGTCACCTACGGCCTGATGGCCCACAAAGTGGTGGTCACCGTCGGCGAGCTGAACGGCACCGACGTCGACAGCTACGTGAACATCACCGCCAAGGGCGGCACCTGCGTGCTGACAGCCATCGGTAGTCTGCTGGACACCAATGTGACCCTGAACCTAGGGATGTTGACGCTGATGCAGAAGAACCTGCAGGGCACCATCTTTGGCGGCGGCAACCCGCAGTACGACATCCCGCAACTGCTGTCGATGTACAAGGCCGGCAAGCTGAACCTGGACGACATGGTCACCACCCAGTACCGCCTGGAGCAGATCAACGAGGGCTACCAGGACATGCTGAACGGCAAGAACATTCGCGGCGTCATCCGCTACACGGACGCCGACCGGTAAGCCGACCGTCGGCCCGCCGGTGACCACCGGCTTCCCGCACCTGACGCCGCACACGGCTACATGCTGCTGGGCTCGTTCCTTGCCCCGCAACGCAATCGGCGCACCGACGACTATCGCGGCAACTCGGCGCGCGGCCGGTGCGGGTTGTGCTGGAAGAATTGAACGCCATACGCTCCGAGATCGGCGATGCGCTCCCGATCACGTTGCGTATCTCCGGTTACGAACCGGGTCGCCGGAGGAAGGCCCATTTACGAAACCGCCCAAGTGGCTTGCGAACTGGTTGCCGTCGGCGTCAACGCATTCCACGTCAGCGGCGGGGTGATTGATCGTCTGGTCACCGGGATGGTCAATGGCGCCGACGATGGCGAAGCCGTCAACGTCGGCGCCGCGGCCGCGGTCAAGCAGGTCGTCGATGTGCCCGTCATCGTCATCGGGCGCATCCACGACCCTGCTCGGGCGGAACGGATCCTCGCCGATGGGCGCGCCGATTTCATCGCCATGGGTCGCCCGCTGCTCGCCAACCCCCGACCTGCCCCGCAAACTGCAATCCGGACAGGCGCACCGGCTTCGCAAATGCATCTCCTGTGAAAACTGCATCGAGGCAATGGAACAGCGTTTCTCGGTCGATTGTGCCGTCAATCCCCGCACCGGAAAGGAACGCGAACTGGCCGCCGCCCGTGCCCAGCGGCCCAAGCGCGTGGCGGTGATCGGTGGCGGACCGGCCGGGATGGAAGCTGCCCGCGTCGCCGCCGAATGCGGCCACCGCGTCACCCTCTTCGAAGGCGGTGCCCAGCTGGGCGGGGCGCTGCATTGGGCTTCGGCTCTGCATCCAGAGAACCAGCCGTTCCTGCGCTACCTGTGCAACGAGATCAAGTTCAGCACCGTGAAAGTTCATCTGGGCCAGATGGTGTCTGCCCAGGACATAGTCGAGTTCGCACCGGACGCGGTGGTCGTGGCCACGGGCGGCCATGTCGCCGTGCCGGAGGTACCCGAGGCCGATCTAGCGCACGTGCACGCCGGGCCCGGGTTGCGCGAATTGCTCAGCAGGAAGCCAGGTTTCGCCGCCGCGGCCTGGCAGCGCCGTGCTGCTTCACTGCTGGGCGGCTGGCGGCAGCGGCTAGTGCGACCCACCACAGTCCGGCTCGCCAGCCGAGCCTGGATGCCGATCGGGCGACGCGTCGCCATCATCGGCGGTGACCTGGTCGCGCTCGAACTGGCCGAATTCTTGGCCAGCCGTGGCCGGCTGGTGTCGATCCTGGAATCCGGCAAAGACATTGCCCCGGAAGTGGGCAACAAACGCAAGACCGAACACATGGATCGCCTCGACCGGTTGGGAGTGACCGTGCACGTGCGCGCCTCCGTCGAATGGATCACCGCCGAAGCGGTGTTGCTCGCCCCGGCGGGTGGGACAGCACGGCAACTCGTCGCCGACAGCGTCGTGCTGGCCGGCACGGTGCAACCCAACACCACCATGTTCGACGCCTTGGTTTACCGCGCTGCCCGGCACCGAAGTGCACGCCGCCGGAGATTGCAACGGACTGGGGCTGATCCGCAAAGCCACCGAGGAATGCGCACGCGCCGCGTGCGCAATCTGATGACAGGAGAATAGAAATGACCCACACCGAGCAATCCCAAGTATCGCCGGCCGGCACTGGCCGCCTCGCAAGCGCCGTGGCGGTGCATGCAAGCCCATGACCGTACCGGCTGGCTGGCGCTGATGGCCGACGACGTCGTCATCGAGGACCCAATCGGCAAGTCCATCACCAACCCGGACGGTACCGGCGTGCGCGGAAAGGAAGCCGTCGGCGCGTTCTTCGACACCAACATCGCGGCCAACCAGCTGACCATCACCTGCTAGGAGACCTTCCCGTCGAATTCGCCCGACGAGATCGCCCACATTCTGTTGCTGGACAGCAAGTTCGAGGGCGGATTCACCAGTACGGTGCGCGGGTTTTTCACCAACAAGGTCAACGGCGCCGGACTCATCACCAACATGGGCGGGGACTGGAACCTCGACGCGATGAAGTTCGGCAAGGAGGAGTGAGCCAGGCCCCTCGGCTTGCGCCGAGATTGCCATCACGGTCGTAATTTCTGCGGCGACCACAGCCATGGCGGCAATGTCGGCGCACCTATGCTGGGCCCATGGCATCGATCTTCACCAAGATCATCAACCGTGAACTTCCCGGCCGCTTCGTCTACGAGGACGACGACGTCGTCGCGTTCCTGACGATCGAGCCGATGACACAAGGGCACACGCTGGTGGTGCCGCGCGCCGAGATCGATCAGTGGCAGGACGTCGATGGCGCGACGTTCGCCCGGATCATGGCCGTCAGTCAGCTGATCGGAAAGGCCGTGTGTAAGGCCTTCAAAACCGAGCGGGCCGGCTTGATCATCGCCGGGCTGGAGGTGCCGCATCTGCACGTCCACGTCTTCCCCACCCGCCGCCTCAGCGACTTCGGCTTTGCCAACGTCGACCGCAACCCGTCACCGGAATCGCTGGACGAGGCGCAAGCCAAGATCAAGGCGGCGCTGGCTCAATTGGCGTGAACCGGTTCGGGCGCGGTCACGTCACTGACGCGAGGCAGCTTGACGCGGAAGCAGCAGCCGTCGCCAGGAGCGGTTGTAACGCTGACGACACCGCCATGCGCACGCACCAAGGAGTCAACAATGGATAGCCCCAGTCCGGTGCCCCCGCTCGCCCGGGCCCGCGACGAGTCGGTGCGATAGAACCGTTCGAACACCCGCGACGCATCCTCCTGGCTCATGCCGGGACCCTGGTCGGCCACTTCCAGCACCGCGTCGTCGCCCCGGGTGCCGACCCGAACGGTGACGTCGGCGCTTTCCGGGGTGTGCTGCAAGGCGTTGGCGACGAGGTTGCTCAGCACCTGCCGAAGCCGCGGCTCGTCACCGAGCACCTCCGGGGTGCCTGGACCATCGAGGACTTCCAGGGTGATCCTGCGCTTGGGATCAATCGCCTGGGCGTCGTGCACGGCATCGCTGGCCAGCGCCAGCAAGTCCACCCGATGGTGTTCCAACGCCCGCTGCACATCCAACCGGGCCAGCAGTAGCAAGTCATCGACCAGCAGGCCCATCCGGCTGGCCTCGCTTTCGATCCGGCTCAACAGCATGGCCACGTCGCGGGCGGCGCCCTGGCGATAGAGTTCCGCGAAGCCGCGGATGGTGGTGAGTGGGGTACGCAGCTCGTGGCTGGCGTCGGTGATGAACCGTCGCATCCGTTCCTCGGAACTGCGGGCCTTCTCGGCCGACGACTCCGAGGACGCCATCGCTTCCTGGATCTGGGTAAGCATTCCGTTGAGCGCCAACGAAAGTCGGCCCACCTCCGTGCGCGGATCGCGTTCTGGAACGCGTCGATCCAGCTGCCCGCCGGCGATCGCCGCGGCGGTGTGTTCCACTTCTGTCAGCGGCCGCAGGCTGCGCTGCACCACTGCAAAGCCGGCGATACCGACCACCACCAGTACCGCGACCCCGATGCCGATCTGCAACCAGACCAGGGAGCTGACCGTGTGCTGGAGGTCCGACAGGTCGATCGCGACGGTGGTCAAGCCGTGCGGGCCGCGCACCGACACCGCCCGCCACTGGATGTCCGAGCCGTTGACCGAGGGCAGCGTCGTCGGGTTGGGCCCCACGTCGTTGTCAGGCGGTAATGCCGGTTCAGCGTTGCGGTCATTGATGGCGGTGAACGGGGTGCCGTCGGTGCCGATGCCGCGCACGTAGAACTTCGATGGTGGCCGGCCCGGATCGGGGCCCTCGTAGGGCGGCGGTGACTGCCGTCGCGGGGCCTGCGCCCACCCCCGTGAGGCGTCCAGCAGGGTCTGGTCGATGCGGCTGACCAGGCTGTGGCGCAGGATCGAGGTGACCGCGATGCCGGAGACGGCGAGCCCGCACGCGACCAGGGCCAGGGTGGCGGCGACCAGCCCTACCCGTAAGGGCAACCCCCGTCGATGCTGTGTGACCATCGTGCCTATTTCTCCGCTACGGCTGCCGCGCGATTGCGTGTTCAGCGGGGTTCCCGCAACACATAACCCACGCCACGCAACGTGTGCAGCAGCCGCTTTTCCCCGGTGTCGATCTTGCGACGCAGATACGACACGTAGGACTCGACGACATTGACGTCCCCCCCGAAGTCGTATCGCCAGACGTGGTCGAGAATCTTCGGTTTGCTCAAGACCGTGCCCGCGTTGATCACGAAGTAGCGCAGCAGCGTGAACTCGGTCGGCGACAGCGATACCGGTTCGCCGGCTTTCCACACTTCGTGGGTCTCTTCGTCAAGTTCGATGTCGGCGAAGGTCAGCCGGGCACTGCGGGGTTCGGCGCCACCCTTGCCGGCGCGCCGGAGGATGACCCGCAGCCGTGCGACGACCTCTTCCAGGCTGAACGGCTTTGTCACGTAGTCGTCGCCGCCGAGGGTCAAGCCGGCGATCTTGTCCTGTAGCGAGTCACGAGCCGTCAGGAACAATGCCGGGGCATCGATGCCGTCGGCCCGCAGCCGCCGCAGCACCCCGAAGCCATCCATCCCGGGCATCATCACGTCGAGGATCACCGCATCGGGACGGGCTTCGCGGGCCCGGTCCAGAGCTTGGGCACCGTTGCTGGCGGTATGAACCTCGAACCCTTGGAACTTGAGGCTGACCGAGAGCAGCTCAACAATGTTGGCCTCGTCATCCACCACCAGGACCCGCGCCTCCGGTTTTGTCTCGCTTTGGGTTGCCGCTGTCATGACGTTACTTCTGTCCTTCTTGGGCATTGCCTTAACAAATATTGTGTTGTTCCTGTAAGCACGTTGCCAAGCGTCTGCTAACAGTCTGCCAGGAATCATCGCATCGGCCTGGACCGTCGCCGACCGATGGAGGTCGCGTGGCGCGCATAGACTCGGCAACGTGAACCTTGCCAAAAGCATCGTCTCTGCTGCGATCGCTCCGGCCCGTGCGGGTCTTGCCGCCGCCGACGCGAGCTTGACCGTCGCCAGCGCGGCAGTGGGTCTGGCGAAGCGGGCGCTGAACGATGGCGGCGAGGTTCGGACCAATGCGGTGACATCCATGTTCGGGCTGGACGACACGATCATTCGCGCCAACCGGCTGGCCCGGCTACTGGACGACGATGCGCCGCTGGGTCGCGCCGTGGCGCCGGACGGCCCGATCGACCGGTTGTTGCGGCCCGGCGGCGTGGTCGACCTGCTGACCGCCGAAGGCGGCTTGCTTGACCGCCTGACGGCCGAGGGCGGCGGGCTGCATCGCGCACTGCAACCCGGCGGACTGGCCGATCAGCTGCTCGCCGAAGAGGGATTGATCGAACGGGTGCTGGCCGAAGACGG
This sequence comes from Mycobacterium sp., assembly GCA_035505695.1. GTDB lineage: Bacteria > Actinomycetota > Actinomycetes > Mycobacteriales > Mycobacteriaceae > Mycobacterium. The sequence continues at coordinate 15,237 of DATJQO010000092.1, forward strand.
GCTGGCCAACCGACTGTTATCCGAAGGCGGATTGGTGGACAAACTGACCGCGAAGAACGGGCCGCTCGACCAGCTCGCCGACGTCGCGGACACGCTGGCCCGGCTGACACCTGGGATGGAGGCGCTGGAGCCGGCCATTGCGACCCTGCAGGACGCCGTCATCTCGCTCACCATGGTGGTCAACCCATTGAGCAACATCGCCGACCGCATCCCGCTGCCCGGCCGCCGCCACGGACGGCGTCCAACATCGCGGTCGGTGCGCTCAACGCGCATCATCGGCAGCGACGAGTGACCGGTTACGCTTGCAACCGGTTTAGGCCTCCTTAGCTCAGTGGTAGAGCACTCGCCTTGTAAGCGA
>DATJQO010000093.1:0-4624 GCA_035505695.1 Mycobacterium sp.
TCCCGCACGCCCCGCGCCACGGTGTCGGGATGCACGCCGGTCGCATCGGCGATCGCCTTGATTCCGCCCCGACCCAGCCTCTGGGCTTCCACCCCTAACAGCAGACGCCGCTGTTTTTCATCCAGGTGCGGGCGCAGCGCCACGTACCTCGACGCCGCCGACTCCGCGACTCCCGCCATGCCGGCCATTATCACAACCGTAGCCAGTGCGGAAGCGAAAACCTAAGGCTTCCACCGCACGATCAGGTCGGCATGGGAGTCGGTGTGGTCGCGGTGTGCGGTGATGTTGACCTCGTCGAGCAGGGTGTGCAGGCGATGTCAACGACCGGATGCTGCTGGGGTTGAAGTCCACGATGGGTCGGCACCGACACAGTGAGGCTGTTAGGCGTGTTTGCGTGGCGGGGTCCGGCGGGCGGCGGGGTTAAGATGCCCGGATTCGGCGATGCGGCAACGGCATTCGGATTCGATCTGCTCGGTCCAGGGGATGCACACCCGGTTTCCGGTGCCGCGACGGGCAGCGAGTTTTCCGGTGTTGACCCAGTCGTAGACCACACCGGTGCTGCAGCCCAGCCGGTCGGCGGCCTCGGCGACACTAATTTCGTCATCGGCGTAGGGGTTCGGGGCCGGGACGTGGTAGGCGTGGCGGATCCACTGCACGGCCTTGACGTCGAATGGGGCTCCGGTGCCGGTGGTGTGCCCGGCGGCGTTGAGCATCTGTGCTAAGGACATGCGACAAAATAAGGGCGGCGCGATCAGCGAGCTGACCGTCGGACTCAAGCGCACCCCGAATAACTGCAGGAGGGGCAATATGAAATATCCGTCCCGATGCTCCTATGGTTGTCAAGCCGCCGCTGGAAGTTGAGGATCGGCGACGTTTTGCCTGGTGAGGGCCTTGTAGACCTCGCGAGCAAGGTAGCGCTTCAGGCAGCGCAGGATGTCTTTGGGAGACAATTGTTCTCGAGCGCGGCGGTTCCGGTAGGCGCGGGTTCTCGAACAGGTCGCGAGCCGGGTGCACGCAACCATGTGCAGGGCACGGTTGGCTTGCCGATCCCCGCCGCGGGACAGACGATGGCGTCTGGTCTTGCCGCTGGATGCCGGAATGGGTGCGACACCGCAGAGCGCGGCGAAGGCGGCCTCGGAGCCGATCCGGTCGGGGTTGTCGCCGGCGGTGACAAGCAGCTGGGCGGCTGTCTCGTAGCCGACACCCTTGATGGCGATGAGCTCCGGGCAGGCCCGCTCGACCAGGGGTCGCAGTTGGGCGTCAAGGTCGGCGATCTCGCCGGTGAGCGCCTGGTGGCGGCGCGCCAGAGCCCGCAGAGCGGCGCGGACCGCGACCTGGGGGTCGGCGGTGTCACCGGTGGGGCGCAGCCGCGCGCAGGCTCGCACCAGCGCGACGGGAGCGAGTCCGCGCAGCCGGTCTCGCACCTCGGCCGGGGCGGTGACCAGCAGCGAGCGCAGCTCGTTCATCGCGGCGGTGCGGGCCTTGACCGCGCCCGCTCTGGTGGTGTGCAGGGCGCGGATAGCTTCCACGATCCCGGTGCCCAGTTTCGGTGTGGCGCAGGCGCGTCCGGACAACATCGCGTCGGCGGCAGCGTAGGCGTCCAGCGGGTCGGACTTCCCCTTGGTGCGGCGTTGACGCCGGTCGGGGCGATCCACCTCGACCACCCGCACCCCCTGCTCGGCGAGGTGACGGGTCAGCCCGGCGCCGTAAGAGCCGGTACCCTCCACCCCGACCGCCCACAGCCGCCCGAACGAACGCAGCCACGACAGCAGCTGCGCGTATCTGCGTGCGGTTGCGGGGAATTCGGCGTCGGCCACCCTGGCGCCGTTGAGCAGCACCACCGCCGCGTGATGAGTGTCGCCGTGAGTGTCGACGCCACCGGCGATACGTCGTCTGCGAGGCTTCTTCAACCGACCGTGCTGTGCCATCCTGGAAATCGTCGCCTTCCTGTGAGAACCGTTGGGGGGCGGCGCTCGCCGGACGGGGCCCGGGGCGGACAAACCAGTGATGAGCGGTCGCAAGCTCCTATCAAGTCACAATCCGCGCCCCCTCTGGCGAGCACCCCGCAGGCGTCACAGCGAAGCCGACAAATCGGGACAAAGACACTCCGCACGGAGGTCAGGGTTTCATCGGGTCGGCCCCGCCGTGGCGCCTGCCGTTTCATTCTCACTGGGTTTTATGCGCACCTTCCTTTGAGGGAAGGATGGCGCGATGGCGATCAGGTACGACGAGAACACCAAGGCCAGGGCGGTGCGGTTAGTCCGCGAACACGCTGGCGACTACGAGACCGGTTGGGCTGCGATCAAGGCGATCGCGGCTCGGCTGGGGATGAGCGCGGAGACCCTGCGCCGGTGGGTGCGCCAGGCCGAGGTCAATGCCGGTGAAGCAGCGGGCACGTCGAGCGAGGAGAAGCAGGAACTGCGCGAGCTACCTCGCAAATGTAAGGAACTCGAATCAACGATCGAAATCCTAAAAGCCGCAACATCTTTCTTCGCGCGGGAGTGCGACCCGCTACACCGCTGATCTGCGCGTTCGTCGACGCCCATAAGGACGCCTACGGGGTCGCACCGATCTGCCGTGCGCTGGTCGTGCACGGCGTGCAAATCGCCCCACGCACTTACTGGGCGCACCGCTGGGCGGCGCCGTCGAAACGGGCCCTGTGGGACACCACGATCACCGAGATCCTGGCCGGCATCTACGAACCCGACCCTGACGGGAAATGCCCGCCGGAGTGTCTGTATGGCAGGCTGAAGATGTGGGCGCACCTGCAACGCCAAGGTATCCCGGTGGCCCGGTGCACGGTGGAGAAGATCATGCGCGACCATGGCTGGCGCGGCGCCACCCGGGCACGGCGTCCGCCGCGCACGACCGAATCCGACCCGGCCGCAAACCGGGCGCCGGACCTAGTCGGCCGACGATGGCGAGTGGCCGCGCCGAACCTTCTGGTCGTGGCCGACTTCACCTACGTGCCGATGGTCGCGGGCTTCGGCTACACCGCCTTCGTCGTCGACGCCTACGCCGGACTGATCCCGGGCTGGGAATGCTCGCTGACCAAGGACACCGGCTTCGTCGAGCGCGCGCTGCGCCACGCCGCGGCCTTCCGCGCCCGCCAAGGTCATCCGTTCGACGACGCGATCCACCACAGCGACGCCGGAAGTCAGTACACCGCAATACATTACAGCGAGACACTGATGCTCGAAGGACTGATCCCGTCGATCGGGACCGTCGGCGACGCCCTGGACAACGGGCTCTGCGAAACCACGATCGGGCTCTACAAGACCGAGTGCGTACGCGAGGGTTCCCCGTTCCGTAACGGGCCGATTGACACCCTCGCCGACCTGGAGAACATCACCTCGGCGTGGGTGGCCTGGTACAACCAGCAGCGCCTCATGCACCGCCTCGGCCGAGTCCCACCCTCCGAAGCCGAAGCCCAGTACTACGCGCGGCTGCAGGCCGGCAACCCCATCGGCCGTCCGTAGGCCCGCCGTCGCGCGGGGTGCGCCACCGAATGCCAATGCGGCCCGGCAGACTCAGGTCTCGTGGCGGAGTTGTTGATCGCGGTCAACCCGGACGAAGACTCCCGGCTGCCGTTGCTGCTGCGGGTTCCGCTCGCTGGCGGTGACCTGCTGTTCCGCACGGCGGGGACCTGGCCGCGGGAGAAGGCTTTGTTCGCCTACCCGGTACCGCTGGACGAGTGGCCCGACGACCCGGTGATCGTCGAACAAGTGCGGTTGCGGTCGTGTCGTCGGCGCGGCGCGGCGATCGATGTGATCGTCGACCGGTCCCGGCACAACCGCTCCCAGCTCGTGTTCACCCAGGCTCGGGGCCGCGACGTGGTGTTTTGGCAGTCGCCGCGCACCCGCAAACAGGCGCGCCCGAACGTGCGCACCCCGACCGCCCGCGCGCATGGCATCGAGGAGTTGCAGATCGTGGTCGACAGCCACGAGCAGTACGCCTACCGGTTCGCAACCCAGCAGGTCACCACGGTGAAGCGGGCGCTGCCGTGCGGGGACTACGGGATCGTCATCGATGGCCAGCTGATCGCCAGCGTGGAGCGCAAATCGCTGGTCGATCTGGTCGCCAGCCTCACCGGCGGGAAGCTGCGTTACCAGGTTGGCGACTTGGCCGCGCTCCCGCGTGCGGCGGTGGTGATCGAGGACCGCTACTCGCAGCTATTCAAGCTCGACCGCGTCCGGCCCGCGGTCGTCGCCGACGGGCTCGCCGAGCTGCAGATCCGTTGGCCGAACGTGCCCGTCGTGTTCTGCGAGACTCGCCAGCTCGCCGAGGAATGGACCTACCGGTTTCTCGCCGCAGTCCACGCCTGGGCGATCACCGAACACGCTGTTCTGCAACGCATCTCACCGATCACGGTCGACGTTACCGAACTCGATGAGGCGCCCGCAGCGCCGACACCGCCCACTGCGCAGGTTCGCGCCTGGGCCCGAAGCGCTGGGTTGCCGGTGCCCGATCGTGGGAGGCTACGCCCCGAGATCTGGGCCGCCTGGCACGACGCCAACCCATCGAACCGAACCTAGCGCCACGGCCCCGTACTAGGCTCCACCACCAGATCGGGAAGCACACCGGTCACACGAAATGAGGTGTGCATCAAACCCGGGATGCTTCA
>DATJQO010000094.1:0-2239 GCA_035505695.1 Mycobacterium sp.
GGCATCCGGCAGCAGCAGGAGCCCCCGCCCAAAGGACACATTCGACGAATCGACAAGCGCCGGGAAGAAACTGCCGTAGTGGAAGAGGTTGTGGATCGACTGCGGGATCGTCTTCGGAAAGTCCCGCGGCCACAGCAGATAGGCGGCAAGGCTGGAGAGCCCGATCCCGACGATCGCGAGGCCGCCCCACCGCCATTGTCGGGCCGCCAATAATGCGACAGCCAGCACGACGAACGGTGGTTTCAGCAGCGCGGCCAGGACCACCATGATCGTGACGAGGCCCCACCGCTGCCGGCACAACGCCACCAAGAAGACCAGGGCGATCGGTGCTATGAAGCCCACCGAGTTGCCCCGATCGATCACCGCCCATGCTGGGATGGCCGCGGCGCCCACCGCCACGAAAACCACTACCCGCCCCCGACCACGTGTCCCTAAGGCCGCCCAGACCGCGGGTGAAACGACCGCGGTCGTCAACGCGAACAGGTAACAGATCAGCCCCAGTCGCGGCGCTCCCAGCCATTTCGCGGGAAGCCCGAACAACAGATTCGGCAGCATTGCCGCGGCCGGTAACTGCGTCCGCAACGGCTGGAAATCGGGAGGCAGGAGGAGCGGGTAGGGATCCCAGGGGTTGGGCCGGAGCCCGGGGTCTACGACCAATGCGTAGTCACCGAAGCAGTGCCGACCGATATTCGTGCCCCAATTGAGCCAGCAGTCCTCGGGGACATACAACAGAGCGGAAAGCACGTCGACCGAGAAGCACTGGGCGAGGACGTAGCCCGTCACAGCCGAAACTGCCGAAGCAAGCAGAATGGCGCCGAGCATGATGGTGCGCTCGGATTGGCAGGCGAGCGCCGAAAGCCTTTCCCGGATCGCGATGACCGCACCGCGCGGCACCTCGAGGGATCGATTCACCGCATTCTCCTCGGTTCTGCGCGAAAAGGTAGCAGGAGCGCAGGCCCGAGCTCAACCGCCCGGCCGTCTATGCCTCAGGGTGGCTGGGGCTTCGCCGAGAACTGTGCACCGGGTAGTCGTCGTCGGTGCGTTTGCGCGCGGCCTTGGTGAGCGCTGGGTTGGAGCGTTGGGCGGGTGCGACGGGGTTGGCGCGTTTGGCAGCCGCAGCGGGTTTGTCGTTGTCAACGAACAGGATTGGGGCCAGGGCGGCTTTCATGTGCCAGACGATGTAGTAGGACAGCATCCGCAAGAACATGTGCGCGCGCACGCGATCGGCGAGTCGATGCCGGATGGGGCGCACATCTAGGGACCCGGTGTGTCGCCAAAATAACTGATGTTTATCTTGTTACCGTGGGAGATACGCGCTGCGACTCCGGCTTTGGAGATCTCTGCCGGTCAACGCGAGGTGTTGGAGGTGCTGGCGCGGTCCCACACGGCGCCACATCGGCAGGTGCAGCGGGCCAAAGCGCTGCTGCTGGCCGCAGAAGGCATGGCCAATAGTCGGATCGGGCAGCAAGTCGGTGTGAGCGCGGCAACTGTGCAGGCCTGGCGTGCGCGGTTTGTCGAGGACGGTTGTCGTCAAGCTCGGCCAGCTGCGGTCAGGTCGGCGCCGAAAGCCAGCCATCCCGCAGGCGAACCAAATCCTAGATCTCACAAGGAATTCCACGCCGGACGGTGGGACGCATTGGAGTTGCCGGTCGTGGCCGCAGGTCAAATTGTCAACCGCAAGGTGCTATCGACCTGTTCGATCCTGAACTTCTCGCGTCCTACCCTGCCCCGAACACATAGTCGCGCGAGCCAACGATTTCGCCGTCGCGGACACGAAAAACGAAGCAGCACGGCAGATTCATCGGTGGCTCATCACTCCGGGGCGAGCGTTCGCGTCGCTCATGCGATTTCTGGTCTTGACAGGAGCCACCACGCTTGCGCTGGCCACCCTGCTGCAAACCGATGGCGGCGGCCTTACTGGGGTCGGTCACGACGGCTTCGCGCGACTTCCAGGAGGCGGTCGGCCGAGTGCTCGGTCGCGCCCAAGCTGCAGGGGTGGCACGGTCCGACGCGACCGTGGACGACGTGTTGGTGCCAACCAGCGCCCTGGCCCGAGTCTCGGCGCCAGACAAGAACGAGGCAGTCGACCGTCTGACTGAGGCGATCGAGGGTGCCGAGGACGCGTTCGACCCCGACGATTTCGCCGACCTGAGCGCCGCCGACGCGCTTGTCGGGATCACGGCGTCGGGCCGCACGCCGTACGTCCTCGGGGCGCTCGCGCATGCGCGGGCGGCCGGCG
>DATJQO010000095.1:0-6958 GCA_035505695.1 Mycobacterium sp.
CGAGCATCAGCTCCTGCACGTCGCGGAAGCTCACCGGGAACCGGTGGTACAGCCAGACGCAACGGCTGATGATCTCGGGCGGAAACCGCAACCCTTTATACGACGAGCCTGCAGCGGTCACGATCGTCGATCCTGCCCCACCTCACCTTCCCGGCTCATCAACCTGATGCGATGAAGGGGCGGGGCCTCCGCTCCTCGTGATGTCCCCGGCGGATGCTGGGGGTGTCCACGTTCCACGAATCACGGGAGGCCCCTATGGATGAGTATGACGGTAGGCAGTTCGTCGGGATCGATCTGCATCGGCGGCGCTCGGTGATCGTGCGTCAGTCCGAATCCGGTGAACAGCTCTCGGCGGTGCGGATCCTCAACGATCCGGTCTCGCTGCAGCTGGAGCTCGAACGAGCCGGCGTCGACCCCGAGGTGGTGCTGGAAGCAACTTACGGCTGGTATTGGGCGGTGGACGTGCTGCAAGCCTGCGGGGCTCGAGTGCATTTGGCGCATCCCTTGGGAGTCAAAGGTTTTCGGTATCGCCGGGTGAAAAACGACGTGCGCGACGCCGGTGATCTGGCCGATCTGCTGCGGATGGGCCAACTGCCCGAGGCCTGGGGGACCGTGCCCTCCATCACGCGCTCGTTGTAATAGATGAAGAGGCGGGACGGGACGAAATCGGTCAACTTCTCCTTCTTGCGGTCGAACTCGATGGCTGCTGCAATCGCATTGGCCGTGCAGCTGCCCAGCTGGCTCTGATCGTAGACCGGCGGGCAATTGGGGCGCAGATCGACGGCAGGAGGCAAGGCCTTCGCCAGTGGGGCCGAGTAGAAATGGTCCCGTGCGTCAGGCAGGTCCGGGTGCCAGCCGTAGCGAGCCTGGGTGCGATGGGTGACGAGGCTGAGCGGGTTGGCTACGGTGTGTTTTGGCATTGAATCTCTCCCTGGATACTAACTCCGGCTATTAAGGTGCCGGCCAGCAAATTGTGCTCGCTCGGGCGTCTGCCTGACGAGATTAACCTCAATCGAAAAGATAAAACTACTGCAGCCGTAGATCGTGATCTTCGTGGTGTGGCGTGTCTGCGCTGGTAGAGGCGGTGACCGCGGCATCGTTTGGGGTTTGTGAAGACTCCTGAAGTTGCCGCGGTCGCCGTGGCTCACAGCGTAGAGCCTGATCCGTGGTGGACTGAGTTTGGTGCGGTGATCGATCGGATCGCGCAGCGGTTTTCCCGCTACGAGCCGCACCGTCGAGCCATACGATTGCATAGGGACGAGATAGCATGTCTGCGAACGCATTTCGGTCTATGTCGCGCACGTCGGGCGCACGTGTTGGTCTACGGTAGTGGAACCTGTTGTCCAGCACGTCGTTTGGCACACCTAACTGTTTCAGGCGTCGGACGATCTGGCTCGGGAACGACTCATAGTCGAGGTACAGCACGTGCTCGTCGGTGTCGAGGAGCACCTGAGCGATCCCGAGATGCGCCAGCGACGACTTGCCGTGCCCGCTGGGCCCGTGGAACGAGTGCGTGCAACCGGGGTACAACAGGCTCATCCCGTCCCTGCGCGTCAACCACTTTGGTACGACCTCGGCCACGTTGCCGTAGATCACGTCGTGCAGGTCGATCCGTTCCCATGAAGAACAGATCGGCGCGCCGCTCACCGGCCACACTGACTGGGTGTCCGGTGTGGCGTTCAGCCCCGACGGGCAGCGCATTGTCTCCGGCAGCGACGACATGACGCTGCGGGAATGGCCCGACCCGCCCCAGGCGGCCTGGCCCGCGCTGACATGCAGCAAGCTCACCACCAACATGAGCCACCAGCACTGGCGCGACTGGGTCCCATCCGACATCGACTACATCAAGGTCTGCCCGGACCTGCCGACCGCGCCGGACTAGGTTCCCGCTGATCGATACGGCGGGATGACATCGCCTGAGAACCGCCCTCAAGCTGGAGCACGCCCGCAAGTCCGGGCGCAAGTTCGGTTGCCCCGCCAAGCTCACCGACTAGCAGGCCGCATTCGCCCGGCGGTTAAAGGCCAACGGCGAGACTGCCGCCACTATCTGCCGGACGCTCGGGATAGGCCGGACCACCTGTACCGCTACTTAGGCGAGAGCAGCGGCGACCAATAGCCCCGAGGGGTTTCGTGATTCCACCCCTGCCAGCACGGTGTCGCAGGCAGAATTAGAAGCACAAGCATTCTCTCGACGGAGAGCCCTGCTGGGCGCCCATCGGGTCGGCGTCAACGGGCCCGATAGCGCCAAGATGCCCCGCTATGGATTCGGTGATCGAGTACTGCATCACGCGCGTCCATCTCAGCGATCGAGAGGACACTTAAGCGTCAGAACGATTGTCTGCGCTGCGAGACAGATTAATGGCTACGCCGAGTGCCGGAAGGGTGGGACAAATGGCCAGGACCGACGACGACACCTGGGACGTCTCCAGAGTGTCGGCGCGACGGCGTTGGGCGCCCCCGAGGCGCGGGCCGGGGAAGTCGATAACGAACGCCCGCTGTTCATCGACCCTTACGCACAGATGTTTGCCGACGCGGCCGCTGCCCGGGGCCTCGTCGCCGCAGTTCGACGAGGGCCATGCGCGCCCGACTGCAGCAGACGGATCCGCAGACGGTGCGGCGAGTGCGGGCCCAATGGGGGTATACGGGCGATAATCCGGATGTTCTACTCACTGCCCGAGGGGCGCTCATGCGCGTCACGCAGTTGCTACGCGCGGCCGGTGGGCTGTGCGTCGGCCATGGTCCTGCTCGGTGCCTTGGTTTGGGTTTTGCTCGTCGTCCTCGCCCCGCCAGCCCAGGCGCGCCAGACCCTCACGCTCGCGCCCGAGCAGGGTGGCCCGGGAAAGCTGGTCACGGCCACGACCACGGGCTTCGGGGCGTGCCTCGACTCCCCGCAGAAGATGTCGCTCCAGTGGGACGACCGGTGGCTGTCCGCCTCCAACCCCAGGATCGTGAACCGCGACTTCGGCAGTCTGGCGGCCGACTTCACGGTGCCGGACGACGCCTCGACCGGTAAGCACACGGTGACCGCACTGTGCGAGCACGTGCCACCCGCGTCCGCCACGTTCACGGTCGTCCCGACCGAGAAGCCCACCCTCACACTGGACACCGGGAAGGGACCACGCGGCTCCCAGGTGACGGCCTCGGGTACCGGGTTCGCCTGCGGGGCCGGCCAGGTACAGCTGCTCTGGGACGGCAACAGCTTGTTGGCCGAGGGCCCGTCCGGCACGTTCAAGGTGGGGCTCACCGTCCCCTCGGACGCGTCCATCGGCGGGCACAGCGTGGTGGCATCCTGCCGCAACCATCCCGACATCACCGACCGACAGTCCTTCACGGTGACGAGCAGTGAGACGACCCCGGTGACCGAGCCCGCCTTGGTGCTCCAGCCCACCAGCGGACCGCCCGGAGGCGAGGTGCACGTCACCGGCGAGCGATTCGCCTGCGCCAGCCACTCTCGGGCCGTGGAGCTGTCCTGGGACGACGGCACACAGCTGGCCAGCGCGTCCCTCGACGCGTCAGGCCGGTTCGACACCTCGGTCTCTGTCCCAGCCGACGCCGCAGCGGGCCGCCACACCGTCCGCGCCGCCTGCTCGGACGGGTCGGCCTCGGCGCCCACCGACTTCACCGTCGTCGTCAAGATCGGGGACGGAAGCCCGCCCCCGCCCCCGCCCCGTAATGCGTGGTGGGTGATCGCGCTGATGGCCGGCGTGGCGCTGCTCGTCCTGGCCTACTTCCTCAGCCGCCGCCGCGGACGACACGGACGTCTGGACACGCGTGTCCACGCCGTCTCGCGTCCCGGCGCCCCCCTGGTCGTCACGGTGCGCGAGACACCGGCCCCTGGCGAGGCCACGCACGTCGTACGACTGGAGCCACATCCCGACACTGGCACCCAGACCATCAGAGACATCGGCACCCAGACGATCAGGGAGGTGGATGATGACCACGGCCGCGGCCCTGAATGAGACGGCAACCGTCCGTGACCTCCTCTTCGGTGGGATGCGTGTCGAACCGACTGACGCAATCGCCGAGTCATTGCGCGAGCGCCGCACAGTCGAAACCCTCGTCACCGGCTTCCCTGCCCTCATGGCTGAAGCCGGCCGGGCCGTCGAGCACGAAGTGGCCACCGTGACGGGCGACCTCCTCTCACTGAACCTGCTCGATCTGGCCGTCGGCGGATGGAATCGGTACCAGGCGCTTAGGGATGCCGCTCGTCGCACCCGCGACGCGCCAACGACCGAGGAGGTCGTGGCGCTGGTGACACACCGGATCGAGTCCAGCCACCGTCCGACCGTCGAGTTGTTCATCGACGGCAAGTCGGTCGGCACTATCGAGGTGGAGCTGGACATCGCCTTCGACATGGCCGGGGTGGTCGCCGTGGTACGCCAGGCCCGGCTGACGGCGATCCGATCCGGCAACTGCACGGTCAGCGGACGGCTCGCGATCAAGGGGGCCGTCGTGGCCCAGCGGCAGCGCCAGTTCGACCTGCCGGGCCAGTTCCGGCTGCACTATGGCGTGGAGCTGCTTCCTGCTCAACAGGTAGTGACGGCCTCCTCCCCAAGCCGGCCTGCGACAGCCGCCGCGGGCAACCACACCGGTTCGCAGCCCTTGTCAGCGGTCCCCGCTGGTTGGTACCCGGACCCCAGAATTGCCAGAACACAGCGGTATTGGGATGGAGCTCAATGGACGGCCCACACCCGCCCGGGAGGGAACTGAGGTTACCGCGGGGTGCGCCTTGCCGCCTCGGCCACGAATCAGGTTCACGGCGGCGGTTTTCGGCTAAAGCGCGCGCCACCGCGCGGGCGCGTCAGACAAACCTGTAAAGACGCACCTTTAACTATGTACCGCCGTTCCAGCTCCCGGCGTTGCGCTTCAAGCCGTGCCCACCACCCGCCTCACCATAATGAGTAAGCGCCACGCCAACCCCGGGGGCCACCATGATGGCCGCTGATGGCCGCTGACCAGCATGGCGCTGGGGCACTGTCAAGTTGGTGAGCGGTGCGGCCGAAGCCGATGATCTCGGAGTCGATACGCCGGAGGGGGATCATCGTGGGCGAGGTGTCGTACAAGGGTCACCGGTATCCGGCGGAGATCATCGCGCACTGCGTGTGGCTGTATCACCGGTTCCCGCTGAGCTTCCGTGAGGTTGAGGGGCTCATGCTGGTCCGCGGCGTGATAGTCACGTAGAGACGATCCGGCGGTGGTGCGCCAAGTTCGGACCCGTCTACGCGGCCGGCCTGCGCCGCCGCCAACCCCGACCCGGCGACAAGTGGCACCTCGACGAGGTGTTCTTGACGATCACCGGCCGTCGTCACTACCTGTGGCGGGCCGTCGACCAGGACGGCAATGTCCTCGACATCCTGGTCCAACCTCGCCGGGATGCCAAGGCCGCCAAGCGGTTCTTCCGTAAGCTGCTGACCAAGCAGTGCCGGGTACCGCGGGTGCTGGTTCACCGACAAGCTCCGAAGCTATCAGGTGGCGCATCGGGCGGTGACGCCGTCGGTCGAGCACCGGCAGTCGAGGTACCTCAACAACCGGCGGAGAACTCGCATCAGCCGACCCGACAACGCGAACGCGCCATCAAACGCTTCGCACCCCCGGCGCAGCCCAACGGTTCCTGGTGGTGTTCAGCGTGATCTCCCCGCATTTCCGGCCCCGCCGCCATCGGCTCACCGCCGATGACTATCGCATCGAGATGGCCGACCGCTTGGCCACCTGGACCGACATCACCAGGTCGTCGAAAGCCGCCTGAACCTAGCACCTCGACTGCACCCGAACCTCCCAGCGCGCTATTCCCATTGCACCTCAAACAAGTTGACAAGGCCCTCGCGGCAGTTCCTGCAGGCGATCGTGGTGACCGGCCGTGTCGAGGTGGGTCCGGTGGCGTCGGGCGGTGGCGCTGATCGTACCGACGATGCGGGGCCGTCTGAGGTTGCAGATCGGAACGTGATTCACGGGACACCGCGCTGGGATGAGGTTGCAGGCGGACCGCGGGATAGCGGCATGGCTGATCCCCTCGGCCTTTCTTTCGAGGCGTCGTACGGCGAACCATGCACGGCCAACACACGGCCTCGAAGTCGGTGCTGCGGTCACCGTCGAAGCCACTGAACCCGTGATCGCTGTGATGGCCCCAACGTGTGAAGTCGGGTCAAGAGGCGACGGTGGTCTTGCGCTCGGAAGACAAACCAGTGGGCGCGGCTGAGCCGTCGCTTGCCGACCGCGGTCTACTCGGTTTTTTTAGCGTGCGGCGATCGGCACGCTGCGGCTCCTGCTCTACGCCCCCGGGATTTGCCCGGGTCGTCATCAATTCTCGGTGAGTTGGCCACGGATTTGGCCACAGAACACGGTGAAAACGATCCGAACACGCGCGACAGGGTGAAACAGGCGGGACGGAAGGACGGCAATTAACCTGCAGATATGAGACCGATCGCAACGTGAGAGACGGCGACCGGCTAGCTCATAACCCAGAGGTCGCAGGTTCGAATCCTGTCCCCGCTACCAGCGGAAATGACCTCAGAGGTGTGACCTCTGGGGTCATTTTCATGCCGGATTGCCACGGATTTGGCCACATTAGCTTAAATTACTAGCGAACCTTGGTCGCTAGCGAACCTTGGTCGCTAGCTCTTTGACAGTTGTCTTGAGTTTTCAGGCTACCTTTGGGAGTAGGCGGGCGTGGTCGATGGTTTCTGTGATATGAATGTCGATGGTGTGCAAGGCTTTTCGTAGCTGCGGCGGCGCGGGTGGCTGGTCGGCGGCGAGCAGGGGACGCAGCAGCCGGTCGTGCAGTTTGGTGTAGAAGATCGCAAATCGCAGCCCGTCGGCGGTAAGCCGGTAGCGGTTCTTGCCGGGGACTCGGGTGATGAGGCCGTTGACGCGTAGCCGGGCCAGGTCGTAGCTGGCCCGGCTCATGGTGTAGTCGGTGCCGTCGAGCAGTCCGGTCATCAAGGCGCGCAGGCTCTTGTTG
>DATJQO010000096.1:0-26525 GCA_035505695.1 Mycobacterium sp.
TTCGATCTCGGTGCCGGTCTCGGGCTCCTCGGTGCGCAGCTCCTCGAGGCGCTTGCGCAGCGGCAGCGGTTCCCCGAAGTCCAGGTAGGCGCGGCCCAGCCGCTCTCCCTGCTGTCGCGCCAGCCGGATCAGGAACCGGAAGTCCTCGGGCCGCTTGGCGGCGCCGTAGGCCTCGGTGGTCATCGCCTCCACCTCGTGCAGCTGGTCGTACACGATGGAGGTCGGCACCAAATAGACCTCGGGACCGTCGATTTCGTCGACGGCGTCGCTGATGTAGCGCAGGATCCCATACACCGGGGGCCGTAGCTTGCCGGTCCGGGTCCGGCCCCCCTCGATCGACCACGTGAGGTTGGCGTGGTTTTGCACCAGCTGCGCGGCGTAGGCGCGTAACACGAAGCGGTAGACGGGAATGTCCTTGGTCTGGCGCCGGATGAAGATCGTCCCGGTGCGCTTGGCCCAGGCGCCCATCGGGAAGAAGTTCAGGTTGGCGCCGCCGAAGGTGAGCGCGGGCGAGAGCCGATTGGCCTGGATCGCCTCGGGCAGCAGCAGGCCATCCAAGTACGAGCGGTGCGAAAACGCAAACGCCAGCGTCGCTTTGCGATCCAGCCTGCGCAGCTGGGCGATCTGGTCCTCGTCGACCAGAATGTCGTAGGCCCGCATCAGCCAGCAAGAAAAGCTGCGCCAGGCCTTCACCGCCCGCTCGTCCAGCGAGGGCGCCATCTCCCGCAGGTAGCCCGCGGCCTCGGCGCGCACCTCGTCCGGGTCGCGCCCGAGCTCCTCGGCCAGCTTGCCCAGCCGCTCGTCATACCATGGCGCCGCCAAGAGCTGCACGACCTCGTCCGGGTCGGTCGGCAACGGCGCCGTCGACTCGTCGACGATCCCGGTGCGCTGCAGCAACTTTCGCACTCCTGCGCGACCGATCTCGCGCGCGGTCGTTCCCGGGCCCCCGCTCATGCCGGCTGCACCGTTGCGCCGTCGGAAGGCTCGTGGACCTCCGGGTGCCGATCGCCGGCATAGAGTTCCTCGATCTCGCCGGCGTACTTCGTCATGATCGGCTTGCGCTTCAGCTTCATCGTCAGCGTGATCTCGTCCCCACCGGGCTCCCACACTGTGGGCAGGATCCGGAAGCGCTT
Organism: Mycobacterium sp.; assembly: GCA_035505695.1. Lineage (GTDB taxonomy): Bacteria > Actinomycetota > Actinomycetes > Mycobacteriales > Mycobacteriaceae > Mycobacterium. The sequence goes on from DATJQO010000096.1 coordinate 1,134, forward strand.
GATCTGTTCCACCCGTGACAGTTTCGCGTTGCCCTCGGCCACCCCGGCGGCGATGCGCTCGATGACCTCCGGGTGGGCCGCCAGCGCCGCGGGGGACGCATCGGGAAGGCCGTGCTGGGCCGCGTACGGACCGACCGATTCGGCGTCGAAGACCATCAACGCCGCGTTGTACGGCCGTCCGTCGCCGATCGTGATCATCACGCCCACCATCGGGCAGGCGGCCAGGATTGTGTTCTCAATGTTGGCCGGCGACATGTTCTTTCCGGCCGCGTTGATGATCAGTTCCTTCTTGCGGTCGACCACCTTCAGATAGCCCTCGGCGTCGACCTCGAGGATGTCGCCGGTGTGCAACCAGCCGTCGGCGTCGATCGCCTCCGCGGTCTTGGCCGGTTCCCTGCGGTAGCCCTTCATCACCAGCGGACCGCGCACCAGAAACTCGCCGTCCTCGGCGACCCTGCCCTCCAGCCCGGGCAGCAGCTTGCCGACGGTGCCCAGCCGCGTGTCGCGGGGATGGCTCACGCTGGCCACGCAACTGAGCTCCGACATGCCCCACCCCTCGGCGATCGGGATCCCGATCCCGAGGAAAAACGCCAGGGTCTCCCTGGGGATCGGAGCCGCACCGGACACCGCCCAGCGAAGTTCGCCGAACCCGAGGCGCTCCCGCAGCTTGGACAACACCAGCTCGTCGGCCTGGGCCCACTCGGCGGCCAGGTCGTCCGGCATCGGTTCACCGGCCACCAGGGCGGCGGCGCGCTTGGCGGCCACCGCCATCGCCCACCGCAACGCCTGGCGCTTGGCCTCGTCCGGCTCATGGCCGACGGCGAATTCGATTGCGGCCTTGAGCTTTTCCCACACCCGCGGCACCGCGCCCCACACCGTGGGCCGCACGTCCGGCAGAGCGGCCGCGATGGCGCGCGCGTCGGAAACGACCGTCACCTGGGTGCCGAACACCTCCATGCCATACAACCCCATCACCCGGTCGGCGATGTGCGCCGTCGGCAGGAAGGAGGTCACGCGGTCGCCGAACTTCATCGGCAGGACGGCGTCGAGGGCGAACGCCTCGAACAGCAGGTTGTCGTGCGTCATCTCCACCCCCTTGGGGTTCCCGGTGGTCCCGGAGGTGTAGATGAGCGTGACGACGTCGTCGGGCTGCACCGCCCGCCACATCGAGTCGAAATCGAAATCCTTTTCCGCGGCGGCATATAGCTCGTCCACCGAGAGGGTGCCGGGCGGCGAACCGTCGATGCAGACGATGTGCTCGATCGGCGCCCCACTGGCGCGAATGCGATCCACGTACTGCTCCTCGCAGATCGCGACCTTGGTGCCGGCGTTGTCGAACAGGTAGGTCAGCTGCTCGGCGGGCAGCGTGTTGTACACCGAAAACGAAGTGGCGCCTAGGTGTTGGGCGCCGATCTCGAACGGGTAGAACTCGATCCGGTTGGCCATCATCAGCGACACCGTGTCGCCGCGCCCGACGCCCAGCCCCGCCAGGCCCGCGGCGGCCCTGCGCACCTGCTTGGCGAGCTCTCGCCACGTCACCGTCTGGGTGCCCCCGGGCGTCCGCAGCGCGATGGCGTCCGGATCGATCGCCGCGGTGCGCTGGAACGCTTCGCACAAGGTGGCCGGACGTTCGGGTGTCGTCATTCTCGTTCTCCTTGGCGCCGGGTCAGCACTGCCCTCGTGAGCGTACGTCCGCGATCGGGGGCGCGGAACACATCACCCGGCATCGGGGCGCCAGAGCTGCACCGTGGTGGACGCGCCGCCGGGCAACTCCAGAAGTTCGATGGGGGTGCCGTCGGGGTCGTAGATGAAGAACATCCGGACCCCGCCGATGTCGACTGGCGGGTCGGCCCGGACGTCGGGGTGGTGGCGCAGAACGGAGTCGTAGGTGGCATCGAGATCGTCGACGCGAAACGATATGTTGGTGTACCCCAGGTGCGGCCCGCTCGGGCATTCGGGCACCTCGCCCAGCGCCAGCAGCTCCACCATGGTGCCGGCGATCAGCCCGCCGATCATGCGGCCCCGTTGGGCGGCCCCGCCGGTCACCGAGTCCAAGGCGGCACCTGCCAGCTCGACGTCGAACACCACGTCCATGCCGAGCACCGCGGTGTAGAACCTGCGCGACGCCTCGATGTCGGAGACGCCGATGCAGACGTGCGAGAAGTTCTGCACGGCAAGGCAATGCGGTTCGGTCATTGCTGCTCCTTCGTTCAGGCGGGCAACGCGGTGTGAATCCCACAGGTACACGAGTCGATTGAGGGACACGCGCAACGCATCCCCCACTCGATAACTTCCCGCCCCCGCGAGGGCGCGTGTCTGTGCAACGACGCGCCGTAAATCCCGTACATTTGCGCACCCTCACGGCCGGATCGCTGCGGCCTAGACGCCCAGGCATCCCGGGCCGAGCAGCTCCTTGAGGTCGCCCATCAGCGCCGGCGAGGGCGTCACCCGCAGGGAGGCGTCCAGCTCGAGCGTGGTGATCCGGTCCCCGCTGATGAGCCGCAGATGCACCTGCGACGTGCCGGGGTGCCGCGCCAGCACCTGCTTGAGCGCGCTGACCTTGTCGAAGGTGCACTGCCGCGTCGGCAGGCTGACGGCCAGCGGCCGGTCCGCCTGGGCGCTGGAAAAGTCGGGCACCACAAGCTCGTTGGCGATCAGGGCGATGCGGTCGTCGCGGATCGCCACCTTGGCGTTGATCAGCACCACCGCGTCGTCGACGATGTCGGCGCCGAACGTGGAGTACGCGTGCGGGAAGAACATCACCTCGATGCCGCCGGTGAGGTCTTCCAATTGCGCCGACGCCCAGGGCATCCCGTTCTTGTTGACCCGCCGGTTGACCGACGCCAGGATGCCGCCGACCCGCACCTGGGTGTCGTTGGGGACGTCGCCGTCCAGGATCGCCGGGATCGCGGTGTCGACCTGCGCGGTCAGCAGGTGCGCCACCCGGTTGAGCGGATGCCCGGACACGTACAGGCCCAGCATCTCTCGCTCCAGGGCCAGCTTGTGCTTGTCCTCCCACTCGTCGTCGGGCACCTTGATGGTGAACACGGGGTCTACAGTGTCGCCGCCGCCATCGTCATCGGAGCCGCCGAACAGGTCGAATTGCCCCATCGCCTCGGCCTTCTTGGTGCCCAGCACCGAGTCGACGGCGTCGGTGTGCACCAGGAAAAGGCCCTTGCGGGCGTGGCCGAGCGAATCGAAGGCGCCCGCCTTGATCAGCGACTCGGTGACCTTCTTGTTGCACGCCGAGATGTCGATCTTGTTCAGGTAGTCCGAGAAGTCGGTGAACTTGCCCTTGGCGCTGCGGGTTTGGATCAGCGAGCCGACGACGTTGGCGCCGACGTTGCGCACCGCGCCCAGCCCGTAGCGGATGTCGGCGCCGACCGACGCGAAGTTCAGGCCGGACTCATTGACGTCCGGCGGCAGCACCGTGATGCCCAGCTTGCGGCAGTCGGCAAGGTACACCGCGGCCTTGTCCTTGTCGTCGCCGACCGAGGTCAGCAGGCCGGCCATGTATTCGCTGGCGTAGTTGGCCTTCAGGTAGGCGGTCCAGTAGGACACCAGGCCGTAGCCCGCGGCGTGCGACTTGTTGAACGCGTAGTCGGCGAACGGAAGGATGGTGTCCCACAACGCTTTGACGGCCCCGGCCGAGAAGCCGTTGGCCTTCATGCCCTCGGAGAAGCCCTCGAACTCCTTCTCCAGGACCTCGCGCTTCTTCTTGCCCATCGCCTTGCGCAGAATGTCGGCTCGGGCCAGCGAGTAGCTGGCCACCTTCTGCGCGATGCGCATGATCTGCTCTTGGTAGACGATGAGGCCGTAGGTCTCCGCGAGGATCTCGCGCAGCGGTTCGGCGAGTTCGGGGTGGATCGGTTTGATCGCCTGCCGGTTGTTCTTGCGGTCGGCGTAGTCGTTGTGGGCGTTCATGCCCATCGGGCCGGGCCGGTACAGCGCGATGACCGCGACGACGTCCTCGAAACCGGTCGGCTGCATGCGGCGCAGCAGGTCGCGCATCGGCCCGCCGTCGAGCTGGAAGACACCCAGGGTGTCACCGCGGCCGAGCAGCTCGTAGGTGGCCTTGTCGTCCAGCGGCACGGACTCCAGGTCGAGGTCAATTCCCCTGTTGGCCTTGATGTTCTCGATCGCGTCGCCGATGATCGTCAGGTTGCGCAGGCCCAGGAAGTCCATTTTAAGCAGGCCGATGGCCTCACACGACGGATAATCCCAGCCGGTGATGATGGCCCCGTCCTGCGGGCGCTTCCACAGCGGTATCGCCTCGGTGAGCGGCTCGCTGCTCATGATCACCGCGCAGGCGTGCACGCCGGCGTTGCGGATCAATCCCTCCAGCCCGCGCGCGGTCTGGTAGATGGTGCGGACGTCGGGGTCGGTTTCGATCAGGCCGCGAACCTCGGCGGCTTCTTTGTAGCGCTCGTGGTTCGGGTCGGTGATGCCCGACAGTGGGATGTCCTTGGCCATGATCGGCGGCGGCAACGCCTTGGTGATGCGGTCGGCGATGGCGAATCCCGGCTGGCCATAGTGGATGCGCGCCGAATCCTTAAGTGCCGCTTTGGTTTTGATGGTGCCGAAGGTGATGACCTGGGCCACCCGGTCGTGGCCCCACTTGTCGGCGGCGTAGCGCACCATCTCACCGCGGCGACGGTCGTCGAAGTCGATGTCGATGTCGGGCATCGAGGTGCGTTCCGGGTTGAGGAACCGCTCGAACAGCAGGCCGTGCGGAAGGGGGTCGATGTCGGTGATCCCCAACGCGTAGGCGACCAGCGAGCCGGCGGCCGAGCCCCGGCCGGGCCCGACCCGGATACCCACCGAGCGGGCGTAGTTGATCAGGTCGGCGACGATCAGGAAGTAGGACGGGAAGCCCTTGGCGCAGATAACGCCGATCTCATAAGCCGCACGCTCTTGGTAGCCGTCCGGCGCGCCGGCGGGAAACCGCCGCCGCAGCCCGGCGTCCACCTCGTGCCGCAGCCACGACGCCTGATCGTGCCCTTCGGGCACCGGGAAGACCGGCATCCGGTCGCGCGGCTCCCACACCTCGGCGTAAGACTGCACCCGTTCGGCGATCAGCAACGTGGAGTCGCAGGCACCGGGAACCTCGTCGTCCCAGATTTGTCGCATCTCGGCGGCCGACTTCAGGTAGTAGCCGTCGCCGTCGAACTTGAACCGATTGGGATCGGAGAGCGTCTTACCGGTCTGCACGCACAACAGCGCCTCGTGGTTGTGCGCGGCATCGCGGGTGACGTAGTGGCAGTCGTTGGTGGCCAGCGGCGGGATGCCCAGCGTGCGGCCGATTTCAAGCAATCCGTCCCGGACCCGCCGCTCGATGCTCAGCCCGTGGTCCATCAGCTCGAGGAAGTAGTTGTCGGGCCCGACGATCTCGCGCCACCTGGCGGCCGCTTCCAGCGCCTCGCGGTCCTGGCCGAGGCGCAGCCGGGTTTGCACCTCCCCGGACGGGCATCCGGTGGTGATGATGATGCCGTCGGCGTGCTCGGCGATGAGCTCGGCATCCATCCGCGACCATTTGCTCAGCTGGCCCTCGAAGGAGGCCAGCGAGGACAGCTTGAACAGGTTGCGCAACCCGGTGGCGTTCTCGGCCACCATCGTCAGGTGCGTGTAGGACCCGCCGCCGGAGACGTCGTCGGCCTTCTGGCTGGGATCACCCCAGGTGACGCGGCGGGTGTCGAAACGCGAGCCGGGCGCGATGTAGGCCTCGACCCCGATGATCGGCTTGATTCCGGCCTTGGTCGCCGCGTTGTAGAACTCGCTGGCGCCGAACATGTTTCCGTGATCGGTCATGCCGATCGCGGGCATACCCAGCCGCTCCGCCTCGGCCAGCATCGGCGTGATCTTCGCGGCACCGTCGAGCATCGAGTACTCGGTGTGGTTATGCAGGTGCACGAAGGATCGCGAAGATGAACCGCTCATAGGGACGCCAGTCTATGACCGCGCACCGACGGGTTTCGGGCGTGTCGCGAAGTGTGTCGTGGGCGGGCTACCCGTACAGCCCCACGAACTGCTGCAGTGACTTCTGGGCGTCGCCCTTGACCGCGCGAGCCGCCGCCGACCCCACCGGACCGAACAGCGCGCGCCCGCCCAGCTCAAGCCGCAGACCGAGGGCGGACCCGTCTTCGGCAGGCCGCACGGTCAGCGTCACCGCGTACTTCGTGCCGCCTTTGCCGGATCCCGACACCTCGACCTGATGCGGCGGGTCCCACGTGGTCACCGTCCAGGTCACCCGGTTGCGGAGGCCTTTGGAGCGCGCCACGCCCACGATCTGAGTGCCTTCGGCGATCTGGTCGGGTAGCGCTGCGCCATCCCTCGTGCAGGACCAGCCAATCGCCCAGGCTCGACAAATCGGAGACCCGGTCCCACATGTCGTGCGGGCTCGTCGGCACGTCGGCGGTCATGTCAACAGCGGCCACGGGCTGAGCCTAGCCTCGGCCGCGGCGCGGCTTCGTCACGTCCGCCACTTTGGCCCCGCACTAGGAGAGATACGGCTTCATGCCCGCCTCCGCCCGACAACCCGAAAAGCACTGGGCACCAACGCGATTGGCGCTCGACGGAGGGCACATCGCCGGTCGCCCGATGCCGTGTGACCGCTGTGACCAAGCGGCACGGTTTAAGCCGCTCAGCGGTTGGGCCCGCCGCGGAATCGGTTACCGATCCGGATCCCGGGCAGCAGCAAGCTGCGCGGGGCGAATCGGCCGCCGGTGCTGACTAGCTTGGGCACCACACCGGGCACCACTGTGCGCCGCCCGGCCAGCATGCCGCCGATCGCGGCCTCGGCCACGTCGCGCGGAGACACCTGGGCGATCGGGATGCTGAACCGTTCGGCATTGGCGATCTCGGCCCACTCGGTGGGTACCGGCCCCGGGCACAGACACGTCACCGACACCCCGCTACCGTGCAGCTCCTCGTGCACGGCTTCGGAGAACGTCTGCACGAACGCCTTGGTTGCCGAGTAGACCGCCATGTACGGCACCGGCTGAAACCCGGCGATCGAGGCGATGTTGAGCACCGCGCCGGCACCGCGCTCGACCATGCCGGGCAACGCCGCGTGGGTGAGCTCCATCAACGCCAGGGCATTGAGGGTGACCTCCTGGCTCTCGCGCTCGACCGGCAGCTCGTGGAAGACGCCGCTGGTGCCGAACCCCGCGCTGTTGCACAGCCCGGCGATCGGTTCCTTGTGCAGCCGATCCGCCAACTTCGCGCGGGCCTTGCCGTCGCCCAGGTCCAGCGGTAGCACCTCGACGGCGATCGAGTATTCCTTTCCCACCTCGTTGGCCAGATCGTCGAGGCGCTCACGGCGCCGCGCGACCAGCAGCAGCGGGAAGCCGCGGCGGGCCAGGCCGCGCGCCAATTCGGCGCCGATACCGGACGAGGCGCCGGTGATGACGACAGTGGTCGCAAGATCAGGTTTTGGCAGGCTCATGCTGTCACCAATGTATCCCTCGGGTCGCCCGCACAAACCTCTCGCTTCGCCTGTCGAATTGCGGTGTCTCCGTTCCCGATTTCGCCCTTGGCGGCGTCGGAGTCGGTGAACATGGCAAAGGCGCGGTTACGCACGCGGTCCATCCGCTTGTTACCCAAGGTAATCCGCGGGTGATCGCTGACTAACTGGCTAGCCAGAGGTCCCGGGGCGAGCCGCCTCCGCCTCCAGGAGATCAGCGGTGCGGGCGATGCTTTCGGCTGGTTTGCTCATGTGGGCGGCCGAGTCCGATAACCTCCGAAAACGAACTTCATCGCCGCAACCTAACTCGGGGCGAGCGCATGCGTCCACGCTCGGAACTTTCCCTGTCGGCACCGCAGGCCACACGATGTGGCCGCAATGACAGTTGAGGGCCCGCACGATCGACAATGCGGTGACAATGCAAGACATGGGTCGCACATTCGACGATCTGGTGGCCGAGGCCGACGCGGCCCCCCTCGACGGTTGGGATTTTTCCTGGTTGGACGGCCGTGCGACGGAAGAACGCCCGTCCTGGGGCTACCAGCGCCTGATGAGCCACCGGTTGGCGGGCGCGTCGGCCGCGTGCGACATCGATACCGGCGGCGGCGAGGTGCTTGCGGAGGCTGGGACATTCCCGCCCACGATGGCGGCCACGGAGTCCTGGCCGCCCAACGCCGCCCTAGCCACCCGACGCTTGCATCCGCGCGGGGTGGTGGTCGTCATGACGTCCAATGAGGCACGCTTGCCGTTCGCCGACGAGGCTTTCGACCTGGTCACCAGTCGGCATCCCATCACGCCGGTGCGCTGGGGCGAGATCGCCCGGGTGCTGCGGCCGGGCGGCACCTACTTTGCCCAGCAGATCGGCCCCGCAACGATGGCGGAGCTAGTCGAATACTTCATCGGGCCGCAACCCGAAAGATGGGCCGAGTGCGAGCCGGACGTCCAACGCGCGCAAGCGCAAGCCGCCGGATTGGACATCGTGGATATGCGAATGGAGCGGATGCGCGCCGAGTTCTTTGACGTCGGCGCCGTCATCTACTTCCTGCGCAAGGTGGTGTGGGCGGTGCCCGGCTTCACGGTCGACGCCTACCGCGAGCCGCTGCGGCGACTGCACGAGCGCATCGAGACCGACGGCCCATTCGTCGCCCACTCCGCCCGGGTGCTCGTTGAGGCGCGCAAGCCCGCACGATCACCCGTCCTCGCGTAACACGTCAAGTGCGTGCTGCAGATCGGGCGGGTAGGGGCTAACAATCTCGATCCGCCTGCCGTCGGCCGGATGGGCAAACGACAGCGACCGCGCGTGCAGCCATTGGCGTTGCAGCCCAAGCCTTTTCGCGAGCTTTGGGTCGGCCCCGTAAACCAGGTCGCCGCAGCACGGGTGATGCAGAGCGGAGAAATGCACCCGGATCTGATGGGTGCGACCCGTCTCCAGATGCACGTCGAGCAAGCTGGCCGCGACGAACGCCTCCAAGGTGTCGTAGTGGGTGATGCTGTGCCGGCCGTCCTTGGTGACGGCGAACTTCCACTCGCCGCCGCGGTGCCGGCCGATCGGGGCGTCGATCGTCCCGCTCGATGGATCCGGATGTCCTTGCACCAGCGCGTGATAGCACTTGTCGACCGTGCGCTGTTTGAACGCCCGCTTGAGCGCGGTGTAGGCGCGCTCGGAAAGCGCCACCACCATCACCCCGGAGGTGCCGACGTCGAGGCGGTGCACGATGCCTTGTCGCTCGTGCACACCCGATGTCGTGATCCGGTACCCGGCGGCGGCCAAGCCGCCGAGCACCGTGGGTCCGGTCCAGCCCACCGACGCATGCGCGGCCACTGCAGCCGGCTTATCCACCGCGACGATGTCGTCGTCGGAATAGAGGATCGTCATGCCTTCGATCTCGACAGGCGTGTTCTCCAGCGGGGCCGGCGCCTCGGGCAAGCGCACTTCGAGCCACGCGCCGCTGGTTAACCGATCCGACTTGGCTGCCTGCACACCGTCCAATTCGACGCCGCCCCTTTCGGCCAGCGCCGCCGCGGCGCTGCGCGACAGCCCCAGCAGGCGCGACAGCCCGGCGTCCACGCGCATGCCCCCCAGCCCCTCCGGAACGGGCATTGAACGGTGGGTCATCAGCGCTGGTCGGCCTTACTCCCTCGACCTGGGGTGCCAGTGTCGGCCTTGCGCCGACCTACATTGTCCCGGTCGGCCTTGCGCCGACCTACAGTGTCCCGGTCGGCCTTGCGCCGACCTACAGTGTCGAAGTCGTAGCCGAAGATCGACAGCACGACCAGCAGGATGGCCCCGCCGACCACCGAGGGATCGGCGACGTTGAACACCGGCCACCAGCCGACCGACAAGAAGTCGACGACATGACCGCGCAGCGGCCCCGGCGATCGGAAGAAGCGGTCGACCAGGTTACCCATGGCACCGCCCAGGATCATCCCGAGTCCCACCGCCCACCAGGGCGACACCAGCCGCCGGCCCATCCAGAAAATGCCAACCACCACACCCGTCGCGATCAGTGTCAGCACCCAGGTGTACCCGGTCGCCATCGAGAACGCGGCACCCGAGTTGCGTACCAAAGTCCAGGTCACCGTGTCGCCGATGATGGGCACCGGCTGACCGGGCGGCAACAGCCTGACGGCAAGCACCTTGGTGACGACGTCGAGGGCCAGGACGACCGCCGCGACCGACAACAGCAGACGCAGTCGTCTCGGCGCATTCTGCGGCGCGCAGGCCGCGCGCTCGGCGGTCCCGTCATCCCCCGCCTTGTCGGCTGAGGTCATCGGCTCAGTCGATCCTGTAGGTTCCTCGGGCACTCTCTCATCATCCCCTAATGCGGACGCACGCTCGTCGATGTTCGCGGGCAGCGTGCGGAATGATTCCACTATGGGCCGCCTCACCGTCATCGCCACCGGGGGCACGATATCGACCAGTACCGGCAGCGACGGCGTGCACCGGCCCACCTATAGCGGCGCGGAACTGGTTTCGGGCCTCGACGTCGACGTCGTCGACCTGATGGCGCTGGACAGCTCGCAGCTGATGCCGGCCGATTGGGATCGGATCCGCGCGGCCGTGCAGGCCGCGACCGATGGGGGCGCCGACGGTGTGGTGGTCACGCACGGCACCGACACCTTGGAAGAGACCGCGCTCTGGCTCGAAGTGGTGTACGCCGGCGCGCCTCCGGTGGTGCTGACCGGAGCGATGCGCAGCGCCGACGCCCCCGACGCTGATGGGCCGGGCAATCTGCGCGCCGCACTGGCCGTGGCGGGCCACCCGGGCGCCCGCGACCTGGGGGTCCTGGTGTGTTTCGCCGGCCGGGTGCTGCAGCCGCTGGGCATGCACAAGGTGGCTACCGAGGACTTGAGCGGCTTCGCCGGTCAGCTGATCGGCACGATCACCGGCGCGGTGACGTTGACGGGCACCAAGACTCGGCCCTACCTCGGCGATCTGAGCGCCGCCGCTGCACCGCGGGTGGACATCGTCACGGCGTATCTGGGCAGTGACGCCGTCGCCCTTGACGCGTGTGTGGCCGCCGGTGCGCAGGCCGTGGTGCTGGAAGCGGTGGGTTCGGGCAACGCCGGTCCCGCAGTCGTCGACGCCGTGCGCCGTCATTGCCGCAACGGGATCGTCGTCGCCGTTTCCACCCGTGTTCCCGGCGGTCGCGTCGGTGCCAGCTATGGGCCCGGGCACGAGATGGCGGCGGCGGGCGCGCTGATGGTGTCCCGGCTGCGACCGCCGCAGGCGCGGATCCTGGTGATGGCGGCGCTGGCCGGGAAATTACCCGTCGACGAGGTCATCGCCCGCTGGGGTTGACAGGGCGTCGGCCTGCAGCGCGCCCAGATAGTCCGGCCAGTCCAGGGAGTCGACGGGGTTGGCTTTGACGATGTCGGCGGTGTCGGCGGGGAACGTTCGGGCCGGGCCCGGGCCGGAGCTGCGGGTCTCGAACCGCGCGGTGACGACGCCGTGGCCGGCCCCCTGCACCCAGCCGTGCCCGAGGTCGCGGTGAGCGACATCGTCGCCCACCCGCCAACCAGCGTCGTCGGTCTCGGAAGTCGGGGCGAACATGGCCTCGGTCGCGGTCTGGACGGGCTGTTCCTCCGACATCTCCCCCGCCAGCTCCAAGTCCGGGAACAGCGACTGCTGGCGCACGTCGCTCAATCCCGAAAAACCCACGCCCAGAAGGCGGATGGGCCCGATCTCACGCGGGTCGAGCAGCAGCCGTCGCGCCACCGCGATCAGCGCGCCGGGCTCGGTCGTCGCATAGGGCAACGTCGCGGAACGGGTCAGCGTGCTCATGTCGGATTTCTTGAGCTTCACGGTGACGGTCCGCGCCCCGCGGCCGTCGCGAAGCAGCCGTTGGTGGGCATGCTCAGCGATCGGGTCGATCGCCTCACGCAGCTGCTCGAGGCTGGTCAGATCGACCGCGAAGGTCGACTCGGAGCTGATCTGCTTGGCTTCGGCGCGCTCGGCGACGGGGCGGTCGTCGATGCCGCGCGCCAGCCGGTGCAGCGCCGGCCCGACCGTCGCCCCCAGAATGTTGGCCGCCTCGGCGTCGGTCAGCGCGGCCAGCTCCCCGATGGTCTCGATGCCGAGCCGATTCAGCTTCTCCTCGGCCACCGGACCGATGCCCCACAGCCGCCGCACCGGCAACCCACCCAGCAGCAACCGTTCCTCGGCGCGCCGCACCACCCGAATGCCATCGGGTTTGGCCAGACCGGAGGCGATCTTGGCGATCTGCTTGCCCGACCCGGCGCCGACCGAGGCGACCAGGCCGGTCTCGGCACGGACCCGTCGCCGCAAGTCCTCGCAGAACTCCTCGACGTCCTCGGCGGACGCTCCGGCGAGTTGCGGCGGCTCGGCGAAGCCTTCGTCGTAGGACAGCTGCTCGACGACGGGCACCACGCTACGCACTGTCTCGAAGACCCGTCGGCTGGCCACCCCGTACACCACGCCGCGAGGCGGCAACACCACCGCGGTCACCCCGATCAGCCGGCGAGCGTGATGCATGGGCATGGCCGAGCGGGCGCCGAACACGCGCGCTTCGTAGCTGGCGCCGGCCACCACACCGCGGCCCCCCAAGCCGCCGACCAGCACCGGCCGTCCCCGCAAGGTCGGTCGGGTGAGTTGTTCGACGGAGGCGAAGAACGCGTCCATGTCGAGGTGCAGCACCCAACGGGACTCCACAACTGCAGATGTTATTGGTCTAACGTCGTTCGATATGGCCATGAACCTCTGCCACCGGCTGTGCTGTAACTCCGACCGATGGGCGAAGCAGGTGCAAGACCAGCTGCTGCCCTGGGTATTGGCCGACGCGGAACTGGGCGATAACACACTCGAGATCGGACCGGGATACGGGGCGATTCTGCGCGTACTCGTCGACAAGACGCCCCGGCTGACCGCGGTGGAAATCGATCCGCCGATGGCGCAGCGGCTGCAGCAGCTCTATGGCGAGCGGGCGCACATCGTCAACGCCGACGGCACCGACACCAGATTGCCGGCCGATGAGTTCAGCTCGGTGGTCTCCTTCACCATGCTGCATCACGTCCCGACCACGGAACAGCAGAATCGACTGTTCGCCGAGGCCTTCCGGGTGCTTCGCCCCGGCGGTGTCTTCGCCGGCAGCGACGGGGTGCCGTCGCTGCGGTTCCGGATTCTGCATATTCGTGACACGTGCAACCCTATTCCTCCAGACGAGCTGCCGAATCGCCTGCGGGCAGCCGGATTTCGCGACGTCGATGTCGAAGTCCAGGGCAGCAGGCAGCGCTGGCGAGCGGTCAAGGCGGGCTGATGCAAACCGGGCCCGGGGAAGCCCCGACGTCACGATGGTCGCGGCTCCGCCACCAATGGGGGCAAGCGGCTGCAACCGGGAGAACAGGCCACGGTTTTGGCTTGGGCGTCGTTCACCCTCACCTTCGCCGGTCTGCGCAGGCTCACGCACTGGATCCGCGCCGGCCACGGGCCATCAGGTGGCGGTGTATCGCTGGGCGGCAAGCACTTTCACCACTACAACATTGTGATCGTACTGTTGGCGATGGTGGGAGCCGTGGGGCTGCGCGGTACCGAAAAACAACGACGCCACCCTGCCGCTGCGGTCGCTTTCGGCTCGGCGAACGCGATGATCGTCGACGAGCTTGCCCTGTTGCTGGACCTCGAGGATGTGTACTGGGCACGGGAGGGCCGCCAGAGCGTCGACGTCGCGGTCGGGCTGATCGCGACCGGCGCAACGGTCGTGGTCGGCATGCCGTTCTGGCCGCATGCCCACCAAGCGCTGCGCGGTCGATCTGGCCACGAGCCTAACGCGGCTACGCCTTGGTGATGCTCACCCGCACGCCGTCGCCGATCTCCGCCCCATCAGCCGGCTCACCAAATTCGAAGCTGGTGGCCAAGATCTCCCCGGCGATCAGGTCGCGGTGGGTGCGCGCCCACTCGGCCCGCTCGGCAGGCACCGACATCACCACGGAGATCCGGTCGGACACGTCCAGCCCACTCGACTTGCGCAGTTCCTGCAGCTCCCGGATTCGGTCCTTGGCCCACCCTTCGGCTTCCAACTCCGGGGTCACCGTGCCGTCCAGCACCACCAGGCCGGCCCCATCGGGCAGCGCCGCAGTGAACTCAGGATCGGCGGCGACCAGCCGTGAGCTGTACTCCTCGGGTTGCAGCACCGCAGGACCCGCGGTCAAGGTGCCGTCCGGATTGACGGCGCCCTCGCCCGCCTTGACCGCCTTGATGGCGACTTGCACGTCCTTGCCCAGCCGCGGCCCGGCCACTCGGGCGTTGACGGCGAGCTCGAAACGACCGTAGGTGTCGATCGCATCGGTCAGCTCGACGCGCTTGACGTTGAGCTCGTCGGCGATCAGGTCGACGAACGGCTCCAGCCGCTGCGGGTTTTCCACGGCCACAGTGAGTTTCGGCAACGGCAAGCGCACCCGCAGCTTCTTGGCTTTGCGCAGCGAGGAGGCGGCCGAGCACACTTCGCGGACTTGATCCATCGCCGAGACCAGGTGGGGGTCGGCGGGCAGGTCAGCTGCTTGCGGCCAGTCGGTTAGGTGCACCGAACGCCCGCCGGTGAGACCGCGCCAGATGATCTCGGTTACCGACGGAAGCAGCGGCGCGGCCAGCCTCGCGGTCACCTCCAGCACGGTGTGCAGGGTGTCGATGGCGTCAACGTCTTCCTCCCAGAACCGCGAACGCGACCGCCGTACATACCAATTCGTCAACGCCTCGGTGAACTGGCGCAGCTGCTCACACGCTCTGGAGATATCGCAGGTGTCCATCGACTCGGTGAGGTCGTCGCGCAGCTCGGCGAGTTTGGCCAGGATGTAGCGATCCAGCAGCTGCGCCGAATCGGTGCGCCAGCTACCGACTTTGGGTGCGTAGAGGGCCAAGAAGGTATAGGCGTTCCACAGCGGCAGCAGGACCTGGCGTACGCCGTCGCGGATGCCTTGTTCGGTGACGATCAGATTGCCGCCCCGCAGGATCGGCGATGCCATCAGGAACCAGCGCATCGCATCGGCGCCGTCGCGGTCGAACACCTCGGAGACGTCCGGGTAGTTGCGCAGCGACTTGCTCATCTTCTGGCCGTCGGAACCCAGCACGATCCCGTGCGCCACACAGGTTTTGAATGCCGGCCGGTCGAACAGGGCGGTAGCCAGCACGTGCAGCGTGTAAAACCAGCCGCGGGTCTGCCCGATGTATTCCACGATGAAGTCACCCGGGTAATGGCCGTCGAACCAATCCGCATTTTCGAACGGGTAGTGCACCTGGGCATAGGGCATCGAGCCGGAGTCGAACCACACGTCGAGCACGTCCGGGATGCGCCGCATCGTGCTGCGACCGGTCGGGTCGTCGGGGTTGGGCCGGGTGAGTTCGTCGATGTAGGGCCGGTGCAGGTTGGTGGGCCGCACTCCGAAGTCACGCTCCAGCTCGTCGAGGCTGCCGTACACGTCGATGCGTGGGTAGGCCGGGTCGTCGGACTTCCACACCGGAATTGGGCTGCCCCAGTAGCGGTTTCGGGATACCGACCAGTCGCGTGCGCCCTGCAGCCACTTACCGAATTGGCCGTCCTTGACATGCTCGGGATACCAGGTGATCTGCTGGTTGAGTTCCACCATGCGGTCCCGGAACTCGGTGACCGCGACGAACCAGGACGACACCGCCCGATAGATGAGCGGGTTGCGGCACCGCCAGCAGTGCGGGTAGGGGTGCTCATAGGTTTCGTGGCGGACCAGCAGCGCTCCGTTCGCCGCCGCCGGGCCGCTCTGGTTTTTCAGGTCACGGATGATGTGCGCGTTGGCGTCAAAGACGCGCTGCCCCTGGTAGTCCGGGACAGTGGCGTCGAAGCGGCCTTTGGAGTCAACCGGCGTCACCGGCACGATGCCGACGTTGTCGGTGGTGGCCATGTCGTCTTCGCCGTAGGCCGGCGCCATGTGCACGACGCCGGTGCCGTCTTCGGTGGTGACGAAATCCCCTGCCAGCACGTGGAATGCCTTGGGCGTGTCCATGAAATACGGGAACGGCGGCAGGTAACGGGTGCCCAGCAGGTCGGCCCCGCGATAGGTGCCGACGATTTCGGGCTGTTCGCCCAGCTCGCGGGCGTAGGCGCCGAGCCGGGCCTCGGCCAGCACGAACCGGCGCTCGCCAACCAGGACCTGGACGTAGGTCACGTCGGGGTTGACGGCGACCGCAAGATTCGACGGCAGCGTCCACGGCGTCGTGGTCCACACCAAGAGGTAGGCCCCGTCCAGTTCGCCGCCGACCACCTTGTATCCGACCGTGATCGCCGGGTCCTGGCGACTTTGGTAGACGTCGTCGTCCATCCGCAATTCGTGGTTGGACAACGGGGTTTCGTCACGCCAGCAGTAGGGCAACACGCGGTAGCCCTCGTAGGCCAGGCCCTTGTCCCACAGTTGTTTGAACGCCCAGATCACCGACTCCATGTAGGAGAGGTCGAGCGTCTTGTAGTCGTTGTCGAAGTCCACCCAGCGCGCCTGGCGGGTCACGTACGCTTGCCATTCGTCGGTGTAGCGCAGCACCGATTCGCGGCAGGCCTCGTTGAATGCGGCGATCCCCATGTCGTCGATCTGGGACTTGTCGTTGATACCGAGCTGGCGCTCCACCTCCAGTTCCGCGGGCAGCCCGTGGGTGTCCCAGCCGAAACGGCGCTCCACCTTGTAGCCGCGCATGGTGCGGTACCGCGGCACGATGTCTTTCACATAGCCGGTGAGCAGGTGCCCATAGTGCGGCAACCCGTTGGCGAACGGTGGCCCGTCGTAAAACACGTATTCCGGGGCGCCCTCGCGGCGCGCGATGCTGGCCCGAAAGGTGTCGTTGCGGGCCCAGTAGCCGAGGACCTCCAGCTCGAGCGCCGGAAAGTCGGGCGCCCCGCCGGCCGGCTTCGGGTACGTCCTGACATCTGTGTTCTCGGTCACGTCTGGTCGTCTCCTTGGCCATCATGTCCAGGCCGGGGACGACGACGCGCCAGGTGCGCGAGCGCCGCGGTACCACCCCGCTTGCCGCGCGGGCGCGCGGCCGCTCATTGAGGGCTGTGACGGGCCTACCCGTTCGGTTCTACTGAGCCAGTTCGGCCGTTCTTCCGAAGGCTCCCCGGTGATGGCCGGATCGACGCCAATGAGCCGATTCTAGGCGAACGCTGCACTCCAAGGGGCTACCTGGCCTCAGGAAACCTGCGGCCAGGTAGCCCCTTGGAGCACCGGTTGCTCGCCGCCACTAGCCGATGGTGGCGACCCGCCGCGCCCGGGCTGCGCCGCGCTTGCGATCGCCACTAGCCGATGGTGGCGACCCGCCGCGCCCGGGCTGCGCCGCGCTTGCGATCGCCACTAGGCCCGGACATCGAGCACACCAACGCGCCACAGCGCCGCGTACACGTGACGCACGCCGACGGTCAGCAACCGGGCGGCGCCGTCGACCAGCGGGTCACCACCGATACCGAAGGGTGGGGTGTCGACGCGGGGCGCCGCCTTCTTGGCAGCGCGGGCCGGAATGGTGTCGGTGTCGCGCACCACCGTCAGGGTGCGGGTGGGCGCGACGGTTACCACTTCGTCGTAGAGAACTGCGGTCATGATCGCCTCCTGGACTTAAGGACTTACTGGACTGACGTGTCCCGTCCCTTCGCGGTTCCTTGTGGTTCCGATCCCAGAAGGCTTGGCCGCTAGACCTTTTGGCGCTGCGACGACTCAGCCGAGAGCGTCGTGTCGGAGATCGGATCGGGACGAAACGTAGTTCGGACTTCGGCCCGGACTATCGCTCGATGTCATACGTCCCTCACCTCCTCGCGGTCATGACGCGCGCGCTTGTCCGCACGCGATCTACACGCAGCATGAGGAGCAGAAACCCGACGACCGTCGGAGATCCGCACCCCGCTCGTCAGAGCTTTGGCACCACACGACGTGTCCGGTATCCCGGAAGCCACCTGGGCTCAACCCTTAAGCCGGGAGGAGCTGTCCTGACCCGGGGCGTCTTTCGACGTTCGGGGTCAGTGGCCTGTATTCGTGTGGACGCCTCACCTAACGAGGTGCTTACCCGACCGATAATGCACGACGGGTCCGACAGGGTCAAACTCATCCGGGCCACGTTTTCGAATCTTTACGGTTTCCGGTGGTGGGCACACAGGTTTCGGCCAGGTTCAGGCCTTTGAGCTGCGTAGATACATCGAGCTGGGTGGCGCTGGTCACTTCTCGACGAGGCTCTCCAGCCGCCCGACCGTGTCGATGAATTCCTCGACCATCTCGAGCACCACCGAGCGCGCCGGGCGGACCCGGTCGAGCGAGCCGACCACCTGCCCGACGAAGTAGGTAGCCAGCTCACGCGCCTTGGCGCCCGGGTGCGCGGCCGCCTGATTGATGCGCATCTGCGGCTCGGTGACCAGCGCAGTCTGCAGGGGCATACCGAGTGGGTCGGGATGTTCCGGCCGGTCCCACTCGTCGGTCCAAGCGGTACGCAGCATTCTCGCCGGCTTACCCGTCATGGATCGTGATCGCACCGTATCCGAGGAGCTGGCGGCTAAAAACTTGTCCTTGACCACTGGCGGCGTCTCGGCCTCTTCGGTGGTCAGCCATACCGAGCCGCACCACACCCCTTCGGCACCCAGCGCCAGGGCCGCCGCAATCTGGCGACCGCGCGCGATGCCACCGGCGGCGAGTACCGGAACGGGGGCGACCGCATCCACCACCTCGGGAACCAGCACCATGGTTGCGACCTCGCCGGTATGCCCGCCGGCCTCCGTCCCTTGCGCGACGATCAGGTCGACACCCGCGGCCGCGTGCCGCTGCGCGTGCCGAGTGGTGCCGGCCAGTGCGGCGACCAGCACGTCGCGATCATGAGCGCGTTCGACGAGGTCGGCGGGGGGTGGGCCGAGCGCGCTGGCGATCAGCCGGATCCGGTGGGCGAAGGCGACCTCGAGCAGCGGCTCATAGCCCTTGGGCGAGATGTTGAGGCCGCCCGCCGACGGCCGGGCCTCCTCAGCCGGTGCGTTGACCCCATACCGGGCCAGTAGGTCGTCGACGAAGGCGCGGTGCTCCTCGGGCAACAACTGGCGGGCCTGTTTGGCGTCGATCCCGCCTTCCTCAGCGCCGACGTACTTGGGCGGCAACAGCAAATCGACGCCGTAAGGTTTGCCGCCGGTCTGTTCCTCGATCCAGGTGAGCTCGTTTTCCAGTCGTTGGGGGCTGTGCGCGACGGCGCCGAGGATCCCGAATCCGCCCGCGTTGGTGACCGCGGCCACCACATCGCGGCAGTGGCTGAACGCGCAGATCGGGAATTCGACGGCGAGCATCTCGGCAACTCCGGTTCGCATTGGCCAGACGCTAGGAGTTGGTGATCGCCAGGTCAATGAGCGACGGCGGGCGCCTGTCCGTCCGGCGGCCAGCTCGACACGCCCTCCTCCAGCGGAACCTGGAGGCTGTGCAGCATGGACGCGACCATTCGCCACGCGCTGATGGCGGCGACGAGTTCAACGAGGACGGTTGTGTCACCCTGCAATTCGCGCTCACAGGCGGCCCAGCTGGCGGCGCTGACCGCGCCGTCGCTCACCACGTCGTCGGTGGCCGCCAGCACGGCGCGTTCGGTGGGGCCGAACCCGTCGTACCCCTGCCAGTCGCGCACCCCGAGCAGGTCGTCGGCCGTCACGCCGAGTCCCGACGCGACCCGCCAGTGCTGCGTCCACTCGTAGTCGCACGCGGTGAGCCAGCCGATCCGCATGATTACCAACTCCCGCAACCGTGGGTCCAGGGCGCCATGCCACAGCATGGTGGCGAGTAGGTCATTGATGGCGCGGGCCAGGGGCGGATGGTTGAGCAGCACTTGGAAGATGCTGAGCTCGGCCATGTAATCGGGCACGGCCGCCTCGTCGGCAGCGGCTCTGGCTTCGTCGAGCGGCAGTTTGGGTACACGCGCTGTGGTCATGTGGGCACTCCGGGGGGCGGGAGACCGTCGCGATCACCGGCCATGGTCGCGACCGATGACTCCGCGTCTTGCGAGCCTCAGGACAACGGTAGCCGTTAGCCGCTCGGTTGCCGGGGAGCGCCACCGGTGGCGCACATCCTCGGGCAGCCAACGGTAAATTCAGCCCTGCACCGCTCTTGTGGCTGCCGGCATCGATACTGCGTTGCTTGTGCTCGCCTGAGATACGAACAGAAGGAGACCCGTGACATCCATCCCGAAGATGCTGGTATCGGGGCTTGTTGAGCTTGTCGTGTTCGGCTGGATCTTGTTTATGGCAGCATTCACCTTCGATTACTGGCAAGCATGGGTGTTTTTGGCGGTGTTTGCCCTTTCGACCTGGATTCCCGGCCTCTACTTGTACCGCACGAATCCGGCTGCCCATCAGCGCCGCATGCGCGGTGGCCCGGCGGCGGAGACCCGAACGGTGCAGAAGACCATTATGGGTGGCTGGTGGTTATCGCTGGCAGCAACGGTTGTGGTCAGCGCCCTTGACCATCGCTTCGGCTGGTCGCGGGTACCAACGGCGATCTGCTTGCTCGGCGATGTTCTGGTGGCCGTGGGATTGTTTTGGGCGCTGCTCGTGGTCGTTCAGAACAGCTACGCGGCCGCAACCGTTCGGGTCGAGACAGGCCAGACGCTCGCCTCCACCGGTCTCTACGGACTGGTGCGGCATCCCATGTACACGGGAAATCTGATCATGATGGCCGGCATCCCCCTTGCGCTCGGTTCCTATTGGGGACTCGTCTTCCTCCTACCTGGCGCAGTCGTGCTCGCCTCGCGCATTCGCGACGAAGAAAAGCTGCTGCAAGAGGAGCTGGCCGGATACCGCGAGTACATGCGCAAGGTTCGCTATCGTCTGCTGCCCCTTATCTGGTAGCAGCCCCAATGAGGCCCGACAGGAGGCAAGGCTTCCGTCAGGCCGGTCAGTGCAACCAAGAACGCGGCTTCGTCGGGGTCGGGTGAACGAGGGACGTCGATGTGGTCGACGTTGGTCTTAGAGCTCGCCGGCCGGTCCCCGGCCGGAAACCTTTTCCACCGAGCCGGCAGATCCGTCCAGCTGCTCGCTCAAACTTCTCACCGACGGCGCGTCGAAAAAGGTTGACACCGCAAGGTGGACGTCGAGCGTTGCGTTGATTGCGGCGACCGCCCGCAGCGCGGAAATGGAGTCCCCGCCCAGCTCGAAAAACGACTGATCGGCAGCCACGCCGTCTACGCCCAGCACCCGTGCGAAGATGTCGGCCACGGTTTGCTCGACCGCGGTAACCGGGGCGCAGAGCCCACCGCCGGTACCGCCAACCCCGGGTGCCGACGCGGCCGGGGTAATGGGCTGGGCGAGCTCACCGAAGTCCAGCACATTCAGCGACGACAGCGCCCGTGTCGGCTCGGCGGTCATGGCCAGCAGTATCCGCTCGAACCGCTCGATCAGCGCTTCGATGCTCGCCGCGTCGAAAAGATCGGTGCGGAATTGAACACGAAGGGCCAGTTCGTCGTCCGGCGCGGCTTGGATCGCCAAGGGGTAGTGGTAGTAATCCCGGATGGTGAGCTCGGCGATCGCCAACTCGTCGACGCTCGACAATGCGGCCGTGTCCGCCGGATAGTTTTCGTACACGAAAACCGTGTCGAACAACCGATCGTGACCGGTGATGCGGTGGATGTCGGTGAGTGCCACGTGCTGGTGCTCGAGCGTGTCGTTGTGCGCGCGCTGCAACTGGTCGAGCAGGTCAGCGCTAGTGGTTGCCGGTGTGATGGTCGCCCGCACCGGGACGGTGCTGATCAGCAGCCCCACCATGGAGTCCACGCCGGCCACCTCGGCCGACCGGCCCGAGACCACGGCGCCGAAAGCGACATCATGCTGACCCGTCAGCGACGCCAGCAGCAGCGCCCAGGCACCCTGCAACACGGTGCTGACGGTGGTATGGCTTGAGCGTGCCAGCTCACTGACGGCGCTGGTGGTTTGTTCAGACACAGTGAACAATCGAAGGCCTCGCGGCCCGAGCCCGAACCGATCCGGCGGACCAACCAGGGTCGGAGTGGAGAAGCCGGCGAAGATCTCACGCCAGGCCGCACGGGCGGCATCAACGTCTCGATCGGCCAGCCAGGCGATGAATCTGCGATAGGGCACCGCTGCGGGCAGCCGCAGGCCGTAATAGCTGGCGAAGATCTCGCGCAATAGAATCTGCAGCGACCAGCCGTCGAACACGATGTGGTGATTGGTGAGCACGAACCGGTATCGATCGTGTGCCGTGCGGATCAAAGCTGCGCGGAAGGCCGGCTGGTCGGCCAGGTCGCACACCGCGGCGCGTTCGTCAGCGCACAGCTGCTGAACCCGCTCGTCGAGATCGCTGCCGTTGGCCTGCAAGTCGACATATCGCCAGTGCGCCCCGGGATCGGCCGGGATGATCTGCACCGGCTGGTCGAAGCGTTCGCAGAATCGGGCCACCAGGTTGGGATGCCGGTCGACCACTGTCTGGACCGCTTCCCGCAGGCGGTGTGGGTCGAGTGGGCCGGTCACGCTGATATCCAGCTGCACCGCATACATGTCGTCGTCGGCGCTCTGGGCGGCTCGGGCGTGAAAGAGCAGCCCCTCCTGCAGGGGAGTCAGGGGCAGAATGTCAGCGATCCGGTATTGGTGCTGCAGGTCGTCGATCTGCTGCTGGCTAAGACGGGCCGGTGTGATGTCGGTGGGTGTCAACCCGCCACCGCCACCTTGTACGTGGGCGCAGATACCGGCCAACGCGTCCAGCCATAGTTGGCTGAGCCGGGCGACCTGCGAGCGATCCAGTGCCGAGGGCGCCCAGGTCCAGTTGGCATGCAGGTGCGGGCCGGTGTCGGTGTCGACGGTGCTGGCGTTCAGTTCCACGGTATGCATCAGTGGCACGTGGATTGCGGTGGCCGCGCCGGTGGCCGTCAAGTCTTCTTCGCTGATCCGCCACAGCTCAGTGGATATGTTTGCGGGAGGGCCGCCAAGACGCCCCAGGTAGTTGAATCCGATCGCCGGGTCGGTCGCGGCCAAGTCAACGTCGGGGTTCAAATAACGCAGCAGGCCATAGGTCAGACCCTCCGGCAGGGCCCGCAGCTGCTCTTTGGCGTCTTTGATCACCGCCCCCAGCGCCGCGTCACCGGCGACCACTTGCGCCCAATGCAACTCGCCGACGACCAACGAGACGGGGTAGACGGTCGTAAACCACCCCACCGTGCGGGACAGGTCCACGTCGGCGGCTAGCTCTTCCTGGCGCCCATGTCCCTCGACATCGATGCCGATCGGCGCTTCCCCGGTGCCCAGGAACTGAGCACATGCCAACCCGAACGCAATCAGCAAGATGTCTTGCACACCGGCATGGAACGCCGTCGGCACCGCACCGAGCAGCATGCGGGTCGTCTCGACGTCGAGCTCCACCGACAAGTGCCCGGCCGTGGCGAACGTGTCCACCTCGGGTTGCACTGCCGACAACGCAGCGGGCGTCGCCGCCACCTGCCGCCACGCCTCGGCCAAGCGGACGACTCCGGGGGCATACGCGTGCTCAGCCAGCAGCTTGGACCACCTGGCAAACGATGTACCGCCGACCGGCAACGCCACCTGTTGTCCGCTGTGATGCTGCGCCCACGCGATGTTGAGGTCTTCGAGCAGAATTCGCCAGGATACGCCGTCGACGGCCAGATGGTGAATGATCACCACTAATCGTCCGGTGGAGGCCACCCACAACGCGCTCAGCATCACTCCGGCGGACGGGTTCAATCGCGACCGGGCGGCCACCAATGTCTCATCGGACAGCACGTCCACCGATTGCAGGTGATCGCCGGCGGCCACCGACCCCGGTTCGGGCACCCAAAGCGACCAACCTCCGGCGCCATCATCGTCGACGCGCGCTCGCAACATGGCGTGGCGATCCAGCAAGGCCTGCAGCACCGCTACCACACCGGTCTCGTTGATGCCCGCGGGGGCCTGCACCACGATGGTCTGGTTGAACTGGTCAACCTCGCCTTCGACGCTGTGCAGCCAGCGCATGATCGGGGTGGGGACCACGGCCCCGAGGCCCTCGTCGACCAGGTCGGCCGCACCGGTGGCCGCACCGGCCACCCGGGCCAGCCGGGCCACGGTCTGCTCGACGAAAATATCGCGAGGTCTGCACAGCACACCGGCCGCGCGAGCCCGGGCGACCACCTGGATCGACAGAATGCTGTCCCCGCCCAGCTCGAAGAACGAGTCGTCAACGCCGACGCGTTCGAGCCCGAGGACTTGGGCGTAGATGCCGGCCAAGATCTCCTCGACTGCGCTGCCCGGGGCGCGGTGATGATCGCCGTCCTGGTATTCCGGTGCCGGCAACGCTCGCTTGTCGAGCTTGCCGTTGACCGTCAACGGCAGCGCCGCGAGCACCACGATCGCGGCCGGCACCATATACGGCGGCAACCGCTCGGCCAGGTTCGCGCGCGCGGCGGCCGGGTCGACACTCCCGGTGACATAGCCCACCAGGCGCTTATCGCCGGGACGGTCCTCGCGGGCGATCACCACCGCCTGGCCCACGCCGTCCATGCCGGCCAGCGCGGCCTGCACCTCGCCCAGCTCGATGCGGAACCCGCGGATCTTGACCTGATCATCGGCGCGGCCCAGATAGTCCAGTTGCCCGTCGGCGCCCCAGCACACCAGGTCGCCGGTGCGATACATGCGGGATCCGAAACCGCCGAACGGACAGGCCACGAACCGCGTCGCGGTTAGATCGGGCCGGCGCACATACCCATACGCCAGCCCGGCTCCGGCCACGTACAACTCGCCGACCACCCCAGCAGGCACCGGACGCAACCAAGCATCCAGCACAAAAAACGCCAGATGCGCCAACGGCACCCCGACCGGGCTGACCGATTTGCCGGCATCGGCGGCCACGATCTCCCTAAACGACGCATGCACCGTGGTCTCGGTGATGCCATACATATTGATCAGACGCGGCAACTGCGGATGATGCTCCAACCAAGTCCCGAGACGCTGCGGTTCCAGCGCTTCTCCGCCGAATACCACCGTCTCCAGCTTTAGCTGATCTCCCCGCTCGGGCGATAGGTCGTCGGCGGTTTGCAGCGCGTAAAACGCCGAGGGGGTTTGGCTCAACACGCTGACTTGTTCGGCTGCCAGCAGGGCGTGGACGTCTTCCGCTGAGCGGACCACCGACTCGGGCACCACGACCAGCCGCCCACCATGCAGCAGCGCACCCCAGATCTCCCACACCGAGTAGTCAAAGGCCAGGGAATGACTCTGCGTCCAGACCTGTCCCGCCGACAGATCCAGCTCGTTGTCCAGTGACTCCAGCAGTCGGGTCACATTGCGATGGCTGACGGCCACGCCCTTGGGCGTACCGGTAGTACCCGACGTGTAAATCAAATAAGCGATCTCATCCGCCGCCGGCACCGGCAACCCCGTACTCGGCTGGGCGGCAATACGCGGGTCGTCGACATCAATAACCGCCACATCACACCCGTCCAAGCGCGAACGCAG
>DATJQO010000097.1:0-4255 GCA_035505695.1 Mycobacterium sp.
CGGGCGTTCCCGGCAGGAGAATGAGCGTTGGATTGCGTTCAAGTCGCACTTCGGTTTTGAGGCTTGGTATTGCCAGCCCGGCCATGAGGGCAGCCACGAGAAAGGCGGTGTGGAGGGCGAGGGCGGGCGGTTTCGCCGCAATCATTGCGTGCCGATGCCGGTGGTGGACTCGATCGAGGAGCTCAATACGCTGCTGGAGGCCGCCGATGACGCCGATGACGCTCGACGTGTCGGTAACCGGGCCACCAGTGTGGGCCAGGACTGGGTGTTTGAGAAGACACTGCTGCGCCCATTGCCGAGTGAATCATTCGACACTGCACTGACTTTGATGCCTCGGGTGGACCGCTACGCCCAGGTGTTCTCTGAACTGAACATGTGTGCGGTTATTATTCGGACGCGTCATTTTTCGGCTGGGAAGGCGGGGATTCCGAGGTGAGCTGTCGTTGATGTTGCTTTACAGCGCCTTTGGATCTGGGCGAGTTTGTCTTCGGCACCGGAGAGGCTGATCTGGAGTCCCTCGACTTCGCCGAGCCAGCGCTCGCGTTGGGCTTCGACGATGCGGGCTTTGAGGTTGTCACGGATCTCAGCCAACCGGACTCGTTGTGTGGGGTCAGGCCAGAGCAATGCGCAACGGACACAGGAATGTTCGTGGATGCACGGCGTTCCGAACGCGCGACCGCAGGTGCCGATCGAAACCTTGCGGCGTTCGAAGTGACCGAGGAACTTCTGCCATTCCTCGTCGGTGGGTACCCGGTATTCCTCGGTTGGTCGCAGCGCTCGGCGGCGAGCGATGAAGGCGAGGTGGGCAGTGATTGCTTCGTCAGGGTAGACGGCCTTGTAGCCCATAGTCACGCCGATGTCGCGATGTCCGGCGATGACTTGCGCGATGTGCGGAGGCAGGCCATTGAGCACAACGTCGGTGATGAACATCCGGCGGAAGTCGTGCGGGGTGAAGTGCAACGGTTGGCCAGTGCCGGGATCGGTCAACCGGGTGTGGGCGAGGGCCTCATCGAGCAAGGATGCGACGAATGTACCTCCGAGAGAACGATGCTCGGCTCGGGTGCGGCGTTGGAACAGCAGCGGCGCTGGAGGCTGCCACACCAGTTCGTGGCTGTCGCGGGCACGCACGAGCGGAATGGCGCCATCGGCCCTGCGGACGCGGTAGATGACGACGCTGAGCACGTCGGCCAGTTCGGGACTTACCACGATGAGCCGTTCGGCGTCGGTCTTAGATGGGGCGATCTGCAGCAGCGGCACCAGTTCACCAGTACTGGGCAGCCGGTACTGGATCAAGCTGTGATGGCTAAGTTCCAGGAGTTCCTCGACCCGGACGCCGGTGTGACGGAACACCTCAATGACCGCCCATGCCCAGAAGGCGTGCTCCTCGTTGCGGTTGAGCAGCCACGGCTTGTCGGTTTCGGGATCATGCACCCAGACGCTGTCGGTGGCCGCGTGCGGCCGGCCGATCCGGGTCAGCGTCTTGCCTGCGGCAGTGAACTGCCGCCCGGCAGGGGTCTGTTGGCCTGCTTGAAGCAGCTGCTCCGATTCGCGGCGCCACCGGTCGACAGCTTCTACGAGAATGGGTAGCACCGGCAGCCGTTCACGGGTGCGGCTGTCCATGCGGGCTTTGCGCTGCCGGAAGAACTTTTTCCGAACGAGATCTTCTTGGCTGATTGGGCAGGGCGCCACCCATACGCCCCAGCGGACTGGGTCGTCGAGCCCCCATTGGGCCAGATCGAGGTAGAACGCCCGCACGGTGGCCAACGTGTCCAGGTAGCCGAGGCGTTCTGACTGCACCTCGACCCGTTCGCCGTCGCGAATCACGATGCTGGTCTTGGTCTGCAGGCGTCGTTTCCATGCGCCGGCGACCTCACGCGACAGCCGCAGTGAATCGATGCCGGGATGGTGTTGTTCGAGGTCAAACCAAAAGCACCGCACCAGGTGATACGCCAAGCCGACCAGCGTGGTGTAGTCGATTGCCGTTTGTCGCTCGGCCAGGTAGGCGACAAGCATGTCGCGCATCGGGCGGCAGGCGATCGGGTAACGATCCACTAGCTGGGCAACCGAACGTTGGCCGAGGCTGCGGATCTCTTGCAGTGTGGGCGTATCCGCGCCGAGCACGCCCGCTTCGCGCAGCACCCGGAAAGTCGCCGATGCCGAATCCGCACGACCTCGCACCGCGCACTCCACGTCGAGGATCTCCAGGACGTCACCGACGGTGATATCGGCCAGCGTGCCGCCCCTGGCTGCGGCGATCACCGCGCATCGAAACATGGTGTCCTGCAATGCGGCTAGCTTGATCGCTGGGTCTTGCTCGCATAACTGGCGCAACCGATCGAAGCCAGAGCCGTCGCGGCCGTGGACCATATTGCGCACCAGCTTGCGTTTCTTCCCGCCCGTCAACAGCCACTCCAGTGACGGGCGCACCAGGTCGGCACCCACGATCACCAGCAGCGAGCTGGTCATCAAGCGCAACCGGTTCTCGGAATATTTCCCGTGGCGGCGTAGCCACTGCTCCGGTCCACGCGCCCAGTCCTCGCCGGCCGCATCGGCGCCGCTGGCCAGCCAGCGCTGCTGCCAGGTGCCGCCCGGTTGGTCGGTGAGCCAATCCAACAGTAGGGGCAACCCCCATCGACGCGCTTCTCGCACCCGCTCCGACGGCAGCACGGAGGCCGCGGCGACGACGATGTGATCCACTTCGTTGCGATCGGCGCGCGTGGCCGGCCAGTCGGTCGCGACCGAACGCGCCGGATACCGTGCTCGCCAATCGGACTGCACCCTTTGCGGTTCCGTGGGATCGCCCACCCCGGGCGCGGGCCCCGTAGCCGGCCCGGTCTCCACGGCAGTGGTCATGGGATCCTCCTGCCGAACAGCAATTTAAGGGTCTCGGCTCGATAGCCGGGCGCGGGCGGCGGCGTGCCCTGCGCGGCCTTGCGTATCTGGTCGGTGTGGTGGGCCAAGACCCGCTCGATCACGTCCTCCTTGCGCGGCGTGAGGTAGATCTGTGTGGTGGTCAGCTGGGCATGCCCGAGCACATACTGCACGTCGCTGAGCGGCATGGCCGGGTCCTGGGCCATCCGATACGCGGCCGTGTGGCGCAGCGCGTGCAACGTCGCCGTGGTCCCGGCATTGGCGTTGACCCGCTCGAACATGCGATGCACCGCGTGATAGGTCAACGGCCGCAATGGTTTTCTCCGCGTCCACCACAACGGTTTGGTCTGCCCGCCTGGGATCAGCCCCTCCATCTCCACCTGATACAACCGCAACCACACGAACGCGTCCGAGGACGCCGGCAGCTCCTGCTTCTCTTGCGAGCCCTTGCGTACCACCGTGATCAACTGCCGTCCGGGATCCACGCCGCCCTGGGTCACGCTCAGCAACTCCGACGCCCGTGCCCCCGTCGATACATAGAACGCCACCAGGGCGCGGTCCCGATGCGAGGGCAGGTGCGCGAAGATCTCGTTAAACGCCTCGTCCGGGATGCTGCGCGGAACCCGCTTGACAACGCGCGGGCGATACAGCCCAGACCGCGTGTTGCGGTACGGCTCCATCGGGTTGTGATGCGCATGCGCACGACCACCGCGCCGAGATCGATCCAGCGGGAATGGATTTACCATCGGCCCGGTGCCGACGTCGCGGTGAAAGTCGTAAAAGCAGCGCAACACCGTCTCGCTATGCCTCCGCACCGCCACCGAATACGGCGCTGCGGCACGTGATCTCGGGCCAGCCCCCTTCGGGCCGTTCGTGACCTCCAGCCACCGGCAGAAATCCCGCGCCTCCGGCCTGGTCGCCCGATCCCACACCACATCGATCGCCCACAGGAACCGAAACCAGCGCAGCAAGGCCATCCCGTACGAGCGGACCGTCGCCCCGCTGCGTCCGGCAGCCAGCAGATCGGCAAAGAACGCCGTTGACACCGTCCACTGGTCTGCCGGCCGAGTCAAGCAGCCGATACTGCTCCCACTTCGAACCCGTCGCCGCCAGCGACCCCACTGCCGGAACCGCCAACACCGATAGATCCCGCACGTCCTCCATGTCGTCGAACACGGCACTGACGGTAGAACCGCCATTCGCCGATCACGCCGCTGACATGCCGGAACACCTGAGTTAGTTCAGTCAACAGGTGATGGTGCGCTGCAATCAATACAGCGTGCCAGCCCGCTTCATTGGGCATCGGGTGCGGGTGAAGCTATCGGCCTCGGCGGTGACCGTCTATGACCGCAACACCATGGTGGCCCGACATCAGCGCGCGGTC
>DATJQO010000098.1:0-8979 GCA_035505695.1 Mycobacterium sp.
CCCCGCCGCCCATTCCGGCAGCCGGGCCGGATCCGAGGCGTAGCGGTACACGTCCGTGGCGGACCGGTTGATCCACGCGCTGATATGGCGGGACTCGCTCACCGTGTCACCATCCACCCATCGTCGCCGACACACCGACTAGATGGACCCCCTTTTAGAATCTGGGCAGTCGCGAGAGGACATCGCGCTGGACCGAACACGTCGCCGAACACGCCGAGGAGCACCTGCCATCGTGGCTCGAGCGTCTCGTACAACGTCGCTCACCACCGTTCCCGCGGCATCGACAGAGTCGAGCCCCGCGACTTCGACAGCCCGCGGGGGGTCGGCTTCACCGAGGAGAAGCCGCTTCCCGCGCTCGCGTGGCGGGAATAGGGTGGAATCAAATACGGCGGGTTACCGGCAAACTACTCATTCTTTGTCATGCTGTCGCGCAACGGGTTCCGCGACTCAGCGACGCCGATAACTGCGCGTAGGCTATTCGTCGGGGTTTGCGTTTGCCACGAAGTACGCTAGATGGGGCTGCCGACCGCCCGGCACCAGCCCTGACATGGTTTTGATGTCTCGGGGATGATCAGGGGCCCCACCATCGGTAAGAGCGGCTTAGTGGGCGGACGGTGCGGATGTTCCATGGTGGCGGTCGGCCAGACCTCGGGGCTGTCTGGGAGCGAATGCGACGAATGAGTGACCAGTTCACCGCTGAGGCTGCAGTAGGGTGCGGATTTCCGGGGGGAGCTGATTGAGGACCTTTTCGATGTGGGCCGGCGGGAGATGGTGCGATACGGCCGCAGTGGTCGCCGCGGCTGCCTTGGCGACATCGTGGCGGGAGATGTTGGCGTCGCGGAGAAATCGGACTCTGTATTCCTCGGCGTCGTATTTTTCGGGGACGGTGTTGGGATTCCAGCCTGCGTAGAACACACCCCGAATGAGGTCGGGCAGTTGAGCCGCAAAATGGGCGCTGGCCTCCACGGGGAGCCGATTACGAAGGGTGTGCAGCCACGCACGCAACACTCGGTAGGCGAACTCCCGATCCTGGGTATCTAGCTCCCTGGCCACATCATTGATCCACGTGTGCGCGGTGTGCATCGCATGGTCAAGCGCCGAGACCTTGGCGTTGGTGGACATGACTACCTCCTGCAGTCTTGATTCGATGGCCGTGGATTGGTGGTGATGGTCGCCTTCTTGGGATCATGACGGTGGGCAGTCACGGCTCAGCTATGCGCAGTCGGTGCAGATTCGCTGACCGCCATTCGAGTTCGCCAGACGGCTCATGTGGTGGACGAGAAAGCAGCTTGAGCATGTGAATTCGTCTGCTCGCTCCGGAGCGATCGGCATGAAGACGTCTTCGCCGACGACATAGGCGTTGGCCAGCTCAACCGCGTGCTCCATGTCGGATTCTTCGGCTTCGTCGATGTCAGCCCAATTGACGGCTAGGGCCCGGCACGATCGCCTTCTCGGGAGGACTGAGGTACAGACCGACCATCGATCAGTTTCTCCTCGAACTTCGGGTCGTGGACAGCTTGAATGTCTCGACCAGGTGCGGTTTCAAACCGCGCGCGGCCCACAGCCGCTGCACGGTCGCCGCCGATACCCCCACCTTCACCGCCATCGTCCGGCACGACCAGTGGGTCTGGCCGTCCGGTGTGGAATGCCTTGTCAGGTGCACGATCTCGTCGATCTTGTCCTGCGGAATCGTGGACTTCCGGCCACGCCCGGCCCGGACCTTCCCCAGCTTCGCCAAGCCCTCCTCCGCGAACCGGGCCCGCCACGCCCGAACCGTCGCCGGCTTCACCCCTACCTGCGCGGCGATCGTCATGTTCGCCACGCCATCGGCCGCCAGCAACAGCGCCTTGGCCCGCTGAACCTGCCGATGCGGCGCGGTCTGCGACCGCGACAAGGCCTGCAACGCTTCTCGTTGACCGTCTGACATGACCAAAGCAGTCGCTGGTGTCATCACCCACGAAGTCTATCGCAGAACCAGCCTACTATTTTAGAGACACACCGCTAGGAGTAGGTTCGTTCGCTGCCGGAGAATCGGCGAGCCCGATGCGATCTCGAACAAGGGCGCAAAGGTCCTCAGGCGGTCGGAGTAACCCCGATCCGGTGGGTAGCTGCGTGCATCCTGATGTCGTGGGCCAGACTCGGTGGATCGTCGAGCCACGGAGTCGAAAGGCAAGCCACACAACGAAAGACAGCATCTTCGCCCGTTTTTCGCGGGCAATAGCGTTGGCACATGAAGAACATGGATCGCCGTGCAGTGTTGTGCGGCATCGCGATGGTCTTGCTGCCGATAGCCAGTCGGTCCCCGGCTACCCGAGGATTTCCGACCCAGAAAGTGCCGCACCCGTCGGTGTGCTCACCCGGCTGCCCGGGGACGATAACCGGTTGGCGCTGATCATCGACGACGGCGCCAGCGTGCAGGTGGTGGGCGTTTTCGCTGACTTTTGTCGCGATAGCGGGATCCGATTGAGGTTCTTCGTCAACGGCGCCAACAGTTCCTGGTCAGTCAACGCACCCGCACTGCGGCCGATGGTCGATTCTGGTCAAATCCAGATGGGAAACCACACCTGGTCGCATCCCGACATCACCCGTATCGGTTCGGCCGCAGTCGCCGAAAAGATCCGTCGCAACGCTGATTTCTTGCGCAACACCTATGGGGTTGACGGAACCCCCTATTTCCGGCCGCCTTACGGGGCGCCACACTCCCACCACCGACCGGATAGCGGCCGATCAAGGTTATGCCACCATTACGTTGTGGAGCTGCAGCCCCACCAAATTGGGCTGGGCCACGCCAACCTTCCAACCGTTACCCACTGTTTCCCCAGTTGCTCGACATCATCCAGAGCCGCAACCTGCAAACCGTGACCCTCAACGACGTCTTTGCCTAAGCTAAGAATGCTCAAGCAGAGGGGGCACGATGAGCAAAGGTGAGGTCGTGACCGGTCCGGACAGCGAGGCCGCCGTGGCGACCGGCAAGAGCAAAGGCCTCAGGGACGGCGCACTGGGCCTGCTGTCGGGCGTCGTGGTCGGCTTGGCGTCCATGGCGCCGGCCTACAGCCTTGCCGCGACATTGGGTCTCATCGTGGCCAGTGGCGGTGCGCCGCTCTCTGGTGTCAAAGCCCCGGCCGTCGTTCTCATTTCCTTCATCCCGATGTACTTGATCGCCGTCGCCTGCCCAGAACTCAACGAGGCCGAACCGGACTGTGGCACCACATTCACGTGGGCGTCGCGGGCATTTGGACCCATCGTCGGATGGCTCGGCGTCGGCTGGCCGTGCCGTTAGGTCACCGACGGCTGCAGCGTCGACGGTGCCCATTGGCGAATATTGTAGGCTATCGTGAAAGCCGTTGTGCGGCAGCCGCACTCAAAGCGAAGGTGCCGGCACCGCTGACGTTTTGATGAATGTTCGCTGACCACAGATGCTGCACGTGCAGGCGCAGGTGGGCCGAATCACGGACAGCGCAAACGTGAGGCGGAAAAGGTCAGAGGTTGGAGCCGTTCGGGCGGCCGGATCGCCGCTGTCGATGTGTTGCGGTCTGCTAAGCGTCTCCCCTGTTTCGCCCTTTGTGTTGCGCAGAGTCGGGTGGGTAACGGACCCGCCTGCCTTTGCGGTCGGCCAAGAGGCGTCGTGGACGGCGCAGCGGCTGCACCCTGGGCGATCGCTATGGCGTGCTTCGCGACTCGTTCGGGCATAAGTGGTCGATGGGACAGCCGCTTTGCGAGATCAGCCGCGAGGAAATCACACCTTATGTCAGCGGCCAGAGCTAGCGGGCGTCACACTGGCAGGCGTGTCACGCAAGATTTTGTACGTCGATCTCGACAACACGCTAGTCGACTTCCCGTCACGCATCGAGGGCCTCGACCCCGCGATCATCGACAAGTACAAGGGCCGCCTGGACGAGGCACCGGGAATCTTCGCGCTGATGCGTCCGCTGCCCGGCGCCATCGACGCGTTCCGTGAGCTGGCGCAGCTGTTCGACACCTATTATCCTGTCCACCGCGCCGTGGCGCAATCCCTCGGGCTGGCAACACAAGATCGAATGGGTACACGAACACCTCGGGGCGGATCAGGACTCGGTCGCCTACAAGCGGCTGATCCTCACCCACCACAAGGAACTCAACCGCGGCGACTTCCTGGTCGATGACCGGCCCAACAATGGCGCCGATCGATTCGAGGGTGAGTGGATCCACTTCGGTTCCAAGCGGTTTCCGGATTGGCCGACAGTCGTCGACTACCTCAGGCGAAGCTGCTGACCCTGTGGTGCTGGCCTCCACTCACGAGAGCGAACCCTCGATGTGCTGCGGTCCTTGGTCGAGCTGTTGGTGGTCAAAAGGGTGCCGCGTTAAATCCCGAAAAAGCGACCGATCATCACGAGGTCATACTGCCGAATGCGCTGTCGCCCAAAGTGTTCGACAACGCAGGTGGCGTGTTGGTTGACCCGAATGTTTCTTCGGCGCGACCCGGGCGCTTTCTGTGCGGGTGTTGGACGATTTCCTCGATCATCGAGCGGAGCGTGTGTTTGATCGGCCCGGGGTGGCATCTGGCGGCCACGGTGTAGATGGGTGGTCAGGCGAAAGTGTCGTCGCGATCGGGTTCGGGGCCGAAACGGAATCGTCGGCCGCTAATGCTTTCGGCGTGTATGCGAACATAACGAAGTTTCAGCGTCGCAACCCAGGGGCGCAGCCCGGCACCATCGGCCTCAGTGATTTCCGCGCTGGTCGACAACAGCACGGCGGTGCCCTGGATGATGACGCTCCAGCCTTCATCGAGTGAGTGGCTGTCGGCTTCGAACGCCACGTGTTTGTTGATGACCGAACTCAACAGCTTGGTCCCCTCAGCAGTCCGAAACAGCACGGTGGGGCGCTCGACGACGAAGTTGACCGGAAAGATTTCGGGGCGCGACCCCGCGCATGTCACCAAGCGACCCAGCGCCGCGCTAGACATCAGCTCCCAGCTCTCATCCTCACCGAGGATGGTCACCGGCTCCTCGCTGACGGCCATGGCCAACCCTAACCCGGCACGTGCCGGCAGCAGCAACGCCGACATGGCGCGGTTCCAGCGCACGATCTCGATAAGGCCTGGATCGAGGTCCACGGGTCTGGGTTGGCCACAACCAGCTGTTGGTGACTAAGGTCGCGGAACGCGATAGTGAAACAATGGCCACCAGATCGGGCGGTGAGGCCCACATGACAGGTATCACAGATTCGCTTGCCGATGGGTCGAACACGAACAACCCTCGGATGCTATGCCGATGCATCCCAAGCGGGTAGCGATCGTCGTCGACGGGACCGGGGCGCGCGGCGCCTATGAAGCCGGTGCGCTGTC
Organism: Mycobacterium sp.; assembly: GCA_035505695.1. Lineage (GTDB taxonomy): Bacteria > Actinomycetota > Actinomycetes > Mycobacteriales > Mycobacteriaceae > Mycobacterium. Next base: position 5,324 of record DATJQO010000098.1, read on the forward strand.
GGTGCTGGTGCCGCGGCTGCGCGCCGCGGGCTGCGAACCCCGCGTGTACATCGGCGCCGGCGCCGGCGCGATCACCGCGACACTCTTGGCCGCGTCGGCGCATCTGCCACCCGCCGACCAAGCGAGGGCGGTACTCGAGCTGTGGCGCAGCGTCTCGGTATCGCAGGTATACCGATCACCGCTGCTGACCTTGCCTGGCGTGGCCGCCCACCTGATCGGCCAACTGGTACGCCTGCCCGGCATCAGGCTGACCCGACTGCTTGACACCGCGCCGCTGCGACGCACCGTTGCGCGAGCCATTGACCGACAACGACTGCGAGACAACATCGCCGACAAGGGCCTTACCGTGGCCGTGGTAACCACCTCCGGCACCGACGATCGCACCGTGGTTTTCGTCGACCGCGACGACGGCGTACCAGCGCCAGGCAGCGACGATGAACGACCCCTTGACTACGTCGCCGTGCACATGCAACCCGAGCATGTCCTCGCGTCCTGCACCATCCCGATGCTGTTTCCGGCGGTGCGAGTGCGCAAACCGTCGGGCTCGCCCGGCTGGTATCTCGACGGGATGCTACAGTTGCACGCTCCACTCAAGCCGGCGCTGGCACTCGACGCGGATGCGCTGGTCGTCGTTGCCACGCATCCCATGTGTGACACTACGACAACACCGCAACCCGGTGGAGTCGCCCCCGATATCGACGACATCCTCATCGACTTCGTCAACAGCATCCTGGCCGACCGCATGGTTGAAGACTTGCGGACACTGGGCAAGATCAACGCCTCGCTGGCCGAAGACGCTTTGGTGACCGCGACTGGGCGACTGCGCAAGAAGATCCCCTACGTTTTCGTCGGTCCGGCGCACAACCAAACACTGGGCCGGCTGGCACTAGAGGTCCTGCGCCATAAACCCCGCCACCCCGGTGCGCTCGCGCCCAGACTGCGACAGCTCGAACTACGCCTGATGGCACATGTGCTCAAGGGTGACGGCCCACGCCGCGGCGATCTGGTCAGCTATCTGTATTTCGATCAGGAATTCATCCGCGCGTGCATCGACTTAGGCCAGCAAGACGCCAACGCGGTGCTCACCGGGCTCCCAGCCAACAAAGTCCCCTGGCGCGTCGACTGACCACGCTAGGGGTGGGTGTTCGTCTGACCGCCGCCACGGCAGAGCAGGTTGTCGATGTCATGCTGCCATCCGGTGTTGCGAATGCGGTTCAGCATCACCCGACCGACGGTCAACAGCCCGGCGGCCGCGGCGACGACGATCACCCACGTCACGAGGGCGGCCACGACGGCGTCATTCGCGGCACGCGAGAGCGCCGCGGACTCGTCGCCCCGCTGAGCGTCGCCATCGACCCAGATGCCGACGCGGTCGCCGATTTGAACTGTCGGCGCGGTGTCGACCGCGCCGCTGTGTGCGGTTCTGCTGATTACCGGCCGGGCAGGTGCGATGATCACCCCCTGTGGCGGCGCTGGTTCCGCGCCGGTGGTGTGGACGTCGCTCGCTGTCGTGGTGATAGCCTGCCGAGTCTCCGCCTGCTCGGCGTATAGGTGGCCGCGGGCATCGTGCACCGCGGTACCAACAGCGGCGGCGACGAAGGGTGCGGCCAGGAGCGCCACCACGACGGCCTCCAGCATGAACACCGCTTCGACCCGACCGACCTTGCGCACCAATGGATTACGGCTAAACAACCGCAATATCGGCCACCACGGCAGGTGCAGCGTGAACGGCTCCATTACAACTCCTTCACCAACGTGGAGTCGATTCCGTGATCATCGCCGTGGCGGGCTCGCGGTCCTAGGGCCCTTTGGCCTTGACGCACAGGGGCGGCGGTCATCAAAGCGGTTGGGCGAGATCGGGTTCGGGACCTATGGCGCGCACCCAGGGCCTAACGACCCTGAAAGCGACGCGGCACCGCCAATCGCCTGGATGCCAACGTCCGGCAGCTGGTCGAGCGATACGGTGCTCGGCGTCAGATACCCTGTCGGCGCGGGCAATTCACCCTGGACCGCAAGGAAGGAATTCAGCCACTCGGGGACACGCCGGCGACCGCTGACTGCCGCCGAGGACATCGGTTGCGATGTTTGCTTGGTAAAGTGCTGCCGTAAAAGGATTTTCGGGCCACAGCTGCGCTCCTGACGCATATTGGCGGCTAGTCCTGATCGAGATTGCGCAGCAGTTCCGGGATGTCATGATGCTGATGCAGGACACGCAAAACATCGACATGGTCGGTGCGCTCCACGTACAGGACCGTATACGGGAAGTGTTGCAGCGCTCGTCCGCGCAGCCCGGGAATACCGAGCTCGTAGCCGTAGCGAGGCGAACCGATACCAGGGTGCCGTCCGATCAGGCGGTAGGCGGCCTGCAGCGCGTCGATCAGATCCGACGCGGCTTGCGCCGCTCCCTCGTCGAGGTAGTAGTCGACCGCGTGCTCGACGTCATGTATAGCCTGATCGCGCGGGATGACCGGCTTGACCGTCATCCAGTGCGTCGGTGCCGGATGCGGGCACGCAGGCCGTCGAAGTAGGCATCGTCGGCGGGCTCGGCCGGTGATGAGGCGGCACCTTCGAGGACCAGGCGTCGCAGGGTCGCGCGGTCCTGGTCCTTGCGGATCAACTCACGGACATACTCGCTACTGGTGCCATACCCACCCTGGGCAACCTGCTGTTCCACGAACGCCTTGAGCGAGTCGGGTAGTGAGATGTTCATGGTGCCCATGAAGCGAGGCTAGCGAGTAATGGCAAAAATTGTCAAAGATCGCACGGATTAGATTCACGGCGCCTAAGCAACACGACCGGCGGGACCGACAACCGCCGCATTCACCACTGGCAGATCCTCGACACCGGCCACTGCCTGACCTGCTCGACACCATCGAGCGGCTGATCGCCACCACACCGCCGCTACGCCCCAGATAACAGGCGGACCGCTTCCAAGAATCTGGCCATTTCCACCGCGACTGCGCGCAGCCTGCGTTATCAATTGCACCGTCTCACCACCACGATTCGATCACAAATTTCTTCCCACAGTTCATTTGAGGGTGACGGCCATCAAAGAATCCTGGACGGCGGGGCCGCCGCGCGCGCACGTGCGCCCAGGCGCGCACCGCGAATGAGATCTCATCTCGCGCCCGCTCGCGCAAACACACCACGCCTCCCACACGGGTTGGCCCGGGCCCATTTCACAGTCCTCCTACAGACCGATCCACACGAGCCAAACCCAGTGACCGCCAACCCGCCGGAGAGGCGGTCACGGTCCTGATCGGCGAAGACTGAAGTTCAGGCACCAAGCAAGCTAAACAATTAGCAATGCTCATGTTCCCAAATCCGTTCCCAAGCGGCATGAAAATAACCCCAGAGATCGCACCTCCGGGGCCATTTCCCCTGGTAGCGGGGACAGGATTCGAACCTGCGACCTCTGGGTTATGAGCTAAGGACTCGTGATGAAATAACGTCGTTTTGTGTGGCTTGGGCGCTACGGTTGTGCTATGGCGGATCTGGCCGACTCGGTGGCGCGACGGTATGCGGTTGTTCGACCTCATTTGTCGGAGTTCCAGCGACGATTGTGGCTGGGAGCCGAGGCTGCCGAGTTGGGGCCGAGTGGTGTCGCTGTGGTGGCTGAAGCGACCGGGGTCGCCGCCGACACGGTGCGCCGAGGC
>DATJQO010000099.1:0-95924 GCA_035505695.1 Mycobacterium sp.
GATGGACATCACGGTCACCTTCGTCGGCAATGCCACCACGCTGATCAGCGCGGGTGGGCTGACGTTGCTGACCGACCCGAATTTCTTGCACCCAGGCCAACATGCCTACCTCGGCTACGGCCTGGGTGTCGCAGCAACGCCTCGATCACAGCCTTCCCATCCTGACCACCCCGCACGCTGCCAAACGGCTCCAGCACCGCGGCTTCGTCAACGCACATGGCCTGCCGACGTGGCAAGACCACACAATCACCAAGGGCGGCAACACCATTCGTATTACCTCCCTGCCGGGACGGCACGCGCCGGGGTGGAGCCAGCGGCTACTGCCGCCGGTGGTGGGCCCATGCTGGAGTTCGCCGCTGATGACCTCTCACCCCGGCGTCGGCTCTACATCTCCGGCGACACTTTGCTCATCGAAGAACTCAAGGAAATTCCGGCGCGGTTCGACTCGATCGACGCGGGCGTGCTGCACCTGGGCGGAACCCGGCTGCCGGCCGGCCGGCGACTTCCGTTCGGGCTGACGGTAACCATGGATGGCCGCCAGGGCGCGGAACTGGTGGCCATGCTGACGCGGCCGAAGTGCATCCCGGTCCACTTCGACGACTACGGCGTCTTCGCGTCGCCGTTGTCCGACTTCACCAATGATGGGATGAAGCGCCGCGGCATGGGCGACCGCATCGTCGAACTGGATCGCGGCGCCTCGGTGACCATCTAGACTCGTCGGTACCTGGCAAATAAGCCGGCAAATAATGCTGCGCGGCCCAAGAACACATGGGCATATCGTTCGCCACATCCGGTACTCGAGGCGGGAGATCTGGAGGTCACAGGTGAGCAATCGACGCACAAAGTTTGCGGCCTCTTCGCGACCTAGTCAGCGCGATTTTCCAGCAGCGTACTCGGCGTGGACAATGTGATCTCATGGACCTGTTCGCGCCGCCCGAGGTCACCTCTACGCTCATCCACACCGGACCTGGAGCGGGTTCACTGATCGCGGCCGCCGGTGCGTGGCAACGTCTGGGCGTTGAATTGGAGAACTCGGTCGCCGTATATGCCTCGGCGTTGTCGTCCCTGATCGACTCGTGGAGCGGTCCGTCCTCGATGGCGATGGTCCAGGCCGTCCAGCCCTACCTCGTCTGGTTACGCACCACCGCACAGCAGGCTCAGCAGATGGCCCTCTCGGCAGAGGCGGCCGCAGCGGCATTCAGCACGGTTCGGGCATCGGTGGTCACTCCGGCGCAGGTCAGCGCCAACCGAACACGGCTGGCGCAATTGCTGGCCACCAATCGGTTCGGCACCAACACGGCGGCGATCGCGCAAACCGAAGCCGAGTACCAGACCATGTGGGCGAACAACTCGGCGGCTATGACTCGCTATCAGGCATCCTCGGCGCAAGCCACCACATTGCCGCAATTCGCTTCGCCGCTCACCATCGCCAACCCGACCGGGATGGCCACCCAGGCCGGCGTGGTGCCGGCCGCAGCACCGTCGTCGGCGGCCTCGACGGTCAGCTCGACGCTTGGCTCGCTCAGCATGCCCTTTGGCTTCGATCCCAACACCGGCTGGCCCGGATTTTTCAGCACCTGGGGAAACCAGTTCATCTCGTCCGGCTTTCCCGTCAACTTGCTCAGCTACCTGGCGCAGAACACTTCGGCCCAGGCGCTGCAAGGCGTGGGCGGCGACATCGGCCAGGGCCTCTCGGAGGGATTGGGAGCATCGGCCGCCAGTCTGTCCAATGCGATCAAGACCATCGGATCGATCGCACCGCCATCGGCACCGACGGCGGCGATGGGTGTGGGAGTTTCGTTGGGCAAGTTGACCGCGCCGCCAGCAGTGGTCGGGTTGTTACCCGCAACGCCGACACCCGTGCAACTCGCATCGGCGGTGTCGCCGCTTCCGGCGGATGCCGGGTTGTCCGGGATGCCGTTGATGCCAATGATGATGGCAACGCCTTCAACCTCGGCGGGCAGCGGCTGGCGCAAGAGAAAACAGGCCAAACTCGAGGACCTGGAATACGGGGCGGAGGCCCCGAAGAAGGTGATACATCGACCGCCAAGCGGGGGATGAGGGTGACCATGGTGCTCCACGACTGCGGACGCCGGATCCCGCCACCGAACAGGCCAACAGCGACGAGCAGTAGGACACCGAGATGTCTTGTCGCATAACGCTTTCAGCGGGTGTTCTGGGGGGCAACACGCCGCGTCTGGCCGACCCGCCCGCTGCCCTTGGGTGAATCATGATGGATTTTGGGATTCTGCCCCCCGAGATCACGTCGGCGCTGATCCACTCCGGACCGGGTGCATGGTCACTGATCGAAGCCGCCGCCGTGTGGCAAGAGCTGAGCATCGAATTGGAGCAGACGCTTAGCGGCTATACCGCTGAGTTGTCGTCACTGACCGACACCTGGCGCGGTCCCTCCGCCACGGCGATGGCCCAGGCCGCCGAACCGTACCTCGCCTGGTTGCGCAACACTGCCCAACAGTGCCAGCAGATCGCCTCCTCGGTGGAAGTCGTCACGGCCGCATTCGAACTGACGCACTGGACGGTGGTTCATCCCTCAGTTGTCGCGGCCAACCGGGCGCGGCTGGCGATGTTGTTGGCCACCAACTTCTTCGGAATCAACTTCCCGGCCATCGCCCAAACTGAAGCCGAGTACTCCGCTATGTGGGTGAACAACTCCGCGGCGATGTATCGCTATGCCGCCACCTCGGCAAGCGCCACCCGGCTGCCGCAATTCTCCTCGCCCCCTCCGGTTGCCAATCCAGGGGGAGTGGCCGTACAAGCCAACGTGGTGCCCGCTACCACCACCGGCGGCTCCGCGGCGCGCACTGCGTCTGCCATCTCGTTGGCAGCGCCGACGCCAACCCAGTTCAACCCCAACAAAGGCTGGCCCGGATTTTTCAGCACCTGGGGCAACCAATTCATCGCGGGCGGATTCCCCATCAACATGCTCAGCTACATCGCCCAAACCACCTCCGCGCAGGCCCTCCAGGGAATCGGCAACGATATCGGCCAGGGCTTGTCGGTGGGTGGGGCCGCTTTATCGGCGGCCGAGGCGAGATTGGCCGGCGCCCTCAGCGCCGCCGGGTCGGCGTTGGCGCCCAGGGCGGCGCTGGGCGCCGGAGTGTTGGTGGGCAAGCTGAGCATGCCGCCCGCGGTGGTGGGAATGTTGCCGGGCGCGCAGGCGCCGGTACAGCTCGCATCTGCGGTGTCCCCGCTTCCCTCGGGCGCATCACAGCTGCCCGGGATTCCGATGGCCCCGATGGTGCCGCCGCAAGCCTTGAGAGGCAGTCGTCGGCGCGAGGGACGAGACTACGACGATATCGAGTACGGGGCGGAGCTTCCCGGAACCGTGATGAAACGACCCCCATCAGCGGGGTGAGGCCTCCGCTTCCTGCTCGGCGAGCGTGAAATAGCTTTCTTCCTCCTGCACGAAATGCAGACGCAGTAAGGCGTATAACCCGTAGAGGCACGCGAGCAGGTCGTCGACTTGGTCCGCCGCGATGCCGCCGCTGCTTTGGGCCAGCGCCAAGTGTGCCCCGATCCGCTCCGACAACCGCTGTATCTCGGCGTGGGTCCGGCTCATGGGCGCGGTGGCTTCGCTGGTGCCCAAGGGGTCGGCCAGCGCGGGATAGAGCTGGGTCTCCTCGGCGCGTTCATGGGGCAGGATGCGATCGGTGAGCACGGTGTACGCATGGCTGATCGCCTGCAGCGCGGTGTCGTCGGGTGCGGCGGCCAACCGGTCGGCCGCATCGCGCAACAGCCCGACCGCGTCACGCAGTTCGTCGTGTTCGGCGTCGAACCGCCGCAGCATCTGTTCGGTGGCCGCCGGCAGGTCCACTTCGAGGTCGGGGTTGCCGTGCAGGGCGCGCAGCGCATTGAGGATCACCGCGACGTCGATACCCTCCTGCAGCAGTGCACCGGCGGCTGGCGGCAGCCACCCCAGCGCGGCCACGGCCATCGCTACCAGCGACAGCCCCATGCCGACGACCGCGCTTTGCACGGCGATGCGCCGGGACCAGCGGGCGATTTCCATGGCGTCGGCGAGCCGCTCCAGCCGATCGGTGGTCAACACGACATCGGCCGCCTCCGAGGACGCGGTGGCACCGCGTGCGCCCATCGCCACACCCACGCTCGCGGCCGCCAGGGCCGGGGCGTCATTGACTCCGTCGCCGACCATCACGGTCACCGCGCGCTGTTGTTCGGTCCGGACGGCGGCGACCTTGTCGGCCGGGGTTTGTTCGGCGTACACGTCGTCCAGCCCCAATATGGCGGCGACCTCGCGGGCGGGTTCGGCGCGGTCTCCGGTGAGCATCACCACCCGCTTGAGCCCGGCGTTGCGTAACCGGCGCACCGTCCGCGGCGCATGGCGGCGCAGGGGGTCGCGCAGCAGCACCGCGCCGACGGGTCGCCCGTCGACGCAGACCCAGGCAATGGCGGCGGTGTCCAGCAGGGCCCTGTTCATCGCCGCCCGCGCCCACTCCTCGGACGCCGTGGCGCCAGCCAGTTTCCCGACCTCGACCCGCTGACCGTCGACGGTGGCGCTGACACCGCGTCCGGGTTCTTCGACCACCCCGGTGGGCAGTGACAACCGCAGGCCGCGGGCGTGCGCCGCAGTGACGATCGCTTCGGCCAGCACGTGCGGGGACATCTGGTCCACCGAGGCCGCGAGCCGCAGTATCTCGAGCGCGTCACGGCCGGGCGCGCTCGCGACGTCGATGACGACGGGACGTCCCATCGTCACGGTGCCGGTCTTGTCCATCAGCAAAGTCTTGGCGTTGCCCAGGTTTTCCAGCGCGGCGCCGCTGCGTACCACCACACCACGACGCGAGGACCGGGACATGCCGGAGACGATCGCCACCGGCGCGGCCAGCAACAGGGGGCATGGCGTCGCCACCACCAGCACCGCCACCGCCCGCACCGGCGACCCGCTGGCCAGCCAGGCGCCGCCCGCCACCAAAAACGTCAACGGTATGAACCACGCCGCGTAGCGGTCGGCCAGGCGCACCAGGGGGGCGGTTTCCGCTCCGGCCTGCGCCGCCAGCCGCACGATCTGGGTGTACGTGCTGTCCGCGGCGCAAGCCGTGGCACGCATCTCGAATGCGCTGCCGGCGTTGACCACTCCGCTGCGCACCGATTCGCCCTCGCGGCGCTCCACCTGCAGCGGTTCGCCGGTCAGCACCGACTCGTCCAGCACCGCAATGCCACCGGCAATGCGCCCGTCCACCGGCACGACTTCGGCCGGGCCGACAACAAGCAAGTCGTCGACCGCCACCTCGTCCAGCGAGATCAGGCTCACCGTCGACCCGACACGGCGGCGGGCAAACCGCGGCGCATGTTCCAGCAGCGCCCGCAGATCGTGGGTGGCGCGGCGCTGGGCCGCCGCCTCCAATGCCCGCCCGCCGGCCAGCATCACCGCGATCAACGCGCCGGCGAGATACTCGCCCACCAGCAGGGTGCCGACCAGCGACAGCACCGCGATCAGATCGACCCCGACTCGGCCCCGGCGCAGCGCGGCCAGCACCCACATCACCGCGGGTACCAACGCCACCACGGTGCCCGCGATCCAGCAGTCATCGGCGATCCGGTGCGTGCCGGCCAGCCAGGCGATCCCGCCGGCCGCCAACGCAGTGACGGTCACCGCGAGTAGAGCCGGCTCCCGCAATCGGGCCGACCGCACCCACCACTCGCGCCGCATACCTGCCAGCGTGGCCGGGGTTCGCGGCATCCACTAGGGCCGGATGTCGCATCTGGCGCCGGTGAATTGAGGACTCAGGTCACTAGCACGACCCGGCAGGGTTGGCCAGCATGAGGAGTGTGACGGACGTAGCTAGTGGCGGCTCGCAGCCGTGAAGCGGCGATCGGTGGCCGCCCTGGTGGGTGGGAGCCTGGCCGGCCTGACGGGATGGGACCTGCTGCAGCGCCGTCACACCATCTTGCGCAACTTCCCGATCATCGGGCACCTGCGGTTCCTGCTCGAAGCGGTCGGCCCGGAGCTGCGCCAGTACATCGTCACCGACAACGACGCGGAGCGCCCCTTCAGCCGCGACCAGCGTCGCTGGGTGTACACGTCATCCAAGCTGGCCAACCGCTACTTCGGCTTCGGCACCGACAACGACCTGGAACGGGTGCACAACTATCCGATCATCAAGCAGGCCGCGTTCCCGGTCTCGGCGCGTGCTGGCGAACCCGAGCATCCCGACCCCGCCGTGCCGTTGCCGGCCGCCAAGGTGGTCGGTGCGGCGCACGGGCGGGCCAAGGCTTTCCGGCCGTCGTCATTGATCAACGTCTCGGGGATGAGCTTCGGGGCGCTGGGCGGCGCGGCGATCACCGCGCTGAATAAGGGCGCCGCCCTGGCCGGCGCGCTGCATACCACCGGGGAAGGTGGGATATCGCCGTACCACCTGAACGGCGGCGACCTCGTCTGGCAAATCGGCACCGGCTACTTCGGTTGCCGCAACGACGACGGCAGCTTCAGCCTTCCGCGCCTGGTCGACCGGGTGGCGGCCACGCCGACGATCCGGGCCATCGAGATCAAGCTCAGCCAGGGAGCCAAGCCCGGGCTAGGCGGTCTGCTGCCCGGCGCCAAGGTGACCCCCGAAATCGCGGCCATCCGCGGTGTTCCGGTCGGCGTGGACTGCAAGAGCCCGGCCGCCCACTCCGCGTTCGCCGACGTCGACGGCCTGCTCGAGCTGGTGGAGACCATCGCCGCCGAGACGGGTCTGCCGGTGGGGATCAAGTCGGCGGTCGGGGAGGATCGGTTCTGGCTGGACCTGGCCGCACGGATGGCCGGCACCGGCACCGGCGTCGACTTCGTGACCGTTGACGGCGGCGAGGGCGGCACCGGGGCAGCCCCGCTGGTTTTCGCCGACCACGTCGCGCTGCCGTTCAAGTGGGCGCAGCCCCGGGTCTATCGGGCCTTCGCCGAACAGGGCTTGCACCATGACGTGGTGTTCATCGGCTCGGGCAAGTTGGGCATCCCGGAGAACGCGCTGCTGGCCCTCGGAACCGGGTGCGACATGATCAACGTCGCCCGAACCGCGATGTTCTCCATCGGTTGCATTCAGGCGCAGCGCTGCCACACCGGCCGCTGCCCGTCGGGTGTGGCGACCCAGTCAGCATGGCTGCAGCATGGCCTGGATCCGGAGCTGAAGTCGGTGCGCTGCGCCAACTATCTGGCGACGCTGCGCTTCGAGCTGGTCCAGCTCGCCCACACCTGTGGCTACGTGCATCCCGCCCTGGTGCCGCTGGAGGCCATCGAGCTGCTCGACATCGACCTCAAAACCGTGCGGGTCGACCAGCTGCTGGATTACAAGTCCGACTGGGGCCTGCCCGGCCCGTCCGACATCGAAGCGATCACGGCTCTGATGACGGTGGGGATGTAACCGGCTACGCCGTCAAGGACTCGGCCTCGGGCGACCGGTGGGGATCACGCGGACGCGATTCCATCATGCGGTTGCGCACCATGTGTTCGACCAAAATGGGCACGAAGGTCTGGACCGGAGCATCGACGAACTGTTGAGCCGCCTCCTCGCACCAGCGCTTGATCTGCGCGGTGCGCTGTTCGTCGTGCAGACCCTCGTGCTTGGCCAGCTTCTCGGCGACGTCGGCCACGGAGCGCGCCACTGTTGCCCGGCCGGCCGGCGCAGCCTGGGCGTCGGCAGGGACTCCGGCTTCCTGCAACGCTTGCCGGGCGACATCTTCGCTGGTGTCCGGGCGAATGACGTGCAGGGTGAGGTGACGACCGTCCTCACCGATCAAGATGACGCTGGTCGGCTCGTCACTGGTGAAGCCGAGCAATTCGATTGGGTGGCCGTCGATTTCGATCAGGGACGGCGTCTCGTCCCAGCCGTTGCAGCGGTAACCCACCATCACCGCCTGCCCCAGGCGGTCGGACAACGACGTCAGCAAGCCCGGTAGCTGGTCGACCAAGTTGGTCGACTGCGGCCACCAGGCCCCGTCAACGTGCTCCGACACGGACCGATAGGGCTTGAGCTGCAACCGGTTTGCCTGCTCCATTTCAACCACCTGCTCGCAAACTATGCGGATCGTCGTTCAACTCACCAGCAACGGTAAGGCCACCTCGGGCAACCCGCGACCCCGACGGGTAGACACAGGGTTTAGCGCACGTGAACAACAAGTATCGCCAAGCGCCTTCGGCTCCGCCGATCATTCCGCCGAGCCGCCCACTATCCGCCGCTGCATGGTCCGCGACGCCCGGAGCAGCAGGTCGGGAGCTATGGCCGACAGCGAACTGGCGACCGTCGCGGCCAGCAAGCCCTGTCCCCAGGCGAGGGGATCCACGGGGGTGCAGCCGAACACCTGGCTGACCCCCGGGGTGCTGACCACCACTACCAGTGCGGCGAGGGATCCCACCGAGGTCAGGACCACCAGCGGGGCGCGGGAGTCGACCAATGTCTGAGCGAGCTGGGCGCTGACCAACGCGATCAGCGCGACCGTCGCCGCCCGGCGCGGGGTTCCGGTCATGCTGGCCATCAACCAGCCCAGCGTGGCGCCGATCGTGGTGGAGGCACCACGAATCCCGATCGCCCGCCACATCGCGGCTTCGTCGCGGTCGACTTCGTCGGTGCCCTGTTGTGGGCTGACGGCCAGTGCCGCGGCCGGCAGCGCGTCGGTCAGCATGTTGATCAACAGCATCTGGCGGGTGTTGAGCACCGAACGTCCCGTCAGGACGGTGGTGATCATCGCAAACGACACCTCACCGAGGTTGCCGCCCAACAACATGGACACCGCCGACTGCACCCGCCGCCACAGCTGCTGGCCCTCGTCGAGTGCGTCCAGCAGCGCCTCGATGCGCTCGTCGAGCAGCACCACATCGGCCGCGGTGCGGGCGGCGTCGCTGCCGCGCGCAGCCACCCCGATGCCCACGCTGGCTGCCCGGATGGCGGCCGCGTCGTTGACGCCGTCGCCGACCATCGCCGTCACCAACCCCGCCCGCTCCAGCGTCTGAACCACGGCGATCTTGTGTTCCGGCGTCATCCGCGCGAACACCACCCGCGAGGTGACCGCGGCCATCCGCTGGTCGGCGGACATCGCCTCCCAGTCACTGCCGGTGATCACCTGGTCACCGGTTACTTCAATGCCCAGCTCGCGGGCGATCACGGCCGCGGTGGTGGGATGGTCGCCGGTGATCAACCGGACCCCGATGCCGCGGTCGTCGAGTGCCTTCAGTACGTCTCGCGCCATCGGTCGCGGAGTGTCGGCCATTCCGAGCAAACCGACCGGGGTGAGGTCGGACGTGCACAGCGTCTCCAGCAGATCAGGGTCGGCGGCTGCGGCCGTGGCTTGACCCGGGCCGAGTTGACGCTCGGCCACCGCCAGTACCCGCAACCCGCCGGCCGCCATCTCGTCGATTTGCCGCCGCCATGGTGTGTCGTCATGCAGCAACGCCGATGAGAGCACCTCGGGTGAACCCTTAATGGTCAGCCGGGTGCCGACGAGCGCCGCGGCGAACGGACGGCCGGACTGGAACGGCAGGAACGCGTCTCGGGTGAGCCGGGGTTGCGGCTGCGAGCCGTCGTCGCGAAGAGCGGGATCGCCGGCGGCCCAGTGGATCGCATCGTCGGTGGCGTGGTCCACCCGGTGCGTGTGCCGGGCATAGCTGGTGCTCAGCGCCGCGTCCAGCACCTGACCGGAGGTGAAGCCGGGCATCGGGTGAATCACCTTGACCTTCAATCGGTTTTCGCTCAGGGTGCCGGTCTTGTCGAAGCACACCACGTTCAACCGGGCCAGCGCTTCGACTGACTGGGGGTTGCGGATCAGCACCGACTCGCCGGTGAGCCGGCGCGCGGCCGCCAACTGGGCCAGCGTCGCCACCAGAGGCAGCCCCTCGGGAATGGCGGCGACGATCAGCGTGACCGCACTTGACACCGCTTCACGCAACGGGGTGCCGCGTGCCACGCTCAGCAATCCGACTCCGACCCCGCTGGCCATACTGAACGGCAACGCCCGGCGGGTGATCCGCCGCAGTTGTCGCTGCAGCCCGATCTCCTGCGACTTTCTCGGAGCCATCGCCAAGGCCCGGCGCATCTCCGAACGCGGACCGACGGCGGTCACCACGGCCACCGCGGTGCCCGCGACCATGGTGGTGCCGGCATAGAGCATGCAGCTGCGTTCGGCCAGCGGAGCACCCGGCGTGGGTTCGGTCTGCTTGGCCACCGGCAGCGACTCGCCGGTCAGCGTGGATTCGTCGACTTCGACGTTGGATGCCTGCAACAGCCGCGCGTCCGCGGGGATCACTTCGTCGGCGTGGACTTCGATGATGTCACCCACCCGCAGCCGCCCGGTCGGCACCTTTTCACAGCGATGTGCATCCAGCGCGCCGACCCGGCGCCGCGCCGGTGGATCCTGCACGGCCAGAAGACGATTCAGGGTACGTGCGGCGTGCAGCTGCTGTTCGGCGGACAGCGCGGCGTTGACCAAGAGCACGCTGCCGACCAGCACGGCATCCAGCGGCGAGCCGAGCAGCGCGCTGGCCAGTGCGCCGGTGGCCAGCAGCGGGGTGATCGGGTCCGCCAGGTCGCCGCGCATCTCCTCGGCGAAATCGCGGACGATTCCCCACGTTGCCGCCGAGGCGTGGTGTACCGCGCGAACCGGGGGCAGCTGCTGCCACCAGGCGGACTGTTGGCTCGCGTGCTCGTCGGGCGGGCGGGGCAACAGCCGCTGCACCTCGGCGACCGGCAGGGCATGCCATTCGTGGCTGGTCTCGGGTTCGGGCAGCGGGTCGCGGAATACCCTTGCCGCCGCACGGTATCCGAACCACAGGCTGGCCACCATGCCGACGTTCACCGAGGCCGAACTGCGGCCCGGCACACCCGGAATCAACATCAAAGCGCCGATCGTCGATGCCGAGGCGGACAACCGGACGGCGTTGTCGGTGGCGGCCCGCGCGGCGGGCAGCGCGTGCAGCAGACGCCAGGCGCCGGTCAGGTCCGACACCATGACGTCGGCGCCCATCGGCGGAGGATGCCGGTCGCGCAGCACGCCGATGGTGACGTCGGATCGATGCGCGGCCCGCATCTGCGACGTGGTCAGCAACGCCACCGTGGCGCCGCCGGCCTTCAATTCCGCGACCGCGGCCGCCACCGCATGGTCGATGGAGCCATCCGTGGGGTACAGCTGGTCGAAACCCTGTGCCAGGGAGCGTAATCCGTCGTCGTCGAGGGAGAATATCCGCGGCTGCGACTGTCGCGCTTCGGTGAGCAACGCCGCGGCATACGGATCGCGAACCGGGCTGATCAGCGCCTCACCGGAGCCGCCGGCTCCGGGGATATCGGCCAGCTTGTGCCATCCCGGCTGCAGGCCGTCACTGTTCAGTGCGGCGCGGACCGCTTCCCAGGCATGGGCACGTACCGAGTTCTCCACCCCCAGCACGCGACTGACCATCAACTCGTCGGTGTACATGGCTCGGGGGTCGATCATGATCGCGTCTATCCGGTCGAGTATCCGCAGCGAAGCGGGACGCAGCACCAGCGCGTCGTGACGGGCGGCCAGGCCGCGGCTCATGGTGCAGCCGAACGCTTCCCGGACGGTGCGCAGCGGCTTCGGCACGGCAGCCAGCGCCGCGGCGCCAGCCGTGTCGAGGTTGCGTGAGAGCACACCGACCACGGCGGCCGCCGCGATGCCGACCACACCGACGCGGTTGGCGTAGCGCTCCGCGGGACCATCCGGGGGGGTCGGGTTACTTCGGGGGGCCACTGTCGCGTCGTCGGGCACCGGTTGGGTGCCCAGCCCGGGTTCATGCCGAGACCAACTCAGCCGGCCGCTGCACGCCTCGACCACCAGCATGGTGCGGGTGGCCGCTTCGGCGGCGGCCGCGGTCGGCGACAACGTCAACGCGGCGGTCGCGGCGTTGACGACACCGAACAGCACATCGGTGCCTTCCGGACCCAGGCGTCGTTCCACCTGCCGGCGCAGTCGAGGCAGGTGGTCAGCCAGCGTCGGCGGCACGGCCACCAAGTCGGGCAGTCGGGGCAGCCGCAGCAGGCTGCCGGTAAGCGAAAGGCCAAGGCCCACAGTGGCGGCCGTGGCCGCCGTCATCCGCGCCATCAGCAGCACGTCATCACCCGGCAGGCTGGCCGGGTGCTGCCGCCCGGCGCTGGTCGGACCGCGCCTTTCGGCGTCGGCGACGATGCGGCACAGCTCTGCCAATGAGGGTCGGTCCGTGGCATCGGCATCCAGGGTGACCACGACGCGCGCCAAGATGCGGTTCAGAAAGGCCTGGCGGACACCGGGTGTCGCGCGGACGGCCGCGAGCACGTTGGTGGCGATCACTGGGGCGTGCTCACCCTCGAGGCCGCGCACCTCGATCCAGCGGCGCGGGCCGTTGCTGCTGGTGCGCCGGGCCGGGGGGCCGCCGACCGCCTCGACCGCCACCCCCACCGCCGCGCGGGTCAACGCCGGAACGTCCGGGGTGGCGCGGGCCAATGACCTGCCCATGCTCGCCGCGATGTTGCCGCCCAGCAGGGCGCTGCCCGCGGCCGTGCCCGCGACGACAGCGCTTGCGGTGACCACCATCTGGGTGCCCGCGACGGCGGCCCGCACCGCTCGGGTGATCACCGTGTCCCCCTGGCAGTCGTTCTTGCCGGCCGAGCATTTGCTCCGGAATGCACAAAGCGCGCGGCGCGGCGCGAAATCACGTGGCTGGCGCCGCGGGTGCGATACGGCTGGCCGAACAAACGCATCGGCTCCCTATAAAAGACCTTCTTGGCCGCCTCGACGAGCAACAGATAGGTGACGATGAATGCGGCCAGCGCGGCGTAGTACTGCCACGGTAGCGCGGTGAAGCCCAGTTTGCGGCCCAACGGCGTAATGGTGAGCGCGAAGCCGATCACGTCCACCGAGAGCAGCGTCATCGTCAATAGCGTGCCCGGCCTACTGCGAAAGAAGGGCACTCTGCGGGTGCGGATTGCGAAGACGATAAACGTTTGGGTGAGCAGGTTTTCCAAGAACCAACCGGTGTGAAACTCCACCTCGCCGGCGTGCAGGACGCCGAGCATAAATCCAAACGTCAAGAAGTCGAACAGTGAGTTTATGGGGCCGAACGTGAGCATGAATTTGCGGACGAACGCGACGTTCCAGTGTGACGGTGCATCGCGCTGCTCCTCGTCGACCCGGTCGGTGGGGATCGCCAGTTGTGAGGCGTCGTAGAGCAGGTTACCTAGCAGGATTTGGCTGGGCAACATCGGCAGAAACGGCAGAAACGCCGAAGCCGCCGCGGCGCTGAAGGTGTTGCCGAAATTGCTCGACGTCCCCATGAACACGTACTTCATGGTGTTGGCGAATATTCTTCTGCCCGTGGCCACCCCGGTGGCCAGCACACCCAGATCCTTTTCCAGCAGCACCACGTCGGCGGCGTCCTTGGCCACATCGGTCGCGCTGTCGACGGAGATACCGACGTCGGCGGCGTGCAACGCCAACGCGTCGTTGACCCCGTCGCCGAGGAATCCCACCGATCGTCCGGTGCGGCGCGCCGCGGTGATAAGACGTGCCTTCTGCTCGGGTGAGATGCGGGCGAAGATGGTGTGCTGCTGCGCGGCCTGCTCGAATTCTTCGTCGCTGAAGTGCTCCAGCTGCGGTCCCGTGATGGTCCCTTTTGATGCCAAGCCCAAATCGGTACAGACGGTTTCGGCCACTCGCGGGTTGTCGCCGGTGGCGATTTTGACCTCGATACCCAGTTCGGCGAGCTGTGCCAGGGACCCTCGGGCGGCGGCTTTCGGTTCGTCGGCGAATACGCAGAACCCGACCAGCATCAGGTCGGATTCGTCGGCGGCGCTAATTCCGCTCAGCTGGGGCGCCGGCTTGACCGCCACGGCGACCACCCGCCGGCCGGCGGCGAACAAGCCGTCCAGGGTCTGTTGCGCTTCTGGTGGTGGGCTTACGCAGCGGGTTAGTACCTGCTCGGGTGCGCCCTTGACCACCAGCAGCCGCTTTCCATGGTCATCGACCAACGCCGAGGTCGCTCGCCGGGTGTGGTCGAACGGCAAAAGCGCCACCCGGTCAACGCCATCGCCGATGATCTGCTGTGCGTTTGGCTGCGCCCACAGCGCGCCGTCCAGAGGGTTGCTGACGGCGCCGGCCGCCGCGAGGTCCGCGTCGGACGCCAGCAGTGCCAGACGCAGCACCGAGTCGGTGTGGGTTCCGGCCGGGCTGACGGTATCGACCAGACTGATCCGGCCCTCGGTCAGGGTTCCGGTCTTGTCGGTAATCAGAATGTCGATGTCGCCGAAGTCTTCGATGCACACCAAACGTTTGACCAGCACCTTGGCTTTGGCTAGTTGTCGGGAGCCGGTCGCCAGGCTGGTGCTGACCACCGCGGGGAGCAGCTGTGGTGTGATGCTGACCGCGATCGCGAGTGCGAATAATGCCGAATTGATCAGCGGCCTGTGCAGCATCAAGTTGGTGACCAAGATCAGCACGGTCAGCGCGGTCGCGACCTGCAGCAGCAGATAGGAGAACCGGCGCAGACCGGCCTGAAACTCCGTCTCGGGTTGCCGCTCGCTCAATCCGGCCGCAATCCGGCCGAATTCGGCGCGATTGCCGGTGGCATAGACGACGGCCAGACCCTCGCCCGCGCTCACGATGGTGCCCATGAACGCCAGATCCGTCATATCGGTGAGCGCGGCGTCGGCCGGTACCGGTGTTGGTGATTTTTCCGAGCCGCTGGATTCCCCGGACAAGATGCTTTCGTCGCACTCCAGCGCATCGGTTTCTATCAATCGCAGATCCGCGGGCACGGCCTCCCCGAGGGAGAGTCGAATCACGTCGCCGGGGACCAAGTTGCGGACGTCGACATCGACGAATCTTCCGTCGCGCCGGACGATCGCGCTGTGGTGGATGCGCGAGTGGAGCGCGGCCGCGGCCTGTTCGGCGCGGTACTCGTTGAAGAATCCGAGTCCTATGCTGGCCGCCAGGATGACGCCGATGATCATCGCCTGGTCATGGTCGCCGAGGAAGTACGACAGCGCCGCCGTGATGGCCAGCAGAATCAACACCGCGTTGTTTAGCTGGCGCGCGAGCACACCGAGTGCGCTGACGTGGTGGGTGTGAATTGCATTGGGGCCATAATGTGCCAGGCGTTCGTCTACCTCGGCGCTGGACAGCCCGTCGGCCGAGCTATTCAGTTGGCGCAATACCTCGGCGACCGGAGCAGAAGCCACCCCGCGAGCGTCGAGCGGCTCGTGGATAGCCGGGAAGGGCACTGCGGCAGCCTAAACCGGCAAGGGCAGCCGGCGAAGGAGCCGTTTAGGCTCTTTTCGGATGCCTTTCGTCACTTGTGAAAGCGCTCGAATCGTCGCTAGCGTGCGAACCGAGCATTGGCTTCAGAGAGGCGTTCAGCATGCGAACCGTCTATCACCAGCAGCTAGCCGATTTGACGACGCGATTGGGGGAGATGTGCGGCCTGGCCGGGCAAGCCATGGAGCGGGCGACGCAGGCGCTGCTGGAGGCCGACCTGGACGCCGCCGAACAAGTGATCGGTGAGCATGACCGAATGGTGGCCATGCGCGCGCAGGCCGAAAAAGAAGCGTTCGACTTGCTGGCGTTGCAGCAACCCGTGGCCGGCGAACTGCGGTCCATCTTCAGCGCCATCCAGATCATCGCCGACACCGAACGGATGGGCGCGTTGGCGGTGCATGTCGCCAAGATCGCCCGGCGGAAGTATCCCGAACACGTGCTTTGCGAGCAAGTCCGCGAGTACTTCATCGAGATGGCACAGGTCGCAATCGCGTTGGGTCAAAGCGCAAAACAAGTCCTCATCTCCCGCGACCCGCAGCAAGCCGCCCGGCTTCACGAACAAGACGACGCGATGGACGAGCTCTACCGGCAGTTGTTCGGTGTGCTGATAGATCGGGAATGGAAGCACAGCGTCGCCGTCGGTGTCGAAACGGCTTTACTGGGGCGCTTTTACGAGCGCTTCGCCGACCACGCGGTGGAAGTCGGCCGCCGTGTCATCTTCATGGTCACCGGAGTGCTGCCCAGTGAAGATGACATCTCCACCTACTGAGCATGGCCGCCTACGGCGTTCCGGCTGCACACCATCATGAAGAAGTTGACCGGATGGGCGGCCATCATCGCCGTCCCCTATCCGGGCTTCGGCAAGACAGCAGGCTTTTTCGCCAGCACCGTCGTGATATTCCTGCTGATGACGGTGCTCTACGTAACGTTCCGACGCCGCGATTGGCTCTGAGTTGACTCTTCCGGACTCGTTACCGCTGACCACCGAGCGCGTCGCCGCCGCCGCCGTCGACGAGGTGCTGCGCTGGCTGGACACTTCACCGGCCGGGCTGTCCAGCGACGAGGCTGCCGCCCGGTTGCAGCGCTACGGACCCAACGCGGTGCGGACCCACCGCGTCAATGCCTTCGCGGTGCTGGGTCGTCAACTCAACAACGCGGTGCTCATTTTGTTGGCCGGCACCGCGGTCGTCTCGTACTTCCTGGGCGACAGCATGCAGGCGATCATCATCGGCGTGATCCTGGCCGCCAGCATCGGCCTGGGCTTCATCAACGAATACCGCGCCGAACGGGCCGCGGCCGACCTGCATGCGGCGGTGCGCCACAACGCCGTGGTGCGCCGCGACTCCGAATTCGTCACGCTCGAAGTCACCGCGCTCGTCCCGGGCGACATCGTTCGGCTGTCGCTGGGTGAGGCCGTGCCGGCCGATATCCGGCTGATCAACGTCAGCGGTTTGGAATGCAACGAAAGCATCCTGACCGGGGAATCGACCGGGTCGGAGAAATCACCGCAGCCGGTGCCTGCCGGATCCGAGCTGGCCGACTCAACCGACCTTGCTTTCATGGGCACCATCGTCAGCGCCGGCGAGGGCACCGGAGTGGTCTACGCCACCGGCAAGGACGCCGAATTTGGGCGGATCGCAGCGGGTCTGGACGACCGGCCACCCGAGACATCTTTTCAGGTAGGGCTGCGTAAGTTCTCCTACCTGTTGCTGCGAGTCGCGATCGCGCTGATGGTGATCATCCTCGTCAGCAACCTGCTGTTGCGGAAACCCATCATCGATTCCGTGCTGTTCTCCCTGGCGATCGCGGTGGGTATCACGCCGCAGCTGCTGCCCGCCGTCGTCAGCACCAGCCTCGCGACCGGGTCGCGGCGACTGACCAAGGCCGGGGTGCTGGTGAAACGGTTGGTGTGCATCGAAGACCTCGGCGATATCGACATCTTGATCACCGACAAGACCGGCACTTTGACCGAGGGCCGGCTTCGCCTGGTCGACACCATCGATCCCGCGGGTGCGCACAGCGACAGCGTCTGGCGTCTTGGGCTGCTGGCAACCGACGTCGACCCGGGAAGCGGTGGTGGTGTGAGCGCCAATCCGCTCGACACCGCGCTCTGGGAGTCCCCGCAGGCGCAGCAACTGGTGGGCAGCGCGGTGACCCGGGTGGCGTTGCTGCCGTTCGACCATGAGCGGCGGGCGACGTCGGTGTTGGTCGATGACGGCGGGAAACGCGTGCTGGTGGTCAAGGGTGCGCCCGAGCAAGTGCTGGCCGAATGCCAGACGACGTCGCCCGCAGCCCAAGAAACCCTTGCATCCTTGTTCGCCGCCGGTCGCCGGGTGGTGGCCGTGGCCGCCAAACCGGCGGCGGGATTGAGCACGCTGAGCCCCAGCGACGAACGCGATCTGTTGTTGGCGGGGTTTTTGGTTTTCGCCGACGAACCCAAACCGGCCGCCCGGCAGTCGCTGGCCGAGCTGGCCGACCTCGGCATCGAGCTGAAGATCGCCACCGGGGACAATCCGCGGGTCGCCGAAAAGGTCTGCGACGACCTGGGTTTGGCGACAAGGGGCACCATCACCGGCGCACAGCTCGACCCGCTCAGCGATGACAAGCTGGCCGACGCCGCGCGGGATCACACCATCTTCGCGCGCATCTCTCCCGAGCAGAAGTCGCGGCTGATCGCCGCGTTGCGGCGCCACGGGCGATCGGTCGGCTTCCTCGGCGACGGAGTCAACGACGCCCTGGCGTTGCACGCCTCCGACGTGGGCATCTCGGTGGACAGCGCCACCGATGTCGCCAAGGACGCCGCCGATGTGGTGCTGCTGCAAAAGGACCTGGGGGTGCTGGCCACCGGGGTGGCCGAGGGCCGGCGGATTTTCGCCAACACCATCAAGTACGTGCTCATGGGTACCTCGAGCAACTTCGGCAATATGTTCAGCGCCGCGGCCGCGTCGGCGCTGTTGCCGTTCCTTCCGATGCTGCCCAGCCAGATCCTGCTGAACAACCTGCTCTACGACAGCTCGCAGCTGGCGATTCCCACCGACCGGGTCGACGAGGAACAGCTGCAGGCGCCGTCGCACTGGAACGTCGCGTTCATCCGCCGGTTCATGCTCATCTTCGGCCCCATCAGTTCCCTGTTCGACTTTTTGACCTTCGGGTTGATGCTGGGCGTGCTGCATGCCGGCCCGGTCGAGTTCCGCACCGGCTGGTTCGTGGAATCGCTTGCCACGCAGACGCTTATCATCTTCGCAATTCGCACCCGCAAGGTGCCGTTCTTCCGCAGCCGCCCGAGCATCCAGCTCACCTGCACCAGCCTGACGGTGGTCGCCGTCGGTGTGCTGCTCACCATCTCGCCGCTGGCGCACACGTTGGGCTTCACACCGCTGCCCTGGCAGTTCTATGCGGTGCTGGGCGTCTTCGTGATCATCTATCTGATCCTGGTCGAGCTCGCGAAGATCATGTTCTACTCCGAGCCCATGAACCACACGGGACAGCCGCACCGCACCCGCGGGCGTGCTCATCGCATCCGCCGACGCGCCGCACGCTTCCACTACATGAGCGACCTTTCCCCCGGCATATGACGGACGCCGAAGTGATCAACCGCGACTAGTTATGCGGGGGGTTCCACGAGCGTGGCGTTTGGGTCCGCGGTGATTTGGTCGGTGTCGGCGCTGTAGTCGAACAGTTCGGCGTAGCGGCCCCAGCCGATCGCGGTGTCGAGTTGTTGCTGCGCGTCCTGGGGGCTGAATCCCTTCTGCAGTATGTCTAGGAAGAATCCGGCGCGCAGGTTGCCGTCTGGGCAGTCGTTCAGCGCGCGGCAGATGGTCCGCACCAACGGTGCGCGGGTGCGTGCTTGCCGCGCGAAGATCTGCTTGCTGGTTTGAATGTCGGCGGTTGTGAAATCTTTTCCCGCGGTGGTGATTTCGAGATTAGGCGCACTGACGCGCAAGAAATCGAGCAGCACCGCGGCGTCCACCAGTGGCAGCAGGTGTTCGGCGACGATGCTCAGGTCGGCGGCGATGGTCGGGATGTCGATCCGGCCACCTTTGCCGTAGACGATTTCGACCAGCCCGGCCAGCCCGCCGACGGTGGCTCTGGGTAGCGGAAGGCTGGTGGGGGTGGCGGTGGTGGGCTCGACGGGCGTTGTGGCGACTCCGGTGCCGGTCAGCAGTCCATAGACCTTGTCGACGAGTGCCTCGAACGCTGGCGAGCGGCGGTCGCGGGGACGCTCCAGCTCGACGGGCAGCTCGGCCAGGATGCGGCCGGGGTTGCTGCTCAACACGATCACCCGGTCGGCCAGCACGATCGCTTCTTCGATGTTGTGCGTGACCAGGCAGATGGCCTTGGTGGGGAACCCCTGGCCGGTCCACAGCGTCATCAGTTCATTGCGCAGGTTCTCAGCGGTGAGGACATCGAGCGCCGAGAAGGGTTCGTCCATCAGCAGCAGATCGGGTTGCAGCACCAGCGCCCGGGCAAAACCGACACGCTGTCGCATGCCGCCGGAAAGTTCTTTGGGATAAGCGGATTCGAAACCGTCGAGGCCGATCAAGTCGATCGCGTCCACTGCGCGCTTACTCCGTTCGGCGGGCGCGACGTCGCGTGCCGCCAGCCCGAGTTCGACGTTCTTCTGCACGGTAAGCCAGGGCATCAGGGCGAAGTTCTGGAACACCATCGCGGTGCCCGGGTTGGCGCCGGTCAGTTCCGTACCGTCGTAGCGCGCCACTCCGCTCGTGGGGCCGATCAGTCCGGCGATGATGCGCAGCAGTGTCGACTTGCCGCACCCGGAACGACCGAGCAGCGCGACGACTTCGCCCTCGCTGATGTCGAGGTTGATGTCATCAAGGACAACCAAGGTGCCACCGTCGGGTTTGCCGAAGCTCTTGGTGACGTGCTCGAGATGGATGATCACGTCTTGAGTCATGGGAACCTCCGTCAAGCGTCCGCAGATCAG
Organism: Mycobacterium sp.; assembly: GCA_035505695.1. Taxonomy (GTDB): domain Bacteria; phylum Actinomycetota; class Actinomycetes; order Mycobacteriales; family Mycobacteriaceae; genus Mycobacterium. The sequence goes on from DATJQO010000099.1 coordinate 20,195, forward strand.
GATAGGGAGAAGCGGCGCTCGGACAGGTGGTACAAGGGCTGCCACAGAACGACGTTCATCGTCACGACGTACAAGCTCATCGCGATCACCCCGATGAGCAGGCGTGGAGCGTCGCCCACCGCCGTGGCGTGGGTGATATAGGAACCCAGCCCGACCGCGGACAACGTAGTGCCGTGGTATTGGACGACTTCGGCGACGATGGAGGCGTTCCAGGCGCCGCCGGCCGCGGTGATGCCGCCCGTGACGTAGCTGCCGAAGATTCCGGGAATTATCAGGGTGCGCCACCGCAGCACCGTGGGAAGCCTCAGGCTGGCTGCGGCGTCGCGAAGGTCGTTGGGGATCGCGCTGGCCCCGGCGATGACGTTGAACAGGATGTACCACTGCGTGCCCAACGCCATGAGCAGAATGCCGCCCCAGTTGATGCTGATCCCGGTGGCAAGCAGCAGGGCGGTGAACAACGGGAACAAGAAGTTCGCCGGGAACGACGCCAGCACCTGCACTATCGGCTGAGCCAGCCGAGTTACCTTGGGGTTCAAGCCAATCCACACCCCGATTGGGACCCATATCAACGTGGAGACCACGACCACCACCACGACACGGGCGAACGTGGCCAAACCCAGTAGCGCCGCATGGCCGACCTCGGCGAAGCCGACGCTGCTGGCGATGTACTCGATCACCCGGAACGCCCCGTATCCGAGGACGACGAGAAACGTGAGAACGGATGCTGCGTCGCCGATGCGGCGGCGCACGATCGACGTTTTCAGCGATTGCCCGGTCGCACCGAATACCGCCGTCACGCGGTCGATCGGATAGACCAACCGCCCGAGCGGACGGCCGATGATGCCGGGAATGCGCGAGCGTCTCAGGATGTCCAGCGTGACGCTGCGCGGCGTTTCGACGGCCTCGGATTCCTCGATGCGGAACCGTTCGGCCCACGCGGTCAGCGGCCGCCAGAACAGCACGTTGACACCGAGAATCACCACGATCATGACCACGATGGCCAGCAGCACCCTGGCCAGGTTCCCCTCTTCGCTGGCAGAGGCGACGTAGGCGCCGATCCCGGGCAGCGCGAACTTGTGGTTGTTGACGCTCAACGCCTCTGACGCGGTGAGGAAGAACCAGCCACCGCCGAAACTCATCATGCCGTTCCACACCAGCGGGATCATCCCGCTGGGCAGGTCCACCCGCCAAAACCGCTGCCATCGCGACAGCCGCAACAGCCGGGACGCCTCGTCGAGATCGTGGGGCTGGGCGATCAGGGATTGGTAGAACGCGAACGTCATATTCCACGCCTGGGAGGTGAAGATCGCGAAGACCGACGCGCATTCCAATCCCAGCAGCGAGCCGGGAAACAAAGCGATGAAGCCCGTAATGGTGATTGCCAGGAAACCCAGGATCGGCACGGATTGCAAGACGTCCAGCAGCGGGATCAGCACCTTTTCGGCGCGGCGCGAGCGCGCCGCCGCGGTGGCATAAAAAAACGTGAACACCAGCGACAACCCGAGCGCGGCAAACATTCGCAGCAGCGAGCGGGCGGCGTAATAAGGCAGGTTGCCGGGATCGGTGGACACCGACGACGGGGCGCTCGGCACCGTCCACGGCACAGCTGTGCCGCGGCCGACGCGCACGATCAACCACAGCAGCACCGCCATGCCGACGAATACGGCCACATCGGCGGCCCAGTTGCGGCGCGGCCGGGTCGCCGCCACCGCCACACCGTGGCTGGCGAAGTTATGAACCACGGTCATTCGCGCACCGCCTGATACAAGTTCAAGTCGACGTCTAGAGCCAGGGCCAATGGTGGCGCAAGCGACGCGTTTGCGCCACCCGGGATGACTCAGCGGTCGACAGAGTGAATGAGTGGTAAACAAATGTCCGCGAAGCTCTTCGGGGTCGGGGTCGTATTCCCCTGACTGGGTAAAGAAGTGCCGAACGGCTCTCCCTTTGTGCGATGGCGCTGAATATCGTCGGCCGAAGTCGTGTCCGGGTGGGCACGAGCACCGCTCAACCTCAGTCAGCCTTAGGGGGCCGGTCGGTGGCCGATCAGAAATTGCCGAGCGTCGAAGGACAAGCGGCGGCAGTGCCAACGCGCATGAGCCAGATACGAACTCATCGAAGTCATATGAGCGGCGCGGGTGCGGCAGGCGGTTCTCCCGCGGTACGCGACCCGGAGGAGACTGCGGACTTGCTGCTGCGTGATCTGCGCACTGCACGGCAGGGGCTGTCGAGCACCGAGGCGACGCGACGCATGCTGCAGTACGGCCCTAACGCGTTGCAGCGGCGGGGCGGGCGGCAGTGGCCGAAAGAGTTGGCGCGCCAGTTCACCCATCCGTTGGCGTTGTTGTTATGGCTGGCGGCCGGCTTGTTGCTAATCGTAGGCTCCAACGTGGTCGCCGCCGCGGTGATTTTGATCATCGTGCTCAACGCCGCGTTCTCCTTTGCGCAGGAACTGCAGGCCGAGCGGGCCGTAGAGGAGCTGGCCAAGTACCTGCCGCAGCGGGCCAAGGTCGAACGCGACGGCGTGGTCATCGAGATTGACGCCACACAGGTAGTGCCCGGCGACATCGTGGTGATCGAGGAGGGCGATCGCATCGCCGCCGACATCCGGCTTTTGGGCGGGGCGATCGAGGTTGACATGTCTGCGCTGACCGGGGAATCGGTGCCGGTCCTGCGGTCAGCGGCGATGGTGGATGTGAATGTGCCGCTGCTCAGCGCGCACGAGTTGGTATTCAGCGGCACCAGTTGCACCGGCGGCGAAGCTCGTGGGGTTGCGTTCGCCACCGGGATGGGCACCGAGATCGGCCGGATCGCCGCGCTGTCCGAACGCGTGAAACCTGAGCCCAGTCCGCTGGAGCGGCAGGTTCGGCGGGTGGCATGGCTGATCGCCGCGGTTTCGGTGATGCTGGCGCTGTCGTTCATCCCGGTTGCGACGATCGCGGCCCATCTGACCTTGATCGACTCCCTGGTGTTCGCTGCGGGACTGCTGGCCGGGATGGTGCCCGAAGGTCTGTTGCCGGTAATCACGCTGGCGCTGGCGGTGGCGGTGCGGGAGTTGGCGGGACGCGGAGCACTGGTCAAACGGTTGTCCGCAGTGGAAACCTTGGGTTCGACCGACGTGATCTGTACGGACAAGACCGGCACGCTGACCGAAAATCGCATGACGGCCGTCGCGGCATGGACCATCGCCGGCCAGCTCGACCTCGAGGCGCAAGACCCCGATCTTCAGCGCGACGAGGTGGCCCGAAGCCCGCTGCCGTTGCAGTCGCTCGGCCGGGTCGCAGTCGACTGTAATAACGCGCGCCTGGACGACAATGCCGGCGCGGTTGGTGACCCGACCGAGATCGCGGTGTTGACCGCGGCCCGCAATCTCGGTGCTGACACCGACAGTGCCAAGCGAGAAGCCCAGCGCCGCTGGCAGTTTCACTTCAACCCAGAGCTGAAACTGATGTCGACCATCGATGCGCCCGCCGACGGAGCACCGGTGGTGCATACCAAAGGTGCACCCGAGGCGGTGCTGTCGCGCTGCACCCACCTGCTGGACTCCGGCGGCACCGCGATGGTCCTGGATGAGCGGCAGCGCGCCCGGGTGGAAGCCCAAGTGAACGCTTTTGCCGCGCAAGGGCTCCGGGTGCTGGCATTTGCTCAGCGCCAGCTACCCGCCACCTTTGCCCCGCCGCACCGCCGAGACGATGCCGAACGCGATCTGTGTCTGGTGGGTCTGATCGCCATGCTGGATCCTCCGCGCCCGGGTGTCGCCGAGTCGGTCGCTCGCTGCCGTGCCGCGGGGATCCGCATCATCGTGATCACTGGCGATCATCCCTTGACCGCTGCCGCGATCGCCGAACGCGTTGGTATTACCGGCGCGCACCCCACGGTGGTCACCGCTGAGCATTTCGAACAGCTGACCGAAAAGGAACTCGCCGCGCTGATCTGCGAGCACCCGGAAGTGATTTTCGCCCGGGCGTCCCCGGAGGCCAAGCTGCACATCGCCGAAGCGCTGCGTGGCGAAGGTCACGTGGTCGCGATGACCGGCGACGGGGTGAACGACGCTCCCGCGTTGCACCGCGCCGATATCGGTGTCGCCATGGGGCTTTCAGGTACCGACGTCGCGCGCGAAGCCGCCACCATGGTGCTCACCGACGACAACTTCAGCACGATTGTCACGGCGATACACGCCGGCCGGCGAATCTATGACAACGTCCGCAAATTCATCATCTACATCTTCGCGCACGCCACACCGGAAACCGTGCCGTTCTTGGTCTTTGCGCTTGGCGGAGGCCTGATCCCCTTACCGTTGACCATTTTGCAGCTTTTGGCCTTCGACGTGGGAAGTGAAACCTTGCCGGCACTGTCGCTGAGCCGCGAGCCGGCCGAACCGGGCATCATGGCGCGCCCGCCACGCCCACGTAGGAAGGCGTTATCCGGCCGCCGATGCTGGTGCGGGCGTGGCTTTTCCTGGGGGCGATCGTTGCCGCGCTGCAGATGGCCGGATTTTTCTACGTTCTGCTGAAGGCCGGCTGGCATGCCGGCGCCCCGGTCGGCGACGGCACGCCGCTGCACCACGCCTATCAGCAGGCGACCACGATGACGTTACTCGCCATGATCGCCGGGCAAATCGGCACCGCCTTCGCGGTACGCACCCAACGCGCATCACTGTGGTCGGTGGGCATCTTCACCAACCGCTATCTGCTGGCAGGCATCGCCGCCGAAATCGCGCTGGCCGCCGTATTCGTTTACACCCCGCCGCTGCAAGCCCTATTAGGCACCGCCGCATTACCTGCTAGCGACCTGCTGATACTCCTGCCGTATCCCGTCATCGTCTGGGGCGCCGACGAGCTGTGGCGCTACCTGATGCGGCGCTTCGAATCGAGGCGGTAGCCGGGCTGAACATGCTGTGCACCAAGCGAAACAGGTGATTCGAGGCGGTTTCCGAGCCGCCGAAAGGGCACAAGGTCACACTCGTGTCGGTGCGATCGGCCCTGTTTGTCGGCTGGTCGCGCCGCTCAGAATCGATGGGACCCCGCCCCTAGGCCACGTCACAGATCTTCGGAAGTGATCATTCATGAACAGATCCCGGCCACCATCACGGCTGGCCGCAGCCCGGCCGGCCACGCTCGTTCTGTTAACCGAGCTTGTGGACCAACCCGTGGTCGATCTTGACCGACAACCGGTCGGCCGCGTGATCGACGTCGTCGCGGAGCGTTGCGATGGCCGCGATCTGATGGTTACGGGATTGATCGCTCGCGTCAACGACCGGCAAGGGTTCGTTCCGGCGAAGCAGCTGACGTTTGTCGAGGGCGCCGTTGTCGTCGACACGGTTCCCCGGTTCGACGATCCCTACCATCGGCGCCCGTCGGAGCTGCTGCTGGTCGCCGATGTGCTCGGACGCCGGCTGCTCGATGTGCGGATCGGCAAGTTGGTGCGCGCCCGCGACATCGATCTGATTCTGTATCACGGCCGCTGGACGGTCGCCGGGGTCGACGTGGAGTGGGGCGGTTGGTGGCATCGCGTGGCCGGTCGTCTCAGCCGCTACCGTGCTCACCGCAGATGGGACGCGCTCGAACCGCTCAGCACCAGCGAAGACGGGCCGCAGGTGGGCCGCTTCGGTGCCGCGCTGGCCCGGCTGAAGCCCGCGGAGGTAGCCGATCTACTCGAAAACGCGTCAGCGGCAGAGAGATCCGACATTCTTGGCGACCTGGCCAACAACCCCGAACTGGAAGCCGACGTCTTCGAAGAACTCGACGACGATCACACCGCCAAACTGTTAGAAAGGCGCGACGACGCCGACATCGCCGCCTTGCTGACACGCATGAGCACCGACACCGCCGCCGACGCCATCACCACGCTGTCCCACGACCGACTGACCCATGTCCTTGATCTGCTGCCCGCCCACGAGCGGGTCAAGCTCTCGATGCTGCTGGGTTACAACCCCACCACCGCAGGAGGATTGATGGGGGTCGACTTCCTCACCGCGCCAGGCAAAGCCGACGCCAAACACGTCCTGGCAAGCGTCGCCGATGCCGCCGGGATGGAACCACAGGCGCTGAGCAGCGTGTATCTAGTCGACCACCTCGGGCGGTTAACCGGTGCGCTCACCTTGTCGCAGCTGGTGCAGGCCAAACCCGGTACCGCCGCTTACAAACTGGCCGACCACGACCCGATACGGGTCACGCCCGACGTCGACGCCGAGGACGTCGCGCTATTGATGAGCGACCACAATCTCATCAGCCTGCCCGTCGTCGATCCGCCGGGCCGCATGATCGGGCTGATCACCGTCGACGACGTCCTGGAAACGACGATCCCCATCGACTGGCGGCGCCGCAGCACCCGCCGGTCACCACGGATACCGGAAACCGACCCCGCCACACCGACCGCCAACGAGGCACCCTGACATGGCGCGCCCGGCTGCGCGGTCGGCGAAGCAACCAACAAGCTCACCACGCCCAGAGCAGACACCGACGTCCAACGTCTCCGACGCCCCAGCAACTCAAGACCACACCCTGGACGGACAACCCGTCGATATTGACAGCGCGGACATCGAAGGCGCGCTCGGGCGCGTCCGCATCGCCCAGTACACCCAGGACGGCAGGCACGGTCTCAAACGCCGTCTGCTGACTTTTCTGACCATCATGGGTCCCGGCCTGATCGTCATGATCGGCGACAACGACGCCGGCGGTGTGGCCACCTATGCGCAGGCCGGCCAGAACTATGGCTACAGCCTGCTATGGACGATGACACTGCTGCTCCCAGTGCTCATCGTCATCCAGGAGATGGTGGTGCGCCTGGCCGCGGTCACCCACATCGGCCACGCCGTGCTGGTCACTCAGCGGTTCGGCCGCTTCTGGGGCTGGTTTTCCTCCGGCGATCTGTTCGTGCTGAACTTTCTCACCCTTGTCACCGAATTCATCGGGGTCGCTTTGGCGTTGGAGTACTTCCATATCGACCCCACCGTCTCGGTGCCGATCGCGGCCGCGGCCCTGGTCGCAGTCACCGTGACCGGAAGCTTCCGCCGCTGGGAGCGGGCGATGTTCGTGTTCCTGGCGATCAACGTGCTTTTGGTGCCCCTGCTGTGGTTGTCGCACCCGGACTATCGACAGGTCGCCCGCGGCATCCTGGTGCCGGGTGTGCAGGGTGGGATGTCTTCGGATGCGGTGTTGCTGATCATCGCCATCATCGGCACCACCGTGGCACCCTGGCAGCTGTTCTTCCAGCACGGCAATGTCATCGACAAACGCATCACCCCGCAATTCCTGAACTACGAACGCGCCGACAACATCGTCGGGTCTTTCATCACCCAGCTTGGCACCGTCGTCTTCATGGTCGCCGGCGCCGTCGCGGTGGCCGGCACACCACTGGCGGGCAAATTCACCGATGCGCTCGGTGTCGCCCTGGCGCTCTCGGCGCACAGCCACCTGCTCGCAACGTTCTTCGCGATCCTGTTATTGGACGCCGGCATCGTCGGTGCCGCCGCGGTCACGTTGTCCTCCAGCTATGCCTTCGGCGACATGTTCCGGGTGCACCACTCACTGCACCGCCGCTTCAGCGAAGCCAAGCCGTTCTACATCACCTACACCCTGCTGGTCATCCTCGCCGCAACGCTGGTGTTGATACCGCACGCCGCACTCGGATTGATCACCATGGCAGTGCAGGCGCTCGCCGGAATCTTGCTCCCCGCGGCGTGCGCCTTCCTGCTGCTGCTGTGCAACGACCGCCAGTTACTCGGTCCCTGGGTGAATCCTCGCTGGCTGAACATCTTGAGCAGCATCATCATCGGAAGCCTGCTGGTGCTGTCGTGCACGCTGCTGATCACCACAATCTTTCCCGCCACCAACACGACCACCGTGCTGGAGGTTGTCACCTTCGCACTGATCGTCGGGTCGGCGGTCGCGTTCACCGCCTTGCGCCTCACCAGCCGCTCATCGCCAGACAATGCGAACGTCTCGCCCGTCGACCGATCCCAGCGGGCGACATGGCGCACCCCGCCGCTTTCCACCCTGCCGCCCTATCGCTGGTCGCCGAGTCTTCGACTCGCCATGATCCTGCTTCGCGGCTATCTGCTCTTGTGCGTAGTGCTGCTGGTCATCAAAGTCATTCAACTCAGCCACACCTGAGTGGCTAAACATCCCCCGAGGCTCTTCGGGGTCTATATTTCCGACCGGTCTATCCGTCTAACACGCCGCCACCCTGTTCGAAGGATTCTGATCATGAGCGAAGAACACGCGCTGGTCGTCGTCGCCGGTTACCAGGACCTCGATTCGGCTAACCACGACTTCGACACCCTCACCGACCGGGCCAAGGACAAAAGCGTCGCGTTGCGGGGTGCGGTGCTGGTCGGCAAGGACGCCGTGGGCAATCACGTCGTGGTGGACACCGGAAATCGCCTCGGCCGGCGGGGCACCGCATGGGGCGCCGGGGCGGGCCTGGCTGTCGGCCTGTTCTCACCCGCGCTGCTGGCCTCCGCCGCGGCCGGAGCGGTGGCCGGCACCTTCGCCGACCACCGGATCAAGACCGGACTGGCCGACAAGATCGGACAGGCGCTGGCCGCGGGCGGCGCCGTGATCATCGCCGTCGTGTCGTCGCAGGGCCGGCTGGCCGTGGAGCAGGCGCTGACCCGAGTCGCGCAAAACGGGTTGTCTTACAATTGCTTTCACGTCACGGCGGTGTGCTCGCTGATCCGAGCGGCGCCGCTGACCGGGCGCAACCACCACCGGGTCGGCTTCGGGTCGGTCTGCGAGTTCCGGGGCCCCTTCCCGGGCTATTCATCCGTCAAGCCGCGCAGCTGCGCCGCGCTGTCGCGCATCCTGCGCGACAACGGTTACGTACTGGCGGTTTCGGCAAGTGGCACCTGACCCCGGACAGTGTTCAGGGGGCTGCTGGGCCGTTCGACAACTGGGCCGCTAGGTTGGGGTTTCGACCATTTCTGGGGTTTTCTGTCCGGTGCCGCGGGTCAATACGACCCGATCATCACGCAGGACAACTCTGTCATCGGTGTCCCCCAAGGCACTGGCGGCAAGCCCTGCTAGTTCCCGGACGACCTGACGGACAAGGCCGTCGAGTGGCTGCACAGCGTGCGGGCCCAGGACGCCGAGAAGCCGTGGATGATGTATTACTCGACCGGTGCCACCCATGCGCCGCACCGCGTGGTCAAAAAATGGGCCGACAGGTACCGTGGTGATTTCGATGAGGGCTGGGATGTCTACCGGCGCAAGACATTCGAAAGGCAGAAGCGGCTTGGGATCATTCCGCCCAATGGCGAGCTCACCGAGCGACCGGACTTGTTTCCGGCTTGGGACAGCTTGTCGGACAACGAAAACAAGCTCTATGCCCGGCAGATTGAGGCGTTCGCCGGGTTCTCGGAAACGCGGACTGGAATGTCGACCGGCTGCTCGACGCGATCGAGGATCTCGGCGAGACCGACAACACGCTTGTCTTCTGTATCTGGGGAGACAACGGCGCCAGCATGGAGGGCACCATCACCGGCCCGTTCAACGAGATGACGTTTCTCAACGGTCTGCTCCTCGACGCCGACCATCAACTGGAGCTCATCGAACAGTACGGCGGGATCGAGGCGCTTGGCGACGAGCACACCGCGCCGCATTTCGCCTTCGCGTGGGCGCATGCCAACAACACCCCGTTTCAGTGGGGCAAGCAGATGGCCAGCCACCTCGGCGGCGCCCGTGATCCGATGGTGGTTGCCTGGCCGAGCAGGATAACGCCCGACACCCAGGCTCGTGGCCAATTCACCCACCGTATCGACATCGCGCCAACGGTATTGGAGGCCATCGGATTACCGGAACCCACCCATGTCGACGGGGTCGAGCAGGAACCCATGGACGGAACGAGTTTCGCCCACACCTTCGACGATGCAACGGCCGAAGAACGGCACACGGTGCAGTACTTTGAAATGTTCGGCAGTCGCGCCATCTACAAAGACGGTTGGTGGGCGTGCGCCCGACTCGACAAGGCGCCGTGGGACTTCTCACCGGAAACGCTGCAGCGGTTCGGCCCGGAAAGTACGACCCCGACAACGACGAGTGGGAGCTGCACCACCTAACCGAGGACTTCTTGCAGGCGCGCAACGTGGCGGCCGAGCACCCCGACAAGGTCGCCGAGCTCACCCAATTGTGGTGGCAGGAGGCGACGAAACCGGGTGCTGCCATTGCTGGGCGGGCTCGCGGTGATGTTCGGGGATTTGCCGCCGCTGCCCACCACTACCCGGTTTACGTTTAGGCGCGACGTCCAAAACATCCAGCGGGGTATGGTGACACGCATTTTTCGGCCGCTCATGTGCCATCGAGGCGCTGCTGCACATCGCCGAGACCGATGTCCGGGGGGTGATCGTGGCCAACGGCAACTTTATCGGCGGCTTCGCCCTGTGGGTCGATGAGACGCAACGACTGCACCACACCTGTTCCTATCTGGGCGTGGAAACCTACCGGCAGGCGTCCGCTGAGCCGATCCCCACCGGCGATGTCAGGGTGCGGATGCTTTTCGAATCCGACCGGCCCGTCCTCGGCTCCGGTGGTCTAGTGACGTTGTGGTCCAACGACCGTCAAATCGGTGAGGGTGTGATGGCCAACACGGTGCCGCTGGCTTTCAGCTCCTACGCCGGGATGGACATCAGCCGCGATAACGGCCTCGTCGTTGACCGCGACTATGAGGACAGGGCGCCGTATGCGTTCACCGGAACGGTCAACGAGGTCATCTTCGATTTGAAGCCCGTTCATCCGGATGCCGAGAAGGCATTGCACGAACACGCGTCGGTGCAAGCCGTTGGCCGGGGCGCGGCGGGTTGACCAGTTCTTGGCTGCTGCCCGACTGAAAACTATTGCTGCAGAACGGTGCTCGTGGGCAGATCCGAGAGGCCCTGCTGTATTCCGCGGTCTATCTTCTCGGTAAGAGTGGTGCTGCCGGCCGGAGCCTGCTCCTGACAACTGCAACTGAGGGTGTTGAAGGGGCTGGGATCAGCGTGCGCGGATGCGGCCCCGGCAGCTGCGCCGCCCGCGATAACAGCGCTCACCAAAATCTTCACGATCATTATGTGGCGGTTTCTCCCGAGATTGTTTCCATGGTCAATTTTACGCGCGCCCGGATCACAGGCCTGTCAACTGGCTGTAAATTTGTTATGGCTGCGATGTGTATTTGGGGCAGAACGCCCGGATGCTGGCGCCGACGAAAAAGCCGGCGTGGTAGCCATCCAGGTGACTGCTGTTCAGCACGTCGTTTGCCACCTGTTCCGGTGTCTGGCCGGCGTCGAGTTCGTGGCAGACGGTATGACCGGAGTTGATTGCGGCTTCCGGTGACTCGTAGTTGATGTTCTTGGCCCGCAACGCTGCCAGGAAAGAGTCCTCGTTGGCGTCAGCGCGAGCGAACGACGATATTCCCAGGGCGCCGAGCAGCGCGGCCACCGGCAAGACACCGGCAGCCACCAGCTTTAGCAGTCTGCTGGGCTTGCGCATCTGGGTCCTCGTCATTTGTGATACTCCCGTGGAACAGAAGTGCCGTTGCTTGCTGGCGGCGGGGCCTGCCGGAATGCTCGCATGTCGCGGCGTCGCACGACTCGAGATCGCTGATATTGCGAATCCTGCCACACCAGTGTTTGTTCGGTCGTCGGCCCCCCTTAACCCACGGCGGCTGGTCGGACCGTGGTCGGTGACTTGACGATATGCCATACGCACGATGGTTGTCGCTCGTCGTCGTAGCGGCGTGTGTGGTCGGCTGTGGCGTGCGGCATGTGACGGGGGCCAGCGCTCGAGATGCGTCCGGCACGTTTCGTTCCGGCGGCATGGACCGAACTTACCTGTTGCACGTTCCGCCCGAGAATCCGGTCGGGTTGGTGCTCAGCCTGCACGGTGGCGGCGGTACCGGTAACGGCCAGCGCGTGCTCACCGAGTTCGACACCGTTGCTGACGCCCACAATCTGTTGGTGGTCTATCCCGACGGTTACGAAAAAAGTTGGGCCGACGGGCGAGGGGCCTCCCCGGCGGATCGCCGTCACGTCGATGATGTCGGCTTCCTGGTTGGGCTGGCCGGCAAGCTGCAAAACGACTACGGCATCGCCCCGGGACACGTCTTCGCCACCGGGATGTCCAACGGGGGCTTCATGTCCAACCGGCTGGCATGCGACCGCGCCGACGTCTTCGCTGCGATCGCGCCGGTGGCCGGCACCTTGGGCGTGGGCGTGGTCTGCAATCCTTCCCGGCCGTTGTCGGTTTGGGCGGCCCACGGGACCGCCGATCCGTTGGTGCCATTCAAAGGTGGCGACGTGCGCGGCCGCGGCGGGGTCAGCCGCGCCATCTCGGCCAACGGCATGGTCAGCAAGTGGCGCTCGGCCAATGGCTGCCCAGGCGATCCGTCGGTACAGGCGCTGCCGAATGCGGGAGACGGCACCGTGGTGCGCCGCTTCGATTCCACGGGATGCACGGCGTCCACCGAAGTCGTGTTCTACCAGATCGATAGCGGCGGGCACACCTGGCCGGGTGGCAAGCAGTATCTGCCCAGGGCGGTCATCGGTCGCACCACTCGCGCGCTCGACGGGTCGGAAGCGATCGCGCAGTTTTTCCTGGAGCACGCTCGCGACTAGAGGCTCGTCAGCGCTGACAGGACGGACACCAGTACGTCACCCGTTCCCCGGCCTCGTCGCGGCTGATGCCGGTGCCGCAGCGATGGCAATTCTGCCCGGCCCGCCCGTAAACCCACAGCTGCCGTCCGGGCCGGGTGTCGCCGGTGGTGCAGCGGTTCCAGCGCCACCGGTTGGCCCACAACATGTCTCGGGCCCGCGACACCAGCCGACGCGGGTCGGCGATCGCGCTCACCGGCGCAGTGGGAAGGTGCCCGGCGAGGAAACATAGTTCGTTGCAATAGACATTCCCGATCCCGGCCAGTACCCGCTGGTCCAGTAGCGACTCGGCGATCGGCCGGTCCGGGTGCGTGGTGAGGTTGGCCGCGGCAAGCGTGGCGTCGAAGTCCTGGCCAAGCAAATCGGGCCCCAGGTGCGCGACGACGTCCCCGTCGTGGGCACGCTCCAGGACCTCCAGCACCCCCAGGTCGACACCGACGGCTCGGACGGTATCGGCTTCCAGAATGATTCGCGCCCGGTGGTCCACCCGCACCGGGCGGTCGCCGACCCGCCAGCTGCCGTCCATTTTCAAATGCGAGTGAATGCTGGCCCGCCCCACCCGAACGAACAAATGCTTGCCCCGGCTGAGCACCTCGTCGACCACCTGCCCGGTGAGGTCGACGGTGGCGAACCGCGGTACCCGGATATCGCAGCGCGTCAGTGTGCGTCCCAGTAAGCCCGCGCGCAGCAGGGCCGCGGTGTGCCAGACGGTGTCTCCTTCGGGCATGGCTACCGGAGCCGCAATCCCCGTGGGGTACGGGCGAATCCGGCTTCCGACAACGCCTCGGCGACCGGGCCGGGGCCGTCCGGGCACGGCTGCAGCGCCGGCGTCCCGTCGATGCGTTCGACCAGCACCGACGCGACCCGCCGGGCCGCGACCAACTCGGCCAGTGCCAGGCCCGCCGCATGGTGGGCGGCGGGATCGTCGGTGAAGGTCAGCATCGATCGCCCGCCGCGTTCCAGGAACCACGCCAGCGCGCCGTCCACCAGCACGACCAGAGCGCCGGCCTTGCGGCCCGGCCGCGCCGCCGGCCCGACGCCCTCCCCGGCGGCCGGCCAGGGCAGGGCGGCACCGTAGGGGTTGGCCGGGTCGGCGGCCGCCAGCACGACCGCCCGGTAATCCGGCCGCTGCGGGTCGACACTGTCGGAGAAGCCGCGCAGCCGGTCGACCGTCGACGCGACCGCGAACTGCGCGCCGCCCAACGACTCGATGAAGTAACCGCGCTGGCACCGGCCGGCGTCCTCGAAGCCGCTCAGCACCTTGTACAGCGTCGCGAATCCGCCGGGTACACCCTCGGCCGCCACCGCGCCCCGGGTCACCACCCCGTGGCGGCTCAACAGCAGCTCGGCTTGGTAGTGGGCGCGCAGCGTGGAATCGGGCTCGGGCGCCGGTAAGGCCGACCACCGCCCGGCCACGCTTGGGTCGGTGCTGCGACTCTGGGCGTGGGCGACGCTGTAGCGGCTCAGCCGCGGCGGGCGATGCGATCGGTGGGCGGGGGCGGAACGCTTGCGGGCCCCGGCGCCACCGAGCAGGGCGCGTATCGGGGCAAACGTGTCGCCGGTGACCCGGCCGGCCCAGATCAATTCCCACAGTGCGGATTTGAGCTCCGCCTCGCCGATCTGCTGCGCGACGAGCTGCCGGAAGAAATACCCACCCCCGCCGGCGAGCGTGTCCAGGATGGCGCGGTGCGCGTCGGTACAGTCGATGTCGGCGGGCCCGGCCAACGTCAGCGGCGCCGAATCGCTCACGTGCAGCGCGACCCATCCGTCGCTGGCCGAAATCGATGCGGCGCCCGACCAGGTCACCTCTCCGGTTGCCAGCAGTTCGTCGAGCAGCGCGGGCGAGTAGTCCCGGACCCGGGGGGCCAGCACCAGCGGCTCCATCGCCGAGGCCGGTATCCGCACCCCGGCCAGCTGGTCGATCACCGACATCAGCCCGTCCAACCCTGACTGAGGTGACGACACGTGGTGCCACGCCGGCAGGAAACGCCCGTACGCCGCGGTGCTCACCGGCTCCACCTGGGCGCGCAGCGCCGCCAGGGAACGCCGCCGCAGAATGCGCAACACGTCGGCGTCGCACCACTGCTCACCCGCGGCGGCGTCCGGCTCGGCTACGAACTCGCCGCGCACCAGGCGACCGTCGGCTGCCAGCCGGCCCAGCACGTCGGCCGTCACCCGCGGCCCCAGTCCGAACCGGGCCGCGGCCTCGGCGGTGGTGAACGGGGTATGGGTGCGCGCGTGGCGCCCGAGTAGTTCACCCAGCGGGTCTGCCACCTCCGCGGTGAAGGCGGCCGGCACGCCCAGCGGAACGGCCACGCCCAGCCCGTCGCGCAGCCGGCCGATGTCCTCGACGGCCACCCACCAGGTGCGCCCGGCGAACGAGACCGTCAGCGCGCGCCGGGCCGCGAGCAGGCCCTCAAGCCAACCGCCCACCGCGGCGCCGCCGGCCCGCGCGGCGACCTCCTCCTCGGTCAAGGGCCCCAGCAGCCGCAGCAGGTCGGCCACGGCCTCGGCATCGCGCGCGGCCCGGTCCTCGGACAGGTGCTGCAACTGCCGGCCAGTCGCGGCGATGACCTGCGGATCGAGCAGCTCACGCAATTCCACCCGGCCGAGCAGCTCGGCGAGCAGTGTGCTGTCCAGCGACAGCGCCGCGGCCCGGCGCTCGGCCAGCGGGGAGTCGCCCTCGTACATGAACGCGCCGACGTAGCCGAACAACAGCGACGCCGCGAACGGCGAGGGCCGCTGGGTCTCGACCTCGAGGACGCGGACCCGGCGCTGGGCGACACCGGCCATCAGCTCGACCAGCGCCGGGACGTCATACACGTCCTGCAGGCATTCCCGGATGGTCTCCAGCACCACCGGGAAGTCGGGGTATTTGCGCGCCACTTCCAGCAGCTGCGCGGCACGCTGGCGCTGCTGCCACAGCGGCGAGCGGCGCCCGGGGTGCCGCCGCGGCAACAGCAGCGCTCGGGCGGCGCATTCCCGGAAGCGCGACGCGAACAGCGCCGAACCACCCACCTCCGCGGTGACGATCGGGTCGATCTCGTCGGCGTCGAAGACGAAAAGTCCCGCGCCCGCCGGGGTCTCGTCGAGCGTGTCCGGCAAGCGCACCACGATGCCGTCGTCGGAGGCGGTCGGCTTTTCGTCGATGCCGTAGCGTTCGCGCAGCCGCCGGCCCACCGCCAGCGCCAGCGGTCCGTTCACCCGCAGCCCGTACGGCGAGTGCAGGATCACCCGCCAATCGCCCAGCTCGTCACGGAACCGCTCGACCAGCAGCGTGGTGTCAGTGGGCACCACCCCGGCGGCGGTGCGCTGCTCGTCCAGCAGCCCCCACAGGTTGTCGCTCGCATAGGTATCGAAACCCAAAGCGGCGCAACGCTTGTCGAATGACTGTCGGTTCAGTCCGGCCAGCTCGCCGGTGCAGGCCCCCAGCGCGGCCCCCAGCTCGGCCGGGCGGCCGACGTCGTCACCGCGCCAGAACGGCAACCGGGCCGGCTGTCCCGGTGCGGGAATCACCAGCACCCGGTCGTGGGTGATCTCGGTGATCCGCCAGCTGGTGGCCCCGAGCGAAATGACGTCACCGGGACGCGACTCGTACACCATCTCCTCGTCGAGTTCGCCTACACGGGAAAGCTTTTCGGCTTCAGAGGCGAGGTAGACGGGGAACAGCCCGCGATCGGGGATCGCGCCGCCGGAGGTGACCGCCAGCCGCTGCGCGCCCGGCCGCGCGGTCAGCGTTCCGGTATCGCGGTCGTAGACCAGCCGCGGCCGCAGCTCGGCGAACTCGGTCGACGGATACTTGCCGCTCAACAGGTCCAAGGTGGCCTCAAACACGCTGCGCGGCAGCGTCGCGAACGGGGCGGCCCGCCGCACCGTGTCGAACCACCGGTCGGCATCCAGTGGCTCCAGCGCGGCCGCCGCCACGGTCTGCTGCGCCAGGATGTCCAGCGGGTTGGCCGGTACCCGCATGGTCTCGATCTGGCCGGAAAGCATGCGCTGTACCGTCACCGCGCAGCCGATCAGGTCGGTGCGGTGCTTGGGGAATACCACCCCCCGCGAGACCTCGCCGACCTGGTGGCCGGCCCGCCCGATGCGCTGCAGGCCGCTGGCCACCGACGGCGGCGCCTCCACCTGGATCACCAGGTCGACCGCCCCCATGTCGATGCCCAGCTCCAGGCTCGACGTCGCCACCACCGCCTTGAGCAGCCCGCGTTTCAGGTCCTCTTCCACCAGGGCGCGCTGCTCCTTGCTCACCGAACCGTGGTGGGCGCGAGCCAGTAACGGCTCGACGCCGTAAGTCTGGCCGCTACCCATGATGTGGGCGGGCGCCCCGCCGGGGACCCCGGGGTTCGCCTCGGCCGGCGGCGCCAGGCCGCTGCGTTCGGCGTGAATCTCGTTGAGCCGCGCGGTAAGTCGTTCGGCTAGCCGCCGTGAGTTGGCGAACACGATGGTGGAGTTGTGTGATTCGATCAGGTCCACCAAGCGCGCCTCGACGTCGGGCCAAATGGTGTTGTTGGCCAGGTTGGCCATGTCGGGCACCGGCACCTGCACGGTGAGCTCGACGGTCTTGACCGCAGGCGGGGCCACGATGGTCGTCGGGGTCCCCGTGCCGCCGCCGGATAGGAACCGCGCCAGCTCCTCGGGCGGCCGCACCGTCGCTGACAACCCGATGCGCTGCGCGGGCCGGCCCTGCCCCAGGTCGTCAAGCCGCTCCAGCGACAACGCCAGGTGCGCGCCGCGCTTGCCGCCGGCGATGGCGTGGATTTCGTCGATGATCACCGTCTGCACCGCGGCCAGGGTTTCCCGCGCGGCCGAGGTGAGCATCAGAAACAGCGACTCTGGGGTGGTGATCAGGACGTCCGGCGGCCGGGCGATGAGCTGGCGGCGCTGCGCGGGCGAGGTATCGCCGGAGCGGACCCCGACGCTGATGGCCGGGGGCGGCAGTCCGCGGCGCTCGGCGATCCTGGTCAGACCGGCCAGCGGGGTGCGCAGGTTGCGCTCGACGTCGAGCGCCAGTGCTTTGAGCGGGGACACATAGAGCACCCGGGTGCCGGCGGGCCGTTCGGCCGAGCCGGCCAGACCAGCCGGGGAGTCCAACGCCCACAGGAAGGCCGCCAGCGTCTTCCCGGATCCGGTGGGTGCGATCACCAGGGTGTTGTCACCGTTGGCGATGGCGTCCCAGGCTTGGGCCTGCGCGGTGGTGGGCGCGGCGAACGTGCTGGTGAACCACTCGCGGGTGGTCGCGCTGAACCGGCCTAGCGGGTCAGAAGTGCTCACCTAGCCATGGTGCCAGCCGGCACCGACATCCAGGACCGGTGGCGCTATTGCGGTTCCAGACGAGCGTTGGACATTGCGTGGGAGAGCGCCTCGGGAATCTCGGGGACTCGGGCGATTGCGTCGAATAGCGTGTGCGCGCAAGCCTCCGCGAGGCGCTCGGCGGTGGTGGTCGGATCAATGATGCGCTGCCGGCACACCTCGAAGGTGAAGGCCAGCCAGCCGTGGCAGATCACCCGCAAGTCGCGCTCGACATCCGTTTCCAGCTTCGTCTCGCCCACCCTGGCCACCAGCTCGCTGATGCGGGTCATGATGTGCTCCAGCTGGCGGTTCTTGGCTTCGTCGTCGATGCCCAGCAAAACCGGGTCGGACCGGCCCAGACCGACGTAGGCGGCCCATGCCGCCTCGGGGTTCTGCTCGTGGTAGGCCATGTAGGCCAACACGCCGGTGCGCACCTCTTCGAACATCGTCAAGCCGGTGGCGGTGTCTTTATTGGTGGCCTCGTACAGCCGGTCGGCCTCATCCTTGACCACGGCGGCGAAAAATGCCCGCTTGTCGGGGAAGTAGTGATACATCAGCGCCCGGGACACTCCGGCGCGCTCGGCGATCTCGTCGATGCGGACCTCGTCGTAGGGACGTTTTCCGAACACCTCTGCCCCTAAAGCGAGCAGCTCAGCGCGTCGATCCTCCGGGGATAACCGCCTTCTGGCTGTCGGCATGTGACAGATAGTACTCATCAGGTATGAGACACCAGCCACATTGCGTTTACCCGAACTTCACTCCGCGTGACGATCGCCAGCCGGGCCCGCGCCGGGCGCAGCGAGTCGCCACGATTTGTCGGTGCCAGGCACCTGCGTCCGGTTTCTCCGTGTTTGCCAGCGGGTATTTGCTGCAGTAGAACTTCCGCTAGTACCAGCGCGACACCACGCCCACAATGTTGTCGGACAAATTGTTATAGCCCGGTAACTAATGCGACGTAGCAAACGATGAACTGAGCACTTGGCCAAACCGGCCAACATGGGTACCTGAGGGGCAAGAATGCACAAAGCAGACGAGCGGTCGGGTGGTGACCGCCTGGGGCAGGAAGACGGCGAGGTGCACGCCGCCATCCGGTTTGCAGTGCTGGCCGCGGTGGCGGCGGTCGGCTTCGTGATCCTGGCGGCATTGTGGGTGAGCACCTGCCCCGGGACGGGTGTGGACACCGCGGCGTGTGGCCCGCCCCAGCGGACGGTGCTCGCGTTGGGCGGACCGCTGATCGCGTTCGCCGGAGCGCTGTGGGCGTTTCTGCGGACCTACCGCGTGTGGAAGGCCGAGGGCACCTGGTGGGGGTGGCACGGGGCGGGCTGGTTCCTGTTGACGCTCACGGTGCTGATGGGGGCCATGGGTGTGACCCCGATCGCCGGCCCGGTGTTGGCGCTCTGAGCGTCAACTACACCCACGAGCCGTCGCGCCTGCGGCTCTCGGCTCGTGCGGTGACGTGCCACTGCTCGTCGATGCGGGTCACCCGGCGATGCTCCACGACGAACCAGAGCGCCCCGGCGACCGTTCCCAGCACCGCGACGAGCACCGTCGTGGCGACCCACTCGTAATGGCCGTAGGCGGCGGCGGCGGTCGTGCTGATCATCCCACCCAGGGCCACGATGAGCAGGATGAATCCCGGCCAGTAGAGGTTGTCCTTCATCGTGAAACCGGCGTGCGGTTGCGTGGTCCGGAAATGGTCCGTCGGATCGTGATGCCTGTCGCCCATCAGCCCTCCATCCGTCGCTTTAGGGTTGTCGAGCCGGCCCGATCGTGAACCAGCACCTCGGGCAGGAAAATCGCCCCAACCGTTGTCACGAGCCACACGACGATCGTTGTGGCAAGCCAGGAGGCTGCGCCGCGGATGGTGAGCCCGTGGGTGAATGCCGCAGCGAGGCTCAACGCGACGAAGGTCAGCACCAGCCCGACGCCCCCGAGGAGCAGCGACGCGTACGCATGTGGCAACTTCACGATCCACCACGACAAGGCTGACTGCGCCGCCGAGAACAGCAGCACGGCGACGATGAACCCCGACGCCGACACCGAAACACCTGGCACGACCTTGGCGGCCACCAGTAGGCCAACAGCCCACGATGTCAGAAGAATAACCGTCCGAAGCAGAGCCTGCTTCATGCACTCAGTGTAGGTCGCTGGCTGGGCAATGTTAAGGGTCTGCTGACGGGGTTATTCGCCGCTCCAAATGGGTATCTACCCTAGACCATGATGAGTGCCTGGAGGGTCGCGTCAGCGACTCCGACATCGATGCCCACTGCCAGAATGATCAGCATGACCAGCGACGGCGATCATGACTAATCCGACGGTCGACGGCGGGCTGCGCAGCAGTAGTAGTGTCAGTCAATCATTGCCGGGAGACCATATGAACGATGCGGGATTGCACGCTAGCGCGCGTCAACGCGGCCACCGCGCCGTCGAACTACACGTCGCGGCCCGGCTGGAGAACCTGGCGATGCTGCGGACCCTGGTCGGTGCGATCGGCACGTTCGAGGACCTGGATTTCGATGCTGTTGCGGACCTGCGGCTCGCTGTCGACGAAGTGTGCACCCGTTTGATCCGGTCGGCCACCTCCGACGCGACGCTCGTGGTCGTGGTCGACCCGCAAGACGATCAATTGGTGGTGGAGGCGTCCGCCGCGTGCGACACCCACGACGTGGTAGCGCCCGGCAGTTTCAGCTGGCACGTTTTGACGTCCTTGGCCGACGACGTCCAGACTTTCCACGACGGTCGCGAACCCGATGAAAGCGGCAGTGTCTTCGGTATCACGCTGACGGCGCGACGGGCGGCCTCCAGCAGGTGACAGCGCGAGCTGCCGGTGGTTCGGTCTCGCGCCCGAACGAGTACGCCGATGTCCCGGACATGTTCCGGGAGTTGGCTGATGCCCCCGCCGACTCGACGGAATTCCAGCGCCGACGGCACAAGATCGTCGAGCGTTGCCTGCCCCTGGCCGACCACATCGCCCGCCGCTTCGAGGGTCGCGGTGAGCCGCGCGACGACCTGGTCCAGGTGGCGCGGGTCGGCTTGGTCAACGCGGTGGTCCGTTTCGACGTCGAGGCGGGATCGGACTTCGTTTCGTTCGCGGTGCCCACCATCATGGGGGAGGTCCGCCGTCACTTCCGCGACAACAGCTGGTCGGTCAAGGTTCCGCGCCGCCTCAAGGAACTGCACCTGCGGCTTGGCACTGCCACCGCTGATTTGTCGCAACGGCTGGGCCGGGCGCCCACCGCAACCGAATTGGCTGCGGAGCTCGGTATGGACCGCGACGAGGTGGTCGAGGGCCTGGTGGCGGGCAGTTCGTACAACACGTTGTCCATCGACAGCGGGGGCGGCGGCGACGAGGACGAAGCCCGGGCGATCGCGGACACGTTGGGGGACGTGGACACCGGTCTGGACCAGATCGAGGACCAGGAATCGCTACGTCCCTTGCTCGAGGCGTTACCGGAGCGGGAACGAACGGTGTTGGTCCTCAGGTTTTTTGAGTCGATGACGCAAACGCAGATAGCCGAGCGGGTCGGTATCTCCCAGATGCACGTGTCCCGGCTGCTGGCCAAATCGCTGGCGCGGCTGCGGGACCAGCTGCAGTAGCGGTCGGGGCTCTTCGTCGCGCACCCGGAACGATTCGAGTAGCGTCTCTTGCCGCGGCGTCGGCACCGGCAGGGCGGCGTCCGGGTCGCAGAGACGCAGCAATCTCGCCACCGCCGGGCTCGGCGCCATGGCCCACCAAGCCTGTGCGGCCGAGCACACCACGTTGATCCGGTGCAGCGCCGAAAAGCCGGCAGTCCCAATGAATTTCAACCCGCGCAGGTCGAGGATCACCCGCCGGGAGCGACCGATGGCGCGTTGTACGTAGGCGGCGAGTTGATCGGCGTTGGCCGCGTCGAGCTCTCCGTCCACCGTGATCAGGATCCCCAACGGGGTCGACCGAGCGGTGAACTGCGCGGTGTGGCTCTGCTGCCAAGATTGGGCCACAGACATTGCTGACTCCGTCCGTAGAGCAGGAGGTGCTGCGGAGGACATCAGGTGTGTGCCGGTTGTACAGGCAGACTGTTCACGCTTTCCCGCGTCCTTGATGTGATCCGGACGGCTGTGAACTCAACCTGCCCTGAACGCTACCCGTGCCGGGCCACGCGACAACTGTTTCCCAGGAACATTGTCTGCCGGTCTGGCCGGCTACTTGATCTCGGCGAGCACCGTGCCCTGGGTGATGGCGGCGCCCGCCTCGACCGCAAGTCCGGTGATGGTTCCGTCCTTGTGCGCGGTCACCGGGTTCTCCATCTTCATCGCCTCGAGGACCACCACCAGGTCGCCGGCGACGACCTCCTGTCCCTCCTCGACGGCCACTTTCACCACGGTGCCCTGCATGGGCGCGGTCACCGCGTCACCGGAGGCGGCGGCGCCGGCATGCGAGCCACGCTTGCGCGCCTTGGGCTTTTTCCGGATGACGCCGGCCGGGTCGGCGGCGGCACCGTTGGACAGTGCCAGGTCACCCGGCAGCGACACCTCGAGCCGCCGGCCGTCGACCTCGACGACCACCTTCTGGCGTGGCCGGGCATCGTCCTCGTCAAGCGGCTCGCCAGCGGTGAACGGCTCGATGGTGTTGTTCCATTCGGTCTCAATCCAGCGGGTGTGCACCGAGAAGCCGTTGTCGTCGCCGATGAACGCCGGATCGGACACCACGGCGCGGTGGAACGGGATGACCGTGGCAAGCCCTTCCACCTCGAACTCGTCCAGCGCACGCCTGGCCCGCGCCAACGCTTCGGAACGATTGGCGCCGTAGACGATCAGCTTGGCCAGCATCGAGTCGAACTGGCCGCCGATCACCGAGCCGGTCTCGACCCCGGAGTCCAGCCGCACACCGGGACCGGTCGGAGGGTGAAACTTGGACACCGGCCCCGGCGCGGGCAGGAAATTGCGGCCGGCGTCCTCGCCGTTGATCCGGAACTCGATCGCATGCCCGTGGGGTGTCGGGTCCTCGGTGATGTCGAGTTTGTCGCCGTTGGCGATCTTGAACTGCTGCAACACCAGGTCGATGCCCGCGGTCTCCTCGGTGACCGGGTGCTCGACCTGCAGGCGGGTGTTGACCTCCAGGAAGGAGATCAGGCCGTCCTGGCCGACGAGGAACTCGACGGTGCCGGCGCCGTGGTAGTGGGCCTCCTTGCAGATCCGCTTGGCCGAGTCATGAATCTCCTTGCGCTGGAAGTCGGTCAGGAACGGGGCGGGCGCCTCCTCGACGAGCTTCTGGTAGCGGCGCTGCAGCGAGCAGTCGCGGGTGCCGGCGACGACGACGTTGCCGTGCTGGTCGGCGATCACCTGCGCCTCGACGTGGCGCGGCTTGTCGAGGTAGCGCTCCACGAAGCACTCGCCGCGGCCGAAGGCCGCCGTGGCCTCGCGGACCGCCGACTCGTACAGGTGGGGGATCTCTTCCATGGTGCGGGCCACCTTCATGCCCTTGCCGCCACCGCCGTGGGCGGCCTTGATCGCGACCGGCACGCCGTATTCCTGGGCGAACTTGACCACCTCGTCGGCGTCCTTGACCGGGTCGGGCGTACCCGGCACCAGGGGTGCCTGCGCGCGGGCGGCGATGTGGCGGGCGGTGACCTTGTCACCGAGATCGCGGATGGACTGCGGGCTGGGCCCGATCCAGATCAGCCCCGCGTCGATGACCGCTTGGGCGAAGTCGGCGTTCTCCGACAAGAAGCCATAGCCGGGGTGGATGGCGTTGGCGCCCGATTTGGCCGCCGCGTCGAGGAGCTTGCCGAAGTCCAGGTAGGACTCCGCGGACGTTTGTCCGCCGAGTGCGAAAGCCTCGTCGGCCAGGCGCACGTGCGGCGCGTCGGCGTCGGGCTCGGCGTACACCGCCACGCTGGGCAGGCCCGCATCATGGGCCGCGCGGATCACCCGGACAGCGATTTCGCCGCGGTTGGCGACGAGTACCTTGGAGATCCTCGAGCTGGCGTGACTGGCCACAGCGCCTCCTGTTTGCTGGACGTCTTCGTCTCTAAGAGATTTTCTTACAAGTCTTGTCCGGGGAAGTTTATGCGCCGCGCCGCGCGCGCTGAAACCCGGTCTCCACTCAGGACGTTTCGCGCAGCCGGCGCTTGATCCGGGACAGCATTGCCGACATGCCGCGCAATCGCAGCGGGCTGATCAGATCCGCCAGGCCAAGTTCGGTGTAGAAATCCTCGGGCACGGCGAGGATCTCGGCGGCGGGCTGCTGGTCCAGACCGGCGGCCAGGATCGAGGCGAACCCGCGCGTGGTGGGTGCTTCGGCGGGCGCGCTGAAGTGCAACCGCACCCGGTCGGGATCGTTCGCGTCGACGTGGAGGAACAGCGGGGTCTGGCACTCGGGCACCGGCTCCATGGCCCGTTCTTCCAACTCGGGCGGCAGCGCCGGCAGCTCGTCGGCGAATTCCAGCAGCAGCTTGAGCTTGTCCTGACCCTGGACTTCGGCGAAGTCGGACACCACCTCTGCCAGCGGTGCGGGTAGTGCCATCAGCCCGGCGCGTCTCCCGGGCTCTCGCCCGTGACGATCGGCACCCGCACGGTGTTGCCCCACTCGGTCCACGACCCGTCGTAGTTGCGCACGCCGGGCTTGCCCAGCAAGTGCGTGAGCACGAACCAGGTGTGGCTGGACCGCTCGCCGATGCGGCAATACACGACGGTCTTGTCGTCGGGGTCCAAGAAGCCGTAGAGCTCTTCGAGCTCCGCACGGCTGCGGAACCGCCCGCTGTCGTCCACCGCCTTGCTCCACGGAATCGAGCGGGCGGTGGGGATGTGGCCGCCGCGCAGCACGCCCTCCTCGGGATAGTCGGGCATGTGGGTGCGCTTGCCGGTGTACTCGTCCGGCGAACGGACGTCGATCAGCGGTTGGCGACCGAGAATGGCCAGCACGTCGTCTTTGTAGGCGCGGATGGGTTCGTCGTTGCGGGCCACCACGGGATAGCCGGTGGAGGTTTGGGCGGGAACGTCCAGCGTGGTCTCCCGGCGTTCGGCCAGCCACAGGTCACGCCCGCCGTTGAGCAGGCGCACATCGGGGTGGCCGAACAGCGTGAAGACCCACAGCGCGTACGCGGCCCACCAATTGCTCTTGTCGCCGTAGATGACCACGGTGTCGTCGCGGGAGATGCCTTTGCGGTTCATCAAGTCGGCAAACTGTTCGCCGTTGATGTAGTCGCGGACCGTGGGGTCGTTGAGGTCGGTGTGCCAGTCGACCTTGACCGCGCCGGGGATATGACCGATGTCGTAGAGCAGCACGTCCTCGTCGGACTCGACGATCACCAGGCCGGGAGCGCCCTGGTGGGCGGACAGCCAGTCGGCGGTGACCAGCCGTTCGGGGTGGGCGTATTCGGACAGGGTGGGGCTGGGATCGGGTGGTAAGGCCACGGTGCCGAGCCTACCGCTCGGTCGCAAAGGATTAAGCCTCGGCGTTGGCCGCCCACAGGGCGGCCACCGACAGCCCCACCCGTTCCAACAGTGACCGCAGCAGCGGGAGGCTCACGCCGACCACGTTCGACGGGTCACCCTCGATCCCGTCGACGAACCAGCCACCCAGCCCGTCCAGGGTGAAACCTCCTGCCACCCAGAGGGGTTCGCCGTTAGCGACGTACGCCTGCAGGTCCACGTCGCTTGGCTCAGCGAAACGCACTGTGGTACAGGCTGATTCGGTTTCACGGTGGGTGATGACGCCGTTACGCAGCCGAAGCAGGCAGTGCCCGGTGTGCAACCGGCCGGACCGGCCGCCGATCAGCCGCCACTGGCTTACCGCGGCATCGGCCGATCCGGGCTTGCCGCACAGCCGGCCGTCGACGTCGAGCATCGAGTCACAGCCGATGACGACGCAGTCCGCCGCGGTGGCGCCATCCAACTCGCCGGCCACCTGCTCGGCCTTGGCCGCCGCCAGCACGCACACCACCTCATCGGCGGCAGCAGCCGCCCCCAGCCGGGCCAGCACCGCGTCTTCGTCGACGCCGGACACGATCACGAGCGGATCGATTCCGGCCTGGCGCAGCACTTTGAGCCGGCCGGGCGAGGCCGACCCCAGCACCAGCCGGGTCAATGCTTCATGTGGGTCATTTGCTGCATCGTGAGCCGCTGGTAGTTCGACATCGAAAAACGCAGCCGGTCGACCGGAAGCCCCCAGCGGGTGCGCTCGGTTTGCGTCGGTGCCGGCGCGCCGCCGGCACTGCCCAGCACGGCGATCAGGGCCGCCAGCTCGGCGTCGGTGGGCTTGCCCTTGAGGATCTTGATGTGCGGCTGGTGGGGCTGCTGCGTCGCGCCCGTCATACCCGTCATAGCGGTATGTTCCCGTGCTTCTTGGGGGGCAGGTGGGAGATCTTGCGTTCCAGCAGACGCAGCGCCGTGCCGATGTAGCCGCGGGTGTGCGACGGGGGAATCACCGCGTCGACGTAGCCCCGCTCGGCGGCGACGTAGGGGTTGACCAACGTGTCCTCGTACTCCTGCTGCAGCTGCAGCCGCAGTTCGTCGACGTCCTCGCCCTCCTTCGCGGCGTCGGCCAGCTGCTTGCGGTAGACGAAACCGACGGCGCCCGACGCGCCCATCACCGCGATCTGCGCGCTCGGCCAGGCGATGTTGACGTCGCAGCCCATGTCCTTGGATCCCATCACGCAGTACGCGCCGCCGTAGGCCTTGCGGGTGATGACGGTGATCTTGGGAACGGTGGCCTCGCCGTAGGCGAACAGCAGCTTGGCGCCGCGCCGGATGATGCCGTTGTATTCCTGGCCGGTGCCGGGCAGGAAGCCCGGAACGTCGACCAGCATGACGATCGGGATGTTGAAGCAGTCGCAGGTCCGCACGAAGCGGGCGGCCTTCTCCGAGGCGTCGATGTCCAGGCAGCCGGCGAAGTGGGTCGGCTGGTTGGCCACGATCCCGACCGGGCGGCCGTCGATGCGACCAAATCCGACGACGATGTTCTGGGCGTAGCCATTCTGGATCTCCAAGAACTCGTCCTCGTCGAGGATGCGGGTGATCACCTCGTGCATGTCGTACGGCTGGTTGGGCGAGTCCGGGATCAGGGTGTCCAGCTCGATGTCCTCGGCGGTGAGGTTGTCCTCGATGGCGCCCTCGGGCACGGCCTCGGCATATCGCGGGGGGTCGGTGAAGTTGTTGGGTGGCAGGTAGCTCAGCAGCTCACGGACCCACTCGAAGGCGTCCTGCTCACCCGAGGCGACGTAGTGGGCGGTGCCCGACTTGGCCATGTGGGTGTGGGCGCCGCCTAGCTCCTCCATGGTGACGTCCTCACCGGTGACGGTCTTGATGACGTCGGGTCCGGTGATGAACATCTGGCTGGTCTGGTCGACCATCACCACGAAGTCGGTCAACGCGGGGGAGTAGACGTGCCCGCCGGCGGCCGCGCCCATGATCAGCGAGATCTGCGGGATGACGCCGGAGGCCAGGATGTTGTTGCGAAAGATCCGGCTGTAGAGGCCCAGCGAGACGACGCCCTCCTGGATACGGGCGCCGGCGCCGTCGTTGATGCCGATGAGCGGGCGGCCGGTCTTGAGTGCCAGCTCCTGAACCTTGACAATCTTCTCGCCGTACACCTCGCCGAGGCTGCCGCCGAACACCGTGGCGTCCTGGCTGAAGACACAGACGTCGCGGCCGTCGATGGTGCCGTAGCCGGTGATCACGCCGTCGCCGAGCGGGCGGTTCTCGCCGAGACCGAAGTTCGTGCTGCGGTGGCGGGCCAGGGCGTCGAGTTCGACGAACGAGTCCTCGTCCAGCAGGGCGAGGATGCGCTCGCGGGCCGTCAGTTTGCCCTTGGCGTGCACCCTCTCGACGGCGGCCTCACCGACCGGATGTAGCGACTCTTCCCGGCGCTTGTGCAGCTCGGCCAGCTTGCCTGCGGTGGTGTGGATGTCGATGGTGTGCTCGGCGGCCGGCTCCGCGGTGTGGTCGGTAACGCTCGTCATGGGACCCGATGTTATCGGCAGCACCCGCGCCGCTGTTTAGGCTGGGCTTCAGTTAGGAGATTTCAGTGACGGACCGCGATTCGCTTCGACCACCGCTGGACGAGGGCGCGCTGCGTGCGGAGCTGATCGGCACCGGGCTGGGCTGGCGCCGGCTCGACATCGTCGAACAGACCGGCTCCACCAACGCCGACCTGCTGGCGCAGGCGGCATCGGGGACCGACGTGGCGGGAACCGTGCTGGTCGCCGAGCACCAGACCGCCGGTCGCGGGCGGCACGGCCGCAGCTGGGCGGCGACCCCGCGAGCCCAGATCACCATGTCGGTGGGTGTCAGCATCGTCGACGTCCCGACCGAGGGATGGGGCTGGCTTCCGCTGGCCGCCGGGGTGGCGGTGGTCGACACCGTGGCGCCGTTGCTGCAGGGGGTTCAGGTGGGCCTCAAGTGGCCCAACGACGTGCTGGCCGGGAACGGCAAACTGGCCGGAATCCTCGCCGAGGTGGCACGGCCGGTGGTGGTAATCGGGTTGGGGCTCAACGTAACCCAGGCCGCCGAGGAGATCGACGGCCCGGGCGCGACCTCGCTGCTGGACCTGGGCGTGCCGGCGCCCGACCGCACCGCGGTGCTGTGCGGATTGTTGCGAGAGCTCGGACGACGGATCGTGGCCTGGCGCGCCGCGCGGGGAGCCGACTGGACACTGGCGGCCGACTACCGGGCGCGCAGCTTGACCATCGGCAACCGGGTGCGCGCCCAGCTGCCCGGCGGCAAGGAAGTCGTCGGCGCCGCCACCGGCATCGACGACCAGGGCAGGTTGTGTATAGAAACCGCGGGAGAGACGACCGTCGTTTCAGCGGGCGACGTGGTGCATTTGCGGTAGCTTCGCGATGTGAGCTATCCGGACAATGTTCTGGCCGCCGGCGAGCACGTTATCGTGCATCGCCATCCGCACTGGAAGGGTTTGATCGCACCCGTTTTGGCTCTCATCGTGACGACCGCACTGGCCGCGTTCGGGTCCGGGTACCTCAATTCGACACATTGGGAGCAACCCGCCAAAAACATCATCTACGGCGTCGTCTGGGCGATCTGGTTGGTGATCGTCGGGTGGCTGACGCTGCTGCCGTTCTTGGGCTGGCTCACCATGCATTTCGTCGTGACGAACCGCCGGGTGATGTTTCGGCACGGGTTGTTGACGCGCACCGGAATCGACATACCGCTGGCACGGATAAACAGCGTGGAATTCCGGGACCGGCTGACCGAGCGAATGTTTCGCACCGGAACGCTGATTATCGAGTCGGCGTCACAAGACCCGCTGGAGTTCTACAACATTCCGCGCCTGCGCGAGGTGCACGCGCTGCTATATCACGAGGTTTTCGACACCCTGGGTTCGGAGGAGTCGCCCAGCTGACCCAACCGGCCGGCGCGGTTACGCCAGGACCGCAGCAGCGTGACGTTGCCGCCCTCGATCTCGTCCTCGAGCATCTCGGCGATGCCGCCGGCGGTCAGCGCGGACTCCAGCGCCTTGTCCGGGTTGCGCGCGAACTCGTCGGGGAAGACCCAGCGCCGGAATGCCCAGAAGCGGAAGGCCATCTGCAGCAGGTTGCCGATGATGTAGGCCGAGATGAAGTCCGCGATGTTCTCCACGGTCAGCGATACCATCGGCTCCCGCAGCTGCAGGACGTAGCTGGAGAACCACAGCGGCGCCATGGAAAGCAGCACCCCCACCCCGCTGAACGCGAAGAACAGCAGTGCCTCGTGGTGGCGCTCGCGGCCGCCGCGGTCGCGGAAGCTCCATTCCCGGTTCAGCAGGTAGGACGCGATGACCGCGACGATGCCCGCGATGACCTTCGCGGTGACCGGCTTGGGTTCCAGAATTGTCAGCTTCAGGGTGTAGAAAATCGCCGAGTCGATCACGAACGTGGTGCCGCCGACGATGGCGAATTTGATCAGTTCGTGGTGGCGCAGCAAATAGGGCTGCATAAACCCGGGTAGACGCGCGATTGTGGCTTCGGCGAAGGACACAAGTGGTCAGTGTACGGATGGACACAAATTCGACGCAAAATCGTACATAACGATTCGGTGTCACCCCCGGTCAACACGCCTATAGCGGGGCAGGACCGCCGTGACACCATGATGGCCGTGCCCAGTACACGCCCGCCAGGGGGCGGTGCCCTCAGAACCCCTCGCGTTGCCATGGTCGGCGCCGGTCAGCTCGCCCGGATGACGCACCAGGCCGCGATCGCGCTGGGGCAGACGCTGCGGGTGCTGGCGACCGCGGCCGACGAATCGGCCGCCCAGGTCACACCCGACGTGGTGATCGGTTCGCACACCGAGCTGGCAGACCTGCGCCGGGTGGCGGCGGGTGCCGACGTGCTGACCTTCGACCACGAGCACGTCCCGGCCGAGCTGTTGGACAAGCTGGTCGCCGAGGGGGTCAATGTGGCGCCGCCGCCGCAGGCGCTGGTGCACGCGCAGGACAAGCTCGTCATGCGGCGGCGGCTTGAGGCCTTGGGCGCTTCGGTGCCCCGCTATGCGGAAATACGCAGCCTTGACGACCTCGGTGCCTTTGCCCGGCGGATAGCCGGCCCGGTGGTGGTGAAAGCGGTCCACGGCGGTTACGACGGGCGCGGGGTGCGGATGGCCCGCGACCCGTCGCACGCCCGCGAGATCGCGGCCAGCTTCCTGGCCGATGGGGTGCCGGTGATGGCCGAGGAGCACGTGAGCCTGCGCCGCGAATTGTCGGCCCTGGTGGCGCGCTCCCCGTTCGGCCAGGGTGCGGCCTGGCCGGTGGTGCAGACTGTGCAACGGGACGGGATCTGCGTGCAGGTGATCGCGCCGGCGCCGGATCTGCCCGACGACGTCGCCGCCGCCGCACAGCAGCTGGCATTGCGGTTGGCCGCCGAACTCGGCGTCGTCGGGGTGTTCGCGGTGGAGCTGTTCGAGACCGCCGACGGCGCCCTGCTGGTCAACGAGCTGGCGATGCGACCGCACAACTCCGGGCACTGGACCATGGACGGGGCCCGTACCAGCCAGTTCGAACAGCACGTGCGCGCGGTGCTGGACTATCCGCTCGGCGACACCGACGCCGTCGCGCCGGTGACCGTGATGGCCAACGTGCTGGGCGCCCCGCAACGGGCGGCGATGAGTGTCGACGAGCGGCTGCACCACCTGTTCGCGCGGATGCCCGACGCCCGGGTGCACCTTTACGGCAAGCAGGAGCGGCCCGGCCGCAAGGTGGGCCACATCAACTTCCTCGGCGCCGACATGGCCGAGCTGGCGGCGCTGCGGGAACGCGCCGAGCTGGCGGCACACTGGTTGTCACACGGACAGTGGACGGACGGATGGGATCCGCATGACTAGCAATCCTCGCGTCGCGGTGATCATGGGCAGCGACAGCGACTGGTCGGTGATGCAGGACGCCGCCGCGGCGCTGGCCGAGTTCGACATCCCGGCCGAGGTGCGGGTGGTTTCGGCGCACCGCACGCCACAGTTGATGTTCGACTACGCGCGCGGCGCGGCCGGCCGCGGCATCGAGGTGATCATCGCCGGCGCCGGCGGGGCCGCCCACCTGCCCGGCATGGTCGCCTCCGCGACGCCGCTGCCGGTGATCGGGGTGCCGGTGCCGCTGGCGTGGCTGGACGGCCTGGACTCGTTGCTGTCGATCGTGCAGATGCCGGCGGGTGTTCCGGTGGCCACGGTCTCGATCGGCGGTGCCCGCAACGCCGGATTGCTCGCGGTGCGCATTCTGGGGTCCGCCGACCCGGCGCTGCGGGCCCGCGTCGAAGACTTCCAGGCCCAGCTGGCCGAGAGCGTGCGGGCCAAGGATGAGGCGCTGCAGCGGCGTCACGGTAAAGTTACCGGCGAGTAGCAGTAGGAGGCTTCAGATGGCTGGTTGGGCCGGAAACCCCAGTTTCGATTTGTTCCAGTTGCCCGAGGAGCACAACGAGTTGCGGGCGGCGATCCGCGCGCTGGCGGAGAAGGAGATCGCCCCGCACGCCGCCGATGTGGACGAGAATGCCCGGTTCCCGCAGGAGGCGCTGGATGCGCTGAACGCCTCCGGTTTCAACGCCGTGCACGTGCCCGAGGAGTACGGCGGCCAGGGTGCGGACTCGGTGGCCGCGTGCATCGTGATCGAGGAAGTGGCCCGGGTCGACGCGTCGGCGTCGCTGATTCCTGCGGTGAACAAGCTGGGCACCATGGGGCTGATCCTGCACGGCTCGGACGAACTGAAGAAGCAGGTGTTGCCGTCGATCGCCGACGGCACCGCGATGGCGTCCTACGCGTTGAGCGAGCGGGAAGCCGGCAGCGACGCGGCCTCGATGCGCACCCGGGCCAAGACCGACGGCGACGACTGGATCCTCAACGGCGCCAAGTGCTGGATCACCAACGGCGGGAAGTCGAGCTGGTACACCGTCATGGCGGTCACCGATCCGGACAAGGGTGCCAACGGCATCTCGTCGTTCATGGTGCACAAGGACGACGAGGGGTTCACCGTCGGTCCCAAGGAGCGCAAGCTCGGCATCAAGGGCTCACCGACCACCGAGCTGTATTTCGAGAACTGCCGCATCCCCGGCGACCGGATCATCGGGGAGCCCGGCACCGGCTTCAAGACCGCGCTGGCCACTCTCGACCACACCCGGCCCACGATCGGCGCCCAGGCGGTCGGCATCGCCCAGGGCGCATTGGATGCCGCCATCGCGTATACCAAGGACCGCAAGCAGTTCGGCGACTCGGTCAGCAGCTTCCAGGCCGTGCAGTTCATGTTGGCCGACATGGCGATGAAGGTGGAAGCCGCGCGGATGCTGGTGTACCAGGCCGCCGCCCGAGCCGAGCGCGGCGAATCGAACTTGGGCTTCATCTCCGCGGCGTCGAAGTGCTTCGCCTCCGACGTCGCCATGGAGGTCACCACCGACGCCGTCCAGTTGTTCGGCGGCGCCGGCTACACGAGCGACTTCCCGGTCGAACGGATGATGCGCGACGCCAAGATCACCCAGATTTACGAAGGCACCAATCAGATTCAGCGCGTGGTCATGTCGCGGGCGCTGTTGCGCTGATCGGCTGAGCCGGTCGTCGTCAGTTGTTGCGCCGTGCGGTGGACATTGCCGGTGACCCTGCGCGCCCGTAGCGCCCACAACATGTCGCCGCCCCCCAGGATGACGAGGCAGACTCCCGCGGCGACCATGGCCGCCGTAAGGGACTTGAACGGCCAGGCGAGCATGACGATGCCCGCGACCACGCCGACGGCTCCCAGTAAGAGATACCACCACCGGTCGGGCAGTGACGGATGCTCCAGAGCCAACCAGATTTCGGAAGCGCCTCGGAAGAAGAAGCCCACTCCAATCGCGATGGCGAGCAACAGGACTGCGTTTGAGTAACCGAAGTGCCGGAATGTCAGCACCCCTAACGCCAACGACAACCCGCCGGCGACGAACAGCGGGACACGGCCGCTCGCGGAGACGTCGAGGACGGCACCCATAACCAGTTCGGCGATTCCCGATAGCACCAGATAGGTAGCCAGCAGCGCCGCCGTCACCAGGATCGACGTCCCCGGCCTGGCCAGTATCAGGATGCCCAGAATGAACGTGGTTGCGCCCCAGGCGAAGACGACTTTCCACAGATCATGCTTCTCTCTTGCAGAGCGCATAGCCATGGGTGTTACCTCCGTAGACGACGTCCTGCTGACCTTAGCCTTCGCGTAGCCGGCGAGCGCACCAAGGGCCGAAGGTCCCTTATCACCCAAGGTGACTTTCTTCTCTACAGGTCACCGACCGAATGGCGCAGTCTTTTCTCGTGAACAGACGGTCCTCGTCGCCGGCCGGCGATAGGCCGTCGCCCGGGCGAAGGCTCTCGGCCGCCTTGCGTGACCGCTTGGCCGCGCGCCGGGCGTTCGCCGACCAGGTGATCGCGCTGGCCCACCTGGTGGGCCGTCCGGTTCTCAACAGCGAGGGCACCCGCGTCGGCAAGGTCGCCGACATCCTGGTGCGCTGGGACCCGGGCGTGACCTATCCGCCCGTCACCGGTGTGCTGGTCCCGCTGGGCCGTGCTTTCGGCTTGATCGATCAGCGCGCCGTGATTCTGAGTCAGACCGGCGTGCGGCTGCGCGGCGAGCGCAATGTCGTCTCGCGCCCGATCCGCCGCGACGGTGACGTGGCGCTGGCCCGTGACCTCCTCGATCGCCAACTGGTCGACATCGCCGGCGTACAGGTGGTGCGTGCGTCGGAGGTGTATCTGGTCAACGGGCCCCGGGGATGGGAGCTGGCGGGCGTCGACGTCGGCGTGCGTGCGCTGAGCCGCCGCCTGCTGCCGCGACGCCGGAAATGCCCGCCGGTTGATCGGGTGATCGACTGGGCGGAGCTGCACGCCTTTGTGCCCCGGTTCGTCGACACCGGATCGGCGTGGGAGGCGGGCCCGGCCGTCGCCGCCGGCAGTCCGGGTAGCGGCGTGCAATTGGGCGATGCGGCGGCCAAGCTGAAGATGCTGCGCGCCAAGGAATTCGCGGCGATCCTGGCGGACCTGCCCCCTGCCCGGCAGGCCGAGTTGGCGGTGCTGGCGCAGCCCTCGGCCGCGGCCGAAGCCCTCGCCGCGCTGGACCCCGAACAATGTGAGGCGCTGCTGGCGGAGCTCGACGAGCCGGACCGGAATCGGCTGCGCGCATTGTTGATCGGCCAAGGCACATGACCGCGCCGCGACCCGCTGCCACGGCGGTGCCCGGGCGCCGACGGCGATGGGCGCGGGTGCTGGCGGTGCTGGCGGTGTTCGGCCCTGGACTGATCGCCGCCAATGCCGGCAATGACGCCGGGGGCATCGTCACCTACGCCAGCGCCGGATCTCAATTCGCCTACCGCACACTGTTTTTGATGGTTCTGGTGACCGTCGCGCTGATCGTCGTGCAGGAGATGTGTTCCCGGCTGGGCGTCTATACCGGCGAAGGGCTCGGCGGCCTCATCCGCGAACAGTTCTCCGTCCGCGCCTCCTTCGTCGCGATGCTGTTGTTGCTCGTCGCCAACGCCGGGCTGACCGTCAGCGAGTTCGCTGGGGTCGGCGCGGCCATGCAGATCTTCGGGGTATCACCCAAAATCTCGGTGCCCATCGCGGCGGTCTTCGTCTGGGTGCTAACCGTTTTGGGCACCTACTCACGCGCCGAGCGGCTGTTCTTGATCCTGACTTTGGCCTTCCTGGCCTACCCGATCGCGGCGTTCCTCGGCCACCCCGACTGGAAGCAGGTGGCCACCAACCTGGCATGGCCCCATTTTTCGGCCAGCCACGCGTTTCTGGTGCTCGCGGTGGCGCTGATCGGCACCACCATCACGCCCTACATGCAGTTCTATGCCGCTTCGGCGTGCGTGGACAAGCACCTGACGCCCGCCGAGTACCCGAGCGAACGACTCGATGCCGTCACTGGCGCCATCTCGAGCAATGTCATCAGCGTTTTCATCATCATCGCCACCGCGGCCGCGATCGGCGGCAGCGGACCGCTGCAGACGGCCGGGGACGCCGCCGAGGCATTGCGGCCCGTCGCCGGGCCGGCGGCTCCGGCGTTGTTCGGCGTCGGTTTGCTGGGGGCGTCGCTGCTGGCCGCCTCCGTGGTTCCGCTGTCGACCTCATACGCCGTCGCCGACGCCATCGGCACGGTCCGGTCGGTGACGAGCACATTTCGCGAGGCGCGGATCTTTTACGGCCTGTTCACCGCGCAAGTCGTCATCGGCGCCGCGGTCGCGCTGGCGCCGGGCAACCTCGTCACGATGATCATCAACGCCCAGGTGCTCAACGGCGTCATCACCCCGATGCTGCTGGTCTATGTGCTGATCCTGGCCAACCGTTCCAGCGTGCTGGGCGCGGCCAAGAACAGCCCGGTGTTCAAGACCGTCGCCACCATCTGCATCGGCGTCGTGGGACTGCTGTCGTTTGTGGTGCTGGTGGAAACGGTGTTCGGGCTGAGCTGAGTCGGCCCAGCACCGCGCCACCCAGTTTGGGGCCCGGTAGCCACGCCGAATAGGATCTCGCACGGCAACCATCGGGGTGGTAAGGCCACACGTAATGTCAGCGTTGGCGCACCGGCCACCAGCGGTGAGCGCCGGCATAGGGTCTTACCGTAAGCCAGGGGTCGACGTGAAAAACGTGGCTTTCCCCGTGCACCCGCGGACGACCGGGAATTGACGCCTGCGGGCCATGGCCTGCTGCTGCTGACCGACGGGCTGTTCGAGGGCTATTCCGGACCAGGCGCCCAGCGTCTCGGTGAGGACGGATTGCTGGCGCTGGCGCGCTCGCACGCGAGCCGGCCCGGCCCGGCGTTCGTCGACGCGCTCATCGACGGCGCCCAGGAACTCGCCGAGCCGCGCGGCGGGCTCACCGATGACATTGCCGGGCTGCGCATCGAGCGGACCACGACATGACCCCATCGTTGCGCCGCCTGCGCCTGTCGCAGCTCACCGTGCAGGGATGGCAGGCCCTGGTGCTTCTCAGCATGGGCGCGATGGTGCTCGCCGGTGCGGCGGTCGGCGCGGTTTTGCTCAATCACACCGACCAGATGTCGAGTCAGCTGATCGACGGCATTCAGCCGGCGCGGGTGGCGGCCTGTCAGCTGCAGGCGGCGTTGCGCGACCAGGAAACGGGCGTGCGCGGTTATCTTTTGGCTGCCGACCGGCAGTTCCTCACCCCTTACTACGACGGGCCACACGCCGAACAGGCGGCGGCCGAAGAGATCCGGCGCCGCCTCGGTCCGCACTCGGACCTCATTGCCGATCTGGACGCGATCGAGAGTGGGGCGGCCAACTGGCGGACAAACTATGCCGAACCCGTCATCGCGAGCGTCGCACCCAACACCCCTAGTGTGGTGAATAGTCGCACGGCGGAGCGGGGCAAAGCCGAATTCGACCATCTGCGTGCACTTTTCGACAAACAGAACGCGAACCTGTCCGATGCCTGGTCGCGCGCTGCCGCGGACCTCAAGCGCACCGATGCCTGGCGCGACAGGGTGCTAGGCGCAATGGTGCTGCTCTTCTTCGGCACCGCCGCGGTGCTCGGATTTCTGATCCGCGACACGGCCGCTCGTCCACTCGCGACTGGCCGCGGCCTGCCGGCGGATAACCGGGGGACACTTCGAGGAGACCATCTCAGCTCCCAAGCGCCCCAAAGACATTCGCAACATGGCGATCGACGTCGAGAACATGCGCAAGCGCATCGTCGATGAGCTCGAGGTATCCCGTTCTGCGCGTGCGCTTTTGGACGAACAAACGGCCGAATTGCGCCGTTCCAACGCCGAACTCGAGCAGTTCGCCTACGTCGCATCGCACGACCTGCAGGAGCCGCTGCGCAAGGTCGCCTCGTTCTGTCAGCTGCTGGAGAAGCGATACGGCGACCAGCTCGACGAGCGCGGGCTCGAATACATCGGATTCGCAGTCGACGGTGCCAAACGCATGCAGGCCTTGATCAACGACCTGCTCACCTTCTCCCGGGTCGGCCGGCTGGGCACCACCGAAACCGAGGTGAACCTCGACGCGACGCTCGACGCCGGCCTGGCCAACCTGGCCACCGCGATCGAAGAATCAAACGCCGAGATCGTGCGCCCGCAGCAGCCGCTGCCGCAGATCGCCGGAGATCCGACGCTGCTGACCATGCTCTGGCAGAACTTGATCGGCAATGCGGTGAAGTTCCGGCACAAGGATCGCCCGCCCCGCGTCGTCATCGAGTGCCGGCCCGGCACTGGTGATCACGACGGCGAATGGGTGTTTACGATGTCGGACAACGGCATCGGCATCCCGGCCGAATTCACCGACAAGGTCTTCGTGATCTTCCAGCGTCTGCACGGCCGGGACGTGTACGCCGGGACCGGCGTCGGCCTGGCGCTGGTCAGAAAGATCACCGAGCACCATGGCGGCACCATCCGGATCGACACGTCCTACACCGACGGCACCCGCTTCGAGTTCACCCTGCCGATTCTCGCCCGCGGCGCCCAGGACGCCGCACGCCCACCCGCTTTGGAAGGAGCGCACAAATGACATCGGCCGGTAGAGCCAACGACATCCTGCTCGTCGAAGACCACCCGGGAGACGAGCTCATCACCCGAGAAGCGTTCGAGCACAACAAACTCAAGAACAATCTGCACGTCGCGCACGACGGAGAGGAAGGCCTGGACTTTCTCTACCGGCGCGGCGAGTTCTCCGATGCGCCGCGGCCCGACCTCATCCTGCTGGATCTGAACCTGCCAAAGTACGACGGCCGCCAGCTGCTGGAGAAGATCAAGTCCGACCCGGAGCTGTCCCGCATCCCGGTCGTGGTGCTGACCACCTCCTCGGCGGAGGAGGACATTCTGCGCAGCTACAAGCTGCACGCCAATGCCTATGTCACCAAGCCGGTCGACCTGGATCAGTTCATGAAGGCCGTCCGGCAGATCGACGAGTTCTTCGTCCAGGTGGTGCGGCTCCCGGGCCTCTAGGCGAGGAACTCCTCGTTGTGCTGCCCGGGCGCGGGCGGAGGATCGGTGGCCACGGCGTCGAAGCTCGAGTAGCGCGCCGGCGTGCGGATCACCGTGATCGCGTCGTCACCGCTGCCCACCGGCAGGGCGAGTTCGTTTTCGGCGAACAGCGGGGTGTCGACCACTTGCTTCCAGGTGTAGGCCAGGCAGGCCATCAGACCGCCTTCTTGTAGCAGCTCGACCCATTCGGCGGCGGTCTTGGCGGCCAGTGCCTTCTCGAGTTCCTCGGCCAACTCGGGGTAGTTCATTGCCCGCGAGCGCTGGTCGATAAACCGTTCGTCGTCGAGCAGATCGGGCCGGCCGATGATCTGACACAACTTCGCCCAGTGCTTGGGCACGTACGCACTGATCACCAGGTAGCCGTCGGCGGCTTTGAACGCGTCCGACGGCTGAGTGGCGAATCCAACTCCCTTACGCCGCTTAAGTTTTGGTGCGGTATCTGGCGTAGCGGCAGCGCTGGGTCGGTTCAGGTGCATGGTCAGCTGGTTGGCCTGCAGGCCGACGGCGACGTCATACATCGCGACCCGGATGACGTCGGCCACCCCGTGGCGCTCACGGTGAAGCAGCGCCGCCAGCACCGCCTGGGCCAGCACGTGACCGCTGGCGTTGTCCACCAGCTGAAACGGGATGATCTGCGGTTTGCCGTCCGGCGTCGGCATCCCGGTGGTCATGCCCGCCTCGGCGGCGACCATCAAATCCACGCCCGGTCGGCTGCCGTGCGGGCCGTTGCCGCCGTAAGCCGACAGGCGCGCGTAGATCAGCCTGGGGTTGCGCGATCGCAACTGGCCCGGGCCGAGACCCATCCGCTCCATCACGCCGGGCCGAAACCCTTCCAGCACAACGTCGGCGGTGTCGGCGAGCCGCAGTATCTGCTGCTTGCCCTGCTCGGTGGTCAAATCCACGGTCACCGACTTCTTGCCGCGGTTGTTGGGCAAGAAGTACGTCGCCAACGGCGGCCGTCCGGGCAGCACCGCGGTGATCTGGCGGGCCGCCTCACCGCCGGGCGCCTCGACCTTGATGACCTCCGCGCCCAGGTCGGCCAGCACCTGTCCGGCCAGGGGACCGGCGACATTCTGGGTGAAATCGAGTACCCGGAGTCCGTCAAGCGGCTTGGCGGGCTTGGTGTTCGGCATGTGGGGCCTTTCTCTAACCTGCCTTGTGCAGCACCGCGGTGCAGTAGTAGTTCTGCGAGAACGGAGCGTCTTCGTTCGTGGACTGCAGCGGTAATCCGTTGTCGCCCAATAGCTGATTCAGTGAGGTGCGGACCGGTTGCCAGCCATGGTCCGCCAAATAGTCCGACACGTCGTTGCGTTCGCCGGGGAAGCCCAGGTTCTGCAGCTCGACGTCGAGACCGTGCTCTTGCCACTTGCGGGTGGCGGCGTTGAGCGCCTCGAGATTGGCCCCGGAATTTTCGAAGACCTCGGCCACCAGCCGGCTGCCGTCGGCGCTGAGCGCGGTGACGTTGTCCAGCAACCGATCTTGAGCGTCGGCCGGCAGGAAACCGAGCAGGCCCTCGGCGGCCCACGCGGCGGGCCTTTCGGTGTCGAACCCGGCTTCGCACAACGCCGACGGCCAGTCGTGGCGCAGGTCGATCGGCACGGCCCGCACCTCGGCCGTGGGCCTCGTGCCGAGTTCGGCGATGGTGGCCGTCTTGAATTCGATGACCCGCGGCTGGTCGATCTCGAACAGCGTGGTGCCCGCCGCCCACGGCAGCCGATACGCGCGGGCGTCCAGGCCCGCGGCCAGGATGACCACCTGGCGGATGCCCGCGGTCTGGGCGTGGGCGAAGAACGCGTCGATGTAGCGGGTGCGCGCCGCCTGGATGTCGGTCATGCGTTGCATGCCCCAGGGGGCGCCGGGCACGTCGACGTCGGCGGACGCGAGTTCGCCGCCGGCCCACCGGGTGAAGAAGTCGACACCGACGGCGCGCACCAGCGGCTCGGCGAACCGGTCATTTATCAACGCGTCCCGGGTGGCGCGGGCCCGTCCCGCGGCCACCATGGTGGCGGTTGCTCCCACGCTGGTCGCCAGGTCCCAGGTGTCGTTCTCGGTGCGCGCCATCGAGGATTCCTTTCCGGTGTACTGGTTAGCCACAATAACGACAGTGACCAAAGGCCCCTGCCGCTAGTGGCGTTGCGCCCTTATCAATGGCCGGCACCAGCGGCAGCATCGACGTGTGCAGACGACAGCGACGAAAACGGTCCGCCGCTTTGGCCTGGAAACCTGGTCACTGCTGCTGTTCATGCGATCCGGGGGACTGCGGTTGATCCCGCCGCACCGGATGACGGCGGTGCTGCGTGCGCTTGACCGCTACGGCCTGCTGGGCGCCGCGCCGGCGATCGCCACGGCTCGTGACCCCGGCGGACTGGCGCTGGTCGACGAGCGCGGCGAGCTGACTTTCCGCGACCTGGACACCCGGACCAACGCGTTGGCCAACGAGTGGCGCAGGCGCGGGCTGGGCCCCGGTGCCAGCGTGGGGATCTTGGCGGGTAACCACCGGGGCTTTCTGGAAGCGGTTTACGCGGCCGCCAAGTGCGGTGCAAGTGTCCTGCTGCTCAATACCGGCTTCGGTGGCGCGCAACTCGCGCAGATGGTCGCCCGCGGCGGCCCCAATCCTTGTGACCTCCTGGTCTACGACGACGAGTACAGCGCTGCCGTCGCCGACGTCCAGCCCAGGCTGGGCCGGATTCGGGCGTGGACGCAGACGCCGGGTCCCGACACCCTGGATGCGCTGATCGGGCACGGCGACACCGGCCCGCCGCCCCGATCCGGTGGTCGCCCCAAGATCGTGATTTCGACCAGCGGGACGACGGGAACCCCGAAAGGTGCCTCCCGCTCGGAGCCCTACTCGCTGATACCGGTCGGCGGGCTGCTCGGCAAGGTGCCGTTTCGGGGCCGGGAAGTCACCGAATGCTTTGTGCCGCTGTTTCATTCGCTCGGCTTCAGCCACGCGATGTACGCGTTGGTGCTGGGTTCGACGCTGGTGCTGCACCGCCACTTCGACCCTGAGCAGACCTTGGCCAGCGTGTCCGCGCACCGGGCCAGCGCCATGATCGTGGTGCCCATCATGCTGCGCCGCATTCTCGATCTGGGCCCGGGCGCGCTGGTCGAGCATGACTTGTCCGCACTGCGCATCGTGTTCGTCGGCGGATCCCAGCTGGGGGCCGCGCTGGCCACTCGGGCGATCCAAGCGCTGGGGCCCGTGGTCTACAACATGTACGGATCCACCGAGGTCGCCTACGCCACCATCGCCACCCCCGCCGATCTGGCGGCCGCGCCGGGATGCGTCGGTGCCGTGGTGCCCGGATCGGTGGTCAAGGTCTTCACCGACGACGAGCACGAGGCACCGCCGGGGACGGTGGGGCGCATTTTCGTCGGCAACGTGCTGACCTTCGAGGGATACACCGGCGGCGGTACCAAGGAGTCGATCCAGGGCCTGCTGTCCACCGGCGACGTCGGCCATTTCGATGCGGCCGGCCGGTTGTTCATCGATGGTCGCGACGACGAGATGATCGTGTCCGGCGGGGAGAACGTGTACCCCGGTGAGGTCGAGGACGCGCTCGCGCATCATCCCGGCGTGCTGGACGTCGCGGTCGTCGGCGTCAGCGATGAAGAGTTCGGGCAGCGGTTGCGCGCCTGCATCGTGCTGCGCCCGGGCGCCTCACTGACCGAGCAAGAGGTCAAAGACTACGTCCGGGATCGATTGGCGCGCTTCAAGGTTCCGCGCGATGTGCTGTTCGTCGATGCGCTGCCGCGCAATGCGGCCGGCAAGGTGCTCAAACGCGAGCTGACGGTTTGACACTGGTCCGATGGTGGCGACCCGCTTCGCCCGGCTGCGCCGCGCTTGCGATCGCCACTAGGCCAGCCGATACCGGATCAGTCGGGAACTGTTGGCCACCACCGCCACCGAGGATGCGTTGTGCAGGATCGCGGCCAGCACCGGGGACAGCGCGCCGCCGGCGCCGATGATCAGCCCGGCGGCGTTGACGGCGATGGACATGCCGTAGTTCTCCCGGATGACGTCGACCGCCCGGGCGCCCAGGTCACCTACATCGAGCAGGCGATGCAGGTCGTCGTTGGCCAGCGCCACGTCGGCGGTCTCCACTGCCACGTCGGTTCCGGCCAGCCCCATGGCGATGCCGATATCGGCGGCCGCCAGCGCGGGCGCATCGTTGATGCCGTCGCCCACCATGCCCACCACGTAGCCGTCGTGCTGCAGCTCGCGCACCACTTCCAGCTTGTCCTCCGGCATCACCTCGGCGCGCCACTCATCGATCCCGAGTTCGCCGGCGACCACCTCGGCGATGTCGGGATGGTCGCCGGTGAGCATCACGATCCGGTGAATCCCATTGGCGCGCAGCTGCTTCAACACCTCTGCCGCCTCGGGCCGCACCTCGTCGCGCAGGCTGATCAGCCCCACCAGCCGTCCGTCGACCGCGAGCAACAGCGGCGTCTCGGCCTGGCGCCGCAGCTTGTCCACCCACTCCGACGCCTTCTTGGACACCTTGACTTTTTCGGCGCGCAGCAGCGACGGGCTGCCCAGTAACAGGGTCCGGCCGTCGGCCCACGTCCGCATGCCCAGGCCCACCAGCACTTCGCATTCCTCATGCGGCGGGATGCTGATGTGGCGTTCCTCGGTCGAGCGGATCACCGCCTCGGCCAGCGGATGACGGGAGTGGATCTCCGAGCTGGCCGCATACGCCAGTACCTGCTCGGGATCCCAATCCTTTTGCATGGCAACGATATTGGTGACCACCGGACGCCCGACGGTCAGTGTTCCGGTCTTGTCGAACACGATCGCGTCGACCCGGCCCGCCTGTTCGAGGTGCGATCCGCCCTTGATCAGGATGCCGCGGCGCGCACCGTTGCCGATCGCGGCGCTGATCGCGGTCGGGGTGGACAGGCCCACCGCGCAGGGGCACGCGATCAACAGCATGGTCATCGCCCGGCGCACGTCGCCGGTGAGCAGCAGGGTGACCGCCGAAACCACGAACGAGGTGGGAACGAAACGGCGAGAGAAGTTTTCACCGACGGTCTGGATGGGCGCCCGGTCGTGCTGCGCCTCCTCGACCCGGGTGATGATGCGCCCGATCGCGGTTTGGTTGCCGACCGCCTGGGCGCGCACCACCAGGCGTCCGCGCACCACGACCGACCCGGCGTGCACGCGGGAGGAGACCATGACGCTCACCGGCAGGTTCTCCCCGGTGATCGCGGACTGGTTGACGATCGCCTCGCCGTCGACCACCTCGCCGTCCACCGGGATCGCGACGTGGTCGTGGACCACCACCGCGTCGCCGATCTCGACCGTGTCGATCGGCACCTGGATCTCTTGGCCGTCGGTCAGCCGGATCCAGGCCGTGTCCTGGCTGCCGCGCAGCAGCTCCGAGATGGCCCGCCGGGTCCGCCGCAGCGTCAAATCCTGCAGGTACTCACCGATGTTGAGCAGCCACAGCACGGTCAGTGCGACCACGTTCTCGCGCAGCACGAGGCTGGCCACGGTCGCGGCCGAGACGAGCGCATCGGTGCCGGCCCGGCCGGAGCGCAGTGAGCGCAAGGCGCCGCGCAGGAACGGATAGCCGGTGAAGATGGTGACGCCGGCGGCCAGC
Organism: Mycobacterium sp.; assembly: GCA_035505695.1. Classification (GTDB taxonomy): domain Bacteria; phylum Actinomycetota; class Actinomycetes; order Mycobacteriales; family Mycobacteriaceae; genus Mycobacterium. Next base: position 64,122 of record DATJQO010000099.1, read on the forward strand.
ATCCGGCCGTTCGGGCCGAGCAGCGGCGGGCGGGTGAACACGTACCGGCGCACGCCGAGCAAGGCCAGCGCGGCGCCGCCGATCACCATCCGCAGCACATCGGTGTTGCGGATCTCCTCCGAGTGCGGCGCGCGCGCCGGGATCAGCTCGGCCGCGACCTGTGCCGCCGAGTCGATCGCGGCGAGCACCGCGGCGCGGTCGCAGCGCCGCGGCGAATACCAGACGACGACCGATCCGGTGCGCGGGTAAGCGTGCACGGCGCGCACACCGTTTTGCTTGGCGACGGCCTCCTCGACCGCCACGGCGCGCCGGGGATCGCGCCGCACCCAGTCGACGCAAACCCGCATGCGTCCGGCGGCGTCCGAAACAAGTTGCAGCGCAGGATCGGTCACGTCGACGGACATGTCCGCGGGTGGATCAGTGCTCGTGCTGGTGGGCGTCGGTGAGTGACGGCGTTGGCGCTTCTTCGCCGATGCGCTCGCGGGCTTCGGCCATCACGTCGGCCAGCTTGAGTCGCGCCGACTCCGCGGCTTCCTCGGCTTTGCGGGTTCCGCGCAGTCCCCACTCGGCGGCCGATACGGCGGTCTCGTGCAGGGGGGCTTTGTTGATGGCTTTGCGTGCCAGTTCGTAGGCAGTCACTCCGACCAATCCCGTGACCACCATCCCTGCCCCTTTAGCCAACAGCCCGTACACCGCCATTGCCCGAACCTTCCGTGATGGTCTCCGTTGTCCAGACGCTAACATCGAAATATAGCGATATCAATATGCGTCATGGCGACCTGCGCGAGCACCTCTTGGTCGGCGGATCGGTCAGCGCGGATCCTGATATAATCGAACATATGTACGAATCAAGCTCGGGTCGGACACTTTCATCAGAGGCGATCGCCGCGTCGGACGATATTTTCGAGCGCTGGCGGCTGCGGAAGAAGACGGGCGAGTCGGCGGCCTGGATAGAGCAGATCGCCTCGGCGGTACGGATCGAGAACCGGGCAGTGGCCGCGCAGTTGGCGGCGATCGGGCAGTTGTTCCGCTACCGGCTTGGGCAGTGTTCGGAGAACGAGGACTGGGCCGTCGACACCATGGATGCTGTGGCCGCTGAGGTGGCCGCGGGCCTGCGGATCAGTAAGGGGTTGGCCACCGACCGGTTACACGCTGCCCGCGCGATGCGCGAACGGCTGCCCAAGACGGCCGAGGTATTCACCGCCGGCGACATCGATTACCAGGCATTTACCGCGATCGCGTCGCGCACCGACCTGATTGTCAGTGCTGACGCGTTGGCCCGGGTCGATGAGCTGGTCGCGGTGAATGTGGTGCGCTGGCCGTCGCTGACTCGGGGCCGGCTGTCGGCGAAAGTCGACGCCATAGTGGCCCGCGTGGACGCCGATGCGGTGCGCCGTCGCGAGGAACGACACGTTGACCGGGAGGTCTGGATCGGGTCCGACGCCGACGGGATATCCCAGATCACCGGCAGCCTGTTCACTGTTGATGCCCATGCCCTGGATACCCGCTTGAATGCCCTGGCCGCCACGGTATGTGAGCACGACTCACGCACCAAAGAGCAGCGTCGAGCCGATGCTCTGGGGGCGTTGGCCGCCGGGGCGGACCGACTGGGCTGCCGCTGCGGGCGGCCTGCTTGCGCAGCGGGGAAGCGGCCCGCGCCTTCGCCGGTGACCATCCATGTCATCGCCGAGCAGGGCACCCTGAGCGGGACGGGGGCAGCACCAGCCTCCGAGATCAGTGCCGACGGACTTATCACTCCGGAACTCATCGCCGAACTCGCGAAGTCGGCGAAACTGGTCCCGCTGGTGCACCCGGGCGACGCGCCACCGGAGCCGGGTTACACCCCTTCGAAGGCGCTGGCCGATTTCGTGCGTGCGCGGGACCTGACCTGCCGCTGGCCCGGGTGTGATGAGCCCGCGGTCAACTGCCAGATTGACCACACGATTCCGTATGCGGGAGGCGGGCCCACCCATGCCGGCAACCTGAAGTGTTACTGCCCGACTCATCATTTGGTCAAGACTTTCTGGGGCTGGACCGAACAACAACTGGCCGACGGCACCCTGATCCTGACCTCCCCCGGCGGGCAGACCTACGTTACCACCCCGGGCAGCGCCTTATTGTTCCCGAGCCTGTGCCGCGCCGTCGGCGGGATGGCCGCCCCCGCAGCTGACCCGTCTCCCGACGATTACTGCGCCGAGCGGACCGCCATGATGCCCCGACGGCGGCGCACCCGCGCACAGAACCGCGCCTACCGCGTGGCCACCGAACGCCGGCAGAATCGCGAAGCCCGGCTGGCTGCGCAAACGGGCCCCGCCCCACCCGCTGACGACGAGCCCCCGCCATTTTGATGGCAGGTCAAGGGTTTACGCAGAGGCGACGGCGAACAGGCGCTACTCGCCGGGCACGCCCTTGAGCTGGTGAGGGCCGCTTTTAAAGCAACCGCGTGACCTTTTCGGTCTCGATCCTGCGCGGCAGCGCCTCGGGGTCGGGGTTGGCCACCTGCACCAGCGACGCGCCGACGGCCATGATCGCCAGCAGGCCGTCCACCAGCTCGTCGGGCCCGGTCCATGCCGCGCTGGAAAGCAACCGATCGCGTGACGTCAAACCCTTTCTGGCGGCTGAGGTTTCGCACGCAGCCAGGACCTCCTCGACCGATCGGCCGTCCAGCGCCGGACCCGGATGGCGTTCGGCGACGATCTGGTCGCCGTGCACCCGCACCGCGGTGGCGTAGTCGGTTACGCCGACCGGCAGGTCGGGGGCCGGGCGGCCGAACGGGTCCAGGGACAGCACCGCCACCTCGCCGGCTCCGGTCTCGTCCGCTTCGTCCAGCCGGTCGGTGGTGCACAAAGCGATGTCGGCCGTGCCCGCCAGCACCGCCTCGGCGCCGATCCACCACACCCCGAACAGCACCGCCGCCGTCTGCCAATGCGCGGGCAGCAAGATCGCGACCCGGCTCGCCGGCCCGGCGCCCAACTCGTCGCGCAACAGGTTGCCGGTCTTGGCCGCCCAGTTCGCCAGCGTCACCGCGGACAACTCGATCCGCTCGCCGGTGGCATCGTCGTAATAGGTGATGCGCGGGCCGACCGGGTCGGTTCGCAGCATCGGATCCAGGATCGCCCCAGCAAGCGTGCTCAGTTGATGCACTCGGGCTTGTCGGAACCGGCGGTCAGGATCGGTGACGGCGGCGGCACGTTCGGGTCGGGAGCCGAGCCCGGGTTCGACGCGCGCGCGGGCACCGCTCGGCTGTCTGAAGAAAGGCCCGAGCCGGGACCGGTGTAGTCGTTGGCCAGCACCACCCGCACCGATCCGGGTGCCATCGACGAATCGGCGACCACCGGCAAGCCGCCCAGCTCCTTGGCCACCTGCTGGGCGCCCACGTCATCGGTCTTGGCGGCCCGCACCTGGCTGCCCTTGACGTGGCCGCCGTCGTTGTTACCGACCGTGCCGGTGGCAAACCCTTTGGCGCTCAACACCTCTGAGACCGCCGCCGCCAGCCCGTTGATATCGGTGTCGTTCACCACGCTGGCGGTGGTCTTGGCCGGTGTGTAGGCCAGTTCCTCGGTCTTGCCCTGGGCCTGGTCGTTCAACAGGCCGGCGACCCAGTCGGCGACCTGGTGCGGGTCCACCCGCACCACGCTCTGCATCCCGTCGTCACTCCAGCCGGCCCCGTCGAGCACCGGAATGGTGGCGAATGCCACCTTGCCGCCGGCCAGCTTCTGCATCTGCTGGACGAAATCCATCACGTCCCAGCCCGACGAGATCACCACCGAGCGCTGCACGGCGGCTTCCAGCCGCTTGACCGTCGCCGGGCTGGACAGCGTCTGGTTGGAGATGATCCGGTGCGCCAACGACGCCATCACCACCTGCTGGCGCACCACCCGATCCAAGTCGCCGCGCTGCAATTCATGGCGCTGGCGCACGAAGCTGAGCGCTTGCGGACCATTGAGCCGTTGCTCGCCGGCCGGAAAGTCGGCACCCGAAAGTGGTTCGAAGACCGGCTCTTTCAGGCACACGTCCACACCGCCGAGCGCGTCGGTGATCAACGCGAAGCCCAGCAGGCCGATCTCGGCGTAGTGGTCGACGGTGACCCCGGTGAGGTCGGCGACGGTTTTGATCAGGGCCTCGCGGCCGGCCTCGGTGCCCTTCGCCGCGGCGTGCTCGGCGGAATCGCCGGCCTTGACGAGGCTGACGCGTTTGGCCTCCCGGGTTTGGCCGTAGACACCGTTGATCTTCGTCTTGCCCAGGCCGGGGGCCGCGACGTAGGAGTCCCGCGGAATCGAGATGGCGGTCGCCGACTTCCCGTTGTTGGGGATCCGGATCAGGATGATCGTGTCGGTGTTGGTCGCTTCCTCGTCGCCGGCCCGCAGGGTGGCCAGTTCCTCGGCGGACAGCGGATTGCCGTGCGCATCGGTACGGCTGTCCAGGCCGACCAGCAAGATGTCGATCGCGCCGTCGTCGCCGCCCTTGCCCAGTGAGGGGGCGGACATGTGAAAAATGCCGTCTTCGAAAGACCGCACGTTGGTCCACGCGATCCCGGTGCCGAGCACGACCACGACCGTCAGCGCGGTGGCAATCACACGAACCACACGTTGCACAGGCATCCCATTAGGTTACTTGTGACACAGCGGCTTCGCGGGTAGCGAGCCCGCGCGTGCCCCGGCCGTGGCCCGAGCTTTCCGGGTCATGCCAAACTCGAACCATGTCGGGCAGGATCGTGATCACCGGTGCGGGTGGCCAGCTGGGCTCGTGTTTGCGATCCCTGGCGGCTGATCAGGGCCGCGACGTGCTGGCGCTGACGTCGTCTCAATGGGACATCACCGACCCGGCGGCCGCCGAGCGGATCGTCGAGCCGGGCGACGTGGTGATCAATTGCGCCGCGTACACCAACGTCGACGGCGCCGAGACCGACGAGGCCGGCGCATTCGCGGTCAACGCCGCCGGGCCCGAACACGTTGCCCGCGCGTGCGCGCGCGCCCGCGCCCACATGGTTCACGTCTCCACCGACTATGTGTTCAATGGTGACTTCGGCGGCTCCGAGCCGCGTCCGTATGAGCCCGGCGACCAAACCGCGCCGCAGGGCGTGTATGCCAGCAGCAAGCTCGCCGGTGAGCAGGCCGTGCTGGCCGCACTGCCGGAGGCCGTCGTCGTCCGTACCGCCTGGGTTTACACCGGCGGCAACGGCAACGACTTCGTCGCGACCATGCGTCGCCTCGCCGCCGGGGAAGGCCAGGTGAACGTGGTCAACGACCAGATCGGCTCGCCGACCTACGTCGGTGACTTGGCCAACGCGCTGCTGCAAATCGTCGACGACCGCGTGCCCGGCCCGGTGCTGCACGCCGCCAATGAGGGCGCGGTCTCCCGATTCGAGCAGGCCCGCGCCGTATTCGAAGAATGCGGCGCCGACCCGCAGCGGGTGCGGCCGGTCAGCACCGCGGAGTTTCCCCGGCCGGCGCCGCGGCCCCCCTACACCGCGCTGTCGAGCCGGCAGTCCGCCGCGGCCGGCTTGCGCCCGCTGCGGCCCTGGCGCCCCGCGCTTGTCGCGGCGTTGGCCGCGGCCGGCAGCGAAGTCGCGGCCGATCGACCGTTACCCTCTACGCGTGACTGACGTCCTGCCGGTCGTGACGGTGACCTTCTCGCCGGGCCCTCATCTGGAGCGCTTCCTGGCGTCGTTGTCGCTGGCCACCGAGCGGCCGGTGTGCGTGGTGATGGCTGACAACGGCTCCACCGACGGGACGCCGCAGGCGGCGGTCGAGCGTTACCCCAACGTCCGGCTCTTCCATACCGGAGCCAACCTCGGCTATGGCACCGCGGTGAACCGCGCGGTCGCACAGCTCGGCGAAACCGGCGGGGACGACGACTGGGTGATCGTGGCCAACCCGGATGTGCAGTGGGGCCCGGGAAGCATCGACGCGCTGCTACAGGCCGCCACCCGGTGGCCGCACGCCGGCGCGCTGGGCCCCCTGATCCGCGACCCGGACGGGTCGGTGTACCCGTCGGCGCGCCACCTGCCCAGCCTCATCCGCGGCGGCATGCACGCGGTTCTCGGGCCGTTCTGGAAACGCAATCCGTGGACAACCGCCTACCGCCAGGAACGCCTGGAGCCGAGCGAACGGGCGGTGGGCTGGCTGTCGGGATCCTGCCTGCTGGTCCGCCGGTCGGCCTTTGACCAGGTCGGCGGGTTCGACGAACGCTACTTCATGTATATGGAAGACGTCGACCTCGGTGACCGGCTCGGCGAAGCGGGCTGGCTGAGCGTGTACGTGCCCTCGGCTGAGGTCCTGCACCACAAGGGGCACTCCACCGGACACGATCCGGGGAGCCACCTGGCCGCACATCACACGAGCACCTATATCTTCTTGGCTGACCGGCATGTCGGGTGGTCGCGCGCCCCGCTGCGCTGGGCGCTGCGTGCCTCGTTGGCGCTGCGTTCCCGCCTGATGGTGCGCAGTGCACGGCGCAGTCGTAGACGGAAACTGGCAGAAGGGCGGCGCTGAATTGGCTGACACGACGGCGGCCCCGCACGTCGATGCGGTGGTTCTGGTCGGTGGCAAGGGCACCCGGCTGCGGCCGCTGACGCTCTCGGCGCCCAAGCCCATGCTGCCCACCGCCGGGCTGCCGTTCTTGACCCATTTGCTGTCCCGGGTCGCCGCGGTGGGCATCGAGCACGTCATTTTGAGCACGTCGTATCAGGCCGCGGTGTTTGAGGCGGAGTTCGGCGACGGCTCCAAGCTGGGCCTGCAGATCGACTACGTCACCGAGGAGCGGCCACTGGGCACCGGCGGCGGCATCGCCAACGTCGCGGGCCACCTGCGCCATGACACCGTGATGGTGTTCAACGGCGATGTACTCTCGGGCGCCGACCTGGGCCAGATGCTGGAGTTTCACCCGGCCAACCAGGCCGACGTCACCTTGCACCTGGTGCGGGTCGGCGACCCGCGCGCGTTCGGTTGCGTGACGACCGACGAGAACGCTCGGGTCACCGCCTTTCTCGAGAAGACGCAGGATCCGCCGACCGACCAAATCAACGCCGGGACCTACGTGTTCAAACGCGAGGTCATCGATCGCATCCCGCGCGGACGCGAGGTATCGGTCGAGCGCGAAGTCTTCCCGGCCCTGCTCTCCGATACCGAAGTGAAGGTCTGCGGCTACGTCGACGCCACTTACTGGCGGGACATGGGCACACCGGAAGACTTCGTGCGGGGATCGGCGGACCTAGTGCGCGGCATCGCACCGTCCCCGGCGCTGCACGGCCACCGCGGCGAGCAATTGGTACACGACAGCGCAGCCGTGTCGCCGGGCGCGGTCTTGGTGGGTGGCACGGTCGTGGGCCGCGGCGCCGAGATCGGCCCCGGCGTGCGGTTGGACGGCGCGGTGATCTTCGACGGCGTCAAGGTCGAGGCCGGCAGCGTCATTGAGCGGTCCATCGTCGGCTTCGGGGTGCGCATCGGCCCACGCGCGCTGATCCGCGACGGGGTGATCGGCGACGGCGCCGACATCGGAGCGCGCTGCGAGTTGCTGCGCGGTGCCCGGGTGTGGCCCGGCGTCTCCATTCCCGACGGCGGCATCCGCTACTCGTCCGACGTGTGAGTCGCCGTCGAGCGTGACGCTGGTGTCACGCTCGGCGAGCGGCCCGCGACACCAGATACGCCAGCGCCTCGTCGGTGCCGGGCGGCAGCGCGTCGGCCGGCCACCAGCGCAGGTCGTCGGACTCCTCGCTGATCGCGATCTGCGCGCCGGGCGGCGCGTACGCCACGAATTGCAGATCCAGGTGGCGGGTGGGCACGCCCAGCGAGCAGGTGACCGGGTGGACGTGCACGGCGGCCAACATCGGCTCGATGTGCAGGCCGTCGACGCCGGATTCCTCGGTGGCCTCGCGCAGCGCGGCCGTGACGACGTCGGCGTCGTCGTCGTCGCAATGCCCGCCGAGTTGCACCCAGCGGCCCAACCTCGGGTGCAAGGTCAACAGCACCTGCCCGCCCGTGTGATCCAGCACCAGCGCGGACGCGGTGACGTGGCCGGCGACGCAGTCGCGGCGGCAGGCGTCCGGACGGCCGTGCACGAAGGCCAGGACCGCGTGCCGCAACGAATCCTGGGCCGCGTCGGGGGCCTGCCAGTCGGACAGGATCGAGATCGCCGACTCCCGCACGCTCACCGGGCGCCCCGCCGGGTGCGGCGATCCCGAAGCGACATCCAGGCCGCGCGACATTGCGTCACCACTTCGGCTCCGAAACCGAGTTGCTCGATCAGATGACGGTCGACGATGTCGAGCGCCTTGTCGATTTCGTTGGCCCGCAACAAAAGGTCCACATCACCCGCGAGCTCGGCGCTGGTGCGCGCCGGCGCGGGAATGGGTAGCTGCTCGGCTTCGGCGGGCTCCAGCTCCAAGATGCCGCCGCCATAACTGCGGCCGAGGATTTCGGCGAAAGCGAACGTCACGCTGTTGTGGAACACCGCCGCCAGCGCGGTCGCGTCGACACCGGTGGTGAGCCGGACCCGGTGCACCGTGTCGGTGCTCGTCGCCGCGGCGGCGTTGACGGTCAGCCGCGGGGCCAGGTGGATTTGGCGCAGCAGGAAAAGATCCGGCGTCCACAGCGATGGCGTGCTCCACCACGGCTTGCGCAGCGAGCACTTGTAGCCGCGGTGCACGCCGGCGGCCTCACCGGCGTCGATATGGGCGACCAAAGCGGGATCGGCGGGCGCGCGCGGCGCATTGAGCAGCCAGCTGCGCTGCCCGGCGGCGACATCGCCGGCGTGGCAGTCGCCGTCGTAGCGAAGGCCGGACAACTGAGCGCTGCGCGACACCAGCGGCACGCAGTATCCCAACAGCCCGAGTTCGCGGGCTTGCGCATCGGTGAAGGTGAAGAAACTGTTGCGGCCCGTCACGACGCCCACATCGACGTCGGCGACCGACCCGAGCCGGGTCAGCGCGTGCGACCGCTTGAGTGTCCGCAGCAGCCGGATCGCGGGGGGTTCCAGGAAATACTTGGTCCACTTCTCGTTCTCGTGCAAAAGCGCCGGCGCCGATTCGACGTCTAGATCCGCCGTCGTCAATGCCTCCGCGTCGGCGAGATCTAGGGTGCGGATCCGGGCGGGCCCGGCGCCGGCGACGCCACAGAACAACACGACCTCCTGCAGGATGCCGTCGAACACCAATCGCCGGAACGTCACCAGCGTGATGTGACGAAACCGGCTCAGCAGAAACTCCCGCAGCTGCGCGGCATAGGTGACTTGGAGCAACTCGGCCGGAAGCACCAGCCCCACCCGCCCGCCGTCGCGCACCAACACGGTGCTCGCCACGACGAACGGGACCCAGGCGTTGGTCAGCTTGGAGGGCCGCAAACCGTGGCTCCTCATCAGCTCCAGCGCCGGCTCTCGCTGAGCCGGCGGCCAGTTGCCGAAGCGGATGTAAGGGGGGTTGCCCGCGACCCCGTCCCAGCTGCTGGGCTGGGTGCCGGCCAGCCAGCCGAACAGGCTGCCGGCGTCGACGGGAGCGAATTGCCGTGCCTTGGCCGCCTCTTCGGCGACGAGCTCCACACCGTGGGGGCGCCCACCGAGGCGGGCCAGCTCACGCAGGATCGCGCCGTCGCCGCAGGCGGGTTCGACGATCTTCGGTCCGGCTTGGCGGACCCAGCCGGCCAGGAAGCGGGCCACCGGCGCCGGGGTGTAGTAGCCGCCACGGACCTTGTCGGGGGACGCCGCCGCCTTGCCCGCGAACTTCATCGGCCAAGTATCACTTGCGGAGCAACAAATCTCCGGGATCGGCCGGCTCTCGCGGCCACTCCGGCTCAGCTGCGTAGCCGACGGCGATGGCGCCCAACGGCTCCCAGTCCTGCGGCAGGTCGAGCTCGGTGCGCACCAGGTCGGCGGCGAAGATTGTCGAGCCGATCCAGCAGCTGCCCAGCCCGCGTACCGCCAGGGCGACCAGCAGGGCCTGCACGGCCGCTCCCACCGCGACGGTGAACATGGTGTGCTCGGCGTCGGTGCGGGCGGCGTCGGGATAGCTGTGGGCGCCGTCCGGGACCAGGAACGGGACGACGACCTCGGGTGCGTCGTAGAGGATCTGGCCGCGTGCCACCCGCCGTTCGATCGAGTCGGCGGGTCTGCCGTCACCGGCGAGGTCCCGGCGCCACTTGTCTTTCATCCGGTCCAGCAGCCGGGTCCGGGTGGACCGCGTCTGCAACCACACGAAGCGCACCGGGCGGGTGTGGTGGGGCGCCGGCGCGGTCAGCGCCTCGGCGACGGCGGCCTCGATCAGCTTCGGCGGCACCGGCTCGGCGCTGAACCGGCGCACCGATCTGCGCAGCAGTTGTGCTTGGCGCCGGCCCATCTCGAGGGCTTCGGCGGTGCCGAGCCAGAACAGGTCTTCGGTGCCGGGCCGCAGCAGCTGCCGGGCCGTCGAGCCGTCATCGGCCACGGACAGTCCGCGCACCACCGCTACCGGCATCGCGGTCAATTTGCCCTTCACCAGATCGGCGGCCGCGGCGACCTCGTCGGCGATGGCGATCTCGGTGACCACCAACTCGTTGCCGTATGCGTCGACGGCTCCCGAATAGCTGTGCAGCACCGTCAGACCCGCCGCGCCCACGGCCGCGTCGATCTGCCCGTTGCGCCAGGCGCGTCCCATCGTGTCGGTGATCACGACGGCGACGTCGATGCCGAGCCGCGTGCGCAGCCCGGTGCGCAGTGCCGCGGCGCTGGCGTCCGGGTCGACTGGCAGCAGCGCCAGTACGTCGCGGCCCACATTGGATCCGTCCACGCCGGCGGCGGCCTGCACCAGGCCGAGCCGATTCTCGGTGATCAGCGTGCGGCCTTTGCGCGCCAGCACGCGTACCGCTTCGTCCTCGACCAGCTTGCGGCGCAGTTGATCCCGCTGTTCGGCGTCCCGGGGGGCCGGCACCAGCCGGCCCTCGCATTTGGACACCACCTTGCTGGTCACCACCACGACGTCGCCGTCGCGCAGCCAGGGTGCGGCCGCGGCGACGGCGGCGCTCAGGTCGTCGCCGGGCCGGAACTCGGGCAGCCCGGCGACGGGCAGGATTTCGATCGCCGAGGCGGTGCCATGCTCGGTCTTGTCTGAGCGTGTCATCCCGCCACGCCCGCGAGGTCCAGGCCGGCGCCGACCATCTCGGCGGTGGCCTTCGGGTCGGTCATCAACAGCGGCACCGAGCGCACCGCGACCCCCTCGATGTCGGCCCGGTCACCGTCGGCGACCAGCCAGCAGTCCAGTATCCCGGTGCCACGGCGGGCCCCGTAGTAGCTGCCGACGGCCTGCGCGGTGGACTCGACCCCGATCACCGAAAGGCACGCATCTGCCATGCCGCGCAACGGCTTTCCGCCGATGATCGGTGAATAGCCGACGACCGGAGCGCTCGCCGCCCGCAGCACGCTGCGAATGCCGGGGACGGCCAGGATGGCGCCGATGCTCACCACCGGGTTGGACGGCGCCAGCAAGATTACGTCGGCGTCGCCGATGGCCGCGACTACTTCAGCTGTGGCACTGGCCTTTTCAGCGCCGACGAAAGCGAAGCTGTGGCTGGCAACCTGCGCCCGGTAGCGCACCCACCACTCCTGGAAGTGGATCGCCCGCCGGTTGCCGTCGGCCGGATCGGTGATCACCACGTGCGTCTCGCAGCGGTCATCGCTGGCCGGCAGCAACCGCGCGCCGGGTCGCCAGCGGTCACACAGCGCGGTGGTGATCTGCGACAGCGGGTAGCCGGCGTGCAGCATCTGGGTGCGCACCAGGTGGGTGGCGATATCCCGGTCGCCCAGCCCGAACCAGTCGGGCTGCACGCCATAACGCGCCAATTCCTCTTTGGCGTGCCAGGTTTCGTTGCGGTGACCCCACCCGCGCTCCGGGTCTACGCCTCCACCTAAGGTGTACATGCAGGTGTCCAAATCCGGGCAGACCCGCAGTCCGTGAATCCACGCGTCGTCGCCGATGTTGACGATCGCGGTCAGTTCATGGCGGTCGGCCTCCGGGTCCGGGCCCTGCTGCGTTTCGAACTGACCCAGCCCGAGCAGCTGCTGGACGCCCAACAGGAAACGGGCGCCGCCAACCCCACCGACCAGAACGGTGACCTTCACATTGCACGACAGTACTGCCCGGCGACGACTGCTCAGCCGGCCCGGTTGCACCGGGTCGCAAGGTGCGCCCGGGGGCGGTGTGATCGACACGCCGAAGGCCACAAACAACAGAAACGCCGAAATTCGATCACGAGATGGTATGGAAATGCGCCGTAATGCTTGACGCGGCAGATCAACCCGTGTCTAATCACATCAGTGTCATTTCCCGGTTGGCCGGCCGATTCCGGTGTCGCAGACCGAGATTCGATCACATGTTCGAATTGTCTGTACACATCAGAAAAGTGGGAATCACTCACTCTCTCAACCGAACTGAGGAGGCGGACGACCGTATGTCTTACGAGCATCTTCGAGGAGTCATGGCGGGCACGCCGCACACCACCATTGGCACCGCGCCGTCCCGGCCCGCCCGGCCGCACCTGACTTTGGTCCCTGACGCGCCAGTCGCGTTCGAGCCCGAGCCCTCGCCGGCACCCACCGCCGACCAGTGGCAGGACCGCGCACTCTGCGCGCAAACCGACCCCGAAGCCTTCTTCCCGGAGAAGGGCGGCTCCACCCGCGAAGCCAAGAAGATCTGCCTGGGCTGCGAGGTACGGCATGAGTGCCTGGAGTACGCCTTGGAGCACGACGAGCGCTTCGGCATCTGGGGCGGTCTGTCCGAGCGCGAGCGCCGCCGCCTCAAGCGCGGCATCATCTAAGCACCACCGCAAAGTTATTCATCGTCGATCGTCGGGTCGATGACCGACGGCTCGACATCGAGATAGATGGCAACCTGAGCCACCAGAATTTCGTGCAACAACTCACCGAGGTCGACGGTGTCCTTGGCGCGTCGCTCGATGGGCTTGCGGAACAACACAATTCGCGCCCGGGTTGCGTTACCGCGCACGTCGACGCCTGCCGGGATCAACCGGGCGAGCGGGATCGGTCCGTCGGCGATGACCTCGGGCGGCCACTGCACGCTTTCGGGGTCCTTGGCGGCGATGCGCGGAATCTCATCCACCGCGACGTCCAGCTCCGACAGGCGCTCGTGCCACTGCCGCTCGATCGGTTCGTAAGCCTCCAGCACTGCCATGTCGAACCGCTCGCCTCGGCTGCGCCATCCCGGGACCGTCGGCGGCAACAGCGGGCCGCGCATATCGTGGCCTCTTCGCGAGGACCGGCGGGAAGCCGAGTGCCCGTGCGACCGATCTCTGTGCGGGGAGCTGCGTGAATTGCCCACGCGCCGATGGTAACGGTTGAACATCGGGGGCCGGCCGGTTGCGCGTGTCCGGCGCTTCGGCGCGTTTGTCCACGATAGCCTTTCCGTCGTGAACGTTCCCCGTCGCTGTTGCCGGCCCGGGTGTCCGCACTATGCCGTGGCGACCTTGACGTTCGTCTACTCGGACTCGACGGCAGTGGTGGGTCCACTCGCCACCGCCCGGGAACCGCATTCGTGGGATCTGTGCGTCGGCCATGCCGGCCGGATCACCGCACCCCGCGGATGGGACCTCGTGCGCCACGCCGGTCCGCTTCCCACCCATCCCGATGAGGACGACCTGGTCGCCCTGGCGGACGCGGTGCGCGAAGGCGGTCCTGGCGATCGGGGCGTGCCTTATGCCGGTGTCGGGTCCCCTCGGAACGGCTCGAATGGTTTTGATGGCTTCCCCGAGCCGCATATTCACCACACCGGGTCGCAGGCCACCGCGCCCAGCAGTGGGCTGCTGGCGCCGCCCGCGCATCGGTCCGGACGTCGCCGCGGGCACTTGCGGGTGTTGCCCGATCCCGCCGACTAGCCCGCCACGCGTTTCCCCGGGGCCGATAGGCTGACGGCCAAGAGGCGAAGGAATTCATGGTGTCAGGAGGCTTCGCATGTCCCGGCCCGCTGCGATTGTCCACCGTGTCGTCAAGGCGTATGACGTGCGCGGGCTGGTCGGTGCAGAGCTCGACGAGCCGCTGGTCACCGACTTGGGAGCGGCCTTCGCCAAGCTGATGCGTACCGAGGGTGCCCGGCAGGTGGTGATCGGCTACGACATGCGCGACAGTTCGCCCGCGCTGGCCGCCGCATTCGCTTCCGGGGTTAACGGCCAGGGCCTGGGCGTGGTGCGCATCGGCTTGTCGTCCACCGATGAGCTGTATTTCGCGTCCGGGTCCCTGAACTGCCCCGGCGCGATGTTCACCGCCAGCCACAACCCCGCCGCCTACAACGGGATCAAGCTGTGCCGGGCCGGTGCAAAACCGGTCGGCGCCGACAGCGGGCTGAGCGTGATCGGCGATGAGGTGATCGCCGGCGTCGAACGCTACGACGGAGCACCCGGAACTGTCACCGGTCGCGACGTGCTCGCCGAGTACGGGGCATTCTTGCGTTCGCTCGTGAACACCTCCGGGCTGCGCCCGTTGCGGGTGGCGGTGGACGCCGGCAACGGCATGGCCGGTCTCACCACGCCCGCGGTGCTCGGCCCGATCGACTCGATCACCTTGCTGCCGTTGTACTTCGAGCTCGACGGTTCTTTTCCCAACCACCAGGCCAATCCGCTGGACCCGGCCAACCTGGTCGACCTGCAAGCCTATGTCCGCGACACCGGCGCCGATATCGGGCTGGCCTTCGACGGGGACGCCGACCGCTGCTTCGTGATCGACGAACGCGGCCGGCCCGTCTCGCCGTCGACGGTGACCAGCCTGGTGGCCGCCCGGGAGTTGGGCCGGGAGATCGGCGCCACCATCATCCACAACGTGATCACGTCCCGCGCGGTACCCGAACTGGTCACCGAACGCGGCGGCACGCCGCTGCGCTCGCGGGTCGGCCACTCCTACATCAAGGCGCTGATGGCCGACACCGGCGCGATATTCGGCGGTGAACATTCCGCCCACTACTACTTCCGGGACTTCTGGGGCGCCGACTCCGGGATGCTGGCGGCGTTGTATGTGCTGGCCGCGCTGGGTGAGCAGGAACGGCCGTTGTCGGAGTTGACCGCCGACTATCAGCGCTACGAATCGTCCGGTGAGATCAACTTCACCGTGCCGGACGCCGCGCAGTGCACTGACGCGGTGTTGAAGTCGTTCGGCAACCGGATCCACTCCATCGACCACGTGGACGGGGTCACGGTCGACCTCGGCGACGGCACCTGGTTCAACTTGCGCAGCTCCAATACCGAGCCGTTGCTGCGGCTGAACGTGGAGGCCCGCAGCAGCCAGGAGGTGGACGCGGTGGTCGCCCAGGTCAGTGACGAGATCGCAGCCCAGTTGGGCCGTGCGGGGGCCACACCGTGAACGCCACCCGGGCGATCGATCTCGAAGACACCGAGGGTCTGCTGGCCGCCGACCGGCAGGGGCTGCTGCGGGCCGCCTCGTCGGCCGGCGCGCAGGTGCGCGCGATTGCCGCGGCGGCCGACGAAGCCGCGCTGGATACGCTGCGCACCGGTGACCGTCCGCGCAGCGTGATCTGGGTGGCCGGGCGCGGCACCGCGGAGACGGCCGGGGTGATGCTGGCCGCGACGCTGGGCGGTTGGGCTTCGCAGCCCATCACGCTGAGCGACCAGGTGCCGGCCTGGGTGGGTCCGCTTGACGTGCTGATCGTCGCGGGCGACGACCCCGGAGATCCGGCGCTGGTCACCGCGGCCGCGACCGGCGTCCGTCGCGGTGCACGGGTCGTCGTGGCGGCCCCTTACGAGGGTCCGCTGCGGGATTCCACCGCCGGCCGGGCGGCGGTGCTGGCGCCGCGGCTCCGGGTCCCCGACGAGTTCGGGCTGTGCCGGTATCTGGCCGCGGGCCTGGCCGCGGTGCAAACCGTGGACCAACGGCCGGGCATTGATCTGGGGTTGCTCGCCGACGAGCTGGACGCCGAGGCGTTGCGCAACAGCGCCGGCCGCGAACTGTTCACCAATCCGGCCAAGAGCCTGGCCGTACGCATGGCCGGTCGCCAGGTGGCGCTGGCCGGCGACTCCGCCGCGACGCTGGCGCTGGCCCGGCACGGCAGTTCGGTTCTGCTGCGGATCGCGCACCAGGTGATCGCCGCGACCGCGTTGGCGGATGCCATTGTCGCGCTGCGCGACGGCATGTCCGGTGGTTTCGCCGATCCGGCCGACGCGCTGTTCCACGATGAAGAGATCGACGGACCACTGCCCCAGCGGTTGCGGGTGCTGGCCCTCACCCTGTCCGACGAGCGGACGGTGGTTGCTGCCCGGGTCGCCGGATTCGACGATGTCGACTTGGTCTCGGCGGAGGACGTGCTGGACCTTCCCGAAGCGCCCGCCGGCTCCACCGCGCCTGGGGGTGCCCGCGGGTCGACCGGCGCCGGACGCCCCGAGCAGCAGCTGGCAGTATTGGCCGTCCGGCTGGAGATGGCCGCTGTTTACCTGCGACTGGTGCGGGGATAGATAGAACGGTGGAACTGCTTCGCGGGGCCTTACGGACGTACGCATGGGGATCGCGTACTGCCATTGCGGAATTCACCGGGCGGCCGGTGCCGGCCGCTCACCCGGAGGCCGAGCTGTGGTTCGGCGCGCACCCAGGTGACCCGGCGTGGCTGGAAACGAGCGACGGGGAGATGTCGTTGCTCGACGCACTGATCGCTGACCCGGAAGCGGAGCTCGGCCCCGGCTCGCGGGCCCGGTTCGGCGACGTGCTGCCGTTCCTGGTCAAGGTGCTGGCCGCCGATGAGCCGCTGTCTTTGCAGGCTCACCCGAGTGCCGCGCAGGCGGCCGAGGGTTACCTGCGTGAGGAGCGGCTGGGTATTCCGCTGTCCTCGCCGGTCCGCAACTACCGTGACACCTCGCACAAACCCGAGTTGCTGGTGGCGCTGCAGCCGTTCGAGGCGCTGGCCGGTTTCCGTCAAGCATCCCGGACCGTGGAGCTGCTGCAGGCGCTGAACGTGTCCGACCTGGATCCCTTCATCGACTTGCTGAACGACCAGTCCGACGCCGACGGTCTGCGCGCGCTGTTCACCACCTGGATCACCGCGCCGCAGCCGGACATCGACGTGCTGGTACCCGCCGTGCTGGACGGCGCCATTCACTACATCAGTTCCGGGGCAACGGAATTCGCGGCAGAGGTCAAGACGGTGCTAGAGCTCGGCGAACGCTATCCCGGCGACGCCGGGGTGCTGGCGGCGCTGTTGCTGAACCGCATCAGCCTGGCGCCGGGCGAGGCGATCTTCGTCTCGGCCGGCAACCTACACACTTACCTGCGTGGTTTTGCGGTGGAGGTGATGGCCAACTCCGACAACGTGTTACGGGGCGGCCTGACTCCCAAGCACGTCGATGTTCCCGAACTGTTGCGGGTGCTCGACTTCGAGCCCACCACCGAGGCGCAGCTGCGCCCGCCCATCCGCCGCGAGGGGTTCGGGCAGATTTACCAGACCCCGGCCGAGGAGTTCGCAGTCGCGTTGCTGACGCTGGAAGGCGACTATCTGGGCCACGAGGTGGACGCGTCCTGCAGCCACGAGGGTCCGCAGATCTTGTTGTGCACGCAGGGCTGCACGACCGTCCACGGCAAGTCCGGGTCGCTCACGCTCAAACGCGGGATGGCTGCCTGGGTAGCGGCCGATGACGCCCCGATCCGGCTGGTCGCGCGCGAGCCCACCAGGCTGTTCAGGGCGACGGTAGGGTTGTGACGGCCCTACGGTCCTTGGCGGCCTGCCGGCGCTCGCCCAGCCACAGCCGCATATTGTGCGCCGTGGCACGGCCGATGATACGCGGGGGCGGGATCATGTACAGGCTGTCGAGCAGCGAGAAGCGGCGCAAGAACCATTCCGCCAGAACGGGTTCGGTTTCGGCGGCGCCAAGGAATTGGTCGAACAGCGCGCCGGACGGCCGCCACCACCACGGGACGGGCCCCTTGGTCTGGGCGTGGTGAAAGGTGACGTCGCCGATGGCGTTCATCATCCACACCGGGTAGGTCGTCTTTGCGGTGGCCCTGTTCAGCTCGCGGGCAAGGTCGTCCACGGGTGATTGCAGTGCCCTGCGCACGTGACCGGCTTGCAAAGACGTCATCGTCATGCCTTGCCCGAAGGTGGGGTTGAAGCTGGCGACGGCGTCACCCATGGGGACGATGCCGGCGGGGAACCGGTCGAGTTTGTCGTAACGGCGCCATCTGCTGGCCGGAAAAGCGTGAAACGCCGGGTCGCCCAAGGGTTCGGCCTGTGCCAGCGCGGTGCTGACGTGCTCCGGCAGCAATTGTCCGCCCGAACGTGGTCAGCACCCAGGTCCCATCCTCGTAGCCCAGCATGCCGAGTCCGAGCGACTGGTCGTGGGAGGCGCCGGCGACCACCACCTTCTCTGCGATCAAGCCTTCCGGGATGCGGAAGTGCTGGGTGGCGTAGTTGATGCCGATGTCGACGATTTCCTCCACCGGGCGGTCATATCCCCATTGCGTCAACCACACCGGCAGCCGGGTGCTCCGGCCCGTCGCGTCGACGACGAGGCCGGCGGGCACGAACTCCGGCTCGCCGTCGTCCCGGGGGTCCAACAGCACGCCGGTCACCCGCTGCCGGGCCGGGTCGAACCGCGGCTGCGCCACCGAACGCCGCTGGATCGCGACGTTGTCGATGTCGCAGACGCGTTTGCGCAGCTGCCATTCCAGGTGTGGGCGGCTGGGCACGTAAGCGGTGAACTCGCGGCGCAAGGTGTGCCCGGTACCCAGCACATGACCCGCGGCGCCCAGGTGAATGCAGTCCGGGCGGTTCTCCAGCATGGGTACGCCCGCGGCCACCATGTCCTTCAGCAGGCCCGGGAAAAGACTGTCGAACTCCGCTGCGCCGCGGGCCATCAGCAGGTGTAGATGCCGGTCCTGAGGGACGGTCGCGCGGTTCGCCGGTGCGCTCGGCAGCTCGTCTCGCTCGTAGACGGTCACGCGGGAGTAGTTATCCGAGAGCAACCGTGCGGCACACAGTCCGGCGATGCTGCCGCCCATCACCACCGCGTGGTCTCTGATGTTTGCTTGGCTGTCCGGCATCTGGGCAGAGTACCCAGTACTGTGACGGTCCAGTGGATCCCAGCGCTTTCGAGAGGGCGGGTCGATGGCTAATCGGTGGCGAACGAAGTCGGTTGAGCAATCGATTGCCGACACCGACGAACCGGACACCCGGCTACGCAAGGAACTGACCTGGTGGGACCTGGTCGTCTTCGGGGTCGCGGTGGTCATCGGAGCCGGTATCTTCACGGTGACCGCGTCGACCACGGGCGACATCACCGGCCCGGCCATCTGGATCTCGTTTGTGATCGCGGCTATCACCTGTGCCCTGGCGGCACTGTGTTACGCCGAATTTGCCTCGACGCTGCCGGTGGCGGGCAGCGCGTACACCTTCTCCTACGCCACCTTCGGGGAATTCCTTGCCTGGATCATTGGCTGGAACCTGCTGCTGGAATTGGCGATCGGCGCCGCCGTGGTGTCCAAAGGCTGGTCCAGCTACCTGGG
This sequence comes from Mycobacterium sp., assembly GCA_035505695.1. Classification (GTDB taxonomy): domain Bacteria; phylum Actinomycetota; class Actinomycetes; order Mycobacteriales; family Mycobacteriaceae; genus Mycobacterium. The sequence goes on from DATJQO010000099.1 coordinate 83,592, forward strand.
CAACGTATTCGGGTTCGCCGGCGGGACAACCCAATTGGGATCGGTGCAGCTGGACTGGGGCGCGCTGCTGATCGTCGCGGGGGTGGCGAGCCTGATCGCCCTGGGCACCAAGTTGTCCTCGAGGTTTTCCGCGGTGATCACCGGCATCAAAGTCTCGGTGGTGCTGTTGGTGGTCGTCATCGGCGCCTTCTACATCAAAAGCTCCAACTACTCGCCCTTCATCCCGAAGCCGGAAGCCGGCCACGACGCCTCGGGCATCAACCAGTCGGTGCTGTCGCTGCTGACCGGGGCGCACAGCAGCCACTACGGGTGGTACGGCGTGCTGGCCGGAGCATCGATCGTGTTCTTCGCGTTCATCGGGTTCGACATCGTCGCGACCATGGCCGAGGAAACCAAGGAACCGCAGCGCGACGTGCCGCGGGGGATCCTGGCGTCACTGGCGATCGTGACCATTCTCTACGTGGCGGTCGCGGTGGTGCTGTCGGGCATGGTTTCCTACACCCAGCTCAAAACCGTGCCCGGCCACAAGCCGGCAAACCTGGCCACGGCATTCACGGCCAACGGAATCCAGTGGGCCAGCAAAATCATTGCGATCGGCGCACTGGCCGGGTTGACCACCGTGGTGATGGTTCTGATGCTCGGGCAATGCCGGGTCTTGTTCGCGATGGCGCGCGACGGGCTGTTGCCGCGGCCATTGGCCAAGACCGGATTACGCGGCACCCCGGTGCGCATCACCGTGCTGGTTGCGGTGGTGGTGGCCGCGACGGCGTCGGTATTTCCGATCGCCAAGCTCGAGGAGATGGTCAACGTCGGAACTCTGTTCGCGTTCGTCCTCGTCTCCGCCGGCGTGGTGGTGCTGCGCCGGACCCGTCCGGATCTGCCGCGCGGGTTCCGGGCGCCGTGCGTGCCATTCCTTCCGATCGCCTCCATCGGCGCCTGCGTCTGGTTGATGGTCAACCTCACCGCGCTGACCTGGGTCCGGTTCGGCGTGTGGCTGGTGGTGGGGACGGCGATCTATGCCGGATACGGGTACCGCCACTCGGTGCAAGGCCAACGGGATGCCGCGCAGGCCGAACGGTCGGCGTCGCTGGAAGCCGGCCCGAACAGCTCGGTGGCATAAGCACTTTACAAAATAGCGATCTGTGTCTAGACAGAAGACGCAAAGGCCGATATTGTCGAAAACCTCAAGGTGGTGTGGCTCACCAGGAGGTTTGGCATATGACCACGCTGGAACCGCAGGTAGGTCAGGACTCGGGGGCGCCCGTCTGGCGAGACAAGAAGCGCTATCTGTGGCTGCTGGGTTTGGTCGCGCCGACCGCCCTGTTCGTGGTGCTGCCGCTGATCTGGGCGATGAACACCCACGGGTGGCGGACCGGCTCGCAGGCGTTGCTGTGGATCGGGCCGATCCTGGTCTACGTCTTGTTGCCAATCCTCGACCTGCGCTTCGGGCCCGACGGTCAGAACCCGCCCGACGAGGTGATGGAGCAGCTGGAAAACGACAAGTACTACCGCTACTGCACTTACGTCTTCATCCCGTTCCAGTACCTCAGCGTCGTCTTCGGCGCCTACTTGTTCACCGCGTCCAACCTGAGTTGGTTGGGTTATGACGGCGCGTTGAGCTGGGCGGGCAAGTTGGGTGTGGCGCTCTCAGTGGGCGTACTCGGTGGCGTCGGCATCAACACCGCCCACGAAATGGGCCACAAGAAGGATGCGCTGGAGCGGTGGCTGTCCAAGATTACGCTGGCGCAGACCTGGTACGGCCACTTCCACATCGAGCACAACCGCGGCCACCACGTCCGGGTGTCCACGCCGGAGGACCCGGCGTCGGCCCGCTTCGGCGAGACGTTCTGGGAGTTCTTGCCGCGCAGCGTGTTCGGCAGCCTGCGCTCGTCCCTGCGGCTGGAAGCCCAGCGGATCCGCCGGCTGGGCAAGAGCCCGTGGGACCCCAGGACTTATCTGTCCAACGACGTGCTCAACGCCTGGGCGCTCTCGGTGGTGCTGTGGGGTGTGCTGATCGCGGTGTTCGGCCCGGCGCTGATCGGATTCGTGATCATCCAGGCGGTGTTCGGTTTCAGCCTGCTGGAATCCGTCAACTACCTCGAGCACTACGGTCTGCTGCGGCAGAAGAACGCCAATGGTCGCTACGAGCGCTGCACGCCGGTGCACAGCTGGAACTCCGACCACATCGTCACCAACTTGTTCCTCTACCACCTGCAGCGGCACAGCGATCACCACGCCAACCCGACGCGCCGCTACCAGACGCTGCGCAGCCTGGACGGCTCGCCCAACCTACCCAGCGGGTATGCGTCGATGATCTCGCTGACGTACTTCCCGCCGCTGTGGCGCAAGGTGATGGACCATCGGGTGCTGGCGCATTACGACGGCGACATCACTCGGGTCAACATTCACCCGCGGATGCGCGAGCGGGTGCTGGCGCGCTATGGGGTGTCGGCATGACCGCCCACCGCTGCCCGGGCTGCGGCTACATCTACGACGAGACGAAAGGCGCTCCGCGGGAAGGCTTTCCCGCGGGTACGCCGTTCGGCGACATCCCCGACGACTGGTGCTGCCCCGATTGCGCAGTGCGCGAGAAGGCCGATTTCGAAACGACGTCCGGCGACGATGCAGCCGCGCAAGCGGTTGAGAAGGAGCCGGACAATTGGACAGGGGTGAACCGGTGAGCGACTACAGGCTGTTCGTCTGCGTGCAGTGCGGCTTCGAGTACGACGAGGCCAAGGGCTGGCCGGAAGACGGCATCGAGCCGGGGACCCGCTGGGACGACATCCCCGAGGACTGGAGCTGCCCCGACTGCGGCGCGGCGAAATCCGACTTCGAGATGGTCGAGATAGCTCGTTCGTGATCGGCGCCAGCGGCGTCGCGAAACCAGCTATTGTCGCGCCTGTGAAGCGGATGCCGTACCCCGAGGCGTCGCGCGTCCTGCTGCGTGACTCGGTGCTGGACGCGATGCGCGACCTGCTCGGCACCCGGGACTGGTCGGCCATCACGCTGTCGGACGTGGCCCGTGCCGCGGGCATCAGCCGGCAGACCATTTACAACGAGTTCGGCTCGCGGCAAGGCCTGGCGCAGGGGTACGCGCTGCGCCTGGCCGACCGGCTGGTCGACGCCGTCCAGGCCGCTATCGACGTCAACGTCGGCAACATCTACCAAGCGTTTCTGCAGGGGTTTCGCGCCTTCTTCGCCGAGTCGGCGGCGGACCCGCTGGTGATCTCGCTGCTCACCGGTGTGGCCAAGCCGGACCTGCTGCAGATCATCACCACCGACAGCGGGCCCATCATCACCCGGGCGTCGCAACGGCTGAGCAACGCGTTCACCCACAGCTGGGTGGCCACCAGCGACGAGGACGCCGGCGTGCTGGCCCGGGCCATCGTGCGGCTGGCGATGAGCTACGTGTCGATGCCGCCGGAGGCGAACTATGACGTCGCTGCCGACCTGGCGCGGCTGATGACGCCGTTCGCCGAGCGGCACGGGGTCGTCAACCTTCCGTAAGCGCTCGGCGGCTACAGTGGCGCAAGAACATACCTAAGCTAAGTACCGCTTGGATCCCCGTGACCCCAAAGAAGGCTGAAGAAGGAAGTAACACGCTATGACGACGACCGAAAGTGGGCTGACCGCCGACGTCCGCAATGGCATCGATTTCAAGGTCGCCGACCTGTCGCTGGCCGACTACGGTCGCCGGGACATCGAGCTCTCCGAGCAGGAAATGCCGGGTCTGATGTCATTGCGGCGCGAGTATGCCGAAGTGCAGCCGCTCAAGGGCGCGCGCATCTCGGGCTCGCTGCACATGACCGTGCAGACCGCGGTTCTCATCGAGACCCTGGTGTCGCTGGGAGCGCAGGTCCGGTGGGCGTCGTGCAACATCTTCTCCACCCAGGACCACGCCGCCGCCGCCGTGGTGGTCGGCCCGTACGGCACTCCCGAGGAGCCCAAGGGCGTACCGGTGTTCGCCTGGAAAGGCGAGACGCTCGAAGAGTACTGGTGGGCGGCCGAGGAGATGCTGACCTGGCCCGACGAGCCGGCGAACATGATCCTCGACGACGGCGGCGACGCCACCATGCTGGTGCTGCGCGGCGCCCAGTACGAAAAGGCCGGTGTGGTGCCGCCGGCCGAGGAGGACGACCCCACAGAATGGAAGGTCTTCCTGGAGTTGCTACGCCGCCGCTTCGAGACCGACAAGGACAAGTGGACCAAGATCGCGGAGTCGGTCAAGGGCGTCACCGAGGAGACCACCACCGGGGTGCTGCGGCTCTACCAGTTCGCCGCGGCCGGTGACCTCGCCTTCCCGGCGATCAACGTCAACGACTCGGTCACCAAGTCCAAGTTCGACAACAAGTACGGCTGCCGGCACTCGCTGATCGACGGCATCAACCGCGGCACCGACGTGCTGATCGGCGGCAAGAAGGTGCTGGTCTGCGGCTACGGCGACGTGGGCAAGGGCTGCGCCGAATCGGTCAAGGGCCAGGGCGCGCGCGTCGTCGTCACCGAGATCGACCCGATCAACGCCCTGCAGGCGCTGATGGAGGGCTTCGACGTCGAGACGGTCGAGGACGCGATCAGCACGGCGGACATCGTCATCACCGCCACCGGCAACAAGGACATCATCACCCTCGAGCACATGAAGGCGATGAAAGACCACGCGGTGCTGGGCAACATCGGCCACTTCGACAACGAGATCCAGGTCGCCCAGCTGGAGCGCTCCAGCGCGACCAAGGTGAACATCCGGCCGCAGGTCGACCTGTGGACGTTCCCCGACACCGGCAAGTCGATCATCCTGCTCTCCGAGGGGCGGCTGCTGAACCTGGGCAACGCCACCGGTCACCCGTCGTTCGTGATGAGCAACAGCTTCTCCAACCAGGTGATCGCCCAGATCGAGCTGTGGACCAAGAACGACGAGTACGACAACGAGGTGTACCGGCTGCCCAAGCACCTGGACGAGAAGGTGGCCCGCATCCACGTCGAGGCCCTCGGCGGCAAGCTGACCAAGCTCACCAAGGAGCAGGCCGAGTACATCGGCGTCGACGTCGACGGTCCCTTCAAGGCCGACCACTACCGCTACTGATCGCTCGCCGAGCGTGAGGCGACCGTCACCGTCGGCGCCGGCCGTGACTGCAATGTCACGTTCGGGACGAGCCGCTAGGCTCGCGCCGTGCTGATCGTGATCGAAGGGGTGGACGGCGCCGGCAAGCGGACGCTCGCCGACGGCCTGCGCAAAGCGTTCGAAGCAGCCGGGAAATCGGTGGCCAGCGTGGCATTCCCGCGGTACGGACAGTCGGTGACCGCCGACATCGCGGCCGAAGCGCTGCACGGCGAGCACGGCGACCTGGCGTCATCGGTCTATGCGATGGCGATGCTTTTCGCGCTCGACCGCGCCAGCGCGGTCGAAGAAATCGAGGAACTGCGTCGCACCCACGACGTGCTGATCTTGGACCGCTACGTCGCGTCCAACGCCGCCTACAGCGCCGCGCGCCTGCGCGAGGACGCGACCGGGGCGGCGGCCGCCTGGGTCCACGGACTCGAATACCAGCGGCTACGGCTTCCCGTGCCCGACTGGCAGGTGCTGCTTGCGGTGCCGGCGGAGCTGGCCGGCCAGCGCGCCCGCAGCCGGGCGCAGTCCGAGCCGGGGCGGGCGCGCGACGGCTATGAACGCGACGACGAGCTGCAGCAGCGCACCGGCGCCGTCTACGCGGGGTTGGCCGCCGCCGGGTGGGGCGGACCATGGCTGGTGGTCGACGCCGACGTCGATCCGGGCGCGCTTGCGGCCACTCTGACGGCCCCAGATGGGCGAATTTGACGGTATTCGCCCTTATCAACCAAGAAACGCCCGTGTGGCGACCCAGTTTTGTCCCGATCTGGTGACACCATGGACTCCATGAGGCAAAGGATTTTGGTCGTCGATGACGACGCTTCGCTGGCCGAGATGCTCACCATCGTGCTGCGTGGGGAGGGCTTCGACACCGCGGTCATCGGTGACGGTACCCAGGCCCTGACTGCGGTGCGCGAACTGCGCCCCGATTTGGTGTTGTTGGACCTGATGCTGCCCGGCATGAACGGCATCGACGTGTGTCGGGTGCTACGCGCCGACTCCGGCGTTCCGATCGTCATGCTGACCGCCAAGACCGACACCGTGGATGTGGTGCTGGGCCTGGAGTCGGGTGCCGACGACTACATCATGAAGCCGTTCAAGCCCAAGGAGCTGGTTGCCCGGGTGCGGGCACGGCTGCGGCGCAACGACGACGAACCCGCCGAGATGCTGTCCATCGCCGACGTGGAGATCGACGTACCGGCACACAAGGTCACCCGCAACGGCGAACAGATATCCCTGACCCCACTGGAATTCGACCTGCTGGTCGCGTTGGCGCGTAAACCGCGGCAGGTGTTTACTCGTGATGTGCTGCTCGAACAGGTGTGGGGCTATCGTCACCCAGCGGACACCCGCTTGGTGAACGTGCACGTCCAGCGTCTGCGGGCCAAGGTTGAAAAAGACCCTGAAAACCCGACCGTGGTGTTGACCGTTCGAGGAGTGGGTTACAAGGCCGGACCTCCGTGACCCGCGCCGGCGACGAAGCGGCGCACGGCGCCGCGGAGAAGCGGCACAGCGGCATAGGCGATGTAGAGCGTCGTAGGGGAGGACGCCGGCGGTGATCTGGGGCTCCCGGCGACGCACTCGGAGCCGCTGGGGACGCTCGGGCCCCATGACTCGCGGCATGGGTGCGTTGAGTCGAGTCGTGGGCACCGCGTGGCGCCGGTCGTTGCAGTTGCGCGTGGTGGCGCTGACGCTGGGCCTGTCGTTGGCCGTGATCCTGGCGCTCGGCTTTGTGTTGACCAGCCAGGTCACCAATCGCGTGCTCGACGTCAAAGTGAAGGCCGCCATCGAGCAGATCGAGCGGGCGCGCACCACCGTCGGCGGCATCGTGAGCGGTGAAGAGACGCGTTCGCTGGACAGTAGCCTGCAGCTGGCCCGCAACACGTTGACGTCAAAAACCGATCCCGCCTCGGGTGCCGGGATGGCCGGCGCGTTCGACGCGGTGCTCATCGTGCCCGGTGACGGGCCGCGCGCCGCGACCACGGCCGGGCCCGTCGACCAGGTGCCCAGCCCGTTGCGGGGCTTCGTCAAGGCCGGGCAGGCGGCCTACCAGTACGCCACGGTGCACACCGACGGCTTCTCCGGGCCGGCGCTGGTCATCGGCACGCCGACGTCGTCGCAGGTGGCCAACCTGGAGCTGTACCTGATCTTCCCGCTGAAGAACGAGCAGGCCACCATCCAGCTGGTGCGCGGCACCATGATCACCGGTGGTGCGGTGCTGCTGGTGCTGCTCGCCGGGATCTCGCTGCTGGTCTCCCGCCAGGTGGTGGTGCCGGTGCGATCGGCGTCGCGCATCGCCGAGCGGTTCGCCGAGGGGCACCTGTCCGAGCGGATGCCGGTGCGCGGTGAGGACGACATGGCGCGGCTGGCGGTGTCGTTCAACGACATGGCCGAGAGTTTGTCGCGGCAGATCACCCAGCTCGAGGAGTTCGGCAACCTGCAGCGGCGGTTCACCTCCGACGTCAGCCACGAGCTGCGCACCCCGCTGACGACCGTGCGGATGGCCGCCGACCTGATCTACGACCACAGCGAGGATCTCGACCCGACGCTGCGCCGGTCCACCGAGCTGATGGTCAACGAGCTGGACCGCTTCGAGACGCTGCTCAACGACCTGCTGGAGATCTCGCGGCACGACGCCGGCGTGGCCGAGTTGTCCGTCGATGCCGTCGACCTGCGCAGCACCGTCCAGAGCGCGCTGGGCAACGTGGGCCACCTGGCCGAAGACGCCGGGATCGAGCTGCTGGTCGACATGCCGGGGGAAGAGGTGATCGCCGAGGTGGACACGCGCCGGGTGGAGCGCATCCTGCGCAACCTGATCGCCAACGCCATCGACCACGCCGAGCACAAACCCGTACAGATCCGGATGGCCGCCGACGAGGACACCGTCGCGGTCACCGTCCGCGACCACGGGGTGGGGCTGCGCCCCGGCGAGGAGAAGCTGGTGTTCAGCCGGTTCTGGCGGGCGGATCCGTCCCGGGTACGCCGCTCCGGCGGCACCGGACTCGGCTTGGCGATCAGTGTGGAGGACGCGCGCCTGCATCAGGGCCGGCTGGAAGCCTGGGGCGAGCCCGGCCAGGGCTCCTGCTTCCGGCTGACGCTTCCGCTGGTTCGTGGTCACAAGGTCACCACCAGCCCGCTGCCGCTGAAGCCGATCCCGCAACCCATCCCGCAGCCGGCGTCGGAACGCAAAGAAGGTGAGCGGCAACGAGAGCACGCCGAGAGGAGCGGGTGATGCGGCGGCTGCTGGCTTTGTTGTCGCTGACCGTGTTGCTGGCCGGTTGCGCCGGGGTGCCCAGCTCGTCGGCGCCCCAGGCCATCGGCACCGTCGAGCGGCCGGCGCCGTCGAACCTGCCCAAGCCCAGCCCGGGGATGGATCCCGACGTTTTGCTGCGCGAATTCCTCAAGGCCACCGCCGATCCCGCGAACCGGCACCTGGCGGCCCGCCAGTTCCTCACCCAGTCGGCATCCAACGCATGGGACGACGCCGGTAGCGCGCTGCTGATCGACCACGTGGTCTTTGTGGAAACCCGTGCCGCCGAACGAGTTTCGGCGACCATGCGGGCCGACATTTTGGGCTCGCTGTCCGATTTGGGGGTGTTCGAGACCGCTGAGGGTGTGCTGCCCGACCCCGGCCCGATCGAGTTGGTCAAAACCTCCGGCGGCTGGCGGATCGACCGCCTGCCCAACGGGGTGTTCCTGGACTGGCAGCAGTTCCAGGCCACCTACAAACGCAGCACGCTCTACTTCGCCGATCCGACCGGCAAGACGGTGGTGCCCGATCCCCGCTACGTCGCGGTGCCCGATTCAGACCAGTTGCCCACCGAGCTGGTCTCCAAATTGGTAGCCGGGCCGCGACCCGAGATGGCTCACACGGTCCGCAATCTGCTCGCGCCGCCGCTGCGCCTGCGTGGACCGGTGACCCGCGCCGACGGCGGTAAGAACGGCATCGGGCGCGGCTACGGCGGCGCGCGCATCGATCTGGAGAAGCTGTCCACCACGGATCCGCACAGCAGGCAATTGCTTGCCGCACAGATCATTTGGACGCTGGCCAGGGCGGACATCCGCGGCCCGTATGTGATCAACGCCGACGGCGCGCCCTTGGACGACCGGTTCCGCGACGGGTGGACCACCTCCGACGTCGCCGCCACCGACCCCGGCGTTGCCGACGGCGCCGGCGCCGGATTGCACGCGCTCATCAACGGCTCCCTGGTGGCGCTGGACGGACAACGCTCCACCACGGTCCCCGGGGCATTCGGGCGGATGGGGGACCAGACCGGCGCCGCCCTGTCCCGCAACGGGCGGCAGGTGGCGTCCGTGGTGACCCTGCACCGCGGCACCCCCGACATGGCGGCATCGCTGTGGATCGGCGACCTTGGTGGCGAGGCAGTCCAATCCGCCGACGGGCACGAGCTGTCGCGGCCCACCTGGTCACTGGACGACGCCGTCTGGGTGGTGGTGGACGGCAACAACGTACTGCGGGCGATCCAGGAACCGGCATCGGGGCAACCCGCCCGCATTCCGGTGGACTCCGTCGCGGTAGCCAGCCGGTTCCCCGGGCCGATCACCGACCTGCAGCTGTCGCGCGACAGCACGCGTGCCGCGATGGTGATCGGTGGCCAGGTGATCCTGGCCAGCGTCGAGCAGACCCAGGCCGGGCAGTACGCGCTGACCTATCCGCGGCGGCTGGGCTTCGGATTGGGCAACTCGGTGGTGTCGTTGTCGTGGCGCACCGGCGACGACATCGTGGTGACCCGCACCGACGCCAGCCATCCGGTGTCCTACGTCAACCTGGACGGGGTGAACTCCGACGCGCCGGTCCGCGGTTTGCAGATGCCCGTGTTCACGGTCGCGGCCAACCCATCGACGATCTACGTCGCCGCTCCGCAAGGGGTGCTGCAGTATTCGGCGTCGGCCGCCGAAGACCAGGGCTGGTCGGAGGTGTATGGGTTGACGGTGTTCGGGGCCGCACCGGTCTTGCCAGGGTGATAACCCGGCGCTGTCGGCCCGGCCCGCCACACTGTGGCCATGCTCGACCTCATCCTGCCGCTGGAATGCGGTGGCTGCGGGGCGCCGTCGACCCGTTGGTGTGCAGCCTGCGGCCGGGAGCTGGCGGTGGTCGCCGACCAGCCGCACGTGGCGAACCCCCGCATCGACCCGCAGGTGCCGGTGTTCGCCCTCGGCCGCTACGCCGGCGCACGCCGGCGAGCGATCCTGGCGCTGAAGGAGCACGGCCGCGGTGATCTCGTCGGCCCGCTGGCGCGGGTGCTGGCCGTCGGCGTGCACCGCCTGCTGTCCTGGGGAATCATCGAGACCCCGCTGACCATCGTGCCCGCGCCGACGCGGCGTTCGGCGGCGCGCCGGCGCGGCGGTGACCCCGTCACCCGGCTGGCGCGGGCCGCAGTGGCCGGGCACCCGGACATCACCGTCGCTGCGGCGTTACGGATGAAGCCGTTGGCCCGTGACTCGGTAGGCCTCGGCGTGGGCGCCCGCGAGCGCAACATCGCCGGCCGGGTGGTGCTGTGCGGTCGGCGCGTCACCCAATCGGCCCCCGAGGCGCTGCTGGTCGACGACATCGTCACCACCGGCGCGACCGCCCGCGAGTCGGTGCGGATTTTGCATGCCACCGGCATCCGGGTCGCCGCGGTACTGACCATCGCTGTCGCGTGAAATATGAAGTATGTGAAGAACTCGCAACAGCTCTCCGAAATCAGTGGCATCGCGAGGCGAACACGAGCTAACGTCGAGGACAACCTTAATTGACTCGCTGGTCTGACTCACTGGTCGCGATATTCCCAGTTTGAGACCGCACTCGCGGGAAGGGGTGAATATTCGACACCTTGCACCGGCGGGCAGCCTGCGGCGGTGATCGCTGGAAAACCGCTCCAACCCCGTCGGCGCGTTCAAGCAAGCCGGGCACGCATACGCGTGCGATGTGAGAGAGAAACGAGTTGTCACGTATGTCAAGGCTATCCGTGGATTCCGGTAAGAGCCTGGGCCCGTCGCCGGCAGAAACCGACGGCGAAGTCCAGCCCACGACCAACGCCGAAGTGGTGTTCAAGGGCCGCAACGTAGAAATCCCCGATCACTACCGTATCTACGTCTCGGAGAAACTCGCCCGCCTCGAGCGGTTCGACCGCTCCATCTATCTTTTCGACGTCGAGCTCAAACACGCGCCCAACCGGCGGCAGCGCAAATCATGTCAACGCGTGGAGATCACCGCCCGCGGCCGTGGACCGGTGAGCCGGGCCGAGGCCTGCGCCAACAGCTTCTATGCCGCGTTCGAGTCCGCGGTCGACAAGCTCGAGAGCCGGCTGCGCCGAGTCAAAGACCGCCGCAAGGTCCACTACGGCGACAAAACCCCGGTTTCCCTGGCCACCGCCACCGCGGTCATGCCGCCACCGTCAGCTCGGGCCGGCACCGAGCAGACCCCGGGCGAGCGCGACGGCGTCGAGGGTGACTCCGAGCTGGACAGGGAGCCCGGGCGGATCGTGCGGACCAAGGAACACCCGGCGACGCCGATGACGGTCGACGAGGCGCTCTACGAGATGGAGCTGGTCGGGCACGACTTCTTCTTGTTTCAGGACAAGCAGACCGAACGGCCGTCCGTCGTCTACCGCCGGCACGCCTACGACTATGGCCTGATCCAACTGGCCTGACGGTTCGGCGGCCATCACCGGGTTGTCCCCTACCATGGGAGTCGCCTGAAAAGAAGACTCCTACCAACAGGGGAACATCCCAAAAGGGGACGACACCGTGCTGTCGAAGTTGCTGCGCCTCGGCGAAGGCCGCATGCTCAAGCGTCTCAAGCGGGTGGCTGACTACGTCAACACCTTGTCCGACGAGGTCGAGAAGCTCACCGACGCCGAGTTGCGGGCCAAAACCGACGAGTTCAAGAAGCGGCACGCCGACGGCGAAAGCCTCGACGACCTGCTGCCGGAAGCCTTCGCGGTGGCCCGGGAAGCGGCCTGGCGGGTGCTCGACCAGTGCCCGTTCGACGTGCAGGTGATGGGCGCGGCGGCGCTGCACTTCGGCAATGTCGCCGAGATGAAGACCGGTGAAGGCAAGACCCTGACCTCGGTGCTGCCGGCGTACCTCAACGGCATCGGCGGCAAGGGCGTGCACGTCGTCACGGTGAACGACTACCTGGCCAAACGTGACAGCGAGTGGATGGGCCGGGTGCATCGCTTCCTCGGTCTGGACGTCGGCGTGATCCTGGCTCAGATGACACCCGA
>DATJQO010000100.1:0-45133 GCA_035505695.1 Mycobacterium sp.
CGTGGACGCCCACGGTGCCTTGATCCGCGCCCAGGCTGCCTCGTTGGAGGCCGAGCACCAGGCCATCATTCGCGATGTGCTGGCTGCCGGTGACTTCTGGGGCGGCGCCGGTTCGGTGGCTTGCCAGGAGTTCATCACCCAATTGGGTCGCAACTTCCAGGTGATCTACGAGCAGGCCAACCAGCACGGCCAGAAGGTGCAGACCGCCGGCAGCAACATGGCCAGCACCGACAGCGCCGTTGGGTCCAGCTGGGCCTGACACCGCATCTTCACCGAGAAGGGCCCGCACACCTGGGGTGTGCGGGCCCTTTTCGATGTTGCGAACGCCCGTCTGATCACCCGGCCACCGGCGAACGCGGAATCAGCGAGGGCCGGAACCCGATCCGGTGAACCGCACCCTCGGACTCGCGGCCGACCATTGCGCCGAGGGGCAGCTTGGAGATCCCGGCGGGCGTCGTTGACGCCGACGGCGTCGTACCCCACCCACCCGCCATGGCGTTGGCGTTGGCGTCGAGAGCCGCGGGCAGCGGCGTCACCGACGACACCGTCTCCGCCCAACTCGGCGGCACCGACAACGTTCCCAGCGAGGCCGCTTGGCCCACGTTGGCCGACGCACCCGCGCCGAGGCCTTCCACCGGCCCCATCGTTCCCAGTCCACCCATCTCTCCCAGGCCGCCCATACCCGGGAGAGGCGTGCCGCCCTCGGCCCCGATGATCGAACCCGCGCCCTGCATGTCGATCCCCAGGCCGTACACATCCATACCGATTCCAGCCCCATCGGAACCCAACCCCGCGCCATCGCCACCCACGCCGGCCACGTCCGAGCCCACCCCGATCGCGTCGGAAGCCAGCCCCGCCAATTCGCCGTTGCTGCCGAGCGCGGAGGTCACGCTCGACGCGGTTGTCAGACCGGCGCCCGCGCTGTTGGTGGCGCTTTTGCTGGTGCCGCTCAGACTCGACAGGGCACTGACCGGAGCGGATGCTCCAGACGATCCCAGTGACGCCCCGGTACCAACCGCCGCTTGCGACAGACCGGTGCTCGACGATGACCCGGGTGTCGACATACTCTGCAGCGCTTGCGGTACCGAGGACATCAGCTGCGCCGACGTCGTCTGGGCAGTGCTACCGGCCTGGGTGCCGCTCGCCTGGGCGACCGCGCCGGCCTGGCCGGCAACTCCGCCCGGATTGGTCGTCTGGGGTGGCGGCGCGAACGTGCTGAACGTTGAGGCGGCAGCCGAACTGGCCGCGTAGTTGTACATCGCGGTGGCATCCTGGGCCCACATTTCGCTGTACTCCGCCTCGTTGGCCATGATCGCCGGTGTGTTCTGCCCCAGCAGGTTGGTGGCGATCAACGCCATGAGCTCGGCACGGTTGGCGGCGATGAGCGGCGGCGGAACGGTCATCGCGTACGCCGTGTCGTAGGCGGCCGCGGCGGCGGCGGCCTGAATCGCCGACTGCTCGCATTGCTCAGCGGTGGTTCGTATCCACGTCACGTATGGGCCGACCGCGGCCGCCATCGCCATCGACGTCGGGCCCAGCCACTCATCTGTCAGGGTCGTGATCACCGACTCGTAGCCGCTGGCCGCGGCGTTCAGCTCGACGGCCAGTGAATCCCATCCCGCCGAGGCCGCCAGCAGCGTGGCCGGCCCGGGTCCCACATACATCCGACCGGAATTCACTTCCGGGGGCAACGCACCAAAATCCATGGCTTTCCCTTTTTCTTGTCGAGTTTGCTGGCTGGGTCAGAAAGGGCGGACGATGGCGACCCCGACCGCTTCGGCCGGCCCGTGTGCAAACCCCCGCACATCTCGCGCGTGCCGTCGCATCAGGTCGTTGAGTAAGCGTCGGCTGTTGCGACGAAACCATTGCGGACACCGGTCGGGCATCGTGTCGCTAGCCGTCGGAAGGACCGCAACATATGTGGCGACATCTGCCACATCAGCGGTGGCCGCCACAGCGTTAACAAAGGCGACGCCGCGCACCTTGGCGTGCACCGTCGACGGTGTTTGTCTCCGTGCACACACCGACTGTGCTACGAAACACATTTCATTCAACCGATATTCGTAACATTACGTAACTTGGAATTAACGTAAGTCGGGACACCGTCGTCCCCTGCCGTCGTGCATACGTGTCGAGCTACGAAGGCAATCGCTGCGGCACAGCGTCTGATTCTCAATGAAATCCGCTCTTACGCCAGTGATTTGGATATTCAACCCTTGGATCGGGTCGGCGATGTCAAACCAACGACTATGCATTCCAGTATTTTTGGGTAGAAGGCTCATCTCAAGCTGGCTGATGCAACACATATAAAACACATATTTGTGCGGCTAAGAATGTGAGCCGGCCGACACGCTTGCATTTGAGATTTCTATGAACTTCGTGACAATCACATATGCGCTTGGGAGAATGCAGGAACATGACCGCAATGTCTTCATACGCGGGCGGCCAGCGCCCACGCCAGGCCATCCTCGGTCAACTGCCGCGGATTTACCGGGCCGACGGTTCACCGATCCGGGTTTTGCTGGTCGATGATGAACCGGCGCTGACCAACCTGGTGAAGATGGCGCTGCACTACGAAGGCTGGGTTGTCGACATCGCTCACAACGGGCGCGAGGCGCTGGCCAAGTTCGACAAGGTCGGCCCCGACGTGCTGGTGCTCGACATCATGCTTCCCGACGTGGACGGCTTGCGGATTCTGGAACGCGTCCGCGAGTCGGACGCCTACACCCCGACGCTTTTTCTGACCGCGCGCGATTCGGTCATGGACCGGGTGACCGGCCTCACCGCGGGCGCCGACGACTACATGACCAAGCCGTTCAGCCTCGAGGAGCTGGTCGCGCGGCTGCGCGGGTTGCTGCGCCGCTCCGGCCAGCAGCCTGCGCCGGCCGCCGAAACGCTCAAAGTCGGCGACCTAAGAGTCGACACCGCCAGCCGTGAGGTCACCCGGGACGGCTCGCCGATCTCGCTGTCCTCCACCGAGTTCGAATTGCTGCGCTTCCTCATGCGCAACCCCCGCCGCGCCCTGAGCCGCACCGAGATCCTAGACCGCGTCTGGAACTACGACTTCGCCGGGCGCACCAGCATCGTGGATCTCTACATCTCCTATCTGAGAAAGAAGATCGACTCTGGCCGGGAGCCGATGATTCATACCGTCCGCGGTGTGGGGTACATGCTGCGGCCGCCGGAATGACCCAGGACCGGGATAGCTATCCCGGCAATCTTCCGCGGTGGCTTCCCCATTCGTTGCGCCGTCAGTTGCTGCTGGGCGTACTTGCCGTGGTGAGCGTGGTGCTGGTGACGGTCGGAATCGTTTCCGTGCTGAGCCTGCGCGGCTACGTCACCGCGATGAGCGATGCCGATGTCGCCGATTCGCTGGACGCGCTGAGCCACTCGTACACCAAATACCGTAACGACCAACATAATTCGGCGGACGCCAGCACTAAGCCCCTGCCGCAGGCGATGCTGCAGTTCACTGATCAAACGCCGGGAAACCTCATTGCCGTGCTGCACGACGGCGCCGTGATCGGCTCGGCGGTCTTCTCCGAAGCCGAAGCGCGACCCGCGTCCGCCGACGTCGTGCGCGCCATCCAAGCGCAGCGATGGACTGACGGCCCGCCCCGCACTGAGCACCTCGGCAGCCTGGGTTCCTACCGCGTCGACAACCGCGTCGACGGATCCGACGTGCTGGTCGCCGGGGTGTCACTGAACCTCGCCGACCGGATCATCGCCCGCAAACAGCTGACCACCACCGTGCTTATCGCGGCGGCCTTGGTGGTCACCGCCGGCCTCACCGTCTGGGTGGTCGGGTACACCCTTCGACCCTTGCGCCGGCTCGCGGCAACCGCCGCCGAAGTCGCCGCCATGCCGCTCACCGACGACGACCATCGAATCAGCATCAGAGTGCGGCCGCGGGACACCAACCCGCAGAATGAAGTCGGAATAGTCGGCCACACGCTCAACAGGTTGCTGGACAACGTGGATAGCGCGCTGGCGCAGCGCGCCGAATCGGACCTGCGGATGCGGCAGTTCATCACCGACGCCAGCCATGAGCTGCGCACCCCGTTGGCAGCGATTCAGGGATATGCCGAACTCACCCGCCAGGACAGTTCGGCGTTGCCGCCGACCACCGAGTACGCGCTGGCCCGCATCGAATCCGAAGCGCGGCGCATGGCGTTGTTGGTGGACGAGCTGCTCTTGCTCTCGCGCCTGGGCGAAGGCCAAGACTTGGAGACCGAGGACGTCGACCTGGCCGAGCTGGTCGCCACTGCGGTGAACGACGCGGCGGTTGCGGCGCCGACACACCATTGGGTCAAAGCCCTACCGGAGGGACCGGTGTGGGTCCGGGGAGACCACGCACGATTGCACCAACTGGTCAGCAACCTGCTCAGCAATGCTCACGTACACACACCGCCCGGAGTCACCGTGACGACCGGAATATCGTGCCACCGTGGCGATTCGGAGCCGGCCTACGCGGAACTGACCGTTGCCGACGACGGTCCGGGCATCGATCCGTACCTGCTGCCCCGCTTGTTCGAGCGGTTTGTCCGCGCGGACAAGTCCAGGTCTGACGGCTCGGGCAACGGGCTGGGCCTGGCGATCGTGAGCTCGATCGTCAAGGCTCATCATGGCACCGTCGCCGCCGAATCCGCCGATGGCAGAACGGTTTTCCGGGTGAGGATTCCGCTGATCGACGATCTAACGACCGATAGCGCCTGACCGTCGAACCCTCTTCCCAGAGGATGGCCGCTTTCCATGGTTGGCGTTCTTGTTCCGACGTGCGCGCTTCTTGTCCGCTCGTTTGGACATCGCGTTAGGTCCTTTCTCTGTCAGTGCAGCGCCGACCGGACGAGGTCAGCGCTGAGTTTCGCCAGCCGCATACGCGCGCGGGCGTTCTCAACGAGCGCCGCTGGCTTTGCAAGGTTCAGTCCCTCGTAGTAGCCACCGTTGGCCACGGGATATGCAGGTGATCCGAGCGTGGTCAGGATCGGCGCGGCTTCCTCGGCCGGCTGCCCGACACGGCCGTACACGGGCAACAGCCGGCTCTCGAACACGCCGGGATGGACGCTGAGCGCAGTGAAAGCAGCGCCGCCCACATCAGCCAGGGACTTCGTGTACATCGTTAGAGCGAGCTTGGATTGCGCGTAGGCCGCCAGCGGCCAGTACTGGTCGCCGGCCAGCTTCTTCCACTTGATCGTTGCCCCGCGGTGTGTCATCGAAGATACGTTGATGACTTTTCCGCCGGCGCTCGCCAGCCGGGGCATCAGTTTCGTCGTCAGCAGATACGGCGCCAGGTAGTTCACTTGGAAGGTCAGTTCTACGCCGTCCGGTGTGCAGGTGCGTCGCTCGGGCGCGGCGACCGCGGCGTTGTTGATCAACACATCCAGGGCCGGCAGCTTCGCGGCGAGTGCGTCGCCAAGGCAGGCGACTTCATTAAGGCAGGTGAAGTCGGCGACGACCAGGAACAGACGTAGCGGCTCCGCCCCGTCTTTCACCAAGCGTGTCATCGCCTGTTCGCCGCTGTCCTGGTCGGGCGCGTGCAAATACACCGTCGCACCGTCATCGACGAAACGGCGAGCCGTTGGGTAACCGATACCCTCGGTTGCGCCGGTGACGAGGATTGTCCGAGAGGTTGAAGTTTGTTTGTACATAATAAGTTTCACAACCTTGAACTATGAATGCAGCCATCGCGCGTCAATGACGCGACGACGGGTGCAAATCGAAATTGACTGGGAATGGCAATGCAGCGAGAAGCGACCGCAGCCAACGGGCGTTGAACATCCCCGACTCAGCAGCCGATTCAGCTGGCAGACGGCGGTTCGTCGTCCCAGCCCGCACCGTGACGCTCAAGCAGCGAAGGCACTGCGAGGGTCATACCAGTGGTGCGGTTCATGCGGTCCATCGCAGCAGGCGATGACGCATGTCGGCAACGAAGCTTACGACTTTCTGAGGTGTCGGCAGCTTTCCTTGATGGATTTTTTACGCCTGGAAGTGCATGCGGGAGCGACCACTGACCACGGACGAAATGGTGATCAATATTGCGTCAATGAAGGCAGCCATGGCGTAGGGATTGCGTAACCGTCCACACGTCGTCGCCATATGCGCTGTAGCTTTCCCTTCGAACACGTTGGGTCTGGATTTAGGAGCAGCCCCATCGACGATCCGTCTCAGTGGACAGTGGCGGCCTGGCTACAAGTCGCCGCCGTTGCCGCGTTGGTCATCACTCTCCACATACCGCTCGGCAACTACATGGCCAGCGTCTATGCCGATACGCGGCATTGGCGTGTTGAAAAGGTGGTCTACCGGCTGATCGGAGCGCAACCCGACGAAACACGGCACGTCGGTGCCGGCATTCTCCGCCCGTCAGCGTGCTCTTCCTGTACGGGCTGCTGCTGGTGCAGACGCGACTGCCGGAGCCGTGGGGACACAGCGGTATGACACCCGCGCTGGCTTTCAACACCTCAATCTCATTCGTCACCAACACCAGTTGGCAGAACTATCCGGGCGAGACCACACTCGGGCAGCTAGGGGTTGCTGGCCGGCCTGGGCGTTCAAGCGTTCGCCAGCTGCGCGCTCGGGATGTGCGTCGCTACGGCGCTGATCCGAGGACTCTCGCAGTATCGAAGCGAGCAAATCGGCAACTTCTGGGTCAACCTGGTGCGAACGGTGCTACGCATCCTGGTTCCGCTGTCGATGGTGGTTACGCTAATCCTGCTCGCGCTCGGGGTGGTCAACAATTTCCATGCAGCGCAAGATATTACGACCATCGCTGGCCGACACCAGACCATTCTGGGCGGTCCCGTGGCCACGTGGGAATCGATCAAGCTGATCTCCGGTGATGGCGGTGGCGCCTTCAACGCGAATAGCGCCCATCCCTTCGAGAACCCGACACCGCTCACCAACGTCGTAGAAATCGTTGCGATGCTCTTGATTCCGGTCGCATTCATCCGAACCTTTGGCGTGATGGTCGGCGACAAGAAACAGGGTTGGGTGCTATTTGCCGCGGCAGCAATCTTGTTCGTGATTGGTACCGCGGCGCTCGCCGCGTCGGATGTTGTGGCGAACGGCACCGTGATCCACGCCGTCGGCGCCCCGACCGAAGGCACCGAAATCCGCTTCGGCGTGCCCGGCAGCGCCGTGTTCGGTCAGGCCGCGACCGCCAGTGCCGACGGCGCCGCAAACTCCGCGTACGACAGCTACACCAGCGCCGGCGGAGCGGTGCTGATGCTGAACGTGATGCTTGGCGAAGTCGCGCCCGGCGGTCCAGATAGCGGACTCTACGGCCTGCTGATGATGACCCTGCTCGCGGTGTTCCTCGGCGGGCTGATGATCGAACGGACACCGGAATACCTCAAGCAGCGGCTCCGTTCTCGCCATATGACGCTCATCAGCCTCTACATTTTGACCCTTCCCGCGGCGGTCCTCACCGGAGCCGCGGTGGCCATGGCGCTTCCTGGGGGAACGCGCCGCCACGCTCAACACAGGGCCCCACGGGCTCTCCGAAGTGCTGTACGCATTCACCAGTGCCGCGGCCAACAACGGCAGTGCCTTCGCCGGAATTTCCGGCAACACTACGTGGTACAACATCGCGCTCGCCCTCGTGATGGTGGCAGGACGGTTCCTGCCGATCATCGCCGTGCTCGCGATCGCAGGAACCTTCGCGGCCAGCGAGCCGGTGTCATCACCGCCGGGACGCTGCGTACGCACAGTCCGACGTTCGTTTTCCTCATCGCCGGTGCAACCCTGGTGATCGTCGGCTTGGAGTATCTGCCAGCGCTGGCATTCGGCCCAGCGGTTGACGCACTCGTGAGATAAGTGTCCGTCAAGGCCGGCAAAACGCCCGCCTTGTGTAGTCACTTTCGCTTGACAGTCCAGCTTTTCGCTTGTCGCCGATCAGGCCGGAAGGAGCCGGATCGCCCATGTCCCTGCCGACCGCAATAGTAGACGGTCAGCAGGACGGCTGCCGCGGCGACGGCCTCCGGAATCTGCGACAGCGCGTCAGACATGCGTGATCGCCTCCAGGCGTTCGTAGGCTTCCCACCAGGTGGCTTCATATTCTGCTAGTGAGATCACGCCAGTCGTCAACAAGTGGTCAGCGTGGCTGAGCATGTGCACCAGGGTCTTCCATTCGATGTACTTGCGTCGCTCATGCGCGTCGGCGGTATTGGGCATGAGAATGATCGACATAGACCTGACTCGCACGCGGACGGGTCCCGCCCGCAGGAAGAGCAACGCCCCGATACTTACATAGGCGGCTAGCGCTACCGCCAGCACCGTATCGGGTGAGGCCGCCGCGTCGCCGAGGAGTACCAGTGCGAATAGGGCTAATAACGCACCACTTATTGGCCATCCTCGCCACAGCCGTGCCAACCGCCGATCGGCAGCACTGATTCCAGGTGGGTAGATGATCAACCGATAGCGGCGAACGCCGTACCGGCTGATCCTGGCATCACAATAGCCCCACGGTTGGGCGCCGTCGAGCAGGCGCGACCACAAACTCGGCGCTTCCCTGGCCCCGTGCATCGCTTGTGATAGATCCGGTGCAACAATTCGGTGTTGCGTGTCCCGCATTAACCCGGTGTACGCCGAGCTCACGGCGCCCGCTTTGATCCAAACAGCATTCATACGGTCGAACGGCCAACCTTTACGCAGCCTTATCGCCGCCGTGGTCAGGAGGCATAACTTGCGATCAACGGGCCGGTCAGCTAGATATCCGCCGTGGAAGTGAACGCTGCGGTATTCAATCGGCAGAAGCTACACTGACGTGATGCCACGCCTTCGTGTGGTGTGGTCAGAGTGGCAGCGAGATGAGCTGCGCACCAATTTGTGGTTGGTTCCATCGGTCCTTGTAGCCGGTGCACTTGGGCTTTTTGGCGTTACGCTCCGGCTGGACCAAGCCGCTTACCACGGTCGGTTCCGACCCCCTGCGTGGGTGATCAGTGGCACCGCCGACGCGGCGCGCCAAATCCTGACCTCGATCGCTGCGTCGGTAATCACCGTCGTGGGCATTGTTTTTTCCATCACAATCGTGACGCTGACGCTGGCCTCGACCCAGTTCGGCCCGCGGATGCTGCGCAATTTCATCCGCGACCGCGGCACCCAGCTCACGCTGGGCATGTTCGTGGCAACGTTTGTGTATTGCATTGCAGTGCTGGTGTCGATCGGGCCCGGTGATCACGGAGAATTCGTCCCCCACATCTCGATCACGACCGCTTTCGGTTTGGTGCTGATCGATCTCGCGGTGCTGATTTATTTCATCAACCACATCGCCACGCAGATTCAGCTCCCCCAGGTGATCGCCAGCATCGCGAAAGATCTTGCCAAAGCCGTTGCGGTGCAGAGCGAGGACCAGCAGCGGTTTGCGACGGAACAGCCACCGCCGCAAGGGCCCTCGCTCCACGAACTGCTCGCAAGGATCGAAACCTCCGGCGGCGTCATCCGGACCCCGAAAAGCGGCTACCTGCAATTCATTCGCCACCAGTCACTGGTCCGCGTCGCCACCGAGGCGAATGCGGTGATCCGGTTGCCGTATCGCCCCGGCCACTTCCTCGTTGAAGGGCGTGAACTGGCCAGCGTGTGGCCGTCCACCACCGCCGAGCAGGTGGCTGACTATCTGGCTCATGCTCAAGCAACCGGGCCGCACCGCACGCTGACGCAAGATGTCGCGTTCGGCGTCGACCAGCTCGTCGAGATCGCCCTCCGAGCGCTGTCGCCCGCCGTCAACGACACCTTCACCGCGTTAACGTGCATCGACTGGCTCGGCGACTGCCTGTGCAAGATCGCGCCGGTCTGGTCGCCGACCCAAGTTCATCGCGACCAACATGGCTTCATCCGCGTGATCTCCGATCAAGTCAGCTACGAGCGGCTGGTGCAGCGCGCTTTTGAAAAGATCCGCCAAGCCAGCCGGGGCATGCCGGCGGTGATGATCCGCCAGCTCGAAGCGTTGACGACGATCATGGAACAAACGAGCGATCCGCAACGCGTACACGTCCTGATGGATCAAGCGGTCATGATCCAGCGCGCGAACCTCGAATCCGTTCCCGAGGAATCCGATCGCGCCGACGTCGAACGCCGATACGCCACATTGCGAGCCCTGTACCGACGGCTCTACGGATAGTGCTTCTCCACAGTCCTTCTCGCCGTCGAAGACTGCGCGACACATGCACTTGCACCTCCCACGCGAGGCCGTAAAGAAAACGTAAAGGTGCACCGCAGCGCCGTTAGGAAAGTGTCAACCAAAGGCCCTACCGGACGGGACCAATCTAACTTCAAGCTGACCTTGCCTCCGAGGATTGCGTTGTGGCTGACTCGATGAGGTCCTTTCGTATGCACATGGTTGGCGCGGAACGGAGACAAGATGGGCGTATTGGTGTACATCGTCCTAACGGTGGCGGTGTTCGCCGTGCTTGGCCTGGTGGAGAAGCTGGTCGAGCGGCTATGAGCTACGAGAACATCGTCGGTTTGGTGCTTTCCATCCTCGCTGCGCTGTATCTCGGGGCCGCGCTGCTGTTCCCGGAGAGGTTCTGATGAGCACAACCACAGCGGGGATCATCTTCCTCGCCGTCCTCGTCGTGGCACTGGCAGCGGTCCATGTGCCCTTCGGCGACTACATGTATCGGGTCTACACGTCGGAGAAGGATTCGCCCGTCGAGCGGGTGATCTACCGGCTGATCGGTGTCGACTCGCGCTCGGAGCAGACATGGGGCGCCTACGCCCGTAGTGTCCTGGCTTTCTCGTCCATCAGCATCCTCTTCCTATTCGTCTTCCAGCTCGTCCAGGACAAGCTGCCGCTGCATCTGCACGATCCGGCCACCAAAATGACCCCCGGGCTGGCGTGGAACACCGCGGTCAGCTTCATCACCAACACCAACTGGCAGGCGTACTCCGGCGAGTCGACTCAGGGTCATCTCGTGCAGATGGCCGGCCTGGCGGTGCAGAACTTCGTCTCGGCCGCGGTCGGAATGGCGGTGGCGATCGCGCTGGTCCGCGGGTTCGCCCGCAGGCGCACCGGCGATCTCGGGAACTTCTGGGTCGACCTGGTACGCGGGACGCTGCGCATTCTGCTGCCCATCGCGGTGCTGGGCGCGATCCTGCTGATCGCCGGAGGCGCGATCCAGAACTTCCACCTGCACGACCAGGTTGCCAACACCCTCGGGGGTGCTCAGCAGACGATCACCGGCGGCCCGGTGGCCAGCCAGGAAGCGATCAAGGAGCTCGGCACCAACGGTGGGGGTTTCTACAATGCGAACTCCGCGCATCCCTTTGAAAACCCGACGACGTGGACCAACTGGCTGGAGATTTTCCTGCTGCTGGTGATCAGCTTCTCGCTGCCACGCACGTTCGGGCGCATGGTGGGTAGCACGAAGCAGGGTTTCGCGATCGCATCGGTCATGGCGACGCTGTACACGCTCAGCGTGGCCTTCATGCTGTGGTTCCAGTTGCAGCACCACGGCACGGTGCCGATCGCGGTCGGGTCCGCCATGGAAGGTGTCGAACAGCGGTTCGGCATCGCCAACTCCGCGGTGTTCGCCGACTCGACGACGCTCACCTCCACCGGTGCCGTCGACTCGTTCCACGACTCCTACACCAGCCTCGGCGGCATGATCACCCTGTTCAACATGCAGCTTGGCGAGGTGGCGCCCGGCGGCACCGGTTCGGGTCTGTACGGCATGCTGATCCTGGCGGTGATCACGGTCTTCATCGCCGGACTGATGGTGGGACGCACCCCGGAATATCTTGGGAAGAAGATCAATCCCCGCGAAATCAAGCTTGCCGCAAGCTATTTCCTGGTCACTCCGCTGATCGTGCTGACCGGCACCGCGATCGCGATGGCGCTACCGGGCGAACGTGCCGGCATGCTCAACACGGGCCCGCATGGGCTGTCGGAAGTCTTGTACGCCTTCACGTCGGCGGCCAACAACAACGGGTCGGCCTTCGCCGGCCTGAGCGTCAACACCAACTGGTACAACACCGCGCTGGGGCTGGCCATGGTCTTCGGACGCTTCCTGCCCATGGTGCTGGTGCTCGCGCTAGCCGGCTCACTCGCCAAGCAGGGCATGACCCCGGAATCGGCGGGGACCCTGCCCACCCACCGGCCACAATTCGTCGGAATGGTCGCCGGCGTCACGCTGATTCTCGTTGCACTCACTTTCCTACCCATGTTGGCGCTCGGGCCTCTCGCTGAAGGAATGCACTGATGACCGCGACCACCGCCGAGCCTGCTGAGCAGACGCACGCCGCCGACACCAAGCGGGTGCAAGCCGGCTTGCTCGAGCCGAAAACGCTGTGGAAGTCGACGCCGGAGGCGCTGCGCAAGCTCGACCCGCGCACTCTGTGGCGCAACCCGGTGATGTTCATCGTCGAGATCGGCGCCGCGTGGAGCACCGTACTGTCGATCATCACCCCGACCTGGTTCGCGTGGCTGATCGTAGGGTGGCTATGGCTGACCGTGTTTTTCGCCAACCTGGCCGAGGCGGTGGCTGAAGGGCGCGGCAAGGCCCAGGCCGAAACGCTGCGCCGGGCCAAGACCCAGACCTTGGCACGGCGACTCAAGAACTGGGAACCGGGGGCCCCGGGTGTGGAGGAAGAAGTCGCAGCGCCGCTGCTGCAGCAGGGCGACATTGTGGTGGTCGAAGCCGGGCAGGTGATACCAGGCGACGGCGACGTGCTGGAAGGCATTGCCTCCGTGGATGAATCGGCGATCACCGGGGAGTCTGCGCCAGTGATCCGCGAATCGGGCGGTGACCGTTCGGCGGTCACCGGCGGCACCACGGTGCTGAGCGACCGGATCGTCGTGAAGATCACGCAAAAGCCGGGAGAAAGCTTCATCGACCGGATGATCGCCCTCGTCGAGGGCGCCAACCGGCAGAAGACTCCCAACGAGATCGCGCTAAACATTCTGCTGGCCGCGTTGACGATCATCTTCGTCTTCGCCGTTGCGACCCTGCAGCCGCTGGCCATCTACTCCAAGATGAACAATCCGGGTGTCCCAGACACCCACGCGCTCAACACAAATGGTGTCACCGGAATCGTAATGGTGTCGCTACTGGTGTGCTTGATCCCCACCACGATCGGTGCGCTGCTGAGCGCCATCGGCATTGCCGGCATGGACCGGCTGGTGCAACGCAACGTACTCGCCATGTCCGGCCGTGCGGTGGAGGCCGCCGGCGACGTGAACACGTTGCTGCTCGACAAGACGGGCACCATCACACTCGGTAACCGGCAGGCCGCCGCCTTCATCCCCCTCGACGGAATCACCAAAGAGCAGTTGGCCGACGCCGCGCAGTTGTCCAGCCTGGCCGACGAAACACCTGAGGGTCGTTCGGTCGTCGTGTTCGCCAAGCAACACTTCGGCCTGCGCGCGCGCACACCGGGTGAACTCGCACACGCCCAATGGGTGGAATTCACCGCCGCGACGCGCATGTCGGGCGTGAACCTCGACGGGCACCTGCTGCGCAAGGGTGCGGCCAGCTCGGTCGCGGAATGGGTTCGCGGCCAAGGCGGCACGGTTCCTTCCCAGCTCGGCGAGATCGTCGACGGCATCTCCGCCGCCGGGGGCACCCCGCTGGTCGTCGGAGAAACCCGCAATGGCGAGGCGGCCGTGCTTGGTGTCATCCACCTCAAGGACGTGGTCAAGCAGGGCATGCGCGAGCGGTTCGACGAGATGCGGCGCATGGGCATTCGGACGGTGATGATCACCGGCGATAACCCGTTAACCGCCAAGGCGATCGCTGACGAGGCCGGTGTGGACGACTTCCTGGCCGAGGCCACCCCCGAGGACAAGCTGGCACTGATCAAACGTGAGCAAGAAGGCGGCAAGCTGGTCGCCATGACCGGTGACGGCACCAACGATGCGCCGGCTTTGGCTCAGGCCGATGTGGGCGTGGCGATGAACACCGGCACGTCGGCCGCCAAAGAAGCCGGGAACATGGTCGATTTGGATTCCGACCCCACCAAACTCATCGAGATCGTCGAGATCGGCAAGCAGCTGCTGATCACCCGTGGAGCGCTGACCACGTTCTCGATCGCCAACGACATCGCCAAGTACTTCGCGATCATCCCGGCGATGTTCGTGGCGCTGTTTCCGGGGCTGGATCTGCTCAACATCATGCGGCTGCACAGCCCGCAGTCAGCGATCCTGTCGGCGGTCATCTTCAACGCGATCATCATCGTCATGCTGATCCCGCTCTCGCTGCGCGGCGTGCGCTACACGCCGAGTAGCGCGTCAAAGTTGTTGAGCCGCAACCTCTATATCTACGGGCTTGGCGGCATCATCGCACCGTTCATCGGCATCAAGCTGATCGACCTGATCGTCCAATTCGTCCCGGGGATGTCCTGACATGAAGCTTTCGAATTTCGTCCGCATGCACTGGGCGGCCTTCCGGGCGCTGCTGGTGCTGACCGTGATCACCGGCCTCGCCTATCCCCTGCTGATCTGGCTCATCGCGCAGATCCCCGGACTACACGACAAGGCCGAAGGGTCGATCCTGACCGCCAACGGTAAGCCGGTCGGCAGCAAGCTGATCGGTCAGCTGTTCACCGACAAGGACGGCAACCCACTGCCGCAGTATTTCCAAAGCCGCCCCTCGGCGGCCGGCAACGGCTACGACCCGACCTCGTCTGGCGCGAGCAACCTTGGGCCGGAAAGCATCGTCGACACATCCGCCGACCCGGCCCAACTCGCAGCCGGCAAATCCGCCTCGGATGCCGGCTTCAAGCCGAGCCTGCTGACCACCGTGTGCTCACGCAGCGCGGCGATCGGTCAACTCGAGGGTGTGGATGGGTCGCGTCCGTTCTGCACGGGTGGCGGTGTCGGCGCAGTGCTGTCGGTGATCGGGCCCCGCGATAGCCGCGGAAACGTCGTTCATCCGACGCGGGTGGTCAGCGTCAACGAGCCATGCCAGACGACCTCGGCGCCGTTTCTGACCATCTACCAGGGTGTGCGGGTCGAGTGCGCCAAATACGGCGAGGACTATTCGATCGGTCAAATCGTGCCCGTCCGCGGCGCCGCACCCGCCAACCCCACGGTGCCCGCCGACGCGGTCACCGCCAGCGGCAGCGGCCTGGACCCGCACATCTCACCCGCCTACGCCGACCTTCAAGTCGCCAGGGTGGCCAAAGCCCGGCACGTCAGCCCCGCCCAGATCCGAGCGGTCGTCGCGCAAAATAGAAGTGGCCGCGCCCTGGGATTTTTGGGCGAGCCCATGGTGAACGTGCTGCAGCTCAACCTGCAACTCGATCGCCAGTACCCCGTCTCCAGCTAGTGCCACGGGTGGATGATGGTTGATGTGAGTGTCACCGACCACCATCCCAAGCGCGGGGAGCTACGCATCTACCTCGGTGCGGCTCCGGGTGTCGGCAAAACCTACGCGATGCTCGGAGAGGCACACCGCCGGTTGGAACGCGGCACCGACCTGGTGGCGGGCGTGGTCGAAACGCATGGCCGCCGCAAAACCGCTGAGCTACTTGAGGGCATCGAGGTCATTCCGCCGCGCTACATCGACTATCGCGGCAGCAGCTTCCCCGAGCTTGACGTGCCGGCCGTGCTGGCACGCCACCCCCAAGTGGTCTTGGTCGACGAGCTTGCTCACACGAATACCCCGGGCAGCAAAAATCCCAAGCGGTGGCAGGATGTCGAGGAACTGCTCGACGCGGGCATCACCGTGATCTCCACCGTCAACGTCCAGCACCTGGAAAGCCTCAACGACGTGGTCGCCCAGATCACCGGTATCGAGCAAAAAGAGACGATACCGGATTCGATCGTACGGCAGGCTTCGCAGGTTGAGCTCATCGACATTACGCCGGAAGCTTTGCGCCGCAGGCTCTCTCATGGGAATGTGTACGCGTCGGAGCGGATCGATGCGGCGCTGTCCAACTATTTCCGCCGCGGAAACCTCACCGCACTAAGGGAATTGGCGCTACTATGGCTGGCCGACCAGGTCGATACCGCACTAGTCAAATACCGCGCGGAAAACAAGATCACCGACACCTGGGAGGCCCGCGAGCGGGTGGTGGTGGCCGTCACCGGTGGTCCGGAATCGGAGACGTTGGTGCGGCGGGCATCCAGGATCGCATCGAAGTCCAGTGCCGAACTCATGGTGGTGCATGTCATACGGGGTGATGGGCTGGCCGGCCTGTCGGAGTCGCGGATGGCCAAGATTCGTGAACTGGCGAGCAGTCTCGATGCATCGCTGCACACCGTGGTCGGTGACGACGTTCCCACCGCCCTGCTGGATTTCGCCCGCGAGATGAACGCCACTCAGCTGGTGGTCGGCACCTCGCGGCGGTCGCGGTGGGCGCGCCTCTTCGAAGAAGGTATTGGCCCGCGGATTGTCGAGCTGTCCGGGAAGATCGACGTGCACCTGGTCACCCACGAGGAATCCAAACGCGGATTTCGGGCGGGGTCGTTCTCGCCCCGCGAGCGGCGGGTGACGTCCTGGCTGGCAGCCTTCATCGTGCCGTCGGTCATCTGCGCGATCACCGTGACGTTTCTGGACCGGTACCTGGACACCGGCGGCGAGAGCGCACTTTTCTTCGTCGGAGTGTTGCTGGTGGGACTACTGGGAGGCGTTGCGCCGGCAGTCCTTTCGGCGGTGCTGTCCGGGTTGCTGCTCAACTACTTCTTGATAGCACCACGGCACAGCTTCACCATCGCCGAACCCAACAGCGCCATCACCGAATTGGTGTTGCTGCTGATCGCGGTCGCGGTCGCGGTGCTGGTCGACGGCGCGGCCAAACGCACCCGGGAAGCCCGGCGCGCGTCCCAGGAGGCGGAGTTGCTGACGCTGTTCGCCGGCTCGGTGCTGGGCGGCGCTGATCTCGAGACGCTTCTGGAACGGGTGCGGGAGACCTACGCACAGCGTGCGGTGAGCATGCTGCGGGAACCCAGCGATGCAGAACGCGCCGAAGGTAAGAAAAGTGACATCGTCGCCTGCGTGGGCAAGGACCCTTGCGTGACCGTTGATTCCGCCGACACCGCGATCGAGGTTGGTGACGACGAATTCTGGATGCTTTTGGCGGGCCGCAAGCTCTCCGCGCGTGACCTCCGGGTGCTGAACGCCGTGGCCAAGCAGGCCGCCGGTTTAATCAAACAGGAAGAGCTGGCCGAA
This sequence comes from Mycobacterium sp., assembly GCA_035505695.1. GTDB lineage: Bacteria > Actinomycetota > Actinomycetes > Mycobacteriales > Mycobacteriaceae > Mycobacterium. The sequence goes on from DATJQO010000100.1 coordinate 17,106, forward strand.
GAAGCCAGCCGGGCCGAGGCAGTCATGCGAGCCGACGAACTGCGACGCTCGCTGCTTTCAGCGGTAAGCCACGACCTGCGCACTCCGCTGGCTGCGGCGAAGGTTGCGGTGTCCAGCTTGCGCGCCGAAGATGTTGCATTCTCTCCCGCCGACACGGCGGAGTTGCTGGCCACCATCGAGGAATCGATCGACCAACTGACCGCGCTGGTCGGGAACCTCCTCGACTCTTCGCGTTTGGCCGCCGGAGCGGTCCACCCGGATCTGCGCCAGGTGTACCTGGAGGAAACGGTCCAGCGTGCGCTCATCAGCATTGGCAAGGGTGCCACCGGCTTCTATCGGTCCGCCATCGATCGCGTCAAGGTCGACGTGGGCGACGCCGTGGTTTTGGCCGACGCCGGGCTGCTGGAACGCGTCCTGGCCAACCTGATCGACAACGCGCTGCGGTACGCGCCCAACTGCTTAGTCCGGGTCAATGCGGGGCAAGTGGGCGATCGCGTCCTGATCAATGTGATCGACGAGGGCCCGGGCATCCCACACGGTACCGAAGAGCAGATCTTCGAAGCATTTCAGCGGCTCGGGGATCAAGACAACACCACCGGGGTAGGGCTGGGAATGTCGGTAGCGCGCGGCTTCGTCGAAGCGATGGGCGGCACCATCTCGGCGAGCGACACCCCGGGCGGCGGGCTTACCGTGATGGTGGATCTGCCCGCACCGCCACCGACGGGTGCGTCATGACCCGGGTGCTGGTGATCGACGACGAGCCGCAAATCCTGCGCGCGCTACGCATTAACTTGTCCGTCCGCGGCTATGAAGTCATCACCGCGTCGACCGGTGCCGGCGCGCTGCGCGCCGCCGCTGAGCACAAACCCGACGTGGTGATCCTCGATCTCGGCCTGCCCGACATCTCCGGTATCGAGGTGCTGGCCGGGCTGCGGGGTTGGCTGACGGCACCGGTGATCGTGTTGTCCGCGCGCACCGACTCCTCGGACAAGGTGGAGGCGCTCGACGCCGGTGCCGACGATTACGTCACGAAACCGTTTGGCATGGATGAGTTTTTGGCTCGGCTGCGGGCGGCGATCCGGCGCAACACCGCAGCGTCGGAGCTGGAGCAGCCGATCATCGAAACCGATGCGTTCACGGTCGATCTGGCCGCCAAGAAGGTGACCAAGAACGGCGTCGAGGTGCACCTCACCCCGACCGAATGGGGGATGCTGGAAGTGTTGGTCCGTAATCGCGGCAAGCTGGTCGGTCGTGAGGAGCTCCTCAAGGAGGTATGGGGTCCCGCGTATGCGACCGAAACTCATTATCTGCGTGTCTATTTGGCGCAGCTGCGGCGAAAGCTGGAGGATGACCCGTCGCAGCCCAAGCATCTGTTGACAGAATCGGGGATGGGCTACCGGTTCGAAGTCTAGCGCTGGTCACATCTGTCACTTGCACCTCCGCGCCGGAGGACTGTTTGCCCGCCTCGTAGCGACAGTGAGGCGGGCAAAAGAGTAGCCCCTCGCTCCGGGTACGGGACGGATGTGACTAAGCGATCGACAGCACGATGCCGTCCAGAATGTCGTGTTCGCTGACGGTCAGTTCGTCGATGCCGGCGCGGGTACGCAGTTCGCGCGCCAACTCCTCCACCACGATCGCACCGCCGGCGATCACGTCCGCGCGGCCCTCATGCATCGGCCCTAGCGCGGCACGCTGGGATCGCGTCATGCCGATCAGTCGCTCACACACCGCCAGCAAATCTTTGCGGGCGACACGCGAAAGATGAATGGCCGCAGAATCATACCAGCTCATGTTGTGGGCCAGTGCGGACAGGGTGGTCATGGTCCCGGCGACTCCGACCCAGGTGCGGGCCCGTTCGACGGGCACCGCGGCCAGCGCTTCCGCCAGCCGGTCGCGCACCACCTCCCGGGCAGTCGCTACTTCCTGCGGCGTCGGGGGGTCCGAGTGCAAACAGCGTTCGGTCAGGCGAACACAGCCGATATCGGCCGAATAACTCGCCACCACCGACTGGGCGCCGAGCACGATCTCGGTAGAGCCGCCGCCGAGGTCGACGACAACGAAAGGCCCTGCCTCCCGGTCCAATTCGCCGACTGCGCCCCGGAAGGACAGCTCGGCCTCCTCAGCGCCGGTAATCACTTCGGCCACGGCGCAGGCAAGCACCGCGCCCAGCACGTCGGCCGTCATGGCAAAGAAAGCATCGCGATTGGTGACATCACGAGCCGCCGAGGTGGCCACCATCCGCACCCGCTCGGCTTGATGTTCTTTCAGCAGGGAAGCGTAATCGGTCAATGCGGCCCGGGTCCGAGCGATCGCCTCCGGTGCGAACTGACCTGTCGCGTCGACGCCCTGACCGAGCCGCACGATCCGCGTCTCCCGGTGCACGTCACGCAGCCGACCGCCGTCCACCTCAGCGATCAGCAACCGAATTGAGTTGGTACCGCAGTCAATTCCCGCGAGCGTACTCACCATTGCTCAGCCACCAGAACATCCGCCATCGCGGGGTCAGCGGCCAGGATGGCCAGCGCCTCATCGCCAAGCGGGTTGCACCCGGGGCCCTTGGCCAGCGAGTGCGCGATCAGCACATGCAGGCACTTGACCCGGTCCGGCATTCCGCCGGCAGAAAACGTCGTCTCCAGCGATTCGATCGCGTCGCGTTCGGCCAGATACGATTCGTGGGCCCGCCGATATGCGGCCGCCAGTGCGGGTTCCTGCCGCAGCCGCTCGGTCATCTCGCGCATCATTCCCGTCGTCTCCAGCCGGCCCGCGGCCGCCGTCAGCACCGGATGCGTCAGGTAGTACAACGTCGGAAAAGGTGTCCCATCAGGAAGTTTCGGCGCGGTCTTCACCACGCCGGGCTCACCGTTGGGGCAGCGGTAGGCGATCTCCAGCACGCCGCGCGGCTCACGCCCCAGCTGGCGCGCCACGGCTTCCAGGTCGGCACGATCAACCACCGGGAGCCGGCGGGTTGGGCGCCGCCGGCGGAGGCGAGACGTCCGGTGAAGGGACGCTGGCCGGCGGCAGGTGCGGGCTGTCGGCGATGGTATGCCACAGCGCCGTGTACCACGGTTCGTTACTGGCCGGCTTTGTCGTCTGGGAGCCCGGCTGCGGGGATACTGCCGCCGTCGGCGGAAGCTGAACCTGAAACGGGATGTCTCCCGGCTTCACGAAGCCCAGCCGCTCGCGGGCCTGCGCTGCGATATAAGCCGGGTCGCCAAGCTTGGCCTTGCGCTGCTCGAGGTCGGCGATCTGACGGCGCAGCGAGGCTTCGCTGGCAGCCAACTGATTCATCTCGGTGCGCTGGGCGAAGTAGGTGCGCACCGGGCCGGCGATGGTCAGCGTCAGCACGCAGACGACGGCGGCCAGCACTGCCGCCCGCCGCGCGGTGAAGCCGAGGCGCTGCTCCGAGCGCTGCTCGACGGATTCGGCGGCCCGGCGCTTGATGGGCTCGACGACATGCTCGTAGAGCGTCCTGGTGGTGTTGCGCCCGGGCTGCGCCGCGGTTTGGGAGGGCTTAGAAGACGGCTTGGCCGAGCGACGGCGCCGAACCGGATCGCCGGCTTTCCCCGGACGCGATGCCGGGGACCGCCGCTTCGGATCGGGCCTGGCCGCCAAGCTATTTCGCCTCCACCGTGAACCTGGGGAATGCCAGATCGCCCGCGTAGCGAGCGGCGTCGCCGAGCGCCTCTTCGATCCGCAGCAGCTGGTTGTACTTGGCGACGCGCTCGGTGCGGGCGGGCGCACCGGTCTTGATCTGGCCACTGCCGACAGCTACCGCGAGGTCGGCGATGGTGGTGTCTTCGGTCTCGCCGCTGCGGTGGCTCATCATGGTGCGATACCCGCTGTGATGGGCGAGCGCTACGGCGTCCAGCGTCTCGGTCAGTGTGCCGATCTGATTCACCTTGACCAGCAACGCGTTTGCCACGCCCTTTTCGATGCCCTCTTCGAGCCGCTCGGGATTGGTGACGAAGATGTCGTCGCCCACGATTTGCACCCGGTCACCGATCGACGCCGTCAAGGCCGCCCAGCCGCCCCAATCGTCTTCGGCGAGGGGGTCTTCAATCGACACCAGTGGATAGGAGCCGAGCAGGCCTGTGTAGAACTCCGTCATCTGCTCAGCGCTGCGGGTGCTGCCTTCGAAGGTGTAACCGGTGCCGTCAGCGTAGAACTCGGTGGCCGCCGCATCCAGGGCCAACGCCACATCCGCTCCCAACCTGAAACCCGCAGATTCGATGGCCTGGCTGATTAGGTCCAGTGCCGCGGTGGTACCGGCCACGTCCGGAGCGAACCCGCCCTCGTCGCCCAGGCCGGTGGAGAGTCCCTGTTTCTTCAGCACCGATTTGAGCGAGTGGTACACCTCGGCACCCCAGCGCAGCGCTTCACTGAAGCTGGGCGCGCCGATCGGCGCCACCATGAACTCCTGGATGTCGACAGCGGTGTCGGCATGCGCGCCACCGTTGAGGATGTTCATCATCGGCACCGGCAGGATGTGCGCGTTGGGCCCGCCGATATAGCGGAACAGCGGCAGCGCGGCGGAATCGGCGGCAGCCTTGGCGACGGCCAGCGACACGCCCAAGATCGCGTTGCCGCCCAGCCGCGACTTGTCCGGGGTGCCGTCGAGGTCGACCAGAGCCTGGTCCACCAAGCGTTGATCGTCGGCGTTGAGCCCGATCACCGCGGGGCCGATCTCGTCGAGCACCGCTTCTACTGCCTTCTGGACGCCTTTGCCGCCGTAACGCTCACCCCCGTCGCGCAACTCGACGGCTTCGTGCTCCCCGGTGGACGCGCCGGACGGTACCGCGGCGCGGGCAAACGTTCCGTCGATCAGGGCTATCTCGACCTCGATCGTCGGGTTACCGCGGGAATCGAGAATCTCGCGGGCCCCGACCTGCTCGATAATCGGCACTGGGTTCTCCTTGTGTCGTAGCCGGTGCATGCACGTGGCCCCGGGCCGCCCTTTAGCGTAAGGCCTGGGTCAGCGATATATCCTGCTACAGCGGGTGACCCGACGCATAGGCAGTGGCCCAGTCCCGCACCACCCGCGCGTACACGCCGGAGTTGTTGTAGGCCCGCAGCGCGGTTATCCAGCCCCGTGGTGTGGCGAGATCTTTACCGCGCCAACACAGGTAACCCGCGGCCGCCAGGGCCGCATCGTCGATGTTGTCAGGGCTGACGCGGCCGTCGTTGTGGGCGTCGACACCGTACAACCGCCACGTCTCCGGGATGAACTGCATCGGTCCCATGGCGCGGGCCACCCCGTCGTCATCCGTGGCGTCGTCCGCGCTGTCGACGATGCGCAGCGTGCCCCCGCTACCGTCCAGGCGAACACCTCGAATGGGCGGGCTGACATCCCCATTGGGCGCCAGCGTCGCGCCGCGGTAGGTGCCGTGGTGGCTCTCGACCTGTCCGATGCCCGCCAAGGTGGTCCATGCGATATGGCACTTCGGGTTTTCCACCTCGGCAACCCGGGCGGCGTAGGCGTAGGCCTCGAGCGCGATGACCGGGATCTCCAGCGCCGCCGACCGCTGTTGGGCCCATTCGCGCAGCTGATCGGCCGGGCGGCCGCTGGCGTGGGTGTCCACCGGCGGCACCGGCGCCCCGGCCGGCGGCGGCACACCTTCCGGGATAAACAGGCTGAGCTGCCACGTGCAACTGGACGCCAGCAGCATCGCGGTCGCGCCGGTCACGGCGGCCGCGCGCAACCAACGCCTCGGCGACACCATGGTTGTTAAAGCTCCCCTAAACTTCCCGACACGAACTTCCGCCTCAACCATCGTCCCATGTGTTTGGGGACTTCCCGGTCGTGTCGGCGCCGTCACAAATCCGATTCGTCGTCGGCGACGCCCTCAGCAGCCGACTCGTCCACTGGTGTCGACCCCGGCGACGGCTCGTCCATCGCCGTTGCAGCCACCGATGGCCAGTGCTCACGCCACTCCTGCTCGGTGACTTCACCGAGCGGGGCGACGTCGAACTCTTCAGGAACCCCGTCGCCGCGCCGGGCCGCGGCGATCGCCCACTCAACTGTGCGGACCGTGTCCACAAACTCCAAGACTGCTATGCGCAGCGCGCTTTCGGCGTCGACGTCGGCCGACACCGAAATCGACGTGATTTCGTCCGGAATCAGGTCAGCAGGCAGACCGGCTTTGTCGGCACGCTGAATCACCTTCTGCGCCAGCGATAGTGCCGGCTGGCCGGTGTGGACGTCATCCATCACCGACTTCCGGGGCTTTTCGGCGGCCTTGCGCTCTTCCCACTGGGCCAATTGCTCTTCGAGCGAAATAGACTGGCCGGCAAGCACTCCGGGCACCCGATTGCCCAGTTTCCGCATCAACGTGACGGCCACGTCATCGATGGTGAACGGGAACTGCGGTGCCTCCTCGGCGATGCGCGCGTGGAAGAGCACCTGCAACAATACATCGCCGAGCTCTTCACGCAGCTGGTCGGCGTTGCCGCTGCGCACGGCGTCCAACAGCTCGTAGGTCTCCTCCAGCAGGTATCTGCGCAACGAGTCGTGGGTTTGCTCGCTCTCCCAAGGGCCGGCGGTGCGCAGTTTGTCCATCATCGAGACGGCGTCGACCAGTCGTTCGCCGCGGGGCGTGTCCGGCGCCGCGATCAGTCGGGCCCCGGCCGCCAGCCGAGCGGTGACCGCGGGGTGCTCCGGATCCGACGACAGCAGCACCGGCGCGTCGTCGCCGGAATGCACCGGCCGCGCCGCGGGCAGCGACCAGGGCACCGCCACGGGCATCTCTTCGGTGTATTGCACCTCTCCGCTGAGGAATTCGATCGCTTCAACCGGCACCAGCGATGGGCGGCGCGGGTCGAACAAGACGACGATCATAAGCGCCGCTCTCCCCCGCAAGCGGGTGGTGCCCCCACCCCATCACTTCGTCCCCCGCAAGCGGGCGGTACCCCCACTGCATCGTCGCCGGCGCGGATCATCGCGCTTGCCGCTCCTCACTGGTCATCTCCGCTGGTCGTGACGCTCTGGTTATACCAATCTCTTCCTGTGGTTTGCCCTGGAGTGCTGTGATCAGTTCGGCCACCATCTGCAGCAACTCGACGTCGCGCAGGCGCGGCGCACCCACGCCGCCGGCCCGCGGAATGGGAACCTGCACCGTGGACGTCGTGGCCCGGTAGCTCGCGGCGGGATATATCCGCTTGAGCCGGACCTGGGCCGAATCCTGCAGCGTCATCGGCGACAGCCGCACGGTCGCCGCCGACGGGGCCGATACCTCGGTGATGCCGGCGGCCCGGCACAGCAGCCGCAACCGCGCCACCGCAACAAGGCGCTGGGCGGGTTCGGGCAGCGCCCCGTAGCGGTCGATCAGTTCTTCAACCACCGCGTCGATCTCGCTGTCCGAGGCCGCCGCGGCCAGCCGCCGATACGCCTCCAGCCTGAGCCGGTCGCTGGCGATGTAATCCGGCGGCAGATGGGCGTCCACCGGCAGATCGATGCGCACATCCTTGGGTTCCTCGGCGGTGGTGACGGTCTGGCCGTCGGCCGCCGCCCGGTACGCCTCCACCGCCTCGCCTACCAAGCGCACGTACAGGTCGAACCCGACACCGGCGACGTGCCCGGACTGCTCAACCCCCAGCACGTTGCCGGCGCCGCGGATCTCGAGGTCCTTCAGCGCAACAGCCATGCCCGCGCCCAGCTCGTTGTTCTGCGCGATGGTGGCCAACCGGTCGTAGGCCGTCTCGGTCAACGGCACGTGCGGCGGATAGAGGAAGTAGGCGTAACCACGCTCGCGGCTGCGGCCGACCCGGCCACGCAGCTGGTGCAGCTGGGACAGTCCGAAGGTGTCGGCACGCTCGACGATGAGCGTGTTCGCATTGGAGATGTCCAATCCGGTCTCCACGATCGTGGTGCAGACCAGGATGTCGTATTCGCGGTTCCAGAACCCCTGCACGGTGCGTTCCAGCCGGTCTTCGGGCAGCTGTCCGTGTGCGACGACGACGCGCGCCTCGGGCACCAGCTCACGCACCCGGGCCGCCGCGCGGTCGATGGAGCTGACCCGGTTGTGCACGAAGAACGCCTGGCCGTCGCGCAGCAACTCACGCCGCAACGCGGCCGCGACCTGCTTGTCGTCGTGCGGGCCGACGTAGGTCAATACGGGGTAGCGCTCCTCGGGCGGCGTCAGGATCGTCGACATCTCCCGGATTCCGGCCAGGCTCATTTCCAGGGTGCGCGGGATGGGAGTGGCGCTCATGGTCAGCACGTCGACGTGGGTGCGCAGCGCCTTGATGTGCTCCTTGTGCTCGACACCGAACCGCTGCTCCTCGTCGACCACGACCAGCCCAAGATCTTTCCAGTGCACCCCGGTTTGCAGCAGCCGATGAGTGCCGATCACGATGTCCACCGTCCCGTCGGCCATCCCCTCCATCACGGCGCGCGACTCGGCGGCGTCGGTGAACCGCGACAACCCCTTGACGGTCACCGGGAACCCGGCCATCCGGTCGGCGAACGTCTGCAAGTGCTGGTCGGCGAGCAGCGTGGTGGGCACCAGCACGGCGACCTGCTTGCCGTCCTGCACTGCCTTGAACGCCGCCCGCACCGCGATCTCGGTCTTGCCGTAGCCGACGTCACCACAGATCACCCGGTCCATCGGGATCGGCTTTTCCATGTCGGCCTTCACTTCTTGGATGGCAGTGAGCTGGTCGACGGTCTCGGTGAAGCCGAACGCATCTTCCATCTCGGCCTGCCACGGGGTGTCGGGGGCGAATGCGTGCCCCGGGCTGACCTGCCGTTTGGCGTATAGCGACACCAGCTCGCCGGCGATCTCGCGCACGGCGCGGCGCGCCTTGGTCTTGGTATTGGCCCAGTCGCTGCCGCCGAGGCGGCTCAGCGCAGGCGCCTGTCCGCCGACATACCGCGACAGCTGGTCGAGCGAATCCATCGGGACGTAGAGCTTGTCTGAGCCGCCGCCCCGCTTGCTGGACGCATACTCCAGCACCAGGTACTCGCGCCGCGCCCCACCGACCGTGCGTTCCGTCATTTCGACGAACCGCCCGATACCGTGCTGATCGTGCACCACCAGGTCACCGGCCGTGAGCGCCAACGGGTCGACGGTGTTGCGGCGCTTGGCCGCCAGCCGTTTGCCCTCGACGGCCGTGGCCCGGCTGCCGGTCAGGTCGGTCTCGGTGATGACGACCAGGTTGGCGCCCGGTACGACGACACCGTCATGCAGTGGGCCCTTGAGCACGCCGACGACACCTGCCTTGGGCGCCTGGCCGGATTCGAGCATGGCGGCCGGGGTGTCGGACTCGGCCAGGCGCTCCACCACTCGATGCGCGGTCCCGGTACCGGGCGCCACCACCACGGCGTGACCGCCGGTCGAGACGTGCGCGCGCAGCATCGCGAAGATGCCGTCGATGTCGTGCTGATGGCCGCGAGCCGACGGCGACGGCCTGACGTCGAGTTCGATCGCCGACTCGTCGGAGAGCTGACTCAACGTCCACCAGGGGTGACCGGTCCGGGTTGCCGCGGCGTGCACATCGTCCAGTTCGGTAAACCCCGACCCGCCGAGCTGCTCGACGTCCACGGGCGCTTGGTTTTCTGAGGTGCCCAGGGCCGCCGCCGACCACGACGCCTCGAGGAACTCACGGCCGCTCTTGATCAGATCGGCGGCCCGGGTGCGGACCTTTTCCGGATCACAGACCAGCACGGGTGTGCCGGCGGCCAGCTGGTCGGTCAGCAGCCCGTGGCCGTCGGGGCGAAGGACCGGGAGCAGGGCTTCCATGCCGTCGACCGGAATGCCCTCGGCCAGCTTGGCCAGCATGTCGGCGACACTGCCGGTGATGGCCGGCTCGCTCGTCGGATGCTGGGCGGCAAGCCGCGCCGCCCGCTCCCGGACGTCGTCGGTCAGCAGCAGTTCACGGCAGGCCACCGCGATGAGCGTGTTGACCTCGATCTCCGGAATGGACCGCTGGTCGGCGACCGAGAACATCCGCATTTCGCTGACCTCGTCACCCCAGAACTCGATCCGCACCGGATGCTCGGCGGTCGGCGGGAAAACGTCGAGAATTCCGCCGCGCACGGCGAACTCGCCGCGCCGGCCCACCATGTCGACCCGGGTATATGCCAGCTCGACCAGTCGGGCGATCACGTCCTCGAAGCCGATCTCCTCGCCCACGGTCAAGGTGACCGGTTCCACCAGGCCCAGCTGCGGCGTCATCGGCTGCAGCAGTGAGCGCACTGCCGTCACCACCACCCGCAGGGGTGGACCCAACCGGGCGTCGCCCGGATGGGCCAGCCGGCGCAGCACCATCAACCGTGTACCGACGGTGTCGACGCCCGGTGAGAGTCGCTCGTGCGGCAGCGTTTCCCAGGACGGGAACACCGCCGCCGCGTCCCCGAAGACCCCGCGCAGTTCAGCGGTCAGATCGTCGGCTTCGCGCCCGGTCGCGGTGACTACCAGCAACCGACCCAGCCGCGCCAGCGCACTGGCAACGAAAAGCCGTGCGCTGGCTGGACCAACCAGGCTCAAGTCGGCCGGCCGCGCGCCCGCGCTCTCGGTCAGCTGCTGGAAGGTCGGCGCGGTGAGCGCCAATTCAACGAGCCCCGCGATCGGGGTTTCTGGGCGAGCAGGCCCCGGTGCGGTCATGATGAATCCATTCTAGGGGCGCGCAACTTCGTCAATATTGAGCCCGGGGCCGTCAAGTAATCGTAAGGAAAGCGGCACCCGAGGCTGCCCGGGCGCAGGTTGGATTCATGACATTGCTGGATATCCTGCCGTCTATTGGCCACCCGGCTCCCGGACGGATGGACCCCGCGATCTCGCCCGCCACCACGCATTCGGACGGATCCGCTGCCCCGAGCTGCGAGATCGACGAAACCGGCTTTCGGCGCCGCGCCCGCCGCTATCGCAAGGCGCTGCGCGGCATACGCCTGGCCTATGCCGGGAAGTCGCCGCTGACCACCGCGGTGGCCCGCTGGGCCCGCGAAGAGGGGCTCGGCGTCGACGTCCGCTCCACCCGGGAGCTGGCCGCCGCCCTTGCCGGCGGTGTAGACCCGGCCCGCATCACCATGCGCGGCAACGCCAGATCGCCGCAGGAATTAGGTGACGCGGTACGGGCCGGGGTCGGGCGCATCGTGCTGGATTCGGCCATCGAGATCGCCTACCTTGCCGGCTTGGGGCGCCAGCGTCAGCGGGTGCTCGTTCGGGTCAACATCGGGGACCACGCCGCCGACGCGGTCAAGCGAGTGCTGGCACACCCCACCCTCGAGCTGGTTGGGCTGCACTGCCCCATCGGCTCGGAGGGCAGTGATCCCGCCCGCTACGGCGAGGCGATTCACCGGATGATCGCCGCCATGGCCGATGTCCGCAGCGGGCACGGCGTCATCCTCACCGAAGTCGACATCGCCGCCGGGCAGCTCAACCCCGACGAGTTGGCCGCCGTCATCGAGGATGCGCTGGACGAGGCGTGCGCGGCCGAGCATTTCCCCCGGCCCGCCGTCGTGGTCGACGTGTTCTGACGACCGTCCGATGGGCGAACGTCGTAGTAGTTACTCGTCCTGTAGCCGCGGATCGGCTTCCAGATGCGTCAGACCGTTCCACACCAGATTGACCAGGTGGGCGGCCACCACTTCCTTTTTGGGCTCCCGGGCGTCGAGCCACCACTGCGCCGTCATCGACACCGAACCCACCAAGGCCTGGGCGTACAGCGGCGCCAGGTCCGCATCCAGGCCCCGCCGAGCGAAGTCACCTGCCAGAATCGAGCTGACCTGGCTGACGGCGTCGTTGAGCAGGCTGGAATAGGTGCCCGAGCTGATCGAAGCCGGCGAGTCGCGGATCATGATCCGGAATCCGTCGGTGTGTTCTTCGACGTAGGTGAGCAACGCCAGCGCGACCCGCTCGACGCGCACCCGGGACCGGTTGTTGGTCAGCGACGAGGTGATGCCGTCCAACAGCGCCGACATCTCCCGGTCGACGACGACGGCGTACAAACCCTCTTTGCCGCCGAAATGCTCGTAGACCACCGGTTTCGACACGTTGGCGCGCTGGGCGATCTCCTCGATAGAGGTGGCCTCATAACCACGTTCGGCAAACAGCGAGCGCGCGATACCAATCAGCTGGTGCCGGCGCTCGCTGCCGGTCATTCGCGCGCGCGGCGCCCGCACCTCTTTGTCCGGCTCTTTGTCCAGCACAGCCACCCACCAAGGGTATCGGCTTAGTGCATGACGGAACCGTCGCGTCTAGAGTCTCTTGGTGGCGCGGGCCAATGGACTCGCAATCCGTCGTGGTGTAATCGGCAGCACATCAGATTTTGGTTCTGAGAGTTCAGGTTCGAGTCCTGGCGACGGAGCATGGCTCTTCGGCTCGAGTGTGGGCACTGTGCACAAATCCATGGCCCCTCGCGTACTTAGGCCCCACGGTCGGCTAACTGGCGCGGTCTTTGCGTCAACAGCAGCTGAAATGACACGCTTGACGGCGTGTCGGCGCTTCGGTCTGCTACCTCCCGTGGAAGAAAGCCAACGAAGGAGAGTTGATGTCGTCTCGTGGTGATACCGCGGTCCTGGTTTTAGCCGCCGGGCCCGGCACCCGGATGCGCTCGGACACCCCCAAGGTGCTGCACACCATCGCCGGCCGGAGCATCCTGTCCCACTTGCTGCATGCGTCCACCAAGGTGGCGCCGCAACATCTGGTCGTGGTCTTGGGCCACGATCACCAGCGCATCGCACCGGTGGTCGCCGAGTCGGCCGACACCCTGGGGCGCAGCATCGAGGTTGCACTGCAGGACCGACCGCTGGGCACCGGCGATGCGGTCCGCTGCGGCCTGTCCGCGCTGCCCGATGACTACGCCGGCGTCGTGGTCGTCACCTCGGGCGACACGCCGCTGCTGGACTCCGACACGCTGGCCGATCTGATCGCCGCCCACAGCGCCGCCTCGGCCGCGGTGACGGTGCTGACCACGACGCTGGACGACCCCAGCGGCTACGGCCGCATCCTGCGCACGCAGGACAACGAAGTCATGGCGATCGTCGAACACAGCGACGCAACCGCGTCCCAGCGGGAGATCCGCGAGGTCAACGCCGGCGTCTACGCCTTCGACGTGGCGGCGCTGCGCTTGGCGCTGGGCAGGCTGAGCTCGAACAATGCCCAGCAGGAGCTCTACCTGACCGACGTCATCTCCATCCTTCACGGGGACGGGCAGGCCGTCCATGCCCGGCACGTCGACGACAGTGCCTTGGTGGCCGGGGTCAACAACCGCGTCCAGCTGTCGCAACTGGGCGCCGAGCTCAACCGGCGGATCGTCGCAGCCCACCAGGTGGCCGGCGTCACCATCATCGACGCCGCCACCACCTGGATCGACGTCGACGTGACGATCGGTCGCGACACCGTCATCCATCCAGGGACCCAGCTGCTGGGCCGCACCCAAGTGGGGACTCATTGCGTCGTCGGGCCGGACACCACCCTGACCGACGTCGCCGTCGGTGACGGGGCGTCGGTGGTGCGTACCCACGGCACGTCGTCGTCCATCGGCGCGGGCGCGACGGTGGGCCCCTACACCTACCTGCGGCCCGACACCGTGCTGGGAGACGACGGCAAGCTCGGGGCGTTCGTGGAGACCAAGAACTCCACTATCGGCACCGGCACCAAAGTTCCGCACCTGACCTACGTCGGGGACGCCGACATCGGCGAGCACAGCAACATCGGTGCCTCCAGCGTGTTCGTCAACTACGACGGCGCGACCAAACGGCGCACCACGGTCGGCTCGCACGTGCGCACCGGGTCGGACACCATGTTCGTGGCCCCGGTGACGGTCGGCGACGGCGCCTACACCGGCGCCGGCACGGTGGTGCGCAACGACGTCCCGCCGGGGGCGCTGGCGGTGTCCGCGGGGCCGCAACGCAACATCGAAGGCTGGGTGCAACGCAAGCGCCCGGGCAGCGCGGCGGCTCAGGCAGCCGATAAGGCGACCACGAAGACGCAGCAGACGCCCGAGGCCGAACAGACACCGTGAATTTGCTATCTGGCAACCCGGCCACTTTTCCGTACCATTCGCTACGTACGATGGGGCGTTCCAATCTCCGAACGGCGAGGGCAGTGCGTTGAGCCACGACTGGACCGATAACCGCAAAAACTTGATGCTCTTCTCCGGTCGTGCGCACCCGGAGCTGGCCGAACAGGTGGCAAAAGAGCTCGACGTCCACGTGACCGCGCAGACGGCGCGGGAGTTCGCCAACGGCGAGATCTTCGTGCGGTTCCACGAGTCGGTGCGCGGCTGCGACGCCTTCGTCCTGCAGTCGAACCCGGCACCGGTGAACAACTGGCTGATGGAACAGCTGATCATGATCGATGCGCTCAAGCGGGGCAGCGCCAAGCGGATCACCGCCGTGATGCCGTTCTACCCCTACGCCCGCCAAGACAAGAAGCACCGCGGACGCGAGCCGATCTCGGCGCGGCTGGTGGCCGACCTGCTCAAGACGGCAGGAGCCGACCGGATCGTGACCGTCGACCTGCACACCGACCAGATCCAGGGTTTCTTCGACGGGCCCGTCGACCACATGCGCGGCCAGACCCTGCTCACCACCTACATCAAGGACAACTATCCGGACGGCAACATGGTGGTGGTCTCCCCCGACTCCGGCCGGGTGCGTATCGCCGAGAAGTGGGCCGACTCGTTGGGCGGCGTGCCGCTGGCTTTCATCCACAAGACCCGTGACCCGCGGGTGCCCAACCAGGTGGTCTCCAACCGCGTCGTCGGCGAGGTGGAAGGCCACACCTGCGTGCTCATCGACGACATGATCGACACCGGCGGCACCATTGCCGGCGCGGTGAACCTGCTGCGCGAAGACGGCGCCACTGACGTGATCGTGGCAGCGACCCACGGGGTGCTGTCCGAGCCGGCCGCTGAGCGGTTGGCCGCGTGCGGCGCCCGGGAGGTCATCGTCACCAATACGCTGCCTATCGGTGAGGAGAAGCGTTTCCCGCAGCTCACCGTCTTGTCGATCGCACCGCTGCTGGCCAGCACCATTCGTGCCGTCTTCGAAAACGGCTCTGTTACAGGGCTTTTCGACGGAGACGCCTAGATGGCTGATAAAGCTGTCATCTATCACAACCCGAAGTGCAGTACCTCCCGCAAGACGCTGGAGTTGTTGCGCGACAACGAACCCACCGTCGTCCAGTATCTGAAGACTCCGCCGTCGCGCTCGGGGTTGGTCCGGATGATCCGCGACGCCGGCATCGACGCGCGCACCGCAGTGCGCAGGCGCGAACCGCTGTACGCCGAACTGGGCCTGGCCGACGCGACGGACGACGAGTTGCTTGACGCTGTGGCCGGGCGCCCGATCCTGATCGAACGACCGTTCGTGGTCACTCCCAAGGGCACCTGGCTGGCCCGGCCGGTCGACGCGGTCCGCGAGATTCTGTGAGGCTGTTGCCGGCCGCTGCCGCGATCGTCGCGCTGACCATCGCCGCGACGGCTTGTGGCCCGAAATCCCCTGATTTCCAATCGATTCTGGCGAAAAGTCCGACAACCAGCCCTACGACGACGACCGAAAAGCCCGTCCCGCTGTCGCAGTATCTGCAAAACATCGGCGTCAACGGGCAGCAAGTAGCGCCGGCCAGCCTGCCCGATCTGACGGTGTCGATACCGACGCCACCGGGCTGGTCGCCGTTCACCAGCCCGAACATCACGCCGGAGACGGTGATGATCTCGCCGGGCGGAAAGTTTCCGACGGCCAGACTCGTGGTGTTCAAGCTGCGCGGAGACTTCGATCCGGCCCAGGTGATCAAGCACGGCAATGACGACGCCCAACTATTCGACAACTTCAAGCAGCTGGACGCCTCGACGAGCAACTACAACGGATTTCCATCGTCGATGATCCAGGGCAGCTACCACCTCGATGGGACGCGGCTGCACAGCTGGAACCGGATCGTGATCCCCACTGGCTCCCCGCCCGCCAACCAGCGATACCTGGTTCAGCTCACCATCACGAGCCTGGCCGACCAGGCCGTCGCCCAGTCCTCCGGCATCGAGGCGATCATTCACGGGTTTGTCGTCGCGAAGAAGTAGCGGCATCACCGGACCCACCACCGTGCCGCTGGAGTTCGACGTACTGTTGTCAGGCATGGCTGACTGGACCGCCGCGGATCTGCCGTCGTTCGACGGGCGCACCGTCGTCATCGCCGACGCCAATAGCGGGGCTCGGCGCCGTGACGGCCCGCGAACCGGCGCGCCGAGGGGCCACCATCATCATGGCCGTTCGCAATACCGGCAAAGGCCAGTCCGCCGCCAAGCAGATGACCGGTGACGTCGAGGTGCGCCAGCGGCGGCGATACTCGCCGTGGCTGGCATACAGTCAGTCCAAACTCGCCAACCTGCTATTTACCAGCGAACTCCAGCGCCGCCTCGATTCGGCCGGTTCGCCACTGCGCGCACACTGGCGGCCCATCCCGCTACTCGCACACCAACCTGCAAGGGGCGTCCGGCCGCAAGTTGGGTGACGCGCTGATGTCGGCTGCCACCCGGGTATCGCCACCGACGCCGATTACGGCGCTCGGCAAACGTTGTACGCGGCCTCCCAGGACTTGCCCGGCGACACCTTCGTCGGGCCCCGGTTCGGCTACCTCGGCCGCACCCAACCGATTGCGCGCAGCCGGCGGGCGAAAGACGCCGCAATGGCCGCCGCGCTGTGGGAACTGTCCGAGCAGCTCACCGGCACCAAATTTCCGCTCTAAGGTGCCCATGCGCTAACCTGGCCACGCGTCACGGCGAGGGTGGCTGGCCAGCCAGCACCGTTATCGACGGCGACCGACGAACTGTCGCGACCCTGGCCGTGCCCCAAACTCGGGTGCCGAGTAACACAGGAGCGACAACAATGGCTAAGTCCGCAGTCAACCAATTGAAGGTCACGGTGCGAACCGAGACCGGCAAGGGCGCGTCCCGGCGAGCCCGCCGCCACGGCAGGATCCCGGCCGTCCTTTACGGTCACGGCGCCGATCCCCAGCACCTGGAGCTGCCGGGACACGACTTTGCGGCCGTGCTTCGGCACGCGGGCACCAACGCGGTGCTGACCCTCGACATCGACGGCAAGGAACAGCTGGCGCTGACCAAGGCGCTCGATATCCACCCGATCCGCCGCACCATCCAGCATGCCGACCTGCTGGTGGTGCGTCGCGGCGAAAAGGTGGTCGTCGAGGTCCCCGTCGTCATCGAGGGTGACGCGGCATCCGACACGCTGGTCACTCAGGACACCAACACCATCGAGGTCGAGGCCGAGGCCCTGTCCATCCCCGAGCAGCTGACGGTCTCGGTGGAAGACGCAGAACCGGGCACTCAGTTCACCGCCGGACAGATCACCCTGCCCCGAGGCGTCAACTTGATCTCCGACCCGGAGTTGCTGGTGGTCAACGTGGTTACCGCGCCGACGGCCGAGGACCTCGCCGAAGAAGGCGCGGGCGAGGTTGCCGAAGCGCCGGTAGCCGAAGCAGAAGCCAGCGAAGCCGAAGCCACCGCCGACGAGTCCGAGTAGGCGGATCGCAACGTGGCCGAGCCGTTGCTGGTCATCGGCCTGGGCAACCCCGGAGACAACTACGCCCGCACCCGGCACAATCTCGGATTCATGGTTGCCGACGTGCTCGCCGCGCGGCTGGGCTCGAAGTTCAAGGCCCACAAGCGTTCCGGCGCCGAAGTCGTCAGCGGCCACCTGGGTGGGCACTCGGTGTTGTTGGCCAAGCCGCGCTGCTACATGAACGAGTCCGGCCGCCAGGTCGGGCCGCTGGCGAAGTTCTACTCGGTCGCCCCGGCCGACATCATCGTCATTCATGACGACCTCGACCTGGAATTCGGCCGCATCCGGCTCAAGCTCGGCGGCGGCGAAGGCGGCCACAACGGGCTGCGCTCGGTGGCGAACGCCCTGGGGACCAGAGACTTTCAGCGGGTACGCATCGGCATCGGCCGTCCGCCCGGGCGCAAAGACCCGGCGGCGTTCGTGTTGGAGAACTTCACCGCCGCCGAGCGGGCCGAAGTTCCCACCATCTGCGACCAGGCGGCAGACGCCACCGAGTTGCTCATTGAACTAGGGCTGGAACCCGCGCAGAACCAGATTCACGCCTGGTAAGTCACCCCCACGCCGTCGAGCGGGGGCTTCAGGGACGAATTCCGGCGTGGCGACGTACCTGTCCCCCACGTTCGGCGCAGGGCCTAGCTGACCAGGCTGACCGAGGTGGACCGGCGCAGCTTGCCCGACGGCGTCTTCGGGATGGTCCCCGGACCCAGCACCACCACGTTGCGCGGCCGCATGTCGACCTCCGACACCACCTCGCGCGCCACCTGGTGCTCGATCCGGCGCACCTCGACCGGGTCCTGCCACGCATTGGACTCGACGGCCACGGCGAACGTCTCGCGTGAGTGTCCGGCGTCCAGGCGCACCGCGACGGCACAGCCGGGCCGTACCCCTTCGACGCGGCACGCGGCCCGCTCTATGTCGGTGGGATAAATGTTGCGGCCCGCCATGATGATGACGTCCTTGACGCGGCCGCACACCACGATGTGGCCTTCCTCGGTCACGTAGCCGAGGTCACCGGTGTCATACCAGCCGTTCTCGTCCTGGGCCGGAATGAAGCCGCCCATGGTGAGATAGCCGGGCGTCAACGACTCGCCGCGCAGCTCGATGACGCCGACACCGCGCGGCGGCATCACGTCGCCGTTCTCGTCGATGATCCGCGCCTCGAGATCCTGCAGCAGCGGACCGAGCGTGGCCAGCCGGCGGGTGTTGCCCTTGGTCGCGGGGACGGCCCGGCGCAGGGCCGCCAGCAGATCGGCGTCCACCTCTTCGACCACCAGGCCGGCGTTGCATTCCGAGAACGACACGGCCAGCGTGGTCTCGGCCATGCCGTAGGCGGGCAGGATCGCCGAGGGCTTCAGGCCAAACGGCTTACCCGCGTCGAGCAGATCCTCGACGTCGGCGGGTTCGACCGGCTCGGCACCGGACAACGCGAACCGCAGGGCGGACAGGTCGAAGTCGCCGGGCTTGGCGTTGCGACGCAACCGCTTGGCCAGCAGCGCGTAGGCGAAGTTAGGCGCCGCGGTCATGGTGCCCTGGTACTTGTCGATGAGCTTGGCCCACAGCAGCGTGTCGCGCAGGAAGTCCATCGGCGTGACCTTGACCAGCTCCGCGCCGAAGTACATCGGAATGGTGAGGAAGCCGACCATGCCCATGTCGTGGAAGCAGGGCAGCCAGCTGACCATGACGTCCTTGTCGACGTCGTACTGGGCGCCGATGAACATCGCCTCGGCGTTGGAGTAAATGTTGCGGTGCGTGATCTGGACCGCCTTCGGCGAGCCGGTCGACCCGGACGTCAGCTGCATCAGGGCCAGGTCGTCCTCGCCGACCTCGACCGGGTCAATGGGGTCCGCAGCCAGCAGGTCGGCGACGGTGAGGACCTGGATGCCCTTCTCCTCGAGCACGGGGATGGCCACCAGGAAAGGTTCCGACACGATGACGGCCTTGGCCTCGATCATGCCGATGACGTTCATGGTGTCCTCGGCCCATAGCGCCAGGTCGGTGCGCGGTGTCGGCTGGTGCAGCATGGTCAGGCTGGCCCCGCGCATCCAAAGCCCCTGCGCCGTCGGCGCGATCTCGACCGGGAAGCCGGCCAGCACTCCGATCGCGTCACCCAGACCGATGCCCGCGGCGGCCAGGCCGCCTGCGATGCGGCGGGCGCGCTCGTGGACCTCACCCCAGGTGTGGCGGACCGGTTCGTGGGGTTCACCGGTGACCATGCCCGTTTTCGCGGTGCGGGCATTGCGGTACATCTTCTCGGTAAACCTGCTCACGCAAACCTCCTCGGTTCCGGCATACCGCCCAACGCCCGGGATCTCATATTCCGCTCGCTGGGCAGCGCTTGGCGGCAGGCGCGCAAACACAGTCCGGCGGCGGTTGGGTCTCGAATCGGTGACGGGTCGACGATCCCGTGCGGGGTGGCACGATCAGCGCGAATCACGGCCGAGAAATCGTGTTGGCCCCGAAGTTGTCCGCCGGGAGTCCCGGCGGACGACGAAATTAAGTGGTCTTGCTCATCGCTACCCGTCACCGCGCATTATCTTAAACTCCTCTTAGGGAACTGCCCAAACTATCGCGCATATTGCGCAGGTTTTCACACTTCAGTGGGTGCCGGCACGACGCGGGCACCGGCCACCGGACCAGTGGCGACCCGTACCGTGCGGCAGACACCCGCCCCGGACACCTCAGTGCCCACGTCGACCGCCGCAGCCGCCGAGGCGCAGAGGAAGGCGCAGGTGGGGCCCGAACCGGACACGATGCCCGCCAAGGCACCGGCCTGCACACCGGCCCGCAGGGTGCGACGCAGCCGGGGATTCAGACTCACCGCGGCCGCCTGCAGTTCATTGCCCAGCAGCGACGCCAGCTGTTCGGCATCACCGGCGGCCAGGGCCGCCAGGACCGGCCCGGGACCGGGCAGCACGGGCGGGTCGCCCGCATCGCGCAGCCGGTCCAGCTCGGTGAACACTGCGGGGGTGAGCAGCTCGCCGTCGGCGAACGCCAGCACCCAGTGGAATGTGTTGCGGGACAAAACCGTGGCCAACTCCTGGCCGCGACCGGTTCCCAGCGCGGTACCGCCGTGTAGCGCGAACGGCACGTCGCTGCCAAGCCGCGCGGCGAGCATCCGCAGGTCGCGGCGTGGCACGTTGAGTTCCCACAGTGAATTCATCGCGACCAGCACGGCCGCCGCGTCCGCGCTGCCACCGGCCATACCCCCGGCCACCGGAATCGACTTGTCGATCATGATCGAGACGTCAGGCGCCCGGCCGACGTGCTCGGCCATCAGTTCGGCGGCCTGCCAGGCAAGGTTGCGTTCGTCGGTGGGCAGCTTGTCGGCGCCTTCACCGACGAGTTCGAGCGACAGCACGTCGGCGTTGCGAACCGTCACCTCGTCGAGCAGCGAGACGGCCTGAAATATCGTCGTCAACTCGTGATAACCGTCCGCGCGGCGGTCACCGACGGCCAAGTACAGGTTGACTTTTCCGGGCACCCGGACGGTGACCGACCCGGTGGGCACCCACTGCGCGGCGGTATTGCCGTCAGATGCGGACACCGCAGCAGACTATCGCTGGCCCGCGCCAACTACACATAGCAGCGCCCAAAGACACCGCGGTCAGTGCGCGGAAGCCTCGCGTTTGGCTGCGTCCGGGCCGGCCGCGGTGGCGGTGTCGGCCCGATCGGCGGAACGCCGCAACAGCCGCACGAAGTCGTCGATGGACAGCGTCTCACCGCGACGGGCGGGGTCGATGCTGGCGGCCAGCAACCGATTCGCCGACTCGTTGCCCGAGCCGGCCCACTCCACGAAGGCGTTGCGAACCGTCTTGCGCCGCTGCGCGAACGCCATGTCGACCAGCTCGAACACCTGCTGACGGAAGGCGTCGTCGGTGGGCCACGGGGAGGTCGCGTACCGGTCGATTCGGACCAGCCCGGAATAGACGCGGGGAATGGGCCAAAACACAGTCGGTGACACCGTGCCACAGCGGCGAACCCGTCCGAAGAAGCGAAGCTTGACACTGGGCACGCCGTAATCCTTGCCGCCCGGTTCGGCGGCAAGACGTTCGGCCACCTCCGCCTGCACCATGACCGTCACAACCTGAATGGACGGAAACTCGGCAAGCAGGTGCAACAGCGCCGGGACGGCGACGTTGTAGGGCAGGTTGGCGACGACGGCGGTCGGCTCAGCGGCCAGCTCGTCACGACGAAGGGTCAAGACGTCGCGGCCCAGTACCGTCAGGCGGTGGATTTCACTGTGCGAGTGCTCGGCAACGGTTTGCGGCAGCCGAGCGGCCAGCACTGGGTCGATTTCGACGGCGGTCACGGTGGCGCCCCGGTCCAGCAACGCCAGTGTCAGCGATCCCAGGCCGGGACCGACCTCCAAGACGTGGTCGGCTCGAGTTACTCCCGAGGCCGTCACCACCCGGCGCACCGTATTGGCGTCATGGACGAAGTTTTGCCCAAGGGACTTTCGGGGCCGAAAATCAAGTTCTTTCGCAAGCCGCCTGATCTCGGTGCGCCCGAGCAGCCGGATGGTCAGTTCGCACCAGCTCTTCCGCTGCACACCGGCCACGCACCCCATCCCTGGCGCTGCCGGGTCACCTCGGCAATGGTGATCTGCTCTTCTCGCGTCGCCAGGTCGGCTCGCAGGGAAAACCGCAACCCGCCATTGCGCTCCCAGGTGCCCTGATCAAACTGCACCCCGCCGTAGTACCCGTTACCCGTGTTGATCGCCCAGTTTCCGCCGGCCTCACAGCCCGCGATCGCGTCCCAGATCGATCCGTCGCTCACCGGGGGCACGTCGGTCCCCGGCTTGGTGCCCACCCGCACCACCGCATCACGGGCCGGGGTGATCACCGTGTGGGCGACGGGTAGCCGGCCCGCCTCGACGCCGTTGACCTTCGCCACCGCGAACGTGACGTCCTGCGTACCCGGGCTGCCCGGGTCTTCGACGACCTGGCGGCTCATGTTCATCTCCGGATCCTCGATCCGGCGAGGGGTCGGCGGCAGCGGAATCCGCTCGGTGACCCGCTCGATCCGGTTGCGGGTCACCTGGATTTCCATGCCGTCAACGATGGGCGACGCCGCGTTGGGCACCACCTGGTCGCTCTCCAGCAGCGGCGCGCCCGCGGCGTTCAGCAACCCCGCGACGTTGGGCGCCGGCAGGTGGATCGTACGTATCGCGCCGCCATCGTTGATGCGCACCGTCTTCGCGCTGACCACCGGCAGCGCCATCCCCGCCAGCGGAACCCGGCTGCCGCGTGAGGCCGCAGCCGGCGCGGTGTCGGTCATCGCGAGTTGGGCCAGCGCCTCGTCCACGGTGGATGCCGTCGTCCACACTTGCTTCTCGTCGTGGCCGTCCAGCGAAATCTGCAGCGGCCGGCTCCGCCGCAGCACGATGTTCGTGGCATCGTGCACCTTGATGCCAGCGGCGGGATACAGGTCGTCACGCTCGCCGACGGCGAAGCCGTTCTCCTGGACGATGTCGATGACCCGCGACTTCATCGTCGTCACCCGCATCGCGATTCCGTCGACGGTCAACGTCACCGTCTTGGACACCGAAACCGCGAATCCGCCGGCGAAAGCCAGCGCTACCAACAACCCGCCCACTACCAAGCGCAACATCGGCGAAGGGCTCTGATGAAGTTTTGTCAATACACTCAACGCGCGACTACCCCGACCACAACAACCACTCCAACGACCTATTCAGCAGAAAGCGACAAATACGACCCGAAGGCCAAGCGTTCGATCACAAGACGGTAACGAACCGGCCAACGTTGGGCAACTCCGGCGCGATGAATCTTGACGAAATCACCCAGGCGAACCAGCTAGTCGCTGCCCAGTCCATAGACCCGCCGAGCATTGCTCGTGGTTATTTGCGCCAGGTCTTCTGGGCGACGATCCAGCAGTTCAGCGATCGCCCGAACAGTATAGGGAAGGCAGTACGGTTCATTCGCTGCCCCCCTAAACGGATGCGGCGTCAAAAATGGTGCGTCGGTTTCTACCAAAAGCTGCTGTGCCGGTATCCCGGGGACGGCTTCCCGCAGGGCGCGAGCGTTACGGAAGCTCACCGTTCCGGAAAGACTGAGGAACCACCCGGCGTCCACGCAGCGGCGGGCCATCGCGGCGTCCGAGGAAAAGCAATGAAAGATCACAATGTCGGGAGCGCCCTGCGCGGCCAGCACGTCGAGCACTTCGGCGTCGGCCTCCCGGTTGTGGATCATCAGTGGTTTCCCGCACCGTTTCGCCAGGTCGATATGCCAGGCGAACGCTTCCCGCTGCACGTCCGGCTGCGCGCAACCGTGCAGACGTCCGGGCCAATACAAATCCAAGCCCGTCTCACCCACGGCCACCACCCTGGGGTGGGCCACAAGTCGCTCGATTTCGGCACGAGCGGCATCGTCGAGCGCCCCGGCGCGGGTCGGGTGCAGCGCCACCGCTGCGTAGACCCGGTCATCCCACTCGGCGGCCCGGGTCACCCAGCGCGCCGATTCCAGGTCGTCGGCGATGGTAACCACCGCCGCCACCCCCACCGCGGCGGCGCGGTCCACGATGGCCCGCACGCCCTCGGCGTCGCCGGCGCCGCACGCGTCGAGATGGGTGTGGGCGTCGATCAAGGGCGCCAGCGGCTCCGGGGCGGGCGGAGCCTCTCGTTGTCGTCGGTTGGAGCTCACGCGCACACAATAAGGTGGACTCTCGATGAGGCCCTTCTACGTCACCACCGCGATCACGTACCCGAATGGCAATCCGCACGTCGGGCATGCCTATGAGTACATCGCCACCGACGCCATCGCCCGGTTCAAACGGCTCGACGGCTTCGACGTGCGCTTCCTGACCGGCACCGACGAGCATGGCCTCAAGATGGTCGAGACCGCAGCGGCAGAAGGCATCCCCACAGCCGAGCTGGCGCGGCGCAATTCCGACGTCTTCCAACGGCTGCAAGAAAAGCTGAACATCTCGTTCGACCGGTTCATCCGGACCACGGACGCCGACCACCAGGAAGCGTGCAAAGAGATCTGGCGGCGGATGGATGCGGCCGGCGACATCTACTTGGACAGCTATTCCGGCTGGTATTCGGTGCGCGACGAGCGGTTCTTCGTCGAATCGGAGACCGCCGTGGTCGACGGGACCCGGATGGCCGTGGAGACCGGCACGCCGGTGACGTGGACCGACGAGCAGACCTACTTCTTCCGGCTGTCGGCGTATGCCGACAAGCTGCTGGCCCACTACGAGGCCAATCCCGACTTCATCGCACCCGACGTGCGGCGCAACGAAGTGGTCAGCTTTGTCTCCGGCGGGTTGCGCGATCTGTCGATCTCGCGGACCTCGTTCGACTGGGGTGTGAAAGTGCCCGACCACCCCGATCACGTGATGTACGTCTGGGTCGACGCGCTGACCAACTACCTGACCGGGGTGGGCTACCCGGACACCGATTCGGAGTTGTTCCGGCGCTACTGGCCCGCCGATCTGCACATGATCGGCAAGGACATCATCCGCTTCCACACCGTTTATTGGCCGGCGTTTCTGATGTCGGCCGGAATCGAGCTGCCGCGAAGGGTTTTCGCGCACGGGTTCCTGCTCAACCGAGGCGAGAAGATGAGCAAGTCGGTGGGCAATGTCATCGATCCCGAGGCGCTGGTCGACACCTTCGGTGTCGACCAGGTGCGCTACTTCCTGCTCCGGGAGGTCCCGTTCGGGCAGGACGGCAATTACACCGAAGAAGGGATGATCACCCGAATCAACACCGACCTGGCCAACGAGCTCGGCAACCTGGCGCAGCGGTCGTTGTCCATGGTGGCCAAGAACCTCGGCGGGGTCGTGCCAGACCCCGGTGAGCTGACTGGCGCCGATACCGACCTGCTGGCGACCGCCGACGGTTTGTTGGAGCGGGTGCGCGCCGCTTTCGACCGGCAGGCAATGCATCTGGCCTTGGAAGCGATCTGGCTGATGCTCGGCGAAGCCAACAAGTACTTCTCGGCACAACAACCATGGGTGCTGCGTAAGAGCGAGTCCGAAGGGGATCAGGCCCGGTTCCGTACCGTCCTGTACATCACCTGCGAGGTGGTGCGCATCGCGGCGCTGCTCGTCCAGCCGGTCATGCCCGAGTCCGCCGGCAAGCTACTCGACTTGCTCGGGCAGCGCGACGACCATCGGACCTTCGCCGCCATCGGCGCACGGCTGGCCCCCGGCACGGTGCTGCCGCCACCCACCGGGGTGTTCCCGCGCTACCAAGTCGACCGAGTGTGACGAACGCACTGAGTGACGGGAACGAGATGAGCATCAGGCCCCCGAGGTCAGTGAGCTAAACGAAGTGACCCGAACGAGAAACATGCGGCATAAAGTTGAATCGGCCAACTCGTTAGCGCCTAGCCTAGATTTTTCGTGAACCTTGGTGTGACACGGCGCTTGAGTTAGCGAAAGTGCCTGTCCTGCAAGGAATGATGGGGCTTGTCAAGAGTCCATGATTCCGAGCGGGAAGGCACTTTCTAGGTGAACAGTAGCGTAGCGGTTTCTCGGGTGAAAGTGTCGGCGGACGGCCATGGCGTCGTGTCGCATACCGGGATGGGCATGGTGCGCGAGGTGGCCGATCTGACCGGGTTGTCCTCGCAGGTCACAGCCGCCTTGGCGGACACCTACCAGGGGCCGTGGACGCATGCGCCCGGGGAGGTGTTCGCCGATCTGGCCGCCGCGGTGGCCGATGGTGCGGACTGCGTCGACGGGGTCGGTCAGTTGTGGGGGGATCGCGAGCACGCGTTCGGGCCGGTCGCCTCGACGACCACGCTGTGGCGGCTGGTCGATGAGCGCATCGATGCCGCCCGGCTGCCGCGGATCCGGGCGGCGCGAGCGCACGCGCGAGCGCGGGCCTGGGCCGCAAGGGCTGCCCCGGCCCGCGATGGCTGGCTGCATATCGATGTCGATGCCACCATCACCGTCGACCATTCCGACAATAAGCAGAACGCGGCCGCGACCTGGAAGCACACCTTCGGCTTTCACTCGCTGCTGATGTTTTTGGATCGTCCCGACATCGCCGGCGGCGAAGCGCTGGCGGGGCTGTTGCGGGCGGGCAACGCGGGCAGTAACACCGTCGCCGACCACATCACGGTGCTGGAGCAGGCGCTGGGCTCATTGCCCCCGTCGTATCGGCCGGACCCGGAGAATCCTGACGCGCCGCAGATTTTGATCCGCTCGGATTCGGCCGGCGCCACCTATGGATTCGCCGCGGCCTGCCGCGGCGCGCACGTCGGGTTTTCCCTGGGAGCCGTCATCGACGCGCATGTGCGCGAGGCCGCCGAGGTGCTCACCGCCACCAACAGCTGGTATCCGGCCATCGATGCCGACGGCGGCATCCGCGAGGGCGCCTGGGTGGCCGAGGCCACCGATCTGGTGGATTTGTCGAAATGGCCTGCCGGGACCCGGCTGATCCTGCGCAAGGAACGCCCGCATCCCGGCGCGCAGCTGCGGTTCACCGATTCCGATGGGCACCGGGTCACCGGGTTTCTCACCGACACCCCCAACGGGGTGATCGCGGGCCAGCTCGCCGGCCTGGAGTTGCGCCATCGCCAGCACGCGCGCGTGGAAGACCGCATCCGCGAGGCCAAGGCCACCGGGCTGCGCAACCTGCCGTTCAACTCTTTTGACGCCAATGCCGCCTGGCTCGAAATCATAATGGCCGCAACTGATCTGGTCGCCTGGACCAAACTCATCGGCTTCACCGATCACCCCGACCTCGCGCGCTGCGAGATCGGAACGTTCCGCTACCGGATCCTGCACGTCGCCGCCCGCCTAACCCGCGGCGCCCGACAACTCCGGCTGCGCATCGACTCCACCTGGCGCTGGGCCAACGCGATCGCCACCGCCTGGACCCGCATCCGCGCCGCCTTCACCTAACCCCCAATCCCTGACCCGACGACTCGAAAGACCCACGGCCTTAGGAAAGCCCGCCCACCGGCGCGACACCCGGCGACTTGTCGTACCCGCATGCCACAATCAACGCCACAGGCCGGCCAGAACCGGCTGCGCCGACCCCGCCAAGGCGGCGCGAAAAATCGAGGTTAGGCTTAAACCGGGTAACGGTCCTGGGATGTGTACGTATCGAATGGGAGAAAATTGATGACCTCCGAACCATTCGTATTCAATGGCGTCAATGCCCTCACCGGAGACTACTTCTTCCCGGCGTTGTCGAGTGGGGATATTACCAAGGTTGCGCTCGGGGAACAGCTTGATCCGATACACCTGCTGGAACTCAAGTGGCGTCACGAACGCAGCCTCTACACGTCGTTGGGGCCAATAGAGGACGTCGACCCGACCAATCTCGGAGAGACCGGTTGGGGGATTGTTTTCGCCCATGGAGCCGAGCCCGGACTTCGAGAAGCATTGCGCCCACTTTGTGATCACCGAAGGACCCAAGCGGGTCGGCGCTACCGTGAATTCTCCGGCCCGGATGGCTATCGCCCTGGAGAATCGAAGTCGGATTTTCTGACGCGGCATGGGCATGGTCCGGGTCCTGTTGACCCGGACCGGGTTCCCT
>DATJQO010000101.1:0-21280 GCA_035505695.1 Mycobacterium sp.
GGCGGTGATCACGTCGTCGCGGAAGCCGGCCGCCAGCGCGCGCAGCGCGGCGTCCAGGTACACGCTGAGGTCGGCGTCCGCGTGCACCGTCCACCGGTCGAACGCGGCCCGGCAGGCGGCCAGCGTGGCCCGGCCCACGGCCAGCGGGTAGAGCGAGTCGGCGGGCTGCCCGGCCCGCCGGCCCACGAACCCGGCCACCGCCCGCTCCCAGGCGTCGTAGTGCACCGCGGCGCTGGCCACCAGGCCGGGCACCGCCCCGATGAGGGACATCCGGGCGCGCAGTTCCGGCACGTCCTCGGCCCGGTAGTGGTTGGCCGCCAGGACCGCCCGGCGCACCGCCTCCATCACCGGCAGGTCGCCAGGCATCCCGGCCAGCAGGCGCCGGATCGTGGCCACCTCGGTGTCGAACGCCCCCCACAGCACGCCGGCCTTGGAGTCGAAGTAGCGGAAGAACGCCCGCCGGCTCACCCCGGCCCCGGCCGCGATCTGGTCCACCGTGGTCTCCTCGAAGCCCTGCTCGGTGAACAGCTGCAGCGCGATGAGCTCCAGTTCGCGCGCGCTGGTCCGGGGCGGGCGGCCGCGGCGGGCCGGGCCGTGCGTTACGTCGGTGGTCATCGGACGGGATCTTCCTGCCGGGTATTGCCTGCGTCCAGGCCGGTCGTTTAGCCTGCCGATATTCGTCACAGTGTGACGAATATCGGCGACGAGCACCAGACCCGAGGAGCTGACATGGCTGACCACCCCGCTGCCCAGGCCGACGAGGCCACCGAGGACGTCGTGGCCGACGAGGTCCTGGTCGAGGAGGTCTCGATCGACGGCATGTGCGGTGTCTACTGATTTCGACCTGGACGGGGCATGGCGGCTGGCCCCGCAGGTCCAGGTGCGCCCAGAGCGGTTCGGCGCGCTGCTCTACCACTTCGGTACCCGGCAGCTGTCGTTCCTCAAGAGCCCGGCCCTGCTGACCGTGATCAGCTCGCTGGCGGCGCAGCCCAGCGCCCGGGCGGCCTGCCGCGCGGCCGACGTGCCGGACGCCGAACTGCCCGGCTACCGCCGGGCGCTGGCCACGCTGGCCGCGTCGCAGATGATCTGCCGCCGGGAGCCGGCATGACCGCGGCGCCCGTCACCACGGGCCCGATGCCGCTGATCGAGCAGTTCAGCTACGGCCTCGACGCGCCGATCTGCCTGACCTGGGAACTGACCTACGCGTGCAACCTGTCCTGCGTGCACTGCCTGTCCAGCTCAGGGCGGCGTGACCCGCGCGAGCTGAGCACCGCGGAGTGCCGGGCGGTCATCGACGAGCTGCAGCGGATGCAGGTGTTCTACGTCAACATCGGCGGCGGCGAACCCACTGTGCGCCCGGACTTTTGGGAGTTGGTCGATTACGCCACCACCCATCACGTGGGGGTGAAGTTCTCCACCAACGGGGTGCGCATCACTGCGGAGGTCGCCACCCGGCTTGCCGCCAGTGACTACGTCGATGTTCAGATCTCGCTCGACGGGGCCACCGCCGAAGTCAACGACACCGTGCGCGGGGCCGGGTCCTTCGCGATGGCGGTGCGCGCATTGGAAAACCTGGCGGCGGCCGGCTTCGCGCAAAACGGGGGACCCAAGATCTCCGTCGTCATCACCCGGCACAACGTCGACCAGCTCGACGAATTCGCCGCACTGGCAAGCCGGTACGGCGCCACCCTGCGGATCACCCGGCTGCGTCCATCGGGGCGGGGCGCCGACGTCTGGGAAGACCTGCACCCCACCGCCGCCCAGCAGGCCCAGCTCTACGACTGGCTGGTCGCCAAGGGGGAGGGAGTGCTAACCGGTGACTCCTTCTTCCATCTGTCACCCTTGGGCCAGCCCGGCGCGTTGGCCGGCTTGAACATGTGCGGAGCCGGCCGGGTGGTGTGCCTGATCGACCCGGTGGGCGACGTGTACGCTTGCCCGTTCGCCATCCATGACCGCTTCCTTGCCGGAAACGTGTTGTCCGACAGGGGGTTTGACAACGTGTGGAAGAACGCTCCGCTGTTCCGTGAGCTGCGCGAGCCCCAATCGGCCGGGGCCTGCGGCAGCTGCGGGCACTACGACAGCTGCCGGGGGGGATGCATGGCGGCCAAATTCTTCACCGGGCTTCGGATCGAGGGTCCGGATCCCGAATGCGTGCAGGGACACAGTGCCGCAGCACTGGCCCGGCAACGTCAGACACCGCGGCCGCGCGCCGACCACTCACGCGGCAGCGGGCAACCGGTGCCACTGAGGCTCTCGGTGCGGCCCCCGGCATCCCCGCCCGCGCGCCCCTGCAACGAGAGCCCACTGTAGTCATGGCCGACCAGTGGTTCGAAACGGTCGCTATCGCGCAACAACGGGCAAAACGGCGGCTACCGAAATCCGTTTACTCCTCGCTGATTTCAGCCAGCGAGAAAGGAATCACGGTCGCCGACAACGTGGCTGCCTTCGGCGAACTCGGTTTCGCCCCGCACGTCATCGGTGCGCTGGAGAAGCGCGACTTGTCCACCACCGTCATGGGGCAGCATATTTCGCTGCCGGTGATCATTTCACCGACCGGCGTCCAGGCGGTTGACCCCGACGGCGAAGTGGCAGTCGCACGGGCTGCCGCGGCGCGCGGAACGGCGATGGGTCTGTCCTCGTTTGCGAGTAAACCGCTCGAGGAGGTCATCGCCGCCAACCCCAAGGTCTTCTTCCAGGTGTACTGGCTGGGCGGACGTGACGCGATCGCCGAGCGCGTCGAGCGGGCGCGCCAGGCCGGTGCGGTGGGCCTGATCGTCACCACCGACTGGACCTTCTCGCATGGCCGGGACTGGGGCAGTCCCAAGATCCCGGAAGAAATGAACCTGCGGACCATCCTGCGACTGTCGCCCGAGGCCCTCACCCGGCCGCGGTGGCTGTGGAAGTTCGGCAAGACGTTGCGGCCGCCGGAGCTGCGAGTGCCCAACCAGGGCCGCCGCGGTGAGCCCGGGCCGCCCTTTTTCGCGGCGTACGGGGAATGGATGGGCACGCCGCCGCCGACCTGGGAAGACATCGCCTGGCTACGTGAACTGTGGGGCGGACCGTTCATGCTCAAGGGCGTGATGCGCGTCGACGACGCAAAAAAAGCTGTGGACGCCGGGGTTTCGGCGATCTCGGTGTCGAATCACGGCGGCAACAATCTGGACGGCACGCCGGCCTCGATCCGCGCCCTGCCGCCGATAGCCGCGGCGGTCGGCGATCAGATCGAGGTATTGCTGGACGGTGGCGTCCGGCGCGGGAGCGACGTCGTCAAGGCGGTGGCATTGGGTGCGCGCGCGGTGATGATCGGCCGGGCCTATCTGTGGGGCCTCGCCGCGGCCGGGCAATCCGGCGTGGAGAACGTGCTCGACATCTTGCGCGGCGGCATCGACTCGGCGCTGATGGGTCTGGGTCGCGCCGGCGTGCACGATCTGAACCCGGACGACATTCTGGTCCCGCCGGGCTTCGTGCGGGCACTGGGGGTGCCCGGCGAGGAAAGCCCCTAGCAGCCTAACCTTGTTATCTCGGCCGGTCTGGTCTGGATTGAGTATCCGGAAATATCTACGGCGGCGAAAATCGTGGTACCTGCGTGGTAAGCGTGACCAAAGAGCTGGAAATGTCGAACCCTCGATGAACAGGCCAGAAAAAAATTAATTTCAACGTACAACAATTGGTGCACGCCAGGTGAATTCGTCCTACCATCACCGAGTGCCCGTACACGGCGAATTAGGAACGGCGACCTCGAGTCAGCTTTTCTGCACCTCGCCGTCGCTAACGATTCCGCTGGGGTCGACCGAACAACACGGCCCGCATCTGCCGCTGGACACCGACACCCGGATCGCGACCGCGGTCGCGCGGGCCGCCGTGCCGCGTCTTTCGCAGCAGTGGCTGGTGGCACCGGCCATCGCCTATGGCGCCAGCGGGGAGCACCAAAGTTTCGCCGGAACCATCTCGATCGGTAGCGAGGCGCTGACCATGCTGCTTTTGGAGTACGGCCGATCGGCCGCTGGCTGGGCCCAGCGCCTGGTCTTCCTCAACGGCCACGGCGGCAATGTGGCCGCGTTGAACAGTGCGGTGGGCAGGCTGCGCGCCGAGGGCAGCGACGCCGGATGGTGCCCGTGCCTCACCGCCGGCGGCGATGCGCACGCGGGCCATACCGAAACGTCCGTACTGCTGCATATCTCGCCGGCCGACGTGCTGACCGACCGATGGCTCCCCGGTAATTCGGCACCGTTGCCCGAGCTGCTCCCGTCGATGCGCCGCGGGGGTGTCGCGGCGGTCAGCCCGGTGGGCGTGCTGGGAGACCCGACCACCGCCACCGCCGCCGAGGGCAAGCGTATCTTCGCCGAGATGGTGGACGGGTGTGTGCGGCGGGTCGCCCGGTGGTTGCCCGGACGCGACGGGATGCTGACATGAGTCAAGCCCGGCTACCGGACGGGTTCGCCGTCCAGGTCGATCGCCGGGTGCGGGTACTCGGCGACGGCTCGGCGCTGCTCGGCGGGTCACCGACCCGCCTGCTGAAGTTAGCGCCCGCTGCTCAGGACATGCTGTGCGATGGCCGGCTGAAGGTCCGCGACGACGTCAGCGCCCAGCTGGCCCGCACCCTGCTGGACGCCACGGTGGCGCATCCGCGGCCGGCGGGCGGCCCATCGCACCATGACGTGACCGTAGTAATCCCGGTGCGCGACAACCTTTCCGGCGTGCGGAGATTGGTGAGCTCACTGCGAGGCTTGCGTGTCATCGTGGTGGACGACGGTTCGTTTCCCCCCATCGAGGCGGACGACTTCGTCGGCGCGCACTGCGACATCGAAGTGGTGCGGCACGCCCGCAGCAGGGGGCCGGGCGCCGCCCGCAATACCGGGCTGGCCGCGTGCAAGACCGAGTTCGTCGCGTTCTTGGACTCCGATGTGGCGCCGCGCCGCGGTTGGCTGGAAGCGCTGCTCGGTCACTTCTGTGATCCCACCGTCGGCCTGGTGGCACCACGCATCGTCGGTTTGTCGCACAGCGAGAACGTGGTAGCGCGCTATGAGGCGGTGCACTCGTCGCTCGACCTCGGTTCACGCGAAGCGCCGGTGTTGCCCCACAGCACGGTGTCCTACGTTCCCAGCGCGGCGATCATCTGTCGCAGCTCGGCGATCCGCGGCGTCGGCGGGTTCGACGAGACCTTGCAATCCGGAGAGGACGTCGACCTGTGTTGGCGGCTCATCGAGACGGGTGCCCGGCTTCGCTATGAGCCGATTGCGCTGGTAGCTCACGACCATCGCACCGAACTCCGCGATTGGCTTGCGCGCAAGGCGTTTTACGGCGGGTCGGCGGCTCCATTATCTGTCCGTCACCCCGACAAGACGGCACCGGTGGTGATCTCCGGCTGGGCCCTGATGATCTGGATTCTGATGGTGTTCGGGACCAGCCTCGGTCAGCTGGCCTCGATCGTCGTCGCATTTCTGACCGGCCGCCGGATCGCGCGGGCAATGCGCTCGGCCGAGACGTCGCTGGCCGACGTGGTGGTGATCGCGACCCGCGGGTTGTGGTCGGCGGCACTACAGCTGGCGTCGGCGCTGTGCCGGCATTACTGGCCGGTGGCCTTGCTGGCCGCCACGGTGTCGCGGCCTTGCCGAAGGGTCGTGCTGGTCGCGGCCGTCATGGACGGCGTGGTGGACTGGCTGGTTCGCCGGGATGCCATCGGTGAGGACGCCGAGCCGATCGGGCCGCTGAGCTATCTGTTGCTCAAGCGTGTCGACGACTTGGCATACGGCCTCGGGTTGTGGTGGGGCGTGCTGCGCGAACGCAACCTGCGCGCGCTGAAGCCACAGATTCGGAACTAGCCACCACCTTGGCCACCGCGCACAGTGATGTGCTGATCGTCGGCGCCGGTAGTGCTGGATCAGTTGTGGCCGAACGCCTTTCCGTCGATTCCGGATGTGCGGTGACCGTCCTCGAGGCAGGACCGGCGCTCGACAAAGGGCTGCTCGCGCAGACCGCCAACGGGCTGCAATTGCCGATTGGGGCCGGCAGTCCGCTGGTTCAGCGTTACCAGACCCGGCTCACCGATCGACCCCCCCGCGAGTGGCCGATCGTACGCGGGGCGACCGTCGGCGGTTCGGGTGCGGTCAACGGCGGCTACTTCTGCCGTGGCTTGCCGCGCGACTTCGATCGCATCGCATTACCCGGCTGGGCGTGGGGGGATGTCCTCGACAGCTTCCGCGCCATCGAGACCGACTTGGATTTCGCCGGGCCGGCGCATGGCGACAGCGGGCCGATTCTGGTGCGTCGAACCCACGACATGACCGGAACCACCGAGCGCTTCATCGCCGCCGCGCAGCGCGCCGGGTTCGCCTGGGTCACCGACCTCAACGACTGCGGGCCACAAGTCGTCGCGGGTATTGGTGCCGTTCCGCTCAACATCGTCGACGGCACGCGCATCGGATCGGGTGCAGGATATTTGATCCCCGCGTTGAACCGGCCAAATCTGAGGCTGCTGGCGGGCACGCGGGCCGTGCGGTTGAATTTCGCCGGAACCGCTGCACACGGTGTCGACGCGACCGGACCGCACGGGCACATCACGTTGACCGCCGACCGAATCGTTTTGTGCGCCGGTGCTATTCAAACCGCGCAGCTGCTCATGCTTTCCGGGATCGGGGATGCAGAAACGCTGCGAACGGTGGGCATACCGGTGGTGGCTGCGCTACCGGTGGGGATGTCGTTCAGTGATCATCCCGAATGGGTGTTACCCACCGATTGGACGGTTGCTCCCGGCCGGCCGGTGCTCGAAGTCGTGCTTAGCACCGCTGACCAGCTCGAAATCAGGCCCTATACGGGCGGATTCGTTGCGATGACCGGCGACGGCACCGAAGGCCACGCCGACTGGCCACACATCGGGGTGGCCCTCATGCAGCCACGGGCACGGGGCCGTATCACGCTCGTTTCGTCAGATCCCCGGGTTGCGCCTCGAATCGAGCATCGCTACGACAGCGAGCCCGACGACGTCGCAGCACTACGCCGGGGTAGCGAGCTGGCTGGCGAATTGGCCGGGGCGACAGCACAAGTGGGGCCTCCAGCATGGTCTACTTCGCAACACCTTTGCGGCACCGCGCCGATGGGCACGGCCGCTGATCCGCGGGCCGTCGTGGATCACCGGTGCCGGGTGCATGGCATTGAAAACCTCTGGGTCATCGACGGCTCGATCCTGCCCGCGATCACCAGCCGCGGTCCGCACGCAACCATCGTCATGCTCGGACACCGGGCCGCACAGTTCGTTCGATGAAGGGCGGGCCGCTGCCCAGCCGAGCGGCGGCCCGCACGGACGAGTGGCGGCGAAAATGCGGTCCACGTAGATGGCCACGACAAGTGGCGATGCGCATGTGTGCGTCAGGCGCGAACTAGGCGTCGCAATATTCGTGGACGGCACAGCAGCCAACTCGTTGCCGGATTCCTGGTGGTTACCCTCGCTACCGATCCCTCCCTTGGTTTCACGGTCGGATATACATTTCTGATACCAGAACGAGGGGGTCTTTTCAAGTATCCGGGCCATCGGAATTTGTATCGAAAGAGATGTGCGCCAACAACATTGGCGAGCTCTTACGATGGCGAGCCGCCGGCGGACAATCCAGTTCCGCTGCGCCTGCGTGGCCTACGTCGCACCGCCAATCCACCCAGTGCGCTGGGTAGACTAATGGTCTCGTCCCCGAACGGGAGGTGGCGCACAATCACTGGCGGGACTACCGATCCCCGGCCGGCGCGGTCGCGGGCCCGTTTGCTGGAAGCCGCCGCCGCGTTGCTGCGCTCCGGGGGTCCCAGTGCGGTGACGGTCGACGCGGTCACCCGTACCGCCAACGTAGCCAGGGCCACCCTGTATCGCCACTTCCCGAGCGGAAACGATTTGCTGGCAGCGGCTTTCAACGCCCTCATACCGCCGTCACCCACCCCGCCGGCCGACGGTTCGCTGCGGGATCGCCTGGTCGCGGTGGTGTTGGACCAGGCCGAAGCCCTGGCCCAGGCGCCTGTTGTGATGACGGCGATGTCGTGGCTGACGCTGGGCCGCGACCTCGACGGGCTGCCGAAACCTCGCGGCGACAGCGCAGCGATGACCACCTTGCGGGAGCGCATCGCCCAGCAGTACGCGGCGCCGTTCGACGCCATCTTCGAGAGCCCGGACGCCGCCGAACTCGGTGAGGTGGACCGGTCCCGGGCCATCGCCATGCTCATCGGCCCGCTGGTGCTGGGACGCCTGTCCACCCTGTCCGATTTCGACTATCGCGAGTGCGCGCTCGCGGCCGTGGACGGCTTCTTATATGTGCAGCGCGCACAGCACCGGGCCGGCGCGGCGAGCATAGAATCGGCGGGCGCCTGAGGCCGCCGACCGCGTGCGGCAAGGCCATCTCGGCGGCGTTCGCCCGGGATTTGGCCAAACCCATGATCTAGGGCATACTGTTCAGGTTGCCTTGGGGCAGGTTCGCGCCTGGCCGGGCATACGACCAGTGCCCAAACGGGCGCGTCCGGTCCCATCCTTGGAGCGACTACTTCGGCCTCGAAATAGGCGCGTCAAGGCTGCGTGAGGGTGACACACCCGACCGCGGGGGCCGGTGGACCACGACAGGTAAACAGCGGCGCAGTATCCGGCGCGACGCTCGACCGGCCCAGAATTGGCCCGGGCTCGATCGGCGCGCTGGGAGCACCAGCTCCGGACACGGATTTTTTGACAGTGGAGTGAGGGTAGGAGAAGCGTGGCGGGACAGAAGATCCGCATCAGGCTTAAGGCCTACGACCATGAGGCTATCGACGCATCGGCGCGCAAGATCGTCGAGACCGTCGTCCGCACGGGTGCCAGCGTCGTAGGGCCGGTGCCGTTGCCGACCGAGAAGAATGTGTATTGCGTCATCCGCTCCCCGCACAAGTACAAGGACTCGCGGGAGCACTTCGAGATGCGTACCCACAAGCGACTGATCGACATCCTCGATCCCACGCCGAAGACCGTTGATGCGCTGATGCGCATCGATCTTCCGGCGAGTGTCGACGTCAACATCCAGTAGGAGATCGGCGAACTCATGGCACGAAAAGGCATTCTGGGTACCAAGCTGGGCATGACCCAGGTGTTCGACGAGAACAACCGGGTTGTGCCGGTGACGGTTGTGAAGGCCGGCCCGAACGTGGTGACCCGCATCCGCACGCCGGAGCAGGACGGCTACAGCGCCGTCCAGTTGGCCTACGGCGAGATCAGTCCGCGCAAGGTCAACAAGCCGATGACCGGTCAGTACACCGCCGCGGGCGTCAACCCACGCCGGTATCTGGCCGAACTGCGGCTGGACAACCCCGACGCGGCGGCCGAGTACGAGGTCGGCCAGGAGCTGACGGCGGAGATATTCACCGACGGCAGCTACGTCGACGTGACCGGAACCTCGAAGGGGAAAGGCTTCGCCGGCACCATGAAGCGCCACGGCTTTCGCGGTCAGGGCGCCAGTCACGGTGCCCAGGCGGTACATCGCCGTCCCGGTTCCATCGGCGGCTGCGCCACTCCCGGGCGGGTCTTCAAGGGCATGCGGATGGCGGGCCGGATGGGCAACGACCGGGTGACCGTGCAGAACCTGTTGGTGCACAAGGTCGATACCGAGAACGGCGTGCTGCTGATCAAGGGTGCGGTCCCCGGCCGCACCGGTGGGCTCGTGATGGTCCGCAGCGCGATCAAACGAGGTGAAAAGTAATGGCGGCTCTCAAGATTGATGTCAAGACGCCGGACGGCAAGGTCGACGGCTCCATCGAGCTGCCTGCCGAGTTGTTCGACGCGCCGGCCAATGTCGCACTGATGCACCAGGTGGTCACCGCCCAGCGGGCGGCCGCCCGCCAGGGCACGCACTCGACCAAGACGCGCGGCGAAGTCAGCGGCGGCGGCCGCAAGCCCTGGCGGCAGAAGGGCACCGGCCGTGCGCGGCAGGGTTCGACGCGGGCCCCGCAATGGACCGGTGGCGGCGTCGTGCACGGCCCCAAGCCGCGCGACTACAGTCAGCGCACGCCCAAGAAGATGATCGCCGCGGCGTTGCGTGGGGCGCTGTCCGACCGGGCACGTAACGGACGCATCCATGCGGTTACCGAGCTGGTGTCGGGCCAGACGCCGTCCACCAAGAGTGCCAGGGCTTTTCTGGGCACGCTCACCGACCGCAAGCAGGTTCTGGTTGTCATCGGCCGCAGCGACGAGGCCGGCGCCAAGAGCGTGCGCAATCTGCCCGGGGTGCACATCCTGGCACCCGATCAGCTCAACACCTATGACGTGCTGCGCTCCGACGACGTGGTGTTCAGCGTTGAGGCGCTGCGCGCCTACATCGCCGCGGCAACACGCACCGCTGGTGACGACACGGATGTGGAGGTTTCGGCCTGATGGCGACCGTCACTGACCCCCGCGACATCATCTTGGCCCCGGTCATCTCGGAAAAGTCCTACGGGCTGCTCGATGACAACGTGTACACCTTTGTGGTGCACCCCGATTCGAACAAGACGCAGATCAAGATCGCGGTGGAGAAGATCTTCTCCGTCAAGGTCGCATCGGTGAACACCGCCAACAGGCAGGGCAAGCGCAAGCGCACCCGGACTGGATACGGCACGCGCAAGAGCACCAAGCGGGCCATCGTCACGCTGGCACCGGGCAGCAAGCCGATCGACCTGTTCGGAGCACCGGCCTAGCCGCGCGCGAGAGAAAGACTTGATGAGACATGGCAATTCGTAAGTACAAGCCGACGACCCCGGGTCGTCGCGGCGCCAGCGTGTCCGACTTCGCCGAGATCACGCGTTCGGAGCCGGAGAAGTCGTTGGTGCGGCCGCTGCACGGTCGTGGTGGGCGCAACGCGCACGGCCGGATCACCACCCGCCACCAGGGTGGTGGCCACAAGCGCGCCTACCGGCTGATCGACTTCCGGCGCAACGACAAGGACGATGTCAACGCCAAGGTCGCGCACATCGAGTACGACCCCAACCGCACCGCCAACATCGCGTTGCTGCACTACCTTGACGGGGAGAAGCGCTACATCGTTGCCCCACTTGGACTCTCGCAGGGCGATGTGGTGGAGTCGGGCGCGAATGCGGACATCAAGCCGGGCAACAACCTGCCGCTGCGCAACATCCCGGCCGGTACCGTGATTCACGCCGTCGAATTGCGGCCGGGCGGCGGTGCCAAACTCGCGCGGTCGGCCGGGTCGAGCATCCAGCTGCTCGGCAAGGAGGGCAGCTACGCGTCGCTGCGGATGCCCAGCGGTGAGATCCGCCGCGTCGACGTGCGCTGCCGCGCGACGGTCGGTGAGGTCGGCAACGCCGAGCAGGCCAACATCAACTGGGGCAAGGCCGGTCGCATGCGGTGGAAGGGCAAGCGCCCATCGGTCCGCGGCGTGG
Organism: Mycobacterium sp.; assembly: GCA_035505695.1. Taxonomy (GTDB): domain Bacteria; phylum Actinomycetota; class Actinomycetes; order Mycobacteriales; family Mycobacteriaceae; genus Mycobacterium. Next base: position 11,371 of record DATJQO010000101.1, read on the forward strand.
TGATGAACCCGGTGGACCACCCACACGGTGGTGGTGAGGGCAAGACCTCTGGTGGCCGTCACCCGTGCAGCCCGTGGGGCAAGAAGGAAGGGCGCACCCGCCACCGGAACAAGCTAAGTAACAAGCTCATCGTCCGACGCCGGCGCACCGGCAAGAAGCACTCGCGCTAGGAAGTTCCAGGAGTAGCACATGCCACGCAGCCTGAAGAAGGGCCCGTTCGTCGACAGCCATCTGCTGAAGAAGGTCGACGTACAGAACGCGAAGAACACCAAGCAGGTCATCAAGACCTGGTCGCGGCGTTCCACGATCATTCCGGACTTCATCGGTCACACCTTTGCGGTCCACGACGGACGCAAGCATGTCCCGGTGTTCGTCACCGAGGCGATGGTCGGTCACAAGCTTGGTGAATTCGCCCCGACACGCACCTTCAAGGGACACATCAAGGACGACCGGAAGGCCAAGCGGCGATGACCACAACGGAATTCCCCTCGGCCGTGGCCAAGGCACGGTTCGTACGGGTGTCGCCGACAAAGGCACGCCGGGTCATCGATCTGGTGCGGGGCAGGTCGGTGGCCGACGCACTGGACATTTTGCGCTGGGCCCCGCAGGCCGCCAGCGAGCCGGTGGCCAAGGTGATCGCCAGCGCCGCGGCCAACGCGCAGAACAACAACGGACTGGACCCGGCGACTCTCGTGGTCGCCACCGTGTACGCCGACGAGGGGCCGACGGCCAAGCGCATCCGTCCGCGCGCCCAGGGGCGCGCGTTCCGGATCCGCAAGCGCACCAGCCACATCACGGTCGTGGTGGAGAGCCGGCCGGTCAAGGATCAGCGATCGGCGACCTCGACCAGGGCCCGTCGCGCCGAGGCGAGCAAGGCCGCCGCCAAAGCCCCGGCGAAGACAGCCCCGGCCAAGAAGGCTCCGGCCAAATCGGCGGCTGAGGCACCCGCCAAGAAGGCGGCAGCCAAATCTGAGACTTCGGAAGCGAAGGGAGGCTCAGACTAGTGGGCCAGAAGATCAATCCGCACGGCTTCCGGCTGGGCATCACTACCGACTGGAAGTCACGCTGGTACGCCGACAAGCAGTACTCCGACTACGTCAAGGAAGACGTGGCGATTCGGCGGCTGCTGTCCTCCGGCCTGGAGCGCGCCGGCATCGCCGACGTGGAGATCGAGCGCACTCGCGACCGGGTCCGGGTAGACATCCACACCGCGCGTCCCGGCATCGTCATCGGCCGCCGCGGCACTGAGGCTGACCGGATACGTGCGGATTTGGAGAAGCTGACCGGCAAGCAGGTCCAGCTCAACATTCTCGAAGTGAGAAACCCCGAGTCAGTGGCACAACTGGTCGCTCAGGGCGTCGCCGAGCAGTTGAGCAACCGGGTGGCGTTCCGCCGTGCCATGCGCAAGGCGATCCAGTCGGCGATGCGTCAGCCCAACGTCAAAGGGATCCGGGTGCAGTGCTCCGGCCGTCTCGGCGGCGCGGAGATGAGTCGCTCGGAGTTCTACCGGGAGGGCCGGGTGCCGCTGCACACGCTGCGTGCCGACATCGACTACGGCTTGTACGAAGCCAAGACCACCTTCGGCCGGATCGGCGTGAAGGTGTGGATCTACAAGGGCGACATCGTCGGCGGGAAGCGCGAATTGGCCGCCGCCGCCGCTCCGGCTGGCGCCGAGCGTCCGCGTCGTGAGCGTCCGTCGGGTATGCGTCCACGGCGTAGTGGCGCATCGGGCACCACGCCGACCAGCACCGAGGCTGGCCGGGCGGCAACCGCCGAGGAGTCCGCGGCGCCGGAAGCCGCACCCGCTCTAGAAGCGCAAAGCACGGAGAGCTGAATCATGTTGATTCCCCGCAGAGTCAAGCACCGCAAGCAGCATCACCCCCGCCAGCGCGGCATCGCCAGTGGCGGCACCGCGGTGAACTTCGGCGACTACGGCATCCAGGCCCTGGAGCACGCCTACGTCACCAACCGGCAGATCGAGGCCGCGCGTATCGCCATCAACCGGCACATCAAGCGTGGCGGCAAGGTGTGGATCAACGTCTTCCCTGACCGCCCACTGACCAAGAAGCCCGCGGAAACCCGGATGGGTTCGGGTAAGGGCTCCCCGGAGTGGTGGGTGGTCAACGTCAAGCCGGGTCGAGTGTTGTTCGAGCTCAGCTACCCCAATGAAGCGGTGGCCCGGGCCGCGCTCACCCGTGCAATCCACAAGTTGCCGATCAAGGCACGCATCGTCACCCGAGAGGAGCAGTTCTGATGGCAGTGGGAATTTCGCCTGGCGAACTGCGTGAGCTCACCGACTCCGAACTCACCGAGCGTCTGCGCGAATCCAAGGAGGAGCTGTTCAACCTGCGCTTCCAGATGGCGACCGGGCAGCTCACCAACAATCGCCGGCTGCGCACGGTGCGGCAAGAGATCGCGCGTGTCTACACCGTGCTGCGTGAACGAGAACTGGGCCTCGCTTCCGGGCCTGACGGTAAGGATTCGTGATGGCAGAAGCTAAGAAAGTCGCCCCCGAGAAAACCGCCGCGACCGACGCCGCGGCCACCGACAAGCCCAAGGGCCCCAAGCACACTCCGCGCACACCGAAGACGCGCGGCCGCCGCAAGGTGCGCATCGGGTACGTGGTGAGCGACAAGATGCAGAAGACCATCGTCGTCGAGCTGGAAGACCGCGTGCGTCACCCGCTGTACGGCAAGATCATCCGTACCACCAAGAAGGTCAAGGCGCACGACGAGGACAGCGCCGCCGGCATCGGCGACCGCGTCTCGCTGATGGAGACCCGTCCGACGTCCGCGACCAAACGCTGGCGGCTGGTTGAAATTCTGGAGAAGGCCAAGTAGCCCCGAAGCGACATCGAAACGCCCGAGACCTGACCGTCTTGGGCGTTTTGCTTTGCTGGGCTGGGGGCACCGCCCGCTTGCGGGGGGAGACGGCACCGCGAAAAAAGGTCGCAATTCTTGCGGTGGCGTTACGCTCGGCGCATGTCCCCTGACTTCAACGGCAAGATCGAGCTCGATATCCGGGATTCCGAACCGGATTGGGGCCCGTACGCTGCACCGACCGCGCCGGAGAACTCGCCGAACATCCTCTACCTGGTATGGGACGACACCGGTATCGCGACCTGGGATTGTTTTGGTGGCCTGGTGGAGATGCCCGCCATGACCCGTATCGCCGAGCGCGGCGTCCGGCTGTCGCAATTTCACACCACCGCGTTGTGCTCGCCGACCAGGGCATCCCTGCTGACCGGCCGCAACGCCACCACGGTGGGCATGGCCACCATCGAGGAATTCACGGACGGGTTCCCCAACTGCAACGGCCGTATCCCGTTCAACACCGCACTGCTGTCCGAGGTGCTCGCCGAGCGCGGCTACAACACCTATTGCGTTGGCAAGTGGCACCTGACGCCGCTTGAAGAGTCCAATCTGGCGTCAACGAAACGGCATTGGCCGACCTCACGCGGCTTCGAACGCTTCTACGGTTTCCTGGGCGGTGAGACCGACCAGTGGTATCCCGACTTGGTCTACGACAACCACCCGGTGAACCCCCCGGGCACGCCGGAAGACGGCTATCACCTGTCGAAAGACCTTGCCGACAAGACCATCGAGTTCATCCGCGACGCCAAGGTGATCGCCCCCGACAAACCATGGTTCAGCTATGTGTGTCCCGGCGCCGGGCACGCGCCGCACCACGTCTTCAAGGAGTGGGCGGACAAGTATGCGGGCCGGTTCGACATGGGCTACGAGCGCTATCGCGAAATCGTGCTGCAAAAGCAGAAGTCGATGGGCATCGTGCCGCCGGACACCGAACTGTCGCCGGTCAACCCGTATTCGGACGTCACTGGACCGCAGGGGGAGCCGTGGCCGCTGCAGGACACGGTGCGGCCCTGGGACTCGCTGAACGACGAAGAGAAGAAGCTGTTTTGCCGGATGGCCGAGGTGTTCGCCGGTTTCCTGAGTTACACCGACGCCCAGATCGCCCGGATCCTGGATTACCTCGAGGAGTCCGGTCAGCTGGACAACACCATCATCGTGGTGATCTCCGATAACGGCGCCAGCGGCGAGGGCGGGCCCAACGGGTCGGTGAACGAAGGCAAGTTCTTCAACGGTTACATCGACACCGTCGAGGAGAGCATGAAGCTGTTCGACCAGCTCGGCGGTCCGCAGACCTACAACCATTATCCGATCGGCTGGGCGATGGCCTTCAACACGCCCTACAAGCTGTACAAGCGTTACGCCTCGCATGAAGGCGGCATCGCCGACACGGCAATCATCTCCTGGCCCAACGGGATTGCCGCGCACGGGGAGGTTCGCGACAACTACACCAACGTCTGCGACATCACCCCAACGGTCTACGACCTGCTGGGCATGACAGCGCCGGAGACTGTCAAAGGCATCGCGCAGAAGCCGCTGGACGGTGTGAGTTTCAAAGCGGCCCTTGCCGATCCAACCGCCGACACCGGTAAACAAACTCAGTTCTACACCATGCTCGGTACTCGTGGGATATGGCATCGGGGCTGGTTCGCCAACACCGTGCATGCCGCCACACCGGCCGGCTGGTCGCATTTCGACGCCGACCGCTGGGAACTGTTCCACATCGAGGCCGACCGCAGCCAGTGCCATGACTTGGCGGCCGAAAATCCGGACAAGCTCGAGGAACTCAAGGCGCTGTGGTTTGCCGAGGCCGCCAAATACAATGGGCTGCCGCTGTCGGATCTGAACATCATGGAGACGATGACGCGGTGGCGACCCTATTTGGTGGGCGAACGCTCGAGCTACACCTACTATCCCCATTGCGCGGACGTCGGCATCGGCGCCGCGGCCGAGATCCGCGGCCGTTCCTTCGCCGTGCTGGCCGACGTGACCGTCGATACCACCGGTGCCGAAGGAGTGCTGTTCAAGCAAGGCGGTGCCCACGGCGGGCACGTCCTGTTCATTCAGGACGGGCGACTGCACTACGTCTACAACTTCCTCGGTGAGCGCCAGCAGCTGATTTCTTCGTCCGGCCCGGTGCCGTTGGGCAGGCATGTGTTCGGGGTTCGCTATGTGCGGACCGGAACGGTGGCCAATAGCCACACACCGCTCGGTGACCTGACGCTGTTCATCGACGACGATGCGGTGGGCACGCTGGCGGAGGTGATGACCCACCCCGGAACGTTCGGGTTGTCGGGGGCCGGCATCACCGTCGGGCACAACGGAGGTTCGGGAGTATGCAGTCGCTATAAGGCGCCCTTCAGGTTCACCGGTGGCACCATCGCCCAGGTCAATGTCGACTTCTCGGGCAGGCCCTATCAAGACGTGGAGAAAGAAATCGCGCTTGCATTTTCGCGTGACTGAAATGTTTTCGATTGTTATCCCGCGAAAAATGCCGTTTGCCCTGCTAGCATCTGGCCCCGTGATGCCTCAATGACCGCCGCCCCGCCAGCGCACTCCGCGAATTCGGGTTCACGTGGACGGCAAATTGCGATCGCCGTCGGGATTGTCGTGGCGGTCATGGTTATCTACGTCCTGTCGCTGGTTGCCGTGCATTTGTTGGCCAAGTCAGCACCTGCGCTGCCGCCGGTGGATTTCAGCAAGCTCGAGGCTGAGGACAGCGTTGTCCAAGTGCACCTGGAGAAGCTGGATACCGTCGCAAACCGGTTGACCGTGAATGTGCTTGTTTATCCGAAGGATTCGCTGTACGACAAGAACTTCGGTGTGCTGACCACCGACGCGGCGGTGCGTCTGTATCCGGAAAACGATTTAGGGGATTTGCAGTACCCGGTAGGAAAAGCACCAGCGCAAGTCAACACCGCCCTGGTAGCCCACGGTGATCCCGGCAACTGGCCGTTCGACTCCTACAAGACGGAAGTCATCGCGGCCGACGTGTTCACCGGCACCGGTCAAAACCGTGAAAAAGTACCCGCCCGCGTGGAAGCCACCGGAAAGTTGGACGGCTGGGATGCTACCGTCACCCGGGTCCATGACGCCGAGGATGCCAACCCCGACGTACAAGACGACCTGATCATCACGTTGCAGAGGTCCAAGGGTCAGCTGATCTTCGACTTCGGAATAGTCCTGGTCCTTATAACCCTGCCGGTGTTGGCGTTTTGGGTGGCCATACCGATGGCGCTGGGCCGGACCTCGTTCTTGCCACCGTTCGGGACGTGGTACGCCGGTATGCTGTTTGCGGTCATGCCCCTGCGCAACTTCCTGCCCGGTTCTCCACCGCCGGGATCCTGGATCGACCAGGCCGTTGTGCTGTGGGTGTTGTTCGGGTTGGTCACCGCGATGACCGTATTCATCTTCGCCTGGTGGCGGTTTCGTGATCGAAAGAAGCCGCAGAAGACCTAGTGCTTGCAGTTGGCCTCTACTACGCACCCCCGATATCCGAGGGGCCGATGGCGTCGATGGCGCTCGAAACGGTTGCGCGGAAGTCCGGCGACAGCGGGATGTAGCCGATTTTCGCGAGGTCGACCTGACCGGGACCAATCGCCGCCTGCAGAAACGCTCTGACCGCCTTGGCGACGTCGGCGCTGGGATACGTGGAACATACGATCTCGTAGGTAGCCATGACGATCGGGTACACGTCGGGTTGGGCCGGGTTGTAGAACGACGAAAGGTCGAGCACGAGGTTGTTGCCTTCGCCGATGACTTTGGCGCCGGTGATGGTCTTGCCGACCTGGTCGGTGCCAATCCGGACGGGCCGCAACGACCTGCGGCTGGCCGGGGTCTTGATCTCCGCGGCGAACAGCCCTTCCTTCAGCGCGAAGGAGAGTTCGTTGTAGCTGATCGCGCCCTCGGTGGTTCTCACCAGAGCGGCCGTGCCGGCGTTGCCCGCGGCGCCGGTGCCGACGTCGCCGTTGAAGTTCTTGCTGACGGGCTGAGTCCAGGCTCCCCCGGATGCGGCCTGCAGATAGGCCTGGAAGTTGTCGGTGGTGCCCGATGCGTCGCTGCGGTAGATGACGTGAATGTCCTCCGCCGGCATGGAGGCGTTGAGTGCGGTGAGGGCTGGATCGTCCCAGCGCTTGATGGTGCCGTTGAAGATTTTGGCCAGCGTGGGCGCGTCGAGCACCAGCGAATCGGCGGCGCTGAGGTTGTAGGTGATGGCCAGCGGGCCGAACACCACGGGCAGGTTCCAAGCGTCGGCACCGCCGCATCGCTGTTTGGCCGCAGCGTATTGGTCACCGCTCAGTGGTATGTCCGATCCGCCGAAATCGGTTTTGCCGGCAATGAAGTCGCTGACTCCGGCACCCGAACCGTTTGAGGTGTAGTTGAGATGCTGCCCGGGGCAGGCCTTGGTATAGACGTCGATGAACCGGCTCATCGCATTGGCTTGTGCGGTCGAGCCGCTGGCGTTCAAGTTCTGGTCGCCACCGCAGCTAACCTTGGCCCCGGCGGTATAAGGCAGGGTCGCGGGGGCATTGCTGCATGCCGAGACAAATACGGCAGCCGTGGCGAGCAAGCTCATGACTGCAGCTGATCGATTGCGCTTCACGTTGATTCTTTCCTTGCGACAACGGATGCGGCGGGTGGACTCGCATGGCCTCGTCGGCCACGATGGCGCCCGGCGCCGACGGCGAGCGCGAGGGGCAACCGCAACGTCATCCCCACTTCGGCACATGTCGAGAGATACAGCTATCGAAACGAGCAAGTAAACCAAGATTAGATGAACGGGTGGGCTCGACTGCATGAATGCCGGAATTGGTTGTTCCCTTGATTCGCATACCCTGAAGTGGTGCTTACCGAGTTGGTCGAGTTGCCCGGCGGGTCATTTCGCATGGGCTCGACGAGCTTTTACCCGGAAGAGGCGCCGATCCATACCGTGACCGTGGGTCCCTTCGCGGTGGAACGGCACCCGGTGACCAATGCGCAGTTCGCCGAATTCGTCTCCGCTACAGGCTATGTGACGGTCGCGGAGCGACCCATCGACCCCGCGCTCTATCCTGGCGCGAACCCGGACGATCTGTGCCCGGGCGCCATGGTTTTCCGCCCCACACCCGGGCCCGTCGATCTGCGTGACTGGCTGCAATGGTGGGACTGGGTACCGGGGGCAAGCTGGCGTCATCCGTTCGGGCCGGACACCGACATCGCCGACCGGGGCGATCATCCGGTGGTGCAGGTGGCCTATCCGGACGCTGGGGCCTATGCGCGCTGGGCCGGCCGGAGACTGCCGACGGAAGCCGAATGGGAGTATGCGGCCCGGGCCGGGAGCACGACGACGTACACCTGGGGCGAGGAGACCACACCTGATGGGCGACTGATGGCCAACACCTGGCAGGGCAGCTTCCCCTACCGCAATGACGGGGCGCTCGGCTGGACGGGGACTTCGCCGGTGGGCACCTTTCCGCCCAATGCGTTTGGCTTGCTCGACATGATCGGCAATGTCTGGGAGTGGACCGCCACCGAATTCTCCGCACACCACCGGCTCGATCAGCCGCCCAAAGCCTGTTGCACACCTTTAGGCCCCGCCGATCCGACCGTCAGCCAGACATTGAAGGGCGGGTCGCACCTGTGCGCGCCGGAGTACTGCCACCGCTACCGTCCAGCAGCACGTTCACCGCAGTCGCAAGACTCCGCGACCACCCACATCGGGTTTCGCTGCGTCGCGGACCTGCGATCGTCCGGCGAGTGAACGTTGCATGTCCGGCGCGTGACGGAAGCCGCTATGTCCATCCCGGTGTGAGCATTCGGCGCGCGATCAGCACGGTCGTTCGTTAGCATCGGACCACGTGGGGCCCCGGCAAACTGGATCTCGGCAGGCGGTCGGTCCGGACGGCGAGCAATGACCACAGAGGCTCAGCCGACGCCCGCTGCGGCGCCGACGCTCGACGAGTCGGCCGCGCCGCCAAAGAAAAAGAAGTCGACTGCCAAGTCATCAAAGCCGCCGAAGTTAAAGAAATCTCAGATCGAGATCGGGGTGGCCATTCTGGTCACCGTCGTCATCACCTATGCGCTGTCGCTGCTCGGCGTTCATTTGCTGCAACGCGAAGGGGGCCCGCTGCCTGCTCTGGATTTGAGCCAGGGCGGCGGCGACGCGACCATCGTGCAGCTACGTCTCGAGGAGCTGAAACCCGTCACGAATCGGCTCACCGTGAACGTGCTGGTTTATCCCGGGGTTGCCCAATACGACCCACGATTCGATGTATTGGGCAACGACGTCGCCGTGCGACTGTATCCAACAAGCGACCTGGGGGACCTGAATTACCCGAAGGGGAAAGCGCCGGCGCAGCTCACCACCACCATCGAGGCGCACGGCAATCCCCGGAACTGGCCATTCGACACGTACAAGACGGAGCCGATCGCGGCCGATGCGTTCGTCGGGGCCGGTGACAACCGTCGAAAGGTCCCGGCTCTCGTCGAAGTAACCGGATCGTTGGACGGCTGGAACATCAACGTCGAGCGCGTTCGCGACCCGAGCGGGCTCAAGACGTCACGGTCGATGGACACCGGCAACGTGGTCATCACCCTGGAGAGAGCCGACGGCCCGCTTGTTTTCGACCTGGTCATCTGCCTCGTCCTCATGACGCTGCCGACCATCGCGCTGATAGTGGCTATTCCCATGGCGATGGGCAGGCGAAAGTTCTTGCCGCCGTTCGGAACTTGGTATGCCGCGATGCTGTTCGCGGTCGTCCCGCTGCGCAACATCCTTCCTGGCAGTCCACCGCCCGGTTCATGGATTGACCAAGCCTTGGTGCAGTGGGTGCTGCTCGCACTGGTGACGGCGATGAGCTTGTACTTCTTCTCCTGGGTCCGGCAAGGGGATTAAGCCTCCGGGGGCTTGATGTCAGCCCCCGTGGCATACTCGAATGTATGTTCGATGAGGTTCGGGCGCGGTTCGACGTGATGTTCGGTGAGATGATGGAGTGCCGCCATCGGTCGACGACGCCGGAGTCGGTGGGGCTGGTGGAGCGGATTGGTGCGGCGGCGCGGTT